>JAGHVB010000023.1 GCA_018064525.1 Candidatus Treponema merdequi | reverse complement strand
TTTCATATTTTTTTCAGATTGAATTTTTTTAATAAATTCAATCTGTTTTGAAAAATTACTCGTATTATCTAAAACCAATTCTTCAAACTGTTTATACAATTCATCCATAAAAACACTCCTAATATTTAAACAAAGATGGATTATACAAATGATATGTATTTCCACAAAACATATGCATTTGTCTATGTAATTCTTTTGGTATTAATTCCATGTTATCTGAAATATCTAGTAATTTTCTATCTTTAATATTCTTTGTATATAATGGAACTTTATGAGATACTTCAAAACCTTCTGGAACTTTATTTCCACCTGTTTCTAAAATATAAGTTTTTATTTCAGAAGAAATATTTGAATTTTCATACGCCTTAGTAAAATATTCTTTTGCTTTTTCAAAATATTTTTCTGCAATATCATTCATAATAACCTCTAAAACAAATCCAGCATCGAATCAAGATAAATCTTTTCGCGAACTTCAATCTGACACTCAGGTTTAACAAGATAATACAGCAAAAACTCCAGCACCATCGCACTTCCAAGTCCGCGGCCTTCAATTTTGAAATTTGAAAATTCCATCGGTAAATATTTTTCTAAAATATCATCTTTCGAAATAAACATCGGATTTTTCATCGCGCGCGAAAAAGAGTATCCAGCTTCTCCTCCAGGTGCGTGACAGATAAAATCACCGTTTTCATCAACAGAACAATTATCATCACAAACCGAAAGATTTTCTTCTCCCAGACTTTTTCTGCTCACATTTTCATAGCACGCCTTGCGGTCTTTGCACCCACACCAGCAGCACTCGTTGCATAAAAATTCCACTTTATCTTTTTCTTCATCGCTCAACGACGCTAACTTTTCAAACGATTTATTCAAACGAAAATCCGGAACGACATATTCAAAATCATCACGCTGCAATTCCATTTTAAAATCTTCAAACTCCGTCAGAACTTTTGTCGTCGAAGAAACAAAATAAAAGTCAGAAAATTTTTTCTTGAGATAATCAAGAAGCAGATCAGAGTAAATCACAATTCCAGTTTTTGTTTTTGATTTTTCGTGGAATGTGGAACTTAACGCGTTGCATTTTTTATCTGAAAGATGTTTTTCTGTGAGAAGCGAGTTTGAAAAAGTAAGCCGCGGAGAAATCTGATATTCGTTTAATAATGCAACGACTTCTTCTGCAATATCATCACCAAACCCAACACGCCCGCCACCCCACACGCAGTCCGAAGGAGTTCCATAAATCGAAGCAATCTCACACCACTCATAAAACCACTCACGGTGATTTCGATAAAGCGGAAGGAATGCGCGATAGAGTTCGTAAAATTCAAAGAGTCCGGGTAAATGGAATTTAGCAATCTTTTTTGATGATAACATTCTCTTTTTCTTCATAAGAAAATTGTAATTCATTTCACCCTTTTCTCCAACCTCCAGATAATTTTCACTTCTCCCAATTTCTCCACACGGACAAGTCCGCTACGCTGGACGGACTACGTCCGTCCCCTAAAGACTATATCAATTCAAATTTTTGAGAAAAGATGGAGGTTTTGGGCGAAGGCGTAGCCTGAGCAGCGTAGCGGACTAATCCGTGTGGCAATTCTTTCTCTACAACAATCTCACTTCCCATAAGGAAAATCATTTCGCATTAATTTCCACCACTTCACAATTCCACCTCATTGTGGATTGCGCTTGGTAATGCAATCTTCGGTGCATTCTTAGCTTGGATCATTCTCGTTGCAGTAACTGGGATTTATCATGATTGCCGCTTCAATTGCAATCGTAGTTCCATTCATCATCGTTCCAGTTGTAAGCTGGTTCACAAAACCTGTTGGTGAAGAAACTTTGAAAAAAGCATTTGGAAAATAATCTTTAAGTGGAATTTATAGTACCGCAATTTTTAATTAAATTGCGGACATAAAAAATGCCCGGACATCTGAAATGATTTCAATCAAATCAAATGTCCGGGCTTTTATTTATTCAATTTATTTTTTACAAACTCTGTCTGTAAATCTCGTACAGCAACACACCAGTCGCAACTGATACATTCAAGCTGTCAATCTTTCCGCATGTTGGAATCGAAACAATCGAATCGCACTGCTCTTTCAAAAGACGGCTGATTCCTGTTCCTTCGCTTCCCATAACTAAAACTGATTTGTCAGAAAATTTTCCTTCCTGCACTGAAGTTCCACCTGCATCTGCTCCGTAAACCCAGAAGCCTGCATCTTTCAATTTTTCGACTGTGCGAACAAGATTTGTAACTACACTGCAGTTTACCCACGCAGCAGCTCCTGCACTTGATCTCTGAATTACATCATTGTCATTTATTTTATTACTGCTGTGACGCTCAGGCATTATGACAAGGCTTGCACCAAACTGATCTGCGCTACGGATGATTGCTCCGACATTGTGAGGATCAGTTACTGAATCAAGAACAACAACTGTGCAGCGGCCTTCTGCTTTTGAACCGACATCTTTTAACCAGTTATCAAAATCGACGATATTATTTGATTTGACTTCGGCGCCTGTTATTTTAATCACGATTCCTCTGTGATCACGTTCTGCGTTTCCGAGATTTTTTGTCATGTCATCGAGAGTTTTATCGTCAGTCTGTGTTGCAGCAATTGAAGCTTTCTTTGCCTGTTCAAGAATCTTTTTAATGCGTGGTCCTGGCTTAGAATAAAAAATCTGCATCGAAACAGAAGCGTCTTTATTTACACTCGCATTACGAACTCTTTCTTCAACCGCATGAAAACCAGTTAAAATAATTTCTGCCATAAAAAATCCTCACAAAAAAAATAGCCGCGGACATTTTCTCCCCGCGGCTTGTCGAGTGATTTAAATCACTTCAAGCGACCTAGCGGCCGCAGCACTTCTTATATTTCTTTCCTGATCCGCAAGGACATGGATCGTTTCTTCCAACTTTTGCTCCTTCACGAACAACTGTTGTTGTTTTAAGGGCACCTGCAGAATAGAACCATTCTCCGTCGATCTTCTTGAAGTAACCAGTTTCATGGTGAACATCACGAATCTGTTTTCTTGTGTATGTTGCTTCAAATTCTACAACACCTTCGTCATCGTTTTCTCCACCTTTTTCTGTGTGAAGAATTTTAAGTCCGTGCCATGTAGAAGTTTTGCTCCAGTCTTCTGTTGCCTGGCGGTCGATTTCTGCAACTTCTTCTGATTTTTCACATGAGTTGATAATGAAATCGATTTCCTGTTTTTCATAAGCACTGTAACGAGCACGCATCAAAGCTTCTGCTGTTTTTGCTTTTTCTTTTCCTTTGATAATTGGTTCACAGCATTCGTCATAAGCAATGCCAGAACCGCAAGGACATAATTTTTTTTCTGCCATAGTTTTTTCCTTTTCTATTTTTGGCTAAGTGGAATTTTCCAGACCGCCATTTTATTTATTTAATATTCCATCGACTGCCATATTCAATGTATCACGAATATCGCCGATATTTTTCTCATCAAGAACTGAAAGTCTGAAAATCGCAGACTGAACAAGTCCATAAAACATTTCATTTGCAGTTTTTACAGAAACCTGTTTAAACTCTCCGGCTTTAATTCCGCGGATGATGACTGTATTGAGCAAATGCTGAAGTCTTACAAGTCTTCTTCTTACACGAAGAGCAGGATCTCCGCCAGTCTTCTGCAATGCGAGAAGATATGAAAGTAAAATACTGAAAAGTTTTTTATTTTCTTCGCAAGCATCAACAACTACAGAAAGCATCTTTCTTAACTTTTCTTCATTCGAAAGTTTTTTATCTTCAATTGTTGAAACAAGTTCTACTTCAATGCCGGCTGTTAACTGTTTGATGCTCCATACAAAGATTTCGCGCTTATTTTTAAAATAGATATAAAGTGTTGTTCTTGTAATTCCGCAGCGGTCAGCAATTTTCTGAAATGTAACGTCTTCGTATCCTTCTTCTATGAATACTTCAAGAGCGCGTTCGAGAATTTCATGTTTTCTTTTATCATGTTCAACTACAATAGCCATCTCTTTCCTCTCTATCGTTTAGTTGTTTTTCTATCATCAGGCTTCTTTGAAGAGTTCTGATGTTTTGTTCCAAGCTTATCTGAATACATGTAAAATTTTGTTTCAAGATTTCCAGCTTTCAAATCTTTGAGCATTACTGCATGCTTTCCGATTGATTCCTGAAATTTTTCGTGAGATGTAATTACTCCAAGTTCCCAGCATGGAAAATTTTTGAAAAGACATCCCATTTTTTTATAAAGTTTTTCTGCTTCTTCTGCATCTCCGATTCGTTCACCGTACGGAGGATTACACAAAATCAAACCGTTTTCATAAGGAGCTTCAAGTTCTGCAAAATCAGCCTGAACAAAATCAGGACGCTCAATTCTTACATCACTTCCGATTTCCTGCAAAGCACGGCCTGCTGCAACACACGCATGTTCAGCATTCAGTTTTGCGCGTTCAACTGCGGCGCTGTCGATATCACTTCCGGTAATACGACATTCCACATCAGTGCGGATATTTTCTGCTTCTTTTCTTCTGATTTTTGTTGCACGCTCTTTGTTGTAGATGCAGAGATTTTCAAGAGCAAAGCGGCGGCCAAAACCAGGAGCAATATTGTGTGCATACAATGCAGCTTCGATTGCGATAGTTCCACTTCCGCAGAAAGGATCATGAAGCGGAGTTTTTCTTCTCCACATCATCATCTGCAGCATAGCACTCGCAGTCGTCTCACGCAGCGGCGCAATTCCACCGTCTGTACGATAACCGCGCTTATGAAGCGGAAGCCCCGAAAGATCGAGCAAAACTAAAACTTCATTGTTGTCGATGTAAATACGCACATCACTTTCGTCGCCAGATTCAGGAAGAGTCGTCATGTGCCACTTGTCACCAAGTTTTTTATAAATCGCTTTCTGAACCATTCCCTGAATCGAATGTTCTGAATTTAATTTTGATTTGTAAGTTCTGACTTTATCAACAGTGACCTTAACGTCTTTTTTATAAAAGTCCTGCCACTGAATGTTATAAACACCGTCAAAAAGAGCATCAAAATTGTCAGCCTGATATTTTGCAAGTAAAAGGTAAACGCGATCAGAAGTTCTCAAACACAAATTAGCTCTGTACAATGCGTCATCATCACCCAAAAAACTGACACGTCCGGGCGCATTTCCACAAAGCTTGTAACCTAAAAATTTAATTTCGTTACCAAGGATTTTTTCGGCTCCGATTGCACAGAGCGCTACAAGAGTATTCATCGAGTCAATTTAACATTTTTACAGATTTTGTTCAATTGTAAGAAAGCCGCGGGACCATAAGAACCACGGGCTTTCCGGGAATTTTCAGGTGGAATTTTACAATACCGCTTACACATCAGTAAAACTGAACTTAACGAGTTTTCCGGTTTTTTTAAGGCTTTCATTGAGGCCAAAAAGGTCAACTTCATTTGAAGCAAAAACATGAAGGACAATTTCCTGAATTTCCTTTTTGACATTTTCAGTGATACTTACATCCTGAAGAATAAGACCCTTTTCTTTTATATATTCTTTGACTTTTTCAAAATCAACTTTTCCGTCATCGTAAGTAAGAGTTAATACCCTCATCTTATCAATCGGAAAATATTTTGCTTCAAACTTCCGAAAGAATGGAAGTGACACAAGAATAAGAACGAAAACTAAAACAGATGCAAGATAAAGTCCGTATCCGATAGAAAGTCCTACTGATGAAACAGCCCAAATCAAAGCAGCAGTTGTTACACCTTTGACATTCAATCCGCGGTGCATGATTGCTCCACCGCCTACAAAACCGATTCCAGTTACAACAGCAGCTGCAATTCGGCCGGGATCACCCTTACCGCCAGGAGTATAAAGAGCAGCATATTCAGAAAGGATTCCGAGAAGAGTTGATGAAATACAGATGAGAAGAAGCGTTCGAATTCCGATTACCTGCTGGTGATTTTTTCGCTGAACACCGATGATAACACCGACAATAAAACTTATGACTATTTTCGTTATCGAAGCATAAACCTGATACGAATCTGCATATCCTGATATAACTTCAAGAATCTGTTCCATCTAAAAACCCTCTTTGAAAATCCTGTCTTACGACCAGACTCTATTTGAAAAAAGCAAAACCAGAAGGTGATTTAGTTCCGGCTTTAACCCATGAAACACACTGTTTTGCATTCAATTTATGTTTTAAATTATCAACTTCGTCCATATAGCTGCAGAGCCATGATGAAAAATTTCTGTCGCTTTTGCAAAGTTCCATCTGTGCATCACCTTTTACAAGAATGACATTCACATAATCACGGCCACCATAAATAGCTGCCACATTTTCAGCAAATGCCGCAAAAGCGTTGAGCGCAGCCGAAATAAACGGACCGGCTACAATCGAAGAAGAATTTCTCATTGCAGGATTTTTTATCACATCTGCTTCCGTCGGAATTGTCTTTACTGCAAAAACGAGCTTTGCCGGTTTTATATTTTCATCATTTACATATTCATACTGAAAACGCTTTTCAAATCTTGAAAGAATTTCGAGAGTTAAATACTGGTAACTCAAAATCATCTCATCTACAACCTGTGAACAGTTTTCAAGAGACATGCTTTCAAACTTCTGCGCAAAATATGCTTCATCAAAAACAAGAACAGCCTCATCAAGACGCTTAAAATAATTTTCACATTCAAGAACCAAAGTTCGTGCAGAAACCGGCGACGTCTTATTCCACAAAACAGAAACAGTTTCACCGTCTGCTGCCTGCTTTGCCTTTGATTTATCAGATACAGTAGCAACTACATTTCTTTTTGTCATCAATGCGCCGTCTGCAAAATCAATTCCATCTGGAATTTCTTTACCGGCAATTAAAATTGTTTTTTCCATTTCTACATTATAGCACAGGTTTGCAATCTTATACAAACATGATATAATTGAGTCTATGAAAATTTGGATTAAATATTTAATTGGTATTGCACTCGGTCTTGCTTCGGCCTTTATTTTACCTTTAGACTCAATTCACGGAGCTTCAATAATTGCTTTTATAACAGAAATCATTATCCGTATCGGACGATTCACACTTCTTCCGCTTCTTTTCTTTTCTGTAATAATGGCAGTTTACCGCTTAAATGATGCAAAACTCGTCGGAAAAACAACATTATGGGCAGCTGCCGTAATCGTAGCATCTTCCCTTTTGCTTTCTGCTCTTGGTTTCATTACAATTGTAATCGTAAAACTTCCGCAGCTTCAGATCATCACAGAAAAAGTAACTCAGGTTAATACAATTGACATTCAGAATCTCATACGCCAGATGATTCCTTTTTCAAGTTTTGAATCACTTATTCAGGGATCATTCCTTTTGCCTACATTCATTTTTGCCATGATAATCGGCGGTGCATGCTGTATGGAACATTCCAACCTCAAACCGATTCTTTCATTAACAGATTCACTTTCAGAACTGTTCTTCAATATTTCATATGTCGTAACAGAACTTCTTTCTGTCGGCATTATCGTCATAATGTGCAACTGGACAGTTCAATTCAGGGCAATCATTAAAAGCGGAGTATTTACTCCGTTGATAATTACTCTTTCTGTACTTTTTATTATTGTTGCAGGATTGATTTATCCTTTGATTGTAAAATATCTCTGTCGTGGCGGAAAGCCATGGAAAGTTTTAAGTGCCTGTGTAGTTCCTTTTATCACAGCATTTTTCTCGGGAGACACAAACCTGACACTTCCTGTTAATATGCGTCTCGGAAAAGAAAAACTTGGAATCCGCCAGCGCACAAACGGATATGTTTATCCGCTTTTTTCTATTTTTGCACGCGGTGGTTCTGCACTTGTTGTAATCATCAGCTTTGTAGTAATCTGGCGTTCTTATTCAACTTTGAATCTGGAATTTTTTCAGATGCTCAGAATTTCTTTAATGGCATTTATTCTTTCGTTCCTGCTTGGAGCTATGCCTACAGGTGGAACTTTCGTAGCCCTCACAGTTTTGTGTACTATGTACGGACGCGGAATGGAAACAGGTTATCTTCTTTTAAAACCAGCTGCCGCAATCATCGGAAGTTTTGCAGCACTCTTTGATGCCGCAACAGCAATGTTCGGAACTTATATCGTAGCTAACAATACAAAAACAATTGAGCGCCATCGCGCTTAAGCTCTTTTCTTATTAAAAATAATTCTTTTAACAGGTTTCTCTGTTGCATAATGGAGAAATACTGTTACAAGAATTGTCCATATCAATGAAATAACAAACTTCTTAATATTTCCATTTATTTTAACCACTTGTCTTCAAATGATTTCATCGTCCCATCTGCATTCATCTCATCAAGTGCAGACTGAATCAATTCAAAAAGCTTTGTATTGTCTTTATTTACAAGAATTCCAAAATACGCATCTGGTTCGCCTGTAAAATCAATCCGATAAACGTCTGGATTTATTTTAACAAGATTTTTTGCAGCAACACTTTCTGCAACTACAACATCAACTCTGTCGTATTTCAAATCATCAAAAGCATTCATCAGTTTGTCATATTCAAAGACTTCAAAACTAATTCCGTTTTTCAAAAGCTCTGAAACATAAACATCGCTTACAGTCTCAGCCTGATATGCAACACGAAGACCATTAAGTTTATCAGGAGAATTAATTAACCTTGAATTTTCGCTGAACGGTGCATTTTGATTTTTGTCATCAGCCTTTACAATAAAACATTCCGCATTCTGAACGTATGGAGTTGTTATCAGAAATTTTTCTTTTCGTTCTTCAGTAATTGTTACTGCAGAAATGATGCAGTCAAACCGTTTTGATTCAAGTGCTGAAAAAATCCCTGACCACTGAACATCCTCGTAAACTGGAGTCATATCAAGACGGCGGCAGATTTCATTCCACATATCAACATCAAAACCAATAAGTGTTCTTCCGTCATGGTCAAGATATTCAAACGGAGGATAGCCGAATTCTGTTGCAATTTTCAACACTTCTTTTTTCTGAACAGAATTATTTTCGTGAACAGAATTACTATTCTGATTTTTTTTTGAGCACGAAAAAAAAATCAATCCGAAAAAAAATATCAAAAACAGAGCATCTGAAAAAATACAATTCCGGTATTGAAGAAAAATCTTCTTACTCATAAAGGGATTTATCTCCATAACCAGTATGATATTTTGGAATATTGAACATTTTGAAAAAATTAAATTTTTCGCCGACAGGAATTTTATTTAACATTCTGTATCCGATGAGCGGAACACATTTTGTTACAAAATCATTGTTATTTGCATACTGAACTGCACTTTCAACACAGCTCTGGACATACGCTAAAGTTTTCTTTCCAAAAAAAGCCTTAGGGGAACCGAAAGTAATGACAGGTACTTTTTCATGCGTTCTGAAGTTATAATCCTCTGCTGCAAGTACAGCCATTACACCGCCATAACTGTAACCACATATTTCAATTCTATAATTCTTTTCTTTATATTCAGAAGCTTTAGACATAAATGCTTTCATGATTTCATCATTACATGTCTTATAAGCATTTGCCCAGCCTGAAGCAACCCACATTATATTCTGCTGTTTTTTATAAGGTTTTATTGGAAATTTAAAATTATTAATCCAATCTCGAAATTCAACACTTCCCTGAAACAAAAGTCTTAAAACTTTTTCGTCATCATAAACTTTTATTGTCCAGTCAACATCATCACCGCTGTTGATATATTCCGAATTCCAGAGTTCATCAAATAATTCCCATGGTTTCATTTTTTTTCTCCAAACTGATCAGCAATCGTAATCGCTGCAAAAATCAAAACACATCCTGCTATCATCACAACAGTCAGTCTCTCGTGTAAAAAAATGACACTCGATAAAATTCCAAAAACAGATTCAAGCGATAAAAACAGAGAAGCAAGAGACGGAACAACATATTTTAAACAGACATTCTGCAGTAAAAACGCGATGAGCGAAGAAAAAATTCCAAGATAAAAAATACTTAAAAGAACTTTTGAACTTTTTAAAACAACAAACTCAAACGCGCCGTCAATCAAAGGCGAACAGATCCACGCAAGAACCGCACTCGTCACAAACTGAATCCAGCTGAGTACAACAGGATTTTCATCTTGAGAATATTTCGAAGTAAAAATAATCTGAAGCGCAAACAGAAGTCCGCAGATTAAAGTAAGAATATCACCGATATTCACAGAAAGACTTGAACCGTCATTTGTGAGTGTAAGCATTCCGATTCCGACAAGTGCAATAAATGCAGAAAGAAAAACAATCCATCCCGGACGTTTTTTATACATCGGCCACATGATAAGCGGAATCAGAATTACATACACTGTTGTAAGAAAAGCGTTTTTTCCGGCTGTAGTATAATTGCAGCCGATTGTCTGAACAATGTACGCAGAACCAAGCATCAGTCCTGTAATAATTCCATGAACCCAATATGATTTATTTAAAATTTTTAATTTTCCTATTACAAAAAGAATCACACCGAGAATCACAGCCGCAATCGTATAACGAAGTGCAACCATATACACAGGCGGAACAAAATCAAGACTGTCTTTTACGACTACAAATGCAAAACCCCAGATGAGCGCTGTAAGAATAAGTCCACAGCTCGAAAGAAGTGAAACGATTTTTTTATTCATAAAAGCATTATATGTTTTTTTTGATATTTATGGAATTAAAAAATCAAATATGTCTCTTTAAAAAAACGGCTTAAGGACTTACAATTAATAGTGGAATTGCTTTATAAAACTTTTTTTTCAAAGTGAATAAAATTTAAAAGGAGATTTTATAATGGAAAAATCAAAAGTATATTTCACTGACTTTCGAACTACATACAACGGCGACACGATGCCGGTCAAACTTAAAAAATTAATCAAAAAAGCCGGAATCGAAAAAATAGATTTTAATAACAAATTTGTTGCAATAAAAATTCACTTTGGAGAACTTGGAAATGTCGCATACTTAAGACCACAGTATGCAAAAGCACTCGCCGACGTAATCAAAGATCTCGGCGGAAAACCTTTCTTGACAGACTGCAACACTTTGTATCCGGGCTTTCGAAAAAACGCACTCGAACATTTGAGCTGCGCACAGGAAAACGGTTTTAACGAACTCACAACAGGATGTCATATAATCATCGCTGACGGTCTTCGCGGAACTGATGATGTCATCGTTCCAGTTGAGGGAGCTGTATACTGCAAGGAAGCTTACATCGGACGCGCTGTAATGGATGCTGATATTGTTGTGTCACTCAATCATTTTAAAGGACACGAAGCAACAGGATTTGGCGGCGCTTTAAAAAATCTTGGAATGGGATGCGGAAGCCGTGCCGGAAAAATGCAGCAGCACAATGCAGGAAAACCTCTTGTAAATGAGGAACTCTGTAAAAGTTGCCGCCGCTGTGCAAAAGAATGCGGCTCTGATGCAATTTCCTATGAAACTGGCATTGCTGTAATCAATCAGGAAATCTGCAAAGGATGCGGAAGATGTATCGGTGCCTGTGCATTTGATGCTATTTACAATCCAAATTCAAACGCAAACGAAATACTCGGATGTAAAATCGCAGAATATACAAAAGCTGTAATCGACGGACGACCAAACTTTCACATCAACATCGTCTGCGACATTTCACCTAACTGCGACTGCCACGCAGAAAACGACGCACCGATTTTACCGGATGTCGGAATGTTTGCTTCATTCGATCCTGTTGCACTCGATCAGGCATGTGCAGACGCGTGCTTAAAAAACACACCGATGCCAAACTCACAGCTTTCTGACAATCTTTCAAAAATCAACTGGAAGAATCATCACGATCACTTCTTAGATTCCAACCCGAACATCCGCTGGAAAGAAACTCTCGAACACGGCGAAAAACTCGGCCTCGGATCACGAGAATATGAACTTATAAAAATGTAGGTTAAGTGGAATTTATAATACCGCAAACTTATAAAACAAAGGAGAAATAAAATGACAGGAACACTTGTATTAAAAAGAAAACCTCTATCAATCAAAAAACAGACACTCGCAGCAACACTCGCAATCATCGCAGCCGTTGCCCTTCCACAACTCTTTCACCTTTTAGGTCTCGCAACAGGAACAGGAAAAACACTCGGAGTACTTTTCTCCCCGATGCACCTTCCGATTATTTTCGTCGGTTTAATCGCAGGTCCATACGCAGGAGCAATTTCAGGATTACTCGGTCCAGTCGCAAGCGCACTTCTCACAGGAATGCCAAACGGATTAAGTCTTCCTCTGATGATGATAGAACTTTTCGGCTACGGATTAACTGCAGGTCTTTTGAGAAATATCAATATTTCAAATGTCGTAAAAGTTTTAATCGTGCAGATTGCAGGAAGAGTTTTAAGAATGCTCGGATGTTTTACACTTGTTTATATTTTTGCAAAAAGCGGAGTGGAATTATTTGGAGCGTGGACCAGTGTGATGAGATGCTGGCCAGGTGTTGTATTGCAGCTGGTTTTGATTCCGGTTCTGGTATACAAATTTGACAGAAATGTTTAGTTCAGAATTAAATTCTCTTCATTCCTATTAGAAGGTTGAATTCGTCTTACTTCCATTATGTCATTTATAACCACATACCAAACTGTATAATTTGCTACATTAATTCTTCTGTATGGATATTTTCTATCTTTTGCAATTGGAAGATATTGAAGCTTATATTTCTTCATCTACTTTTTTTTTTAAGACCTTTCCTAATTTCACTGAATACCTCTTCATGTGAAAATCTTTTTGTTGTTTCTTCGGCCTGTGAATCAGCTTCATCTAAACGAGCTTCGATATTATTTACAAGGGAATCGTACATTTCAAGTGACATTAATACCATTGATCCATATCCATTTTTTGTTAAGAATACTGGTTCCTCCGAAGAATTTACTATTTTTTCTATCTCTGGAAATTTATTTCTCAAATCTGAAACTGGCCTAATCTGCATCATAAACACCTCGTATATCAGTAATTTATCATAATTTTATCACTAAAATACATTTATTACAACAAAACACTTTTACTCATAGACCCAAATATGATTCCAATAAACATAATCAAAATACATTAATTAAGTTTCCATATGGTAATATACGCATATTTATTAAATTTATATCCAATTTCAGAAATAAAACATAAAAAAAGCACGAACCGCGTTGTTCACCAATACGTTTCGTGCTTTCATTAAATTCAAAATTCCAAATTACTTAACAATCAACTTATTCAAATGCCAGATGTCTCTTACGTAATCTTCGATTGTTCTGTCGCTTGAGAACTTGCCGCTGTTGGCGATGTTGAGAAGAGCTTTTTTAGCCCAGAGTTTTCTGTCGGAATACTGTTTTGCAATTTCTTCCTGTGCGCGGCAGTAGTCATTGAAGTCTGCAAGTACATAGAATACATCAGGGCGCTGACCTTCTACACCGTAAACAAGTGAATCGTGAAGTTCTTTGAATATCTGATGTGTCGGATCGTAAGTTCCATCTACAAGCTGTTCTACAACTTTTGCAAGCTGCGGATTTCTTGCAAGATATTCTGACGGTCTGTAAGAATGGTCTGCTTCCATCTTGATGATTTCATCAGAAGAAAGACCAAAGATAAATCCGTTTTCTTTTCCAGCTTCTTCAAAGATTTCGATGTTTGCTCCGTCCATTGTTCCAAGTGTAAGAGCTCCGTTGAGCATGAACTTCATGTTTGAAGTTCCACTTGCTTCATAACCTGCTGTAGAAATCTGTTCTGAAACATCTGCTGCAGGGAAGATTTTTTCTGCGGCAGATACACAGTAGTTTTCTACAAATACGACACGGAGTTTTCCGCGGACACGACGGTCGTTGTTTACGCGGTCAGCAACTGTGTTAATCAATTTGATGATTGATTTTGCACGGCGGTAACCAGATGCTGCTTTTGCGCCAAAGATGAATGTTCTTGCAGGCGGATCAAAGTTTGGATCTTCCACGAGTCTGTTGTACAAATACATGATGTGCAAAACATTCAAAAGCTGGCGCTTATATTCGTGGAGACGTTTAACCTGAACATCAAAGATGCTGTCCGGATCAATAAACTCGTTCTGTTTGTGTTTAAGATATTCTGCGAGATACTGTTTGTTAGACTGCTTGATGTTGATGAGTTCGTTAAGTGTTGCATCATCATCTGCAAACTTTTCGAGACCTTTGAGTTTTGTTAAATCTTTTTCCCAGCCGCGTCCGATTTTCTTTGTAATAAAATCTGCAAGATCAGGGTTAGCATTCAAAAGCCAGCGTCTCTGTGTTACACCGTTTGTTTTATTGTTGAATTTTTCTGGATAAAGTTCATACCAGTCTTTAAGTTCTTTTGATTTAAGAAGTTCTGTATGAAGGGCAGCAACACCATTTACGCTGAAGCATGAATGAATTGCAAGCCATGCCATGCGGACTTTTCCGCCGCCGATAATTGACATGCGGTTGTGTTTATCGTAATCATCAGGATATTTTTTTCTGATGTCATCAACAAAGCGTCTATTGATTTCTTCTACAATCTGATAGATACGAGGCAAAAGTCCCTGGAAAATTTCGATAGGCCATTTTTCGAGAGCTTCTGCAAGAATTGTATGGTTTGTATAAGCGAATGTCTTCTGAACGATTGCCCATGCTTCGTTCCAGCCAAGTCCGTATTCATCGATGAAGATTCTCATCAATTCTGGGATTGCTACTACCGGATGTGTATCGTTAAGCTGAATTACATGATAATCAGGGAACTTCTTAAAATCAGGTCCGAAGTTAGCTACAAAGTGGTGAACGAGATCCTGCAACGATGCAGACGAGAAGAAGTACTGCTGCTTTAAGCGGAGAGCTTTTCCTGATGGTCCGTTGTCGTTTGGATAAAGAACGCGGCTGATGTTTTCTGCGCTGTTCTGTTTTTCTACGGCGCGGTTATATTCCATGTTGTTAAAAAGCTGAAGGTCAAAACCGTCGGCACTTGTTGCTTCCCAGAGACGGAGTGTGTTTACTGTGTTTGTATCAAAACCTATGATCGGCATATCGTATGGAGTTGCGATTACTTCTTCTGCGTTTTCAAGATAGAATCTTGGCTGACCGTCAGGAGATGTACCGTAAGCAATGTTTCCACCGAACTTAACTGTTACTGCAAGGTCAGAGCGTTTGATTTCCCACGGGTCGCGGTGGCGGAGCCAGTTGTCTGGATATTCAACCTGATAACCGTCTTCGATGTGCTGTTCGAACATTCCGTATTCGTAGCGGATTCCATATCCGTGTCCAGGATAATCGAGTGTTGCAAGAGAGTCCAGGAAGCAGCTTGCAAGACGACCGAGACCGCCGTTACCAAGACCAGCATCCGGTTCCTGATCTTCTACAAGATTGTAGTCGATATTCATTCCATCAAGAACTTCTTTTACTGCTTTCTTGATTTCGAGATTAATGAGGTTGTTGCTCAACGCACGACCCATCAAAAATTCTGCACTGAAGTAATAAAGCTGTTTAACCGGATTTTTTTCGTATTCTGCACGAGTTGCCATCCAGTTGCTTGTAATCATTTCGCGTGTACTTGCTGCAACTGCATCGTATAAGTCATGACTGTTTGCATGAGCAATGTCTTTTCCATACTGTTTCTTCAAGCGTTCAACAAGCATTCCTTTAAATTTTTCTGCATCAAAAATCATTTATTTTTCTCCTTTTAATCACCGCGTCTGCAAAACACACCACGCGAACAATCTATTCAGTTTTACTCATCAGAACTACAACCGAATGAGAAGTTACAACGTACCTTCTCTGTGACTGCAGTACTTCCTCTTTTCCATATTCTGTAATGTCCTCGCCTTCCGGATATGATGAATCAAGAATGCGGGTCCAGACTTTACCGTTTTCAAGTGACGGAAGAATGACTGTAAGGTCATGGCGGTCTGTGTTTATAGCAATGTAAATTGCTTCACCTTTTGTTCCGTCTTTATTTGTATATCTGTTTCCGAATATTTCACACGCAATGAATCTGTTCAGTTTACTCCAGTCAGGCATGCGGCCGTCAAAATCGTACCACACTAAATCTGCCCCGGACATTTTTTCACTGTCAGTTTCACCAAAGAAATTATCGCGGTGTAATACTTCATTTCGTTTTCTGAATTTTATAAGTTCACTTACAAAGCGGACAAGGCTTTCGTTTTTCTCGGCAAGTGTCCAGTCAATCCACGACATTGGCGTATCCTGACAGTACGCATTGTTATTTCCATTCTGAGTTCTCTTAAACTCATCACCTGCAACAAACATCGGAGTTCCCTGCGAGAGAAGAAGACACGAAAGAAAATTTTTTATCTGCTGGTTTCTGAGTGAATTAATTTTTTGATTTTCACATTCGCCTTCAAAACCGTGATTGTAAGAATTATTGTTATCACAGCCGTCGCGGTTTTCTTCACCGTTTTCTTCGTTGTGCTTTCCGTTATATGTTACAAGATCGTTGAGCGTAAATCCGTCATGTGCTGTAATAAAGTTGATTGAGTGGAATGGCTTGCGGCCAGAATACTGATACAGATCTGAACTTCCTGCCATGCGTGTCGCTGCAGCAGTCGTAACAAATTCATCACCGCGGATAAATCTTCTGATGTCATCGCGATATCTGTCATTCCATTCACACCATCTTCCACCCGGAAATCTTCCGACTAAATATCCGCCGCCGCAATCCCATGGTTCTGCAATCATTTTCGTATTGCGCAAAATCGGATCTTCTGCAATCGCATTTGTAAGCGGAGGAAATGTCAAAAGCTGTCCAGTCTGTGAGCGGGTAAGAATTGCTGCAAGGTCAAATCTAAAGCCGTCAACATGCATCTCGGTTACCCAGTATCTGAGTGAATCAAGAATAAAATCGCGTACAACAGGATGATTACAGTTTACTGTGTTTCCGCAGCCGGAATAATTTTTATAATACTGCATGTCGCCTTCGACAAGCTGATAGTAAACATCGTTTTGAATTCCCTTGAACTCGTAAGTTGAACCGTTTTCGTTTCCTTCGGCTGTGTGGTTATAAACGACATCAAGAATAACTTCGATGCCCGCTTTGTGAAGTTCCCTTACAAGCTCTTTAAACTCTCTTACACACGCACCCGGAGTTCTGTCAGAAGCATAATTTTCTTTTGGTGCAAAAAATCCGATTGTGCTGTATCCCCAGTAATTTGAAAGACGCTTTCCGGTTTTTGGATTGATGCGGTCGTTTTCGTTTTCGTCATATTCGAAAACAGGTAAAAGTTCGACAGCAGTAATTCCGAGTGATTTTAAATATGGAATTTTTTCAATAAAGCCTTTGTAAGTTCCGGGGAACTGTACATTCGAAGTGGGAGATGCCGTAAAGCCCTTTAAATGAGTCTCGTAAATTACAGACTCATTTAAAGGCCGGCCGATGGGTTTGTCTCCTTCCCAGTCAAACTCACCGTCGTCGATAACGACGCATTTTGGAAAGAGCTCGATTTCTGGAAGTTCTCTTTCAGAAGCAGTCAATTTGCCTGTCGCATTGACAGACGCAAAATGTTTATAAACAGATCCTTCGCTCAAGGCTTTTGCATACGGGTCAATCAGATACTGACTGAAATCATAACGCAATCCCTTGTGAACATCGTATGGACCGTCAATTCTATACAAATAAAGAGCACCAGGTTTTAAATCAGAAATCAGACAATGCCATACATCGCCTGTTTTATTACATTCCTCAGAAAGCTCATACATTGCATACGGCTTACCTGAATGCGCATTTTCAAACAGACAAAGCACTACTCTTGTCGCATCACGTGAAAAAATTGCAAAATTAATGCCATCTTCGGTAACAGTCGCACCAAGCAGATGCGGATTACCTTCATGCGCTTTCAAAAATTCCATCTGAAACCTAAAACTCTCACTCTCCTGAAAAAAAATCAAGAATCAGGAGTAATTCAAAAGTATAATGTTTAATTTTACCCCAGGAATATCGATTTTTCAAGAGTGGAATTAAGTAGAAAAAGGAATTCAAAAAGAAGGGAATTTTTTCACAATTTTTCAATCTTCGAACCAGTTTTCCATTTTGAGGCCAAACTGACTGGCAATTGATTCGTAATGCTTTGTGTTGCGGGTAACAAGGGTCATGTTTTCGGCTATTGCAATGGCAGCAATCTGGGTGTCCCCGGCAGAAACAGGAGAACCATTTTTCAAGAGACTGGAATAAATTACGGCATGCATCTCTGCAGCTTTTTCATCAAAGACTTTAATCTTAAAATTTTCTTTTACATCGTTTTGTATAAATTCCAATAACGCTTCTTTTTTTCGTCCTTCTTTCAACAGCATAGCACCTGTTAAAAGTTCATCAAGAACAATTACACTGATTGCCATATCTGAAGAATGTTCAGCCATTTTTTTCAAAACATTGAAATCAGATCTATACCTTAAAAGTTCAGAAACGATATTTGTATCAAGAAGATAATGAGGTTCGTCATCTTTAATCATCTGCGCCCACCATTATTCCATCCCATATATTTTCCACATCTCTATAATATGGAATTTCACTTCGTTTCTTTTCAACTAAACCAAAAATCTCATCAATCTCAGCGTCAGAATACAAATCTTTATTGCGCTCATGAAAATCTTTAACACGGTCGAGAATACTCATCTGCTTTCGATTTTCCTTTGCCTGAACCAAAAGTCTGTTGTATTCAGTTACAGAAAGCATAACTACAACTTCTTTATTTCTACGGGAAAGAAAAACAGGACCTTCAGACTCTGCCTTGTGAATATAGAATGGTAATTTATTTTTTGCTTCAAAAACCGGAACTGCTTCTGCCATCTGTGCCTCCATGATTTAATTATAGTGCTATATAGCTATTTAGTCAAATTAAAATAGCTATATTACAGAATATTTTAATTGAATTAAATGATATATCAACATCACCTTTCCTTTTCAAAATCCCTAAAATATGCTACCCTATCTCATCATTAACAAATTCCATATAAAAGAGGCAATTTATGAATTATTTTGAACCGGGACAGGAAATAGAAACTACAATCGTACAGATTTCTGGCGATACAATTTTTTTAGACTTGAATGCAAAAACAGAGGGAATTCTCGATAAAGCTGAACTTTGCGACGACAAAGGAAATGTAAAAGTAAACGAAGGCGACAAGATTAAAGCATATTACCTTTCAACAAAAGACGGAGTTCCATACTTCACTACAAAAATCGCAGGACACAACGCTGACACAGACATGCTCGAAAAAGCATTCCAGTCAGGAATTCCGGTTGACGGTAAAGTTGAAAAAGAAATCAAAGGTGGTTTCGAAGTTAAAATCGGTTCGGCTCGTGCATTCTGTCCGTTCTCTCAGATGGGATACAAGCAGAAAGAAGAACCATCTTACTACATCGGCCGCGTGATGTCATTTAAGATTCAGGAATTCAAAAACGAAGGAAAAAACATCGTTCTTTCAAACCGTGCAATCGGCGAAATGAAATATGCAGAAAACCTCAAGGGTCTTGCTGCAAAATACAAAGAAGGCGATATTGTTAATGGTAAAGTAGTGGAACTTAAAGATAAAGGCGCTGTCGTTGATATCGGCGGAGTTCTTGCATTTTTGCCTATTTCTGAAATTACACGCGGACACATCAAACAGGTTTCTGAAAAACTTTCAGTTGATCAGGAAGTAAAAGCAAAGATCATCCGCACAGACTGGGAACGCGAAAGAGTTTCAATTTCTACAAAAGAACTCGAAGCAGATCCATGGGACACAGTTACTGACCGTTACACAGAAGGAAAGAAAGTTGACGGCGTTATTGCACGCGTTGCAGACTTTGGTGTTTTCGTAAATCTCGAAGAAGCAATCGACGGCCTTGTTCACATTTCAGAACTCGATGTTGATGCAAACACAAACCTCAAGAAAAAGTTCAATGTCGGCGACAAGATGTCAGTAGTTGTAAAATCAGTTGATGCAAAAAACAAACGCATCGCACTCACAACTACAACTTCACTCGAGCAGGACAAGACAACTGCAAAATATATGTCATCACAGGACGACGACGGCGATACATACAATCCGTTTGCAGCACTTTTGAAAAAATAGTTTAAGTGGAATTTTACAGTACCAGAGTCAAAAGTTAACTGATAACTCTGGCAAAACCCCGCGAGTTGCTTGCGGGGTTATTTTTTTGTATCTGGATATGTATCAACAAGAGAATCTATCCAGTAACCTTTTCCTTCTACCCTGCCAGCTTCTTCTTTTGTTAAAATACGCATTCTGATTGAACCTTTTTTCTTTGCATCTTCAAGCATTTCAATCGACAAAGGCTTTTCAGAAATCTTTTTCTGATCAGATTCTGGAACGAAAAACCATACTCTCTGTAAAAGCGTATGCGATGCATCACATGAATACCATTTTCCTTTTTTGCTTTTATCAATTGTCGAAATAACCTGTCTGTCAGAAACAATTTTCTGACCTTTGAAATATCTATTTGAGTTATAAATCAAAGCAACTTTATTTTCATTTTTAAACTCAATTGCATCTGCAAAAGACAATTTTTTAGAATCAAGCGAAGGCTTTTCATAAAATTCGCAGTCGCAAGGTAAAACAACGCTTTCAGACTTTGTTAATGAAATTCCATAATCACTTTTAATCAATGAATTGGCATCTTGTTTTGAACGGAAGCTTTCACTAATGCAATATTCTCCAATTTCAGAATGGATGCGTGTAAAAGTCAGCGGACCAGTTTTTAAATCCTCATCTCTTATTTCGATACTTCCTGAAAAAGGCTCATTCAAAACAATCGTTCCATTTTGTACAGAATAATTTGTACTGCAATAATCGCCCCATCCAAAATCAATAGATACTGTTTTTACTGAATAATTTTCAGAAAAATGCATTACAACAGGCTCAATATCATCCCACGAATTTCTAAATTCATGTTTTTCAACGAGTAGTTTTTCAATTTCATGATCTGTATATTTATCTTCTGCAGAAAGATATGCAGAAAAAACCCAGCCTGTCTGGCCAGCTTCGTACAATTTTCCATTTATAAATTTATCACAAATTATTTTTACCCATTCTGCAGTTTCACTGCCGATTGTCTCTTCTTTTCCGGTTTCAAGTATAAAAACCGCAGTATGCTTTGGAATTGTCACAACTTTATTCGCAGAAGTCGACGGAGCATCACGCATATTCAGATTTTCTGAAGTATAAACCAAACTCTGCGCAAAAAGAACAAACGAAGATAATAAAACCAAAAGAAAGCTAAAACATTTTTTCATAACAAACTCCACAAATGCAAATCATATGACAATTTTTAATTTTATGTTAAGATAATATTAACAAGATAAAAAATGGAATTCAATAATACAGAGAGTCAAATTATGAACATGACAAATCCTTTAAGCAATCACAAATCATTTTCTTCAAAACTTATTTCAACTTTCATCATAATCGCAGCAGCTATTTTAACAGCAACTTTCACTTCCTGCGAATCAACTTCTCAGGAATCAAAATCAAACACAACATATGTTAATACAAAAGCATCGTTTGACGGAAAGCTTTATTCAATTATGGTTTTTGAAAAACTTACTTCTGTACAAGCCAGAATGCTTAATAAAAATGCGGTTTATGAAATTCCACTTAAAGACTGCAAATACAATTCTGAAACAACTGTCCTCGACATAACGCTTGCGGACAACATTCCATATAAAAAATCTGACCTCACATTCACAATCACAGGTGTTGCAAAATTTCCTGCAGAGTTCATTCTTGCAAACGGACAGAAATCGAAAATCAAACCGGGAATCTTTTTAAACGGAAAACCTGCAAAAGAAAATGTTGATTACACTTTCGACACAAAAACTGCACATCTTGTTTTCATTTCAAAAGTCGATGCAGACAAAGACAGTTACGAAATCAACTGGATAACACCGTACGGAACAAATGCGATGTCAAATAAAACGGAGAAGTTCGCAAATGAATACAAACTTCTCCGTAATGAATGGTATAGAAATATCAGATAAGATTAAAATTTTTCCTGACCGTCAAAGCGTGGAATCAAATCTGTTGCAGCTTTGATTTCTTCGTCAGTAGGAATATAGTCTTTCATAATTCCATCATTAAATTTCTGATAACTCATCATGTCAAAGTAACCAGTTCCAGTTAATCCGAAGAGAATAACTTTTTCTTCGCCAGTCTCTTTGCATTTAAGAGCTTCATCGATTGCAACTTTAATTGCGTGTGAACTTTCTGGTGCAGGCAATGTTCCTTCTGTGCGGCAGAAATATTCTGCAGCTTCAAAGACTGATGTCTGTTCAACTGAGCGTGCTTCCATGTAGCCGTCGTGATAAAGCTGACTTAAAATGGAACTCATGCCGTGATAACGAAGTCCGCCGGCGTGGCTTGCACTTGGCATAAACTGTGAACCGAGAGTATACATTTTCTGCATCGGACAAACTTTTCCAGTATCACAATAGTCGTATGCAAATACACCGCGTGTAAGGCTTGGACAGCTTGCAGGTTCTACTGCGATGAACTGATAGTCTTTTTCACCACGGAGTTTTTCTCCCATGAATGGAGAGATGAGTCCGCCAAGGTTTGATCCGCCTCCTGCACATCCGATGATGATGTCCGGTTTAATTCCATATTTATCCATTGCAGCTTTAGCTTCCATTCCAATAATCGACTGGTGAACTAAAACCTGATTCAAAACTGAACCCAAAACATAACGATAACCTTCATGCTCAGTTGCATATTCCACTGCTTCTGAAATTGCACATCCAAGCGAACCAGTACAGCCCGGAAATCTTTCGTTGATGTCGCGGCCAACTTTAGTTTCCATCGAAGGCGACGGAATACATTTTGCACCATAAGTTCTGATTACTTCGCGGCGATGTGGTTTCTGCTCATACGAACAGCGAACCTGATAAACCTGACACTCAAGATCAAGATATGCACATGCCATTGCCATCGCAGTTCCCCACTGACCGGCACCTGTTTCTGTTGTTACGCCTTTGAGTCCCTGTTCTTTTGCGTAATATGCCTGTGCAATTGCAGAGTTAAGTTTATGCGAACCAGATGTGTTGTTTCCTTCAAACTTGTAATAAATCTTTGCAGGTGTTCCGAGTTTTTTCTCGAGGCAGTATGCGCGTGTGAGTGGAGCCGGTCGGTACATCTTATAGAAGTCTAAGATTTTCTGTGGAATTTTGATGTAACGGTCTGTCTCGTTTAATTCCTGCTTTGCGAGTTCTGTACAGAAAACTTTTGAAAGTTCTTCGAGAGTTGCCGGCTTATGTGTCTGTGGGTTGATAAGTGGAGCCGGTTTGTTTTTCATATCTGCGCGAACATTGTACCAAGAGGCTGGCATCTCCGATTCGTCAAGATAGATTTTGTAAGGAATTTCTTTGTCTGCCATTTTAACCTCCTTTTGTTAACGATAGCATTAATTCTTTTTATAGTATCATAATAGCATAGTTAAAAGTTTCTTGCAATAGAAACAAACAACTTTTATATAAGTTTTCAAGTAATTTATTTTAATTTGGTGGAATTTCCAAGACTAGAAAATCTTATTTTTGGGGTGCCCATCTCATTACACTGTTATCATTATCATGATAAGGATATTCTATATGCCAGATTGATATTTTATAAGTTTCTTTATAATCCTCACGCTTTTCTTCTTTCTCAAACAAATCATCAAGCTCAAATTTTTCACCATTTTCATAAGCTTTATGCCAGTCAAAATCAGAATGTAAGTGCCAGTAGCGAGTAGTGTAATTTAGAGTAAGTACATAATTATTTATTGAATAAGTGCCATATTCTCCGCCCCAACCATACATATCCTTGCACTCATCTCTGAATGTTCCATCTTTGTATAAAGTAATTTCTGTACCACCGTTAAAAACAGCCCTGTCAAATTCTTTTCCTGCAACAGTAGAAAGTTCATTACCAGCCTGCTTCCAGTAATTTAATTCTTTTTTTGTTTCCGGGAACGCTTCAAAAAATGGCTTCATATCTTCATCTTTTAAGATGTAATTAAAATACGGATACCCTGCGAGAACAGCATAATAAAGATACTGGCGTGCTTCAGAAAACTGCTTAAGTTTACTCTTGCAGCAAGCCATGTTGTAAAGAGAATAGTACAAAAGTTCACGAGGCTTTCCTTCGCCTTTATAAGTTCCATTTATGTCTTCTCTTACAACATAATATCTTATTGTAAGAATAGTGACTGCTTTTCTGTAATTTTCACATGCTGATTCAAATTTTTTTGCATCAAAATCGTTGTCACCTGCATCGTAATATCTTTTTGCATTTCGCATTGTTTCTTTGGCATCAAAAAAATCTTCTTCTTCAACATCCCAGAAATTCTCGTCTTCTTCATTAGAAAAAAGCATTCGTTTTGAAGGTTGTCCTATTGTTAAAAAATTATCCAGCTCTTTAATCGATTCATTATATTCCTGAGAAAAACCCTTTGCGAAAATTCCACATAACACAAACAAATAAATAAATATCTTCTTCATATTAACAATTGTATATTGATTTCTCCTTTTTTACTATATCCTCTGATTGCATATATTCATTTTCATATTTATAATTGCGTCTAAGGTCTGAAAAATGTTAATTAAAAATAAAATATTTAACCAGGCGGTTATAAAATATATTGTCATCATACTGATGGTCCTTGATCATTATGCCCAGTACTATTTGAATTCAAATTCCAATCTTTATTTCTTCTGCAGGACAATTTCAAGATTGACAGGTCCGACAATGGCTTTCTTTATTGCTGAAGGCTATTATCATACACGCAACGTAAAAAAATATCTTTTACGATTAGGAATCTTTGCAGTCATTTCAACAATTCCATTTGCACTGTATGAAACACACATGATTTCAATTTTTAATTTTGTAAATAATTTAAATGAAATTCCAAATATTGTTGCCTGGCATTTCTTTTTGTTGCTGTACTATCCGAAAGTATATGTAGTTTAATTTTCAAAGGAGAGAGTTTTTCATGACACTTTATCTCATCCGGCACGCAGAACCTGATTACGAAAACGATACTCTGACCCCATACGGAATCTCACAAGCCAAGAAGCTTGCTCAATGGTTTAAAGATATCAAACTTGATCAGCTTTGTTATTCTGATTCAAACCGGAACAGATTAACAGCGTCATTCATAGAAAAAGAATGTAACATTTTTTCCAGAAAAGTTGAATGGGGTGACTCAAACAGAAAAAATGAAAAACCGTTAAGTCCGTGGAAAATCAAAGACAGAATTATCAAAGAAACTGAAACCATTCCAGATGATGATGAATGGAAAAATATTCCGGAATTTAAAAACTGCAATGTCATTCAGAATATTGAAAAACACTGCAGACAGTTTGATGAATTTTTACTCAGCGCCGGATTTAAACACGAAAACAAACTGTTCAAGGTAATAAAAAATGACGACCAGAATATTGCTGTCGTATGCCACGGCGGAGCAATTGCTGTCATTCTTTCTCACCTGCTTAATATTTCTTTTTTCCAGTTAATCACGCATGTAGAATTTCAACCGGCCTCTGTAACAAAAATTGAACTATCAGGTGCTGAAAATACTTACATCACAGCAAAACTGATTTATCTGAATCAAAATGTTACATAGAAAAATTATAATTCTATGATATAATATGATTTATGGAAGAGATTAAAAATTTTATTAAACCAGACTCACTCAAAGATGCATATTCACTTTTGCAAAAACCGGATGCAAAAATCATCGCCGGAAATCACTGGCTAAAAATGTCAGACATCACAATTGATCCCGCAATTGATCTTTCAGATTTAAATCTTAATCAGATAAAAGAAACTTCTGACTGTTTTTCAATTGGCGCATCAGTTACACTCAGAACTCTCGAAACAAACAGTAAGTTGAATAATTTTTTTAACGGAATTTTTAAGGACGCCCTTTCTCACATTGTCGGAGTGCAGTTCAGAAATACCGCAACCGCCGGCGCAAACATTTTCCTAAAGCACGGATTTTCAGATTTGATAACCGTCCTTCTTTCTCTTGATACTGAATTAATTTTTTACAACCACGGAAAAATAAAACTTTCAGACTATCTTAAAGAAAATATTTCCAAAGACATATTAACCGAAATTATTATTCCAAAAAAAACTCTTAAAGCAAAATTCCTTTCACAAAAAAATTCGACTACAGATTTTTCTGTCTTAAATGTCGCGGCATCAAAATGCAAAGATGAATGCATCGTTTCTGTCGGCGCAAGACCTCTGGTTGCAAAAGAAATCAGAATAAAAATCACAGACAAAAAATCTTTATCAAAAGATGATTTATCTGTCTCAAACAATCCAGACACAGAAGAACTTACTTCTCTTTCAGAAAAAATTTCAAATCAATTTTCATTTGATTCAGACATCCGCGCCTCAAAAGAATACCGCAAAAAAATCTGTTCTGTTCTGACACGGCGCGCACTGAAAGATATTTTTACCGGGGAGGATGCATAACAATGAAAGTTAAAATTAATTTAAATGGAATTTGTATTACTGATGACATCTCTCCCGAAATGACACTTCTGGATTTTGTTCGTAAGCACGGCGCAAAAAGTGTCAAATGCGGATGCGAAACTTCTAACTGCGGAGCATGTACGGTTTTGCTGAATGAACTTCCCGTTTTATCCTGTTCAGTTTTAGCAGTACAGGCAAATGAAAAATCAATTACAACTGTCGAAGGACTTAACGACAAAGTTTTAGAAATCGGACGATTTATTTCAGAACAAGGTGCAGAGCAATGCGGTTTCTGTAACCCGGGCTATCTTTTAAATCTCATTTCACTTTTAAAAGAAAATCCCAATCCTTCTGATAAAGAAATCAAAGAATATCTTTCGGGCAACTTGTGCAGATGTTCCGGATACGACGGAATTCTTACTGGTGTCAAAAATTATTTAGCATCAAAAGGAGAAAAACGATGAGCTTTATTTCAAAAGAAATTGTAAAACGCGATTCTGATGAACTCTTAACCGGAAAACCTGTTTTTCTCGACGATGTTATGCCGGATAATTTTCTTTCGATTAAAATTTTACGTTCACCTTATCCAAACGCAATCATAAAAAACATCGACACAACCGAAGCACTAAAGCTTTCGGGAATCGAAAATATTTTTACTTACAAAGACATTGACCAGAACCAACCGAGATACAATGCCGAAGGCGAAGAAGAACCGACACAGGGAAGCCGCGACAGATTAATCTTAGACCAGCATGTAAGATTTGTGGGCGATGCAGTTGCAATCATCTGCGCAGTCGATGAAAAAACTGCAGAAAAAGCAATTCCACTTATCAAAGTTGAATACGATGTGCTTGAACCGATTCTCGATTTTGAAAAATCTTTAGACAACCCGATTATCATTCACCCGGAAGAAAACTGGAAGCAGGGTTTACCGACCGGAGCGGACAGCAAGCGGAATCTCTGCGGTCATAAAGAACACATTTACGGCGACATCGAAAAAGCCTTTTCTGAATGTGATGAGATTATCGAAAGAACTTACCACACTCACGCAGTCAATCAGGCGCCGATTGAAACCTTCCGAAGCTGGGCAGAAATTCTTCCTGACGGAAAACTTCATGTCGCAACATCGACACAGGTCGTTTATTTAATTCAGCGAAGGTTGAGCGATTCGATTGGAATCCCGATGGACAAAATCCGGGTTTCAAAAAAAAGAGTCGGCGGCGGATTTGGTGCAAAAGGTTCTCTTGTTTCAGAAGTTTATCCCGGCTTTGTAACATGGAAAACCAAAAAGCCTTCTAAATTAATTTATTCAAGAAAAGAATCTTTTATCGCAGGCTCACCAAGACATGAAATAAAATTTAAAATCAAACTCGGCGCGACAAAAGACGGAATCCTCAAAGCAGTCGAAATGTACGCGCTTTCAAATGCAGGCGCATATTCAGATCACGCACCGACAGTTCTTGATCTTGCGTTGTATATTCCAACTTCAATTTACAGAAACTGGGACGCATTTAAACTTACCGGCGATGTTGTTTATTCAAATAAACTTGCTTCCGGCGCTTATCGTGGCTATGGCGCAACACAGGGCGGCTATGCTTTTGAATGTGCCGTAAACGAAATGGCCGCAAAATTAAAAATCGATCCAGTCCAGTTCCGAAAGTTGAATACAGTAAAAGAAGGCGACATTCTTAACGTTTACAGCGACAGAATGAAGCTCACAAGCTGCACCGTAGAAAAATGTCTTTTAGAAGCGGCAGAAATGATCGGCTGGAATAAAAAATATCCGTTCGTAAAAATCGACGACCACACAGTCCGATCTGTCGGCATCGCACTTTCTTCGCAGACAACTTCAATTGCAAAAAACATGACTGGTTCCGCAATCTTAAAAACAAAAAATAATTTTTACGAACTTTACATTGCATCCGGCGATGTCGGAACTGGTTCGGACACTTCGGTCGCACAGATTGCCGCAGACACACTCGAATGCGACATAGACAAAATCAAAGTCTTTTCCGGCGACACCGAAACAACCGAACACGATTCCGGTTCGTACGCATCTGCTTCTCTCTACATAACCGGAAAAGCCACAGAACTTGCATGCAGAAAATTAAAAGAAAAATTTGCAGAACTTAAAGTTGAATTTGCAAACGACCTTGAAACAAAAGCAGAATATATTCCACCTGTAGCGCCACCGCCATTTTTAGCAGGCGCAGTAGAAATTGAACTTGATACAGAAACCGGTTCGTATAAGCTCCTGGAATATGATGCCGCAGTTGACTGTGGAACGGCGATAAATCCAAAGATTGTAAAAGCACAGATTCAGGGCGCCGCCATTCAGGGCTTTGGAATGGCCGCAACAGAAAATATTACCTACACCCAATCCGGCGAACTTCTTGAAAACTCTTTTATGAATTATAAAATTCCTGCAATGACAGACGTTGGAAAACTGAATGTCAGAATTGTTCCAAGCTACGAAGAGACAGGACCGTACGGCGCAAAAGGTGTCGGCGAAGTCGGCGTTAATTCAATTGCACCGGCAATCCAGAATGCAATCTTTAATGCAACCGGAGTCATGTTAAACAGACTTCCGATGAGACCCGAAGATATTTTGATGAACAAAAAATAAGATTCTGATTTTTACGCTTTTAAAAAAATCAGGATTTTATGTCGTTAAAAAAATCAATGTCCTTTAATTCATCAGGATTTTTTATAAAAAAACACTCTGTACTTTCAGGGTGTTTTTTTATTATCTGTTTTCCGCCGGTGTCCCCGGTAAGTTCAAGAAATTCCTTTTTATACTCCGAAGAAAAAATAACAGGATTTCCATAAATCTTTTTTATAGAATTTCCATCTTTTACATTTACTGCGGCCTGTAAAATTTTACATTCATTTTCTTCAAAATATTTCATCATCGAAAAAACAGTGTCAGAGGCTATTTCCGGCTGGTCGGCTACAAGAAAAAGGTAAGCGTCAGATTTTACAGAAGAAGCATTTATTCCGCATTTTATTGATTCAGAAATTCCTTCTTTTGCATTTAAGTTTAAAACCGTTTTAAGATTTTTTGCTTTTGCATATTCAACTATTTCCTGATATTGAGTAACCGCAATAATTTCGTCATTAAAATTATGTTTCTGCGCCGCGCACAAAAGTGACTCAAGTCCGTATTCAAACATTTTTCTTTCTTTGTAAACCGAAAGCAGTTTGTTTGAACCAAACCGTTTTGAAAAACCGGATGCAAGATAAATTAAACTAAAATGCTTCATCAAAATTCTTTTCCATAAAAAAGTTCAAAATATTTTTTCTTTTCGGCTTCAAAATCAAAAGGACATTCGTCTTTATACAGAACATCACAAAGCCAGAACATTCCGATGTAACGGTTGACCGCCGGCGGAAAACCAAGCCAGTTATACGGAACAGCCGGAACCTGATAATAATGATTTTCCTTTATCGCATTCACTGATTTCCATTCAGGAAAATCTTTTACTTTGTCATAAATGCTGTCCGGCGAAAAAACAATGTAGTCCGGATTCCATTTTATAATCTGTTCAATATCGACCGAATTTCCTGTTCCTTTGCCGGTTGCAAAATCAATCACCGCAAGATTATCCGTAAGCATATCAATCACATCAGAGTGATAGGAATTTTTTGCAATGACATTCGTTCCGTTTTTTCCAATGACATAAAGAAATCTTTTTTTTGTAACGGAATCAGAAAACTTTTTTATTCTGGAATATGTTTCATCACAATACGAAGCAAGAATCTCGGCTTCTTTTTCTTTCTCAATAAGTTTTCCAAGTTTACGGTACATATCACCTGTTTTTTCAAAACTCGAATCAATGTGAACAAAATTAATTCCGGTCTCGAGAGAAAGTTTTTTAAACTCTTCATCGATTCCTTTTTTATATTCGCCGACATCAATTACAATATCCGGCCTGCATTTGATAAGCTCTTCAAAGTTCATATTACCGCGCGTTCCGTAAAGCGGACCAAGAACAGGAAGTTCACTTTTAAAACAATCAGGAAGCGGTTCTGCAAGTGCAACAAGATTTTCTTTTGCAAGCGGATAAACAAAAATCTGCGAAGTCAAACCGGTTACCGCAATCCTAAGCCCGCCCTTTTCGTTCTTAACATTTTTTCTTCCGCACGAACAAACCAGAACAAAAATCAAAATCAATATAAAAATCAGTTTATTTTTTTTCATCGTAAACTCCATGACCTAAATTCTTTTTACAAACTGCGCGTCATCAGTTTTAATAATTTTGATTTTCATGTCATATAAATCGCTGAGCATTTTTTCTGTCACCACATCTTTTGTTTTACCTGATGCAGCAAGCGCACCGTTTTTTAACGCAATTACATAATCAGAATTCTGCAGAATGTCATTCGGATTATGTGTTGAATAAATTACAGAAATTCCATCGTCCGAAATTTCTTTTAACACTTCCATAACGCGGATCTGGTTTGCAAAATCAAGATTCGAAAAAGGCTCGTCCATTAAAATAATTTTTGCTTTCTGAATCAGCGCACGGCACAAAAGCACAAGCTGCTGTTCACCGCCGGACAATTCGTTTATCATCTTTTCTGAAAGATATCCGATATTTAATTTTTCCATCATTCTGCGTGCTTCTAAAAGCTGCCCTTTATCCGGCGCCGAAAAAATTCCAATCACATTACTAAAGCCCATCAGAATAATATCGATTACCTTATAATTTCTGATGTCCTGCATTTTCTGCGGAACATACGCAATGATTTTAGAAAGTTCAGCAAAACTCATTCCGTTAATTTTTTCATCATCAATAAAAATATTTCCGGAATACGGTTTATTTAAATTCAGCATGCATTTAAAAAACGAACTTTTTCCCGCACCATTCGGCCCAATCAAAGAACAAATTCCATCTAAGCACAAATCCAGATTAACATTCTGCAGAACTGGAGTCTCATTATCATAACCGAACGAAAGATTTTCTATTTTAATATTCAAAATATTTTCCTTATAATTTTTCAAGTTGAACAATTCAAATTAAATAATTCAAGTTGAATAAATCAAATCGATTTTCTTTTCAGCAAAAGCGCAATCAAAAACGGCGACCCGATAAACGACATCAAAATCCCGATCGGAATCTCCGCAGAAAACGCACACCGGCTCACAGTATCAACCACAACCAGAAAAACCGCACCCAAAAGTGCTGAACACGGAATCAGTTCCACACAATTTTCGCCGGAAATTTTTCTTGCAATCAGCGGAACAATAATTCCAATCCAGCCAATCAATCCCGAAACCGAAACACTTGCGCTCGTTAAAATTGTCGCAAAAATTACAACCACAGTTTTTAAAAGCGCAGTATTTACACCCAGCGATTTTGCTTCATCACTGGAAAGTGAAAGAAGATTTATTTTCCATCGAATTAAAAAAAGCGGGATCGCCCCGACGAGAAAACTTGTGCATATAAAAATACAGTCTTCTGCTTTTTTTCCGGCAAGGCTTCCCATAAGCCAGAACGTAATTTCCGGAAGTTTGTTTTCCGGATCCGAAATCAATTTAACAAACGAAATCCCCGAAGAAAAAATTGCGGAAACCAGAATCCCCGAAACAATCAGAACATACGAACTTTTTCCGTGTGCCTTTTTCGAAATCAAATAAATAATTACAATCGAAAAAAGACTTACCGCAAACGCACTCACCGTAACACCAGATTTAGAAAAACCCAAAAGAATCGCAAGTGCCGCACCAAACCCCGCACCGCTAGAAGCGCCCAGAAGATCCGGAGACGCAAGCGGATTATGAAACAGCGTCTGAAAAACCGCACCCGCAACAGAAAGTCCCGCACCAACTGCACACGCACACACAATCCGCGTAAACCGTATATTCCACAAAACAATTTTAGACTGTTCCGTTAAATCAAAAACATTTACAAAACCAAATCGGCCGAGACATAAAGAAATAAAACATATAACTAAAAGCAGAACAAACAGAAATAAAAAAACAAATCGCCTGCTTTTACGATTTACATTCTGCATCGATAACTCCAAAATCCTGTAACTTAATTATCTTATGAATTTCAAAAAGTGTCAAAAGAAGAAAACCTGTAATTTATTTTTTTAATATTTTTGATTATAATACAAAAAAGAGAAATCAATGGAAATTAAAACAAGAATCTTTAATCAGTCACACATAAAATATATTGTCATAGTTCTGATGGTACTCGACCACTTTGCACAATATTTTTTAACGCCCAATTCACCCGCATTTCTTTTTGTTGCACTGCTTCATATCTTCGGAATTAAATTTGATAACCTTTTTACATTTACCTTTAATCCTAAAATAAATATTTTCAGACTCGGAATTTTACTTGTTCCACTTTTTCTTGAATTTTTTTACAACGGTCTTCACGGGAAAAAATCGGCATTCAACAAATGGTTCTTCTACATTTTTTATCCGGGGCATTTATTGCTTTTAGCACTGATAAAAATGTTTATAAAATAATCTTAACAGGACAGACAAATGATTTTATATCTAATCAGACACGCAGAACCAGATTACGAAACAGACACAATCACAGAAACCGGAAAAAAACAGGCTGCAATGCTTGGAAAATGGTTTAAAGAAATTCCTCTTGATGCAATTTATCATTCGAGTATGGGCCGCGCAGAAATGACAGCGTCTTATATTGCAAAAGAAAAAAATATGTCTCTTACACCCCTCGACTGGGCACGGGAAATTGCCTGGGGAAAAGCAGATGGAAATCCGTATGACAGTGAAAGCCCATGGGTAATTAAAGACCACGTAATTGAAAAAATACACTCATATCCTGATGGAGAAAACTGGCGCAATCTTAAAGAATTTTCGAATGACATCGTCATTTCTGATATTGATGCGCACATTAAAAACTTTGATGATTTTATCCTGCAATTCGGTTATGAACGGAAAAACAAATTTTATAAAGCCGTAAATCCAAATGAAAAATCAATAGCGCTTGTATGTCACGGCGGAGTAATTTCTGCATTGATTTCACATTTGATGAATATTCCTTTTTTTCAGTACATCGCCCATATGGGAAGTGATTTAACAGCAGTAACAAAAATTAATTTTTACGGTACCACCGGAGAATCAGTTCCTGCGCAGCTCATATATGTAAACAGTCAGATTCATCTTGATAAAAAATAAAACTGATTAAAGACTTCTTTTGCTTCTGTCAATTTTCTCAAAAGATTTAACTTGTCGTTTTAAATTTTACATTCTATAATTAATCTTATAGGAGAGACTTTATGGAAACTAAAACAAAAGCATTAAATCAGGCAGTCGTAAAGTACATCGTCATCGTATTGATGGTACTCGATCACGCTGTTCAGTCGTTTTTAACACCGGACAATCCCGTTTATTTTATAGGAAGAACAATTTCCAGATTAACAGGGCCTGTAATGGCATTCTTTATTGCAGAAGGATACATTCACACACACAACGTAAAAAAGTATTTATTCCGTCTTGGAATCTTTGCAATTATTTCAAGCATGGCATTTACACTTTTCGAAGCCGGAAAAATTTCTGTCATCAATCTTGAACTCATTCCTGACGTAGAAAAAAATGCTGCTGCATGGATATACATTTCTTCACTCGGAAAATATCTTGTCTTTACCGGAACAAGCGTTATCTTTACACTTTTTCTCGGACTTCTTGCAATTCTTTTATGGGACAAAGCAAAACTGAATGTCGCAGTAAAAGTTTTGATAACACTTGCAATACTTTACCTTTCACTTTTTGGAGACTGGAACTACTGGAATATTTTGTTCTGTCTGATTTTTTATTTTATGCGTAACAATAAAAAATTAATGTGGACAACATTTATCTGCGTAGCACTCACATATATTTTCAATTTAAAATTTGTAAATATTTTCGAATTTACAGTTGAACCAGGCCTTAAACTTTACAGAGTCGGAATTTTATTAGTTCCACTTTTCATAGAACTTTTTTACAACGGACTTCCCGGAAAAAAATCTGCTTTCAACAAATGGTTCTTCTATATCTTCTACCCGGGACATCTGCTTGTACTTTATATTTTAAAAATGATTTTCTGTTAAATTAAAACTCAAATCATTTTCTTGTTGTCACCCGAAACAAAAAAGAATACAATGTGATTATGAATAAAATTGCAAGTTTTACTGTTAATCACATTGATTTGTTAACCGGAATCTATGTTTCACGAAAAGATTCTATCGGTGATCAGGTGGCAACAACATTTGATCTTCGCTTTACCCGTCCTAATGTTGAACCTGTTATGGGAACAGCAGGAATTCACGCGCTGGAACATCTCGGAGCAACTTTTTTAAGAAATGATTCTGAATGGTCTGATAAAACAATTTACTTTGGACCAATGGGATGCCGTACAGGCTTTTATGTAATTTTCAAAGGTGATCTTGAATCAAAAGACATCATTGATGTAATTACACGAATGATTGATTTTGTAATCAATTTCGAAGGAGATATTCCAGGCGCAAGTCCACGCGATTGCGGAAACTACCTTGATTTAAATCTTTCAATGGCAAAATATTACGCAAAAAAATACAAAGATGAAGTTCTTGATAATATTACTCCTGAAAGATTGAATTATCCTGTCTGAGAACTTTTTTTAAAAGACCGCGGCATCCTAAAACAACATCGTCGTATGTCTCATCAAAATTATCTGTATACCATGGATCTGCGATGTCGCGGTTTAAACCTGCATATTCAAGAAGAAAATGCATTTTATCATCAGTGTCTTCACCAAGAATACGCTGCATATTTCTAAGATTATTTCTATCCATGCATATCAATAAATCCCAGTCATTATAATCATCAATCGTAATCTGGCGTGCTCTGTGATCTGTAAATGGAATATTCATCGCACGAAGTTTTGTCCGTGTACCGTAGTGCATTGGATTACCAATTTCTTCCGTGCTTGTTGCTGCAGAATCAATTACAAACTCTTTTTCTACTCCGGCTTTTTTTACCATATCTTTAAAAACAAATTCAGCCATCGGTGAACGACAGATATTTCCATGGCATATAAAAAGAATTCGAGTCATATTTACTCCTGTTTTTTTTAAATTAATGAAAATTGATTTTAATTGAATTTCAAAAAACTTATTTATTCATTTCCATTACTTTAGAAATAAATGTTATTTTATCAAGAGGTTTTGAAAAATAATACCCCTGAACATAATCACATTTCAAGTCACTGAAATGTTCAAGAGAATTCTGTGTTTCAATTCCTTCGACAACAATTTTCTTATTTATTTCTTTAAGCATTGTTACAGTATTCTTGATTATAGACTGCATTTTGGAATTTTTATATTCATCAACAAAACTCTTGTCCATTTTTACAATTTCTATCGGAAGTTCTACAATACGGCGGATATTTGAATATCCTGTTCCGTAATCATCAAGAGAAAGTGAAATTCCAAGCTCCCTTAATTTTTCCAGATTTTCTGTAAAAACATTCTGATCAAAAACATCTTCTCGTTCTGTAATTTCAAGATTGATCTGACACGAATCTACATTATACTGTTTTAACAAAGATGAGATAACATCAACAAGATCTGTCTGAAGACACTGAGCAACTGAAAGATTTATTTCTATATATTCAAGTCCAAGGTTTTTATATTCTTTACTTGAAATGAATTTACAGACTTCTTCAATAACAATTTTCCCGATATGCAAAATCGTTCCATTTTTTTCTGCTGCGGCAATAAATAATTCCGGAGAAACAAATCCCCACTTTGGATCATTAAGACGGATGAGAGCTTCTGCAGAAATAAATTTCTTTTTTTCAACTGAATAAATCGGCTGATAATAAATCATAAAGCCATGATTTTTAATTCCGCGGGAAATAATGTCATTTAGGTCAGCTTTAATTTTATAATTCAAATGTTCAGAATATTTTTCAAGATCAATGACTTCATTTACATCAGAAAAGAAATTCTGAAACTTTGTTGCAAACGAAGCAAGTGAATCATAATCAGAAAAATCTTTCGGACATTCAGCAACACACAGAGCCGGATTAATATTAATATTCGCCTTACCTATTTGAATTCCATCTGCAAGAGAATTTTCAATTTCTTTTGCCATAAGCAAAGCATTTTTTTTATTTTCATTTATATCAAGCAGACTGAAAATTCCATTTCCGAAATAATAAATGGAACCTGTATAATTCAATTTTTTTCTCTGTGTTTTTAAATTCTCTACAAATGAACGTTTAAATATATCATAATCCTGCTGAGAAAGAATTGTCTTGATTACATCATAATTTCTGATACCCGCAAGAATTACGGTAAATTTTGTTTTTAATGTTAAATATTTTATGACATCTTCTTTAAATGCATAAATCGTATAAAAACCATATCTTGCATCAAGCTTTTCTTCCGGCCGCTGAACGGTAAATGTTATAAGCAAAAAAGTTGCTGTCGTACAAAAACATTCAACCAGATACTGTGGATGCAGAAACTGAATGGTTACAGCAATAATATTAAACGGAAGCATTGTACTTAACGAAATATATTTATCTCTTGAAAAAACTTTTTTATAACGGAAAAGAATTATAATACCGCTGATAAAATAAAAAATGCCGACAAAATAAAAATAAATCGAATCATGACATCTTGTATATTCAAAATCAGCATTTATATAAAATACATTATGAAAAAATAAATTTACTGCAAGCATCGTAAGCAAGAATAAATATGGCACGAGAAAAACGACACAAATCCATTTTCGTTTTTTAAAATAAGACCATCCACCGGAAATTACAAGCAGATAAAATTCATAAACAGGAAGAGTCAGGTTTCTGAAAATATAATAGCCGTACAAAAAGAAATATCTTGCCGTTATATTTTTATAGCTGAAGATAAAATTTAATTTATTTGAAAACCGCGCATTAAAAATATCAAAAACTGTTGTTATAAAAATGAATAAACCTAAAACAAGAAATGTAACATTGGAACTTCCAATAATTACTTTTCTTGAAACCATAGAATAAAAAACAATTCCAAGAATAATAACAGAACAAATATCAAAATAAATTAATTGTGAAGTAATTCCCGCTCCGATCATAAACTACCTTCTCAATTTACAACTTAAAATACCCCACCACAGTTTACAAAAACCTTAACATTTAATTCTAGCATGACTTTTTCATAAAATAAACAAAATATTTTTTTGAAAAAAATTGACAGATAGCAGAACAAGACACAATAATTATATTATGAAAATCAAAGTTACAAAACTGCCTTATGAAACTGTCTCAAAAATTTGTGTAAACAAAAAACATCCCCCTCTCCGTCCAAATTTATTCTGGCGGACTCTTATGAAGATTATTGCAAAATCTGATTTAAAAAAAACACAGTTCAGTTATACAAAAACAGGAATGGAAAATCTAAAGAAAAATGAACCATGTTTAATTCTGATGAATCATTCATGTTTTTTAGATCTCGAAACTGCAGAATCGATTTTCTATCCGCGTCCCCTCAATGTTGTCTGTACCTCTGACGGCTTTGTAGGTAAAAACTGGCTCATGCGCCACATCGGATGCATTCCCACAAATAAATTTGTCTCTGATTTTCTTCTTGTCAAACATATAAAATATGCTCTTACGAAACTAAAGACCTCTGTCTTAATGTTTCCAGAAGCAAGTTACAGCTTTGATGGAACTGCAACGCCACTTCCACAGTCACTTGCAAAATGTCTTAAACTTCTGAATGTTCCGGTCATCATGATAAAAACAGAAGGTGCTTTTTTATTTCAGCCTCTTTACAATAATCTTCAGACACGAAATGTCAAAGTAACAGCAGAAGTAAAATACCTTCTTTCGCCTCAAGAAATTCAAAATAAATCACTTGAAGAACTCAATACGATTTTAACAAATGAATTTTCATTTGATAACTTTAAAACACAGCAGACAAAAAACATCAAAGTAACAGAACCATACAGAGCAGATTTTCTCAACAGAGTTTTATATAAATGTCCTCTCTGTCAGACAGAAGGCAAAACTCTCGGCAAAGGAACATCTCTTACATGTCAGTCTTGCGGTGCTGAATGGGAACTTACAGAAACAGGTTTTCTCAAACCTGAAAAACCATTTAATCACATTCCAGACTGGTACAGATGGCAGCGTGAATGTGTAAAAAAAGAAATCAAAGACGGCAGTTATAAAATTGAAACTGACGTTGATATTTATATGCTCGTTGATACAAATTCAATTTATCAGGTCGGCGAAGGACACCTTAGCCACACAAAAAACGGATTTCACTTAACAGGCTGCGACGGTAAACTTGACTACTCTCAAAAACCAAAAGCAAGCTACAGTCTTTACTCCGATTACAACTGGTACGAAATCGGCGACATGATCTGCATCGGTGACATGAAAACTCTCTATTACTGCTTCCCAAAAAACAAAGAAGACATCGCCGCCAAATGCCGCATCGCCACCGAAGAACTTTACAAACTTGAAACGGGGAAGGAATAATCTCCATCCCTTGCTCAAACTCCAAAATTCCACCATAATACAAATATCATTTTTGCTAACTCAAAAGAGTCACATCTGATGGGAAAGGAGAAAAATATGGATACAAAAGTAGCTTTAATCGGCATTGTAGTTACGGACTTAAATGCTGTTGATAAGTTAAACGCACTTCTTCACGAATACGGCGAATACATCATCGGCCGCATGGGGCTTCCTTACAAAAAAGAAAACATCTCATTGGTGAGCGTTGCAATCGATGCCCCACTCGATAAGATCAATGCACTCACAGGAAAACTCGGCGCTGTCGAAGGCATCAACGCAAAAACAATTTTTCCGAACAGATAAAATTTCTCACAAACAAAAGACAGTCCGAAAAATTCGAAAATCATTTTTCGCAATTTTAATTTTTTCAGTTGTCTCAGGATTTCTTTATGTCAGAAAAATTTTATTCACGTTCAGAACTCATAGATTTAATTTCTCACTATAAATCATTCCGCAAAACTTTTGCCGAAAAAGCACGCGAAATTCAAAAAGAAAATTTTGCAGATGGAATTTTTATACGCGGCCTTATCGAAGTGTCATCGTTCTGCAGATGCAGCTGTTATTACTGCGGAATCCGTAAAGACAATTTTTGCGCAGAAAGATACAGACTTTCTGATAATGAAATTCTTGAACGCTGTAAATACGGATACAAAAAAGGATTCCGCACTTTTATTTTTCAGGGCGGTGAAGATTTAGTTTTTTCTGACATTCGCATAGCAAATCTGATTTCAGAAATTAAAAAACGATTTTCAGACTGCGCAGTAACTCTTTCACTCGGAGAACGCGATGAAAAAACTTACAGACTCTGGAAAGAAGCAGGCGCCGACAGATATCTTTTACGTCACGAAGCAGCAGACCCGAAACTATTTTCAATTCTTCATCCGGCGGAACAGAAACTTGAAACAAGATTACACGCACTCGAAACATTAAAAAAGCTTGGCTATCAGACCGGAAGCGGATTTATGGTCGGCGCTCCATATCAGACAATCGAAAATATTGCAGATGATATTTTATTTTTACAGAATCTCAAACCCGAAATGATTGGAATCGGACCGTTTATTCCACATAACAAAACACCGTTCGCAAATTATCAAAACGATTTCGAAAAACGCACCGATGAAAATTCCACAAACGAAAACTCCAGCGAAGAAATAACATCATGCACTTTAACATCATCGCTCGACCGCGCGGAGCTTACCTGCTTTCTCATCAGTTTACTCAGAATAATTTTTCCGCACGCACTCATTCCGGCAACGACAGCACTCAACACACTTTCAAAAACCGGTCGCACTGACGGAATTCTTTCCGGTGCAAATGTCATTATGCCAAACCTTTCTCCGCTTGAAACGCGCACAAAATACGATCTCTACGAAGGAAAATCAAACCGTGCTCTCGAATGTGCAGAAGAACTCGAACGGCTCGAAAACGAGATGAATAAAATCGGATACAAAATTCTCTTTAACGAACGAGGGGATTTTAAAAATAAATGAAAAACGAAAGGAGATAAATTATGAGTTACGATGTTAAATCTAACAAAGCAGAAGAATTTATCAGCGATGAAGAAATTCTTGAATCACTTGATTATGCAGAAAAGCATAAAACAGATGAAAAATTAATCAACGAAATTCTTGAAGAAGCTGCAAAATGCAACGGACTGAACCACAGAAAAGCAGCAGTTCTTCTTGCATGCGAAGTTCCATCACTCAACAAAAAAATCGAAGACCTTGCAAAAGAAATCAAATTAAAATTCTACGGAAACAGAATCGTTTTATTTGCACCGCTCTATCTTTCAAACTACTGCATCAACGGTTGTACTTACTGTCCTTATCACGGAACAAACAAACACATCGGACGCAAAAAATTAACTCAAGAAGAAATCAAAGCAGAAGTTATCGCTCTCCAGAACATGGGACACAAACGACTCGCAATCGAATCCGGCGAAGATCCTGTAAACAATCCTCTCGAATACATTCTTGAATCAATCAAAACAATTTACTCAATCAAACACAAGAACGGCGCAATCAGACGCGTTAACGTAAACATCGCAGCGACAGACGTTCCATCATACACAAAACTCAGAGACGCAGGAATCGGAACTTACATTCTGTTTCAGGAAACTTACAACAAAAAACGCTACGAACAGCTTCACCCGACAGGACCAAAATCAAATTACGCATACCACACAGAAGCAATGGACCGCGCAATGGAAGGTGGAATCGACGACGTTGGCTGCGGAGTTCTCTATGGTCTTGGAACTTATAAATATGAATTTGTCGGACAGCTCATGCACGCAGAACACCTCGAAGCTTCACACGGATGCGGACCGCACACAATTTCAGTTCCACGATTGCGCGCTGCAGATGGAATTGACCCGAGCCTTTATCCAGACGCAATCGATGATGAAACATTTGCAAAAATCGTTGCATGTATCCGCATCGCAGTTCCATACACAGGAATGATCGTATCAACCCGCGAATCACAGAAATCACGCGAAAGAGTTTTAGCTCTCGGTGTAAGCCAGATCTCAGGCGGAAGCCGCACAAGTGTCGGTGGCTACTGCGAAGAAGTAAGACCAGAAGACACAACTCAGTTTGATGTTTCAGACACACGCTCACTCGACGAAGTTTTAAACTGGCTCATGAGAATGAACTATGTTCCATCATTCTGCACAGCATGCTACCGTTCAGGACGAACAGGCGACCGCTTCATGCATCTCGTAAAGTCCGGAGAAATCGCAAACTGCTGCCACCCGAACGCGCTCATGACACTCAAAGAATATCTCGAAGATTACGCAACTCCAGACACTAAAAAAATCGGTGACGCATTAATCGAAAAAGAACTTTTAACAATTCCAAATCCACTTGTCCGCGACCGCTGCATTCAGTATCTTAAAGAAGAAGTCAACGGCAAAAGAGATTTCAGATTCTAGTGGAACTTATAAAGCCGGCAACCATTCAAAGGTCAGCATCAATTCAAAATCCGCGGACCTTTCAAAAGTCCGCCGACTTTCAAGGAGAATAAAATGGAAGTATCAAGAGGACAGCGCTATCACATTGGAATATTCGGAAACGCAAACAGCGGAAAATCATCTTTACTCAATATGATTACCGGCCAGAACTTTTCGATTGTCTCAGAAGTTTCAGGAACTACAACAGATGCAGTTTCTAAGCCGATGGAATTTCCAGGTGTCGGTCCCGTTGTCTTTATTGATACTGCCGGATTTGATGACCGCACGAAACTTTCAGAAAAGAGAACAGAAAAAACTTTTGATGCTCTTTCAAAAAGCGATCTGATTCTTGCGGTCATTGCAAAAGATGAGTTATGTGGAACTGATAGTGCCGGCAATTCAAGTGATGAAGTTTTTTCAAGTGAAAAACTTTCTGCACTTTTGAAGTCCGCTGGTTTTTGTAAATTGATTGAAAGTAAAAAACCGATTGTCTGGGTTATTACAAAAGTTGAAAATGAAAACGAAGAAAAACAATTATCAGAATTTTTCAACCGCATTCAAACAAACAATACTGACAATTCAAACAGCAATTTCGATTTTCAAAACGTCGTCTTCGTAAATTCCACAACCGCAAGAAACAAAGAAGCTCTCTTTCAAAAAATCCGCGACACAGTTCCACAAAACTTTTTTGAAAAATCACTCACAGAAGATTTCTGCATACCTTTTGAAAACGTTCTCCTCGTAATGCCGCAGGATACACAGGCACCAAAAGGAAGACTCATTTTACCGCAGGTCGAAACGATACGAGATTTACTCGACAGAAAAGTTTTAATTCATGCGTGTACAAATGAAACATTCAAACAGGTTCTTGAAAGCTTGAAAAATCCGCCTGACTTAATCATCACGGACTCACAGCTTTTCAAATATGTAAACGAAAACAAGCCTGCATCATCGCGACTCACATCATTTTCAATCATGCAGGCAGCATACAAAGGCGATTTAAAACTTTTCATCGAAGGCGCAAAAGCCATCCACCACCTTACCTCCGATTCAAAAGTTTTAATCGCCGAAGCATGCACCCACTCACCTGGAACAGAAGACATCGGAAGAGAAAAAATTCCGGCACTACTCAGAAAAATAGCACCGGATATAAAAATTGATTTCACCCGCGGAAATGATTTTAGCCTGTCACCAAAAGTGCCAGACACAAAATCAACAACCGCGAGCAATTCTGAAAAAGCAGATCTGAAAAACTACGACCTCATCATCCATTGCGGAGCCTGCATGTTCAACAGAGCATACATGCTCGCGCGTCAGGCCGCAGCAGATGATGCAGGCATTCCGATGACAAACTACGGCCTTGCACTCGCAGAGTTGACTGGAACTAAAATTGATTTGTAGACCGACCAGTCTTTGTTCATAAGTTTTATTCTATCTCGCTTTTACCGGAAACCAAAGTTCTGAATAATATTCTTCATCCTGATTTCCTTTTTCATACTTTGAACTGTCTGTGTAATATTCAATGTTGTACATACCTGCAAGTTCGTAGTCTGTGTTTTCAGGAAGCCACTCTTTGAAAATCTTTTGATACACACCCTGCATTGAAGACGGCATTGGTCCTTTGCAAGGGAAAACTGCCCATGTGTTTGCAGGCACTTCGTATGTGATAAATTTTTCTGGATATGTTTTTGATGGAACGTAGTCGTCCGCGATCATATACATAAACTTCGGAAGCTTATCTTTCGATTGCTTGTCTTTTGTAAGTTCCATTATAGTTTTATCACCCATATCGTCTAAGCAGAATCCATACATTCCACAAACATATTTACCGTCACCACTAGCAAAATGTTCATCCCACATTTTAGGACATTCAGTAAAACCTTCATTTTCACCAAACATTTTCGAAGAACCGACAATTGTAAATGCCGGTTTTTTGATAATTTTACAATCCATTTCAAAACCACCTTTCATTGAGATTTGTACTTTGAGAGGGAGGAAATTTTTAAGTTCTCCTTCTCCATTCTTCGCCTGAAGAGGCGAAATACCATGAAAACGAGTGAATGCTTTTGCAAAGCTGTCAGGTGAATCGTATCCATACTTCATCGCAATATCGATTACTTTACTGCCGTCAATCCTCAGATCTCTGCCGGCAAGAGAAAGTCTTCTGTTTCTGATGTACTCACTCACAGTGATTTCACACAGAATAGCAAACCCCTTCTGAAAATAAAACGGAGAAATGTAAACTTCATTTGCGATTTGTTCGATCGTAAGTTCATCTGTAAGATGTTCTTCGATGTACGAAATAGATTTTTTAACAGCTTCCAGCCAAGTCATGTTCACCCCCGACGCAAGCTACCGCCTCCAGACAAACGCATTTCATTTGAAAAACTTTCATCTTAAGACTGTCCGCGCCTTTGTGGTTTTAATATATTATAACATGATTTTTGTTGCCCGACATTTTGTGCTGAGTTTTGTCAGATTATTTTTTCTTTTTCTTCAAGATAATGAGCGTACCATCCATTCACAAGTTCAGCCGGATGGTCTGTAATTTTCATAACTTCTTCAACAGATTTCCCTTCGCTAAACAGTCTGAAGCCTACGGCTTCCATCGTTTCTGAAATTTCGATGATATGAAAATCAGGATCATAAATGCGGATACCGCGCTGCTGCCACGGAAAAGTTTTCGCTTCGTGAACAAGTTCAACTTCCGGGTGCTTTTTCAAAAGTTCCACAAACATATCAAAATCTTCCGTTTCAAAATAAAGTTCCATGTTATGACTTTTAAATTTCATACTGGAATTTTCAAAACCAACAAGCTTGTCAAAATTAGACTGAACGGCAAGACCGCAAGTCAAAACTTTATTCCACCCCAAATCAAGAACGACATCCTGATTAAAAATGTCTTTATAAAACTTCAATGTACGATCCATATCCTGAACCGCAATTAATGTTGTTGCAAATTTCATTTACTGCTCCTATGTTTTTCAAGCAATCTAATAATATCAGGCAGTAGCCTATTTGTATTGTAAATTTCCGACAAAAACTGTTATGTAATGTTAATCTGAATATATACTTTTTGCATAATCCAAAGCCTCTTTTATTGACATGCCATGACGTTTTTTAAAATCATTCAGCATATGACTCTGGTCAAAATATGAATACTTATCAACAAGATTCTGAACATTCGATTCAGGATTATTAAGAATATCATTCCACAAACTTTGATAACGAATAAGAGATGCAAGTGTCTTAGGTGAAACACCAATTGATTCTTTAAACAGTCTTTCAAGCTGCCGTTCAGATTTCTGTACAGAACATGCTGCTTCTTTCATGTTGAAAATTCCACGTGAACGAACCATATCTGAACAAACACGCATTAACTCAAAATCAATTCTGGCAGTCTGCAGCCTGTTAAGAAAATAGCTGTTTGAAAGTTTTACCATTTCTTCAAAAGATTTTGCATTCTTAATTGACAGAATAAGTTCACTGTAAACATCAGGATAATATTCTTCTGTATTTAAAGTCCTGCAGTTAATTCCATTCATCTTTTTTGAAGCAAAAAAATTAGCAGTCCATGCATAAAACCTTATTCCAAACAGCACATTATTTGAATTAACAATATCATCAGAAAGATAATACGACTTTTTATCAACCGTACAAAAAGCAGAAAAACAGATTTCATTTTTTTTATCAAATGCTGTAATGATATCCATGCAGACATCTGGAATAATTAAATTACAAAATTTATGTTCATCATTTTTCTTCGAATAATCTTCAGTCCAGAAACAGCGGATGAAAGGTCGAAGCGTTTCATCGGGTAGAATTTCTTTGTAAGATGAATTATTTAAGAAAGGTCGTGCTATGAGCGGCATAAATTCATCGTGCAAAGTTTCCAAATTCCGCTGTCTCCTTTTTATTAAGTTTCTGAAAAATTAAATTTATTTTGAAACTAATTAATTATAATGTCAAACTAACCATTAAAACAACTGAGAAATTTCAATAAATAACGAAAAACAAAAACCAGTAAATGCTGTCTTTTTTACAGAATTTAATTTGCCAAAACAGAACGGCCAGATTATTCCAAGCGGAATAAATACAGCAATATTTCCAATAATATTAATCTGCCAGCCGTCATAAATGTCAAATAAATGAACAACTATGTCCGAAATGATTTCTGAGATTTTCTTTTAGAATCAAACATATGCTATAATTCAATTGAAGTTGGCGTATGACAAAAATTCAGGAAATTCTTTTTCAATTTCAGGACGCAAAAGTTTTAGAATTACAGCTGAGCAAAAAGAATATTTGAAGTCTTTGAAAAATGTGCGCGCTTAGAACTCAAAGGGGTTAAACTCCAAGGGTTAGAATTCCAATTCCAGCTGCCCGTTCCCACCGCAATCCTAAATTAAGAAATTCATTACAAGATTTACCATAATTTCTTTTTCTTCTGGTTTACTTTCTGCAATCATGATGGTAAGAGCAACCAGGGTGTTGTCAGCAAGACGTTTTTTACCATCTGTAAACAACCAGTTATTTTTATCAAGAAAATAAAGAAATACCGCTGCGGCAATTCGTTTGTTCCCATCGCTAAAAGAATGATTCTTCACAATATAATACAAAAGATTTGCAGCTTTTTCCTGAATGGAAGGATATACATCTTTTCCGCCAAAGGTCTGATAAACAGCGCCAAGACTTCCTTCAAAAGATTTATCTTTTTCATTACCAAACAAATCACTTTCAGAACCAAATCGCATGGAATCAATAAGTTTTCGGCATTCTTCATAAGTCAAAACGTAAGTGGAATTATTTCCTTGAGGTTTTGCTACACACAGATGATCATAATCATCCAGGAGATCCAAAGCTGTAGTGTATTTTTCAATTACTTCAAGGATTTGCGACTTTTCAAGATTAACTGCATTCTTTTCAATTCGTTTTATAATCTGAAGAGTCTGGTTTAATTCTTCAAGACGACGAGTATTTTCGGCATAACCATTCATAATGTATTGTTTAAGAACAGAATTTGCCCATTTGCGGAATTCCACACCTCGTTTTGATTTTACACGGTAACCAACAGAGATGATTACGTCCAGGGAATAAAAGGCAACCGGCTTGTCGGAACCACTAATATGCAAAATTTGCATATTACTTTCAGCATCAACTTCCTGTTCATCAAAAACATTTTTTACATGTCTTGAAATAACAGACTGGTCGCGACCGAATAACTGAATCATTTGTGCTTGATTCAACCAAACCGTTTCATTCTGAAGCGGAACTTTAAGGGACACAGACTTATCCCCTGACTCAAAGAAAATAATTTCTTTTTCCATAGTGAGACCTCATATAATATTTTTTCAGGGAAAAGTCGGCCAAGGGGAGCTCTGTAATAACATATAAACCCTTTTTCGTTACTACAGCCTCAAATGTCCTAGACTTAGAGAGCCGACCAAATGATTAGATATAAATTAGTATAGTATATAATTTCAGATTTGTATATTGTGAGTATGCAATTTTTTTTACTAATTTTACACAGTTTTTATCAGAACTCCAATTCCAGCAGCCCGTTCCCACCACCTTCTGGAAATTCGCGCATATATTCAAAACATTCTCCGTCCACCAGCATATTATTTTCCTTGCAAAACTGGCGGAAAATTTTACTCAACTTGGAATTATTCGGGCTGAGTAAATTGTACGCATTTCCATAAACTTGTTGATAACGCTGTTTCATTCCAGGGAAAGATTTATCCAGACATTCATAAAAATATTCACGGTCGCCTTCACGGAGCGTTACTCCAAAATCAAATTTGATGATTCCTTTTACTCCGGCTTTTTTGCAGTAATCCAAAATACCAAAGAGGTTTTCTTCGGTGTCATTTATAAACGGCAGGATTGGAGTAAACCAGACGATTGTAGGAACGCCTGCTTCTTTAAACTTCATGAGCGTTTCAAAACGTTCGCGGGTAGTGCTGACATTTGGTTCAACAAGGCGACATAAATTTTCGTCAAAAGTGGTAAGCGTCATCTGAACTACAGCTTTTGACTTTTTATTGATGGCACAGATTACATCAAAATCGCGGAGGATTCTTGCAGATTTAGTTTGAATTGCAAGACCAAAACCGTTTCGTTCAATAATTTCAAGGCAGCGTCGGGTAAGCAAAAGTTTTTCTTCCGCATGTAAATATGGATCACTCATGGAGCCAGTTCCAATCATGCAGCGTTTGCGTTTTTTTGCAAGGGCAGCGGCAAGAAGTTCTGGTGCATTCTGTTTTACTTCAATGTCTTCAAACGGAATTGGCGTATGATAGCAAAGCGAACGTGCATCGCAGTAAATGCAGCCGTGCGTACAACCGCGAAAAAGATTCATTCCGTTTTGTGAACTTAAAATTGATTTAGCGGTGATTTCTTTCATTTTTCGTTAGTTTACACACCAATAATTTTAAGCAATTCATCAGCATCTTTTTTGATAAGAGGACTCATACTGTCTTTGTATTTGTAATATTCCGCCGACTGCGCCGATTCCACAACCAGCTGTTTGCAGTATTCGTAAGCGGACATTTCATCTTTGGCGGTCAGTTTTTCGATTATTTCGTTCATGTTATATCCTCTTTACCGGATGACGAATCACAGTCCCAAATTTGCCTTTGCTTCTTCGCTGTTATCCACAATCATTTTGAGTGTCTGACAGGTTTTACAATCTGTACAGTTTATGCAATCCAAACCACAGTAAGCAATTAATTGTTTCATGTTATTCTCCTTAATTTATCCAATAATTCAAAAACTTTATTGAATGCTGTTCATCATTTCAAAAAAATACTCAGCTTTTCCTGTACTGAAATAATTGTACCAGCTTTCGAGTGTGTTTTTATTAAAGACATCAAGATATTCAAGAATAAGTTTTGCCATCAAAAGTCCGCCAGTGGAACCTGCAGTAAAAAGATTCTTATCACGAACAGAAGCTTCATCTTTATAAAAAGATGTTCCTTTGTAATTTGGACAGAACATTTCAAGAAAGCCTTTACCGTTACTTGTATGAGGACGATTATCAAGAACTCCCAAAAAAGCTAACGAAACAGTTGCCCCACAGATTGCAGCCAAAGGAGCTTTTGCATCAAGAAATTCTTTTGCTTTTTCTAAAATCTTTGAATGCTGATTTTCGTTCCAAGTATTTGAACCAACTAAAACAAGCATATTCTCTTTTGAAACAACAACTTCATCAACAGTACAGTCCGGAACAACAGCAAGTCCGCCCATTGTATGTACAATTTCTTTTGAAAACCCTACAGTTTTTACCGTAACATCCGGAGCATCTTTCTTAAAAAATCGTTTAGAGTTAAGCTCCGCCATCAAATTACTAACTTCCCAGTCAGCAAAAGTTTCCATTAAATAAATATAAACAGTCTTCATATTTTTCTCCTATCTAATTTTCTTCACCGGATGACGAATCACTGTCTTCCATTTTTCCTGTGCAATTTTACGTGCATCAGAAAGATAAATCTCGTGATGAAGACGATTTTTCAAAACGCCACCAGTTTTATCGATTAAGTTTGTATCACTAAAGTCATTTTCGTAACCGTTTTCGGCAATAAACTTATTCATCAGTTCAACAGTTGCAATTTCATCATCAAACGCACCAAGATGCATAATCTGAACACATTCTCCTTCGTTTATTGTAAGAAACTCTGCTTTTGAACAATCCAGTTTTTTCTTTTGAATTGCAGTCTGAACAGCCCAGTCAAAATCAGCTTGAGTAATAAAATCTGGCAAACGTATAACACTAATCCAGCAAAAGGTTGATTTATCACTGTAATCAATTCCATCAACACCTTCCTGCCACCAGAAACCTTCGAGCGGTGGAACAACAAAATCGTAATATCCTTCAATTCTGTGGTCGCCCTTTTTGCTCATTTTAATCGTATACGCAATCGCATAAAGAACACCAATCGCCGCTTTATATTCCCCGCCTTCATCGTTCGGGTTGCCTTTCCCCTGAATCGCAATGTAGTTTGCCTTTGGAACAGTCACAATCGACGGTTTATTTTTTGGTATGTAAAATTCTTTGTATTCTTTCTTAAAATCAAATGCCATTTTTATCACACTTCCTGTTCATAATTTATTTCACCGGTAAATTTTTCCAAAACTTCCCGCGAATATATTTTTTCCATATCAGATTCGCGCACAATTTTCCAAAGACGCGCGGCCGTTTTTAGTTTGTCTTTGCAATTTGCATTTTTTTCATCAGCACAAAAATCCTGCAAAAACTTATTCCATTGTAATGCAGATTTATCATACTTTGCATAAGTTTTCTTCCCATAAAAAATATCCAGCAGATCGCCTAAAGTAAAAGCTTCGTCCCCAGATTCTTTTACGGCTTTTGCGGTTGCAACCATATCCACATTAAATTTAAATGGGCGAATTCCAGCCTGCGCTTCAAAAAACGAACGGAACTTCGGACCAAAAGTAAAACCGCATTCAATAAGGCCAGTTTTCAGCGTCAGTTCAGATACAACTTTTTTAGGGACGATTTTTGAATCAGCAATTTTCTTTCTTGCCGAAACAACTTCTCCATGAAAATACTTTTCAATCACCTTGTTCAACTGAATTTTTCCACTTGGAGATGCAAGTCCGTGAGCCTTACAGATTTTTATCAGCTCATCCCGATACCAGTAATATTTTGAGAATTCTTCAAATGTTTTTATTTCATCAAAATCCGGTCGCTGCATTTTTCTTTTTATGTGCCGTAATAATTGTATAACTGTAAGCATTCA
>JAGHVB010000007.1 GCA_018064525.1 Candidatus Treponema merdequi | reverse complement strand
TAATTAAGTTTATATCCATTTTGATAAAAGGTTTGTTTTGAATATATTTCTTTATCATCAATTCTTGTTGATGTAAAAGCCAAACCATCAAATTCTTCCTTAGATATAATCTGTGTTACTAATTGTGGTAATATATATTCTTCTGAAAAAACATTTCCTTCAGATTTATCTCTTCTGTTAAAGGAACAGCAACTATTAAGAATAAACAAATAAAAACTATTTAAGCAATCTTGCTTATTAGGTCTTAAAGTAGGATCGTTAAAAATTATTTTTCCGCCTACACTTGCTAATTCATCGATGATTGAGAATAAGGCAGAAAATCGATTTGTAAAATCAAAGATTTTTAAGTTTTCATCCTTTTTAAGAAGAAAAGAAGAAAAAACATAATTATCTAAATCTTGATAATTTCCTCTCATTTCAGAAATTAAATCTGGAATAGATAAACCAAAATATAAAGAAGGCACACCCGATAAACTATAACGTTGGTTACCAACCAAATATCTTTTATTAAAGGGGATATGATATAGTTCTTCACGAGATAATAAACTATTTGATTTTCTTGTTCTGAATAATTGTTTTTTTAATCTTGATACTTTTTGATGTGTATAATCAGTTTTTTGTAAACATGCCTTCATTATTGTTACAGCTGTTGTAGAATCATTTGTTATCCATTTTAAGTAAGCCAAAATGATCTGTTCAAAATAGGCTTCAATATCTATGTTCTGTTTAATTGCATCATATAGACTATCTGCCCATTCTTTTACATTTTCTGTTAGATCTTTGTGTTTATTACATTCATTTACTTTAGTAATATTATTAAATCTAAAAATAAAATCTTTTTTATATGATTGCAAAGTTGATTCAAATCTATCATTGTTTGACTGAGCAATATTTCGCATTTTCTTTTGCATTTCATCTTCCAAAAAACAAATAATACACATTATTTTACTCCTATATTTTCTGCGATGATTTTTTTATATACTTTTGTAAGTGAATCTAAAGATGCTTTTATTGCGGATTTAGATTCTTCAGATTTTGCAACTAAATCAGCTAAATATTTTTGTTGTTCTTCTGAAATATCTGGTATTTTAAAATTTAGTATATTTCCATCATTTACGGCTGGATAACTAATTCCAGTAGCTTCAGAAATCATTTGATTTGTAAAAATATCAGAATTTATAATTCCATATAAATAATACAAAGGGCATTTTTGCGCGCGTAAAACACAAAAACCTGTAGAGGCAATTAAATTATCAGCTTCAATATTTATAGTTGCAAAAGTTTTTAAATTTGGTCTGACAGTAGAGATTAAAATATCATTTTTCTTTACAATTTGCTGTGCTCTTGATGGGGCATTATTTAATTGATAATTTGTTGTACCTTGTATTATTCTTAAATCTTTATCAATTGATGAAATATCAATATATTGAATTTCATCAAATTTGGTATCTTTTGTTATTTTCTTTATAGGTAACTCTACATAATCTCTTATTGTACATGTTCTTTCATTTTTTAACAAAAGTTCATTAAACTTAGCTTTTACCATTTCATCAGTCTTGGTCAGCAATTTTTTGTAGCTTTCCATAGTATCAATAATCCGCCAAAGAACTTCTGCAAGTTTCTTTTGTTCATCTAATTCCGGCAAATTGAATTCATAGTTGGCAAGATGCACCCATTTTACTCTTGGAGAAAGAGAACCTGCAGATTTACCTACAGCATAATCAAAGAAAAGATCATTCTGAATTACAAATGGTAAAAGTTCAGCAAGTATTTTATCTTCTTTTGCTCTAATTACAGTTATATCTCCAGAACAAATACCTTTACATGGAGCAACTGCTGCCTTCTTAAGATAGGCTCGTCTTCTTCCAAATAAGACATCTCCTTTTTCAAATGTTTTGGTAAATGTGTTTTCTTGGCCAATATTCCAATCAGTTAAGTTAATCTGTTCGGGTATTAAATGTTCCAATCCAACTACAGGTAAAGATTTATCTTTTTCTTTGAGGCTATCTCTTGATTCTATTGCAACATCACCTAATTTTACTGTGCTCATTCTTGTATCCTAAATAAGTGTCTGGAGTTCTTTCAAGCAATCATTCATTTTTACAGATGCTTCTTTCCAATCTGTAAAACATTCATTCAAAGTTTTATCATCTGGAACTGTAATTATTTCTTCCGGTTTTACATAAAGCGGTATTGAAAGACTAAAGTTATTTTTCTTTACATCTTCTATAGTTACAACTTTTGCAAAATGCTCATCATCCTTATAAGCGTTATAAGCATTTGCAATTTTAGAAATATGTCCGTCTTCAAGATAACTTTCTGCATTTTTTCTTGTTGCTTCGTTTACTGCATTTATAAAAAGAATCTGTCCACGCTTCGACACTTCTTTATTCTTTCTACAAATCAAAATACAAGCTTCCATCGGCGAGTTATAAAAAAGATTTGCAGCAAGTCCTATTACACAATCAATTAAATCACTTTTTATAAGTTCTTCACGAATGGCTTTTTCTTCATCACGGAACAATATTCCATGTGGTAAAAGAACGGCACAACGTCCTGTATCATCTTTTAAGCTTTTTAGAATATGCTGAATAAAAGCATAGTCGGCTCTTCCCTGTGGTGGGGTACCTAAAAAGTTTCTTCCGTAACGATCACTTTCAAATGCAGCACGATCCCATTGCTTGATTGAGTAAGGTGGGTTTGCCAAACAAATATCAAACTTTTTAAGCTGATTGTTTTCCAAGAATGCCGGACTTTTCAATGTGTCATCATTAATAATTTCAAAATCTTTTATGCCATGCAAAAATAGATTCATCTTTCCAATAGAAGCAGAAAGTGCATTTATTTCCTGACCATATAATTTTACGTTGCGCCATTCTTTTTTATTCTGCTGCAAATATGCAATAGAACTAATAAGCATTCCGGCACTACCACAAGTTGGGTCATAAATTGATTCACCGCTTTGTGGCATTAATATTTCTGTCATTAAATGAACAACAGTTCTGTTTGTATAAAACTCCTGTGCAGTATGGCCTGAATCATCAGCAAATTGTTTAATAAGATATTCATATCCCTGACCAAGTTCATCTTCCGGGCAGTTTTCAAGAGTTAATGTTTTATTTGAAAAATGTTCAATCAAATCTTTTAAAAGGCGATCAGGCAATCTGTTTTTATTGGTCCAGGCTGCATCACCAAAAATACCTTCAAGCTTTTCAGAGTTTGCATTTTCTATTGCTTTAAAAGCTTCAACTAAAGCTTTACCGATATTTTCAGATTTTGTGCGGACATCATTCCAGTGATATCCTTCTGGTATCATAAAGTTATGATATTCAGGAAGGCTTGCAAGTTCTGCATCTCCGTCAGTTTCCTCCAAAGCCTTTTGAGTTTCTTCATCATATACATCACTCAAACGTTTAAAAAACAAAAGAGGAAAAATATATTGTTTATAAGCACCTGCATCAATCTTAGTTCTAAGTAATACTGCAGAATGCCAGAGATATTTTTCAAGTTCATCAAGGGGGATTATATTTGTTTTCTTAGCCATTAATAAATCCTCCCTCAATCAAAAGCTTCTTCATTTTTTCTTCGTTCTCTTGAACTTCTTTTACAGCTTCAAAGTATTCTTTTTTCAATTTGTCAACATCAATTGCTTCTTCAGGCTTTTTTTCAATGTAATTACTAACGCTAAGCGAATAATCTTTTTGCCTTATTTCATCAAGATTTACAACTTTTACTTTTTCAATTAAATCTTCATATTTTTTATATAACTCAAAAACTTCCTGAATATTTTCTTCAGTCATTATGTTCTGAGCACGCATTGGTGTATAAATACTTTCTGCATTGATAAGGCAGATTCTTCCTTTATGAGTATGTTCCTTATTATTATTCAAAAGAAGAATACAGGCAGAAACACCAGTAGAATAAAATACGCCACCAACAAGTGTAATTACACATTCAAGCTTATCACTTTCTATAAGGGCTTTTCTGATTTCACCTTCTTTTCCAGTGCTTCTAAAAAGAACACCCTGCGGAAGGACAACGGCACATCTACCATTTTTTTCATCCATAGATTTAACCATGTGCTGAAGCCAGGCAAAATCTCCATTACTATCACTTGGGCATCCCCAAAGATTTCTTCCATATCTGTCATTTGCAAAAACTTCGGCTCCCCAATTTTCAAGAGAAAATGGAGGATTTGCAATTACACAATTAAAAGTCTTTAATTTGTTATTTTCAATAAACAATGGAGATCTAAGAGTATCAGCCTGGCCAATAGTAAAATCCCTTGCACCGTGTAAGAAAAGATTCATTCTTGCAATGGCAGATGTAGAAAGATTGTTTTCCTGTCCAAAAATTCTTCCATAAGTTTGTTTATTGTTATTGATGTGATGAATAGCCTCAATGAGCATACCACCAGTTCCACAAGCTGGATCATAAACAGTTTCACCTGGCTTTGGATCCATCAACATAACAAGAAAGTTTACAATAGAACGAGGAGTATAGAATTCACCAGCATTTTTCTTAGAAAGGTCCGCAAACTTTTTAATGAGAAACTCGTAAGCGTCACCCATTACATCAGCAGAATAATTATTGTTTCCTACTTTTATTTTAGAAAAATGCTCTACAAGATTTTTTAGTCTGGCATCATCAAGCTTTGTTTTATCAGTCCAGTTAGCATCATCAAAACTACTGAATACTCCAGAAAGAGTATCAGGATTATTCTGTTCAATGCCAGTCATGGCATCAACAATAGCTTTACCAACATTTTCAGACTTTTCTCGAACATCATTCCAATGGCATCCATCTGGAATTACAAAACTATGATATTCAGGAAGCGAGGCCAGTTCTTCATCTCCCTCTGTTTCTTTTAATGCCAGTACAGTTTCCTCATCATAAACATCTGAAATACGTTTGAAGAAAAGAATCGGTGTTATATAACTTTTAAACTCATCCTGATTTATTGGTCCACGTAGAATATTGCAGCCTTCATAGAGATGATTAAATAATTGTTGGCTAGTAGTTTGCTCGTTGTCTGACATTTTTTATCCTTATCTTTCTATTATACCATGTAAAAACATTAATATGTAGAATTTCACATTATTATACCTAATAAATAGTGCCATAGAACGGCATTATTCTATGGCACTATTAAATTCCGTGAAGATTATTTTCGTCGCCTATAATACTTACGGGAACCTGAATTAGTATATCTTGGTGTATTTGAATAGCTTCCAAATGTTGCTCGATACATATTTACTAATTGCTGTACAGGAATTTGTATTTGCGGCAAATATTGCTGTCCAATCTTTCCATTTATTAGATTCCAATTTTTTGAATTATAAATTTCCTTTGCTAATTCATTGATTGTAGAGAATTTAACAGTAGATAAATCTATCTCCATTGCTGGAATACCGGCTTTTATTATTTTATTCTTCTTTTCCTCATCAACTTTATGAGTCACAAAGATTTCAATAATTACCGGAATCTTACCAATAATATTTGGACCGTCTGTTATTGGAGTGAAGCCAAAAATATCAGGAATAAAACCAAATTGATTAAGGTTTACTTCCTTATAAACTTCACAAGCAGATAAATATTTTCCATTCAATGCCATAGGAAATATCTTAAAATTTTCAATAATATCCTTTGCCAATAAATGTATCATTGTTTGATATCCAGTAATGCATTCCTTATTGCTTGCATGTGCAAAATGATGTTCACGAACTTTTCCATCATTTTTTGCAATTAGTTTTTCCTTACAGCCAGGGCAGATACAGTTACATTCCAAGCCATTAGGTACATCATTTATGTACATTAATCTATTATCAGAGTTCAGTGCATAAGTCAGGAGTTTATGAGTATTCATTATTCATCTTCCTCCATATCTTCTAAATTATCTTCTACCATCTCAATGTCGAAGTCTAAAAGTTTGCAAAGTGCTCCTAACGCAGCTTCTTTCTTCGCTTCCTTTTTTACAGAGGAATCACCTATATATACTCTTTCAAGTTCATCAACGTCACATTCACAATGCCAGATAGGATTTCCATCTTCATCATGTTCTTCGGTATATGAATACTCAGGTTCTTCTATAAACCCTTTCTGGTAAAGTATATTCAATTGGTTTACTGCAGTATCACGAGAAGGGGTTCCTACGGCTAAATTCATTTCCCTAATTTGAATTATGTCATAGGCTTTTTTTGCACATTCCATAAATGCCGCGTATTCGTAACGTATATCTGAATCTGTATGTAAATCTAATTCCTTAATATACAAATAAGCTCCTGTAATCTGTTCAGGACGTTCAAGATCTGAAAAAGAAGGGCTTTGAGTATAAAAAGGATTGCTTTGTAACTGAAAACTTGGTTGATTTATAAAAAATGGATTACTGTGTAATTGAAAATTAGGTTGTGAACACATTTGCAGCCTAAAAAAATCTAATTTTGGTTTTATGTATGGTTCTTGATATCCATGTTCTGCACACCAATGTTTAAGCCATTTCAGATAGTTGATTTCAAAATTAACAAGTTTTAACATCGAACGACAAACAATAGAAATCTTTTTATAATCCCATTCAGAATCGACTACAACAGCTCCTAAGATAGCTTCAAACAGATCTGCCATTACAGAAGGTGTATTTTGAACATTGTTTTTCTTATCACTTTCGCTCATAAGTAAGAAGTTCTGAAAACCTGTAATTTTTATACAATGCGCTAAAGATTCTGTATCCACATTGTACGACTTAATTTCAGTCAATTCTTGTTCTGTTTTAGTTGACTTAAATTGTCCATCTTTTGTTGTTTCAGAAAATTCCGAAAACATGCATCTTGAAATGTAATAATCAAGTGCAGCATCGCCATAAAACTCTAGTTTTTCATTATCTTCGATGCCAGAGTTTTCATTTGCGTAAGAACTTCTTATAAAAGCTTGTTTAAGAAGCCTTTTGTTTTTAAACTGATAGCCAATTGCTTTTTGGATATCACTAACAGGAATTTTGTCCATTTTTTACCTCCAAGGACATATAAAGTTTATGGAGGCACAATGATGCCATTCATCAAAAATGAGAAATCATAATGTATTGAATAGCATAAAGAATTGAAAAAGTAGATTTACTAAAAGATTTATGATTCAAATATTCAACTTGCATCGAATATAAAAATCTTTCATTCTTTAACTAATTTACCTCAGCAATCTCTGTGCCTTAATTCGAATATAATGTGGTTTTGGGAGAATTGCAAGTGATTTATATTAAGCGAGAAAAAATATTACCGCCGGCCGGCACAAAAGTTTTATCTGGCATTTGGCATAAAAAAACGCTGGATTTTCCAAAAAGAATTCCAGCGCCATTAGCAAATCTACTTTATCTCTCCCATTCCCGTTCTCTCTTCAGCTGTCTTTCCGTCTCCCGACCTAGTTCAAACTCCCGGTACCATGGACTTTTCTGCATCCATTCCTTTACGTCTTTACAACCGTGTTCTGCGATAACTCCGGCAATCTTACGAAGCAGTTCCGGGGTCGCACTTTCAAACATCTGGCTTATCTCAGCAGCTCCGAAAAAGTGTTTTTTACCGTAGGCTGTCTCCTTTGTATATCCGTTCAGCTGATGGTCATAATCTTTAATCTGGCTGTCATATCCGTCTTTGATTGCTTTATTTGAGTTTGCAAAAGCTGCAACAAACAAATCGACTATAGGATCCAGCTGTTCATCCCGGTAAGTTCTCTGGGCATCCTTGCAACGTTCTTTAGTCCATTCCTTGAAGTTCTGAATACTCGGCATAAGTTCTTCCCACTTGGAGATTTCTTCAAGCACATCTATGTTCTTTTCGGTCAGCGCAGAAAGAAGTGTGAAAACCTGATTGCGCAGGAGATCTTTCTCTTTCTGAAATTCTTCCAGAGTTTTTCCGACTTCATCCCGTGGCTTTGGCGTATCTTCAATTTCAAGGCCATGAGAACGTGCTATGAAAATCCACTTTTCCCGGCACATTTTGTCAAACGTCATTTTGGGATTATTCTTCTTGCTGATTTTCTTTTCAGGATCTGGAGGCAGGATGCCGGCTTTTAGCAAAGCCTGAGTCTGGTTACTTGTGGTAAGTCCTGTCTCTTCGTCCTTACAAGGCCATGCACGACGCAGGTGAAAATGAGGAGCTCCCATTTCATCCTGATGCATTGCCCAGTTCAGAATGAAGAAGGGCTTTCCGTGTTCTTCGTTCCACTTGTTCAGCCACGTTAAATATTCCTCAAAGCAGGAGAGAGAAACTTCAACTTCGGGATATTGTTCCATGCGGCCAATCTGTAGAATCTGCTCTTCCGGAGCATGCATGGCTTTCTTTCGCCATTCATCCATGGTTACTACACGTTCCTTGTGGCGGCTTTTAATGTAGTTCTGATTTGTCTGTTCCAGTTGGGCGCCGAAGGTTTCTTCGTAGTATTTGAGTTCGCCCTTATCAAAACTGATTTCCGTGCCGCACCAGGACCAGATGACATTCTTGTCTGATTTATCTTTTGCAATGTGTTCAGGATTAGAATCAAAGTCCCTGTCGTTGTGCCTTGAAGAAAAAGCCTTTTTGTCAGTTTTGCGCTTGCGTCCTGAGTTCATCGTGCAGCGCATCTTTCCCTGTGGATTTGTTTTATAATCAGAATTAAAACCGTAGTCTCCGCCAAACTCTTTCAGCTGATTCATAATGTTCCTCAAGGCTTTCACATCATCTTTTGCATGATAAGCTTTGCGAGAATCAAAAAGATGATTATCCCTCTCAGGATCATTTTTATAATCATGTCCTGTCACAGGATTTTTCCAGGCAGGCTCGGATATGCCGGCCGGCGGATTTTGTGTTGTTGTTTTGTAAGTTGTATAAGTCATAGTGCTCCTCATGTTGTAAAAATTGACTTTATTGTTGCAGTGCCATTTGGCACTCTTTCCATCCGCCGTTTGGCGGATAAGTTCGCGTGTGTGCATTTTTCTTTTTTCAGGGGCCCCAGGTGTTGATGCTTTGCGTCAACACATATGGGGTTATGCACACGCGATTAAGTCTCTCCAGAGACTTCTCTCCGTCACGTGACGGAGATCCGCCGGCCGGCAGATTTGCAGAAAATCTGCCATCCGCCAATCGGCGGATTTGTCAGGCGACCTTTCTTTTTAAGATACGGTAACTTTCTCCTGTAAACTCAATACTTGTGGCCGTCTCGCGAAGCCTGTCTACTACGGCTTCACCGAGATTTTTCATAAGTACTTTCTTTTCAAGATTTGAAATCACGATTGTTGGAAGCTGGTTGTCGTAACGCTTTCGAAGAATGTAACTTAAGATTTCAATTTCCTTTTCGCGTTTTAATGAGCGGCCGACTTCATCAATTACTAGAAACCTTGTGGTTGAGTAATCATTAAAAACATCTTCTTCTGTCTGGGGAGATTTGAAGTTCATGCTGGATTCGACTTTATAAATCAGATCTTCCATACTGACATAGCGGCCCTGTGTGTCCCGGACCGCTGCAGTTCCAAGATGAGTTTTCCCGGTTCCTTTTGCTCCGGTCATTAGAAGAACCCCTTCATTGTCTTCCTGACTTACAAAATTACATACCTTCTGAAAAATGCTTTTCTCAGTCTCTGTCCTGCATTCAAAGTTGAAGAAGGAACATTCTGCAAATCTTGGCGGAACACCGCTCGAATTACTTTTGTTCCAGTTTTTAATGTTGAACAGATTTGCGGCTATTTTTTCACGTAAACTTTTTCGTTCGTATTCAAAAATCTCTTTTTGTCTTCCTTCAAGTTTATCATCTGGAGAATATCCGCATCTTTCCAATGCGAATCTTTCATCCGCATCAAAACGGTTTAATTCATCAATTATGTTTTGTTCTCTCATGTAGTACACCTCTTGTTGTATAAGTTTTTAGAGTGCCATTTGGCACTAGAAGGGCAGGTTTGCCAAAGTCTCTTCAGACACTTCATCACAGCCAGATTCCTGAACTGCCGTGAGCCGCCTTCCGCTTTTTGTAATTGTGGCAGGCTTTTCAATCTCCCTTAAAGCCCACTGCATTGAATTAAAATCAGATCTCGGATTTGCTCCTTTGTCTGCTTTCCATTCGCTGTAAAGTTCAATGGCTTTATCAGTCTGTTCTTTTGTGTGATTTTTCAGAAGCTCTTCCATCTCGTTATCAGATAGAAAAACATTCTGATTGGCACCGTACGGTTTCTTTTGCTTTTGGGAAGGTTTTGTGATTCTTGCTGGAGGGGAAGCTTCTGCCTGTACAGATATTTGATTTAAGCCTGGCATCTTTGAAAAATCAATTTTAGCCAGTGCAAAAATCTTTCTGAGTTCGACTTCCTTGTTCTGTTTTCTGATTAGTTCAACTTTGATAAGGTTCAGGGCTTTCAGTTCCTTAATCCAGTTTTCAACTGTCCTGAGGCTTACTCTATGGTTTGCAGCGAAGTAAGCATTCTTCTGACTGCAAAATCCATAGGTGTAAGTGAGGAACAAAACTTCCCCGTAGAAAAGCTTTGCTCCTGCAGACAGTTTAGTTTCGAACAGAACCTCCGGCGGAATCTGGATGAAATAATCAGGCTTTCTTTCAGGCTGATTTAGCATCCGTCACTCCCAGCTGCTTTTTTGATGAAGCAACATTGTGCCGTTCGTTTGTAGAAACCGTGTAGAACTGAACCCGTCCGTCATGATAGGTAAATGTAATGGAACATTCGCCGTGCTGAATCTGGTGATTGTTTAATTCCTGGAGTGCCTGGATAAAAACATTGTCGCTGATTATGCTACACCTCCCACTGGAATTTTTGCTCCTCCAGTTGAACGATGTGCAAGAATGTAAGCTTCCAGATCCTTTTTTAGGACGAAAACTCTTTTTGACAGTCTGACTCTGGGGAGTTCTGAGTCTGGAATAAGACTGTCCAATGTAGACATGCCGATGTGCAGGATTGCTACAACCTGCTGGCGTGTAAGGAGTGCATCTTCCGGAATTTCCGGCCAGATACTAGATGTGTTAGTTACTCTCATAAAACCTTGTCCTTTTTTGGGGCAGGCAGAAGTTTTTTGAGAACTATTGATTTAAATATACAAACAGCCTCTTCTTTCGTCAAGACACATTTTCCTTCGGTTGTTATCTGCTGAAGTTAACTGAAGCATAAATAAAAAATATTTTTGAAAAAAAATTGGATTTTTGATTTTACGCCATTATATTTATATTAAAAATTTATATATATCTAAATTTATATATTTACTGTGCACTTTTTTTCAGGAGGGTTCGGAAGAATTTTTCATGAGGTATTGGACAGATTTTGCAGGAGGTCCCGAAAATACTTGCATGAGGGTAGTACGCAGATTTGCGTTTAAATGATTTTTTAATGATTGATTTAGAGACCTTCTTTGAAAACTATTTGAAGTAAAATGAAAAAGGCTTTCAGTCTGAATCAAACAAACTGAAAGCCTCTTAAGAATCCAAGACTTATTGTGTTTCGATCTCTTTATTGTCTTTATTCTGCTTCTCTTTACTTGAAGACTTAAACAATTCTTTTAATGAATCATTCGGCTCTGAAGGATTCTCCAGTTCTGTCATAACAAGATCTCTGTCTTGATTTGAAAGTTTGACAATTTCCTCTGTTTTCATTATTTTCCCCTTTAAGCAATTCCAAATCTTTGTGATATTCTAGCAGCATCTTCTTCAGAAAGATTTACCTCGCCAAGCTCCAGCTTAGCAATCCGCTTATCCTTCAAAATCTGACTTTTCTTCCGACCTTTTTCCAACTCTGACAGAACAAAAAGAACACCAAGCTTAAAAGAATCAGAGTTGATGCCTTTGCCTGTGTTAGATACTTTGTTATCAGCCACTTCTTCAACAAGTCCAGCTTTCTTTCTAGCCTCCGTAGCCTTAATCAATTCATGTGCCTTGTTGATGGAAATGCTTCCGTTCTGAATCTTCTCCAGAAGTGACGCATCCGCCTTCTTTGCTATCTCGCGCATTTTGCAAACCTGACGGGCTGATTTATTAAGCTGACGGCCAATTGCCTCATCAGAAGATCCTTGCGTATTAGGATTTGAACGTCTGATTTCATCGAGCTTTAAGAAAGCTGCAAAATATTCACCATCTGTAAGCCGACGGGAATTAAGTTGCATCTTGTACTCATACTCAATTGTCTCATCACGCGAATCAAACTTTTTGATGATAACAGGCACTTTCTCAAGTCCAGCCTTTTTGGCCGCCATAAATCTGGAATGCCCATCAACAATAATATAAGCCTCAGTTACGATAATCGGCCTGGACTTATCAAATCCATTTGTCCGCATATCATTTGCAATTTCAGCAACTTTATCATTCTCCTGCTGGAACACATTCTTAAAATCCCTGTCAAAACGAAGCTGTGAAACTTCCACCATCTTAATCTTTGCATTGTCTTTATCGTTAGCCTTTTTTGTCGTATTTCCAAATAATATCATATCTAAATCTCCATAAATCTACATGTTTACAGCCATTTTGAAATTCTTGATTTCTACAGGTTCATTTGTGCTTTCATTTTTGAAAACTTCCTTGATGGCTTCCTTTGCGATTGCCAGAGTCTTTTCCTGCTCAAGGTGCTTTCCTTAATGGTCCAGCATTGCAGTTGTTTTGTGACCGCTTAATGCCATTACAACACGCTTATCCGGAATAACATCAAGCATACGTGAACAGAAGAAGTGTCTCCAGGAATGGAAGCAGATTTCCTTTGGATTTGGATATTTCATAAGAGTCAAAGCTCTTTTAAGATATTTATTCCACTGTTTTGAACATGCAGGTTTTGTCGGATCCATACCAAAGAAGATGAAACTTTCATCCCCATCAAAATACGGATTCATCTGTGCCTGAATCATAAGCTCTTCTCTAAGCTCATCAGAAATCGGAATAGGGATATCTCTTTCTTCGCCATTCTTACAGCTCTTCAATCCCATGTATTTACACCAGGAACTTCCAACGTGGATGCCGTCCGGCTGAATATCTTTTACTCGAAGGGCCGCAATTTCTCCGGCACGCATGCCTGTGTGCATAGCAACTCTGTTTGCAACTCTCGCTGCATCATTATCCCAGTAGTCGCCGTGGAAAAGATTCTCTGCTTCATCCATTGTCAGAATATGTCTTTCCTGAGATTTTGTAGACTTTCTACGAAGACCTTCATAGCAGATGTTTTCAGTGTATCCTTCGTTGAAGGCCCATTTAAGGGGAATTGTGATTGAATCAATAATTCCGTTAATTGTCTTTGGGGTAAGAGTCTGAATTCTCTTATCTGCCAGAACTGATTTCAAATCATCCTTTGTGATTTCGCCAATGTACTTTCCTTTGAGGGCAGGGAGCCAGTAAAGGCGGACTCGGCTTTCGCAGGTTTTACAGTAGGACATGGAAATGATTTTTCCAGTTTCTGCAGCCATTGATTTTACATAGGGAGATTCTTCATAGTTCCAGAAGGTTTCAAGAATATCATCAATCAGGATGCTTTCTTTTGTCTTTGGACGGATAGCGGAGATGATGATTTTTCTGTCCTTAAGAATCTTGATGATTTTGCAGATATCCTCTTCTTCAAAATCATAAGTTTTTAGATTGTTGAATAAAGCAAGCTTGTCCATATTCAACTTGCTTTCGGATGGTTTTGCACTGTTTATTCGTTCAGGAATATTGCCGTTTACAAGCCATTCCATTGCAATCTTTTCTGCTTCTTTTCGATTGGAAGTACCAGTGCTTTTTTGGAAGGTTCGTCCTCCATCGGGAAGGGCGAATTGAACGTAGATATTTCCACCAGCTCGTTTGGTAGAAAAAGTAAAAGGCTTAGCCATAGAAAACCTCACTTAAGACCTTTTACAGCGGTTGCATAAAACCGTTGCATAAAATCAGTATGTTTTCTACGCCAAGCCTTACTAATTGGAATTGGTAGTAGCGCTAACTCTATATAACATATAGACTTAGCAGTATAGCGGGGGCAGGACTCGAACCTGCGGCCTCCGGGTTATGAGCCCGACGAGCTTCCAGCTGCTCTACCCCGCGTCGTGTTATGTAATATTAAAGAAATATCCTTTTTAAGTCAAGGCTTACAGCGACCAAAACGCTAAAATTCCACTTAAAAAAATTGACCAACCCCCCTAAATTCAGTATCATTCTATTTAACGCAACAAATTACGCGTTAAAGGTTACAGCTGCTGGAAAAACACCGGCCCTGGACGTTATTTTATTCTTTAGGAGAAAAGCAATGTTTAAGATTCTTGAAACTAAACAGCTTTCCAATGATGTATTCTACATTAAGTTTGAAGCAGCTGACATCGCGCGAAACCGCAAAGCAGGTCAGTTCCTTTTGATTCAGCTTGATGAGAATTACGGAGAACGTATTCCACTTACAATTGCAGATGCAAATGCCGAAGAGGGCTGGATTGCAATTGTGTTCCAGGCAGTAGGAGCTACAACTTTTAAACTTTCTCAGAAAAAAGCGGGAGACAGCCTTGCGGTTGTTCTTGGTCCTTTGGGAAATCCTTCAATTGTAGAAAAACATGATGCACCGGTTGTAATCGTTGGTGGTGGAATTGGTGTAGCACCTTGTCATCCGATCGTTCAGGCTCACAAGGCAATCGGAAATAAAGTTATCGTTGTTATTGCAGCGCGCACAAAGGATCTTTTGATTTTTGTTGATGAAATGAAAAAGATTGCTGATGAAGTTATCATCATGACTGATGATGGTTCAGAAGGAAGAAAGGGTGTTGCAACTATTCCTGTTCAGGAAATGTGTGAGTCACAGACTCCGCCTGCAGAAGTTATCGCAATCGGACCTCCGGTTATGATGAAGTTTGTCTGCAAGACAACAGAACCTTTTGGTGTTCCAACAACTGTTTCATTGAATACAATTATGATTGATGGAACTGGAATGTGCGGCGGCTGTCGTGTCAGTGTTGGTGGTGAAACAAAGTTTGTTTGTGTTGATGGTCCGGAATTTGACGGTTCAAAAGTTGACTGGGATAACATGATGATGAGAATGAAATCATTCAAGCCTCGTGAAACAGAAGACTTTCACAAATGTAAGATGCAGGCTCAGGCTGATGCTCTTTCTAAATAAATAGGTGAGGTAAACTAATGTCAGAATTTATTTCTAAAGATCAGCTTGTTGCTCAAGCAAAAGAAGAATATAAAAAAATTGAATCAAAAATTAAAGACGGTTCACTTGCACCAAAAGACCGCATGGCTATTCCGCAGATGGTAATGCCTGCTCAGGAACCACAGACACGTGCTCGTCTTATGACAGAAGTTTGTACTGGTTACACAGAAGAGATGGCTGTCGTAGAAGCTAACCGCTGTCTTCAGTGCAAGAATCAGCCTTGTGTTTCTGGTTGTCCTGTTAATGTTCAGATTCCGCAGTTTATTGCTCAGATTGCTAAAGGTGAATTTAAAAAGGCTGTTGATATTATTAAAGAGACAAGTCTTCTTCCTGCAATCTGTGGTCGTGTATGTCCTCAGGAAAAACAGTGTCAGGGTCAGTGTACTGTCGGTAAGACTTATAAGAGTGCAGAGAAAGCTGTTTCAATCGGTCGTCTCGAGCGCTTTGTTGCTGACTGGGAACGCGAAAATAATAAAGTTACAATGCCGACTATTGCTGAAAAGACTGGAAAGAAAGTTGCTGTTATCGGAGCAGGTCCTGCAGGTTTGACAGTTGCTGCTGACTGTGCACGCGCTGGTCACGAAGTTACTGTATTTGAAGCATTCCACAAAGCTGGTGGAGTTATGATGTATGGAATTCCAGAATTCCGTCTTCCAAAAGCAATTGTACAGAACGAAGTTGAAAACCTTAAAAAGATGGGCGTTAACTTTGAACAGAACTTCCTCGTAGGAAGAACAAATACTCTTGATCAGATTTTGACAGAACGCGGTTTTGATGCTGCATTTGTCGGAACTGGTGCTGGTCTTCCAAAGTTTATGAATATTCCTGGTGAAAACTTCATTGGTATATTCTCTGCAAACGAATATTTGACTCGTGCAAACCTCATGAAAGGTTATGATAAAGAACATGCTGACACTCCGATTTACGAAGCAAAACATGTTGTAGTTTGTGGTGCTGGAAACGTTGCGATGGATGCTGCCCGCATGGCGCTTCGCCTTGGAGCAGAAAAAGTTGATATCGTTTACCGTCGTACAAGAAACGAAATGCCTGCCCGTATTGAAGAAATTGCTCACGCAGAAGAAGAAGGCGTTAACTTCAGATTCCTCGAAAATCCTGTCGAAGTTTTAGGAAACGAAGAAGGCAAAGTTCGTGCTGTGAAAGTTTTGAGTTACGAACTCGGTGAGCCGGATGCCTCTGGCCGTCGAAGTCCTGTTGCAATCAAAGGAAGTGAACACGAAATCGAATGTGATGCAATGATCGTTGCTCTCGGAAACGGTTCAAATCCACTTCTCTTAAAAACAACTCCGGGTCTTAATGCAGATGCAAAGGGACACATCACAGTTGATGAAAAACAGGCTACTTCTAAAGCTAAAGTCTGGGCAGGTGGCGACATCGTTTTAGGTGCTGCAACTGTAATCCTTGCAATGGGCGAAGGAAGAAAAGCAGCAGCCGGAATTAACGAGTATCTTTCAAAATAAGAGATTTCGATTTAGAAAGAATTTTAATAAAGATAAATAAAAAAATAAAACCCTTTTACTGGATAAAAGTAAAAGGGTTTTTATTTGCAATAATTTATTTCTGTGCTTTTTTCTGGTAAGCAGCTTTTACTGCATCGGCAAAGAGTTTGTCCTGATTATCGAGCTGTGGAACAGAGAATACAGGCATTCCGTCTTCGTTTGAGATGCGGTAAATTTTTCTTGGGTCTGTTTTATATGCAGGACTTGATTTTGCGTTTATCCACCAGTTTAAAACAGCAAGGATGCAGGTTGTGTATTTTATTAAGTTTGCATTTGTTGCTGTCGTGTTGTTTGTTGTTTTTTTAGCGTTCAATAAAACATCAAGTCGTTTTGAAACTGGTGTATCAATTCCAAAGTGATAGCATTCCCACGGATTTTCAACGCCGTTTACTTTTCCGTTTGGCGGGTCGACAATTCCTACCTGACGCGATAGATCTGAAAATGCATTCAAAAGATAAGAAGTTCTTGTAGAAAGAAGAATGTATTTATTTTCGTTTACAGGGCGTTCAAGTAAAAGCTGTTCAAAAGTGAAGTTTGGTAAAAATAAATATTTTGTCTGCCAGTAAAGTGTATTGATTGTTTTCTTTCCGAGCTGTGATGTCGGAAAGTTTGGCTGTGTGTAAGTCTGGTTAACGAGATTTTTTAATTCTACAGAATATTTTTTTTCAAAATTGTCTTCGCGGTATAACGGCCATTCGTTGATTGCATTTGGAACTGAATCGCGTTTGTCGGCAAGAAGCGGGTTTGCCTCGGCGTTAAATTTGATGTGAAGGCAGGCTGTAAAAAGATCTTCGAGAATTTTTAACAGGACAATTGTAACATGAAGCGGATTCTGTGGTGAAAGATACAGAAAGTTTTCTCCAAGTTCATAAAGCGGTTCAAAGTATGGATATAAGTCAGGAAAGGCTTCGATATTAAGCCAGCCTGCTTCTGGAAAGAGCTGGTCAAGAAGTTTGATTCCTGTTTTTACTAAATCTGTTTTTTCGTCTGCAGGTTTTGATGCTTCTTCTTTTGCTTTTTTTTCGTCTTCGATTTTTTTCTTTTCGGCAGCTATTTCTTCCGGTGTTTTTTTCTTTTCTGGTAATATCAGATCAAATTTTTTGAGTCCTAAAAAAGAAAGTATTGCAGAAATTTCCTGTGTAAAAAATTTCGGATAAACGCAGTAACCAGTTCCACACATTCTCATCAAAAGCGGATAAAGACCTGCGGCACACTGCGAATGAATGTAAACCCATTCAGTGATTGCTTCTTTTGTGAGCATCTGAAATTTTTCCTGATTGGCTTTTGGATATTTCATTATTTCTTTATAAATATCTTTGATAATCTGTGTTATCTGCTGGTCGCCAAGATAGTAAATTGTAATTACAAGTTTATAGATTGCTTTTACAAAAGGAACAAGTTCAGAAACGAGAATTGTTCTGTCGGTATTTTCAAATTCTACATAAGCAAGCTTGAGATCGCGTGTGTTCCAGGTTGCGACTTTTCTTAAGAAACGGAATTTGATGTCTGTTTCATTCTGAATTTTTGCTTTGAATGTATCTGGTGAATTTTGAATTATAGTTTTTAAAACTGTAATGAAATTCTGAATGTGATCGATGTGATTTTTACAGTTAATTTCCACAAATTCTGAAATTACTTTTTCTGTTCCGTCTTTGATGAGAGGGCGGATGAAATTTAAGAAACCGTAATTTTTTTTGATTGCATATTCAGTTGACATCATGAGTTTGTCAATCAGTTGATTGTCTTTTTGAGAAATAACCGGTAAGTCTGCGACATGTTTCTGTTTTTTAGACTGATTTTGTGTGTTCTGCTGTTTTGGTTTTGGCTGTGTGGAATTTGATGAAGAAGATGAACTTGATGAAGAGGAAACAGATGCACTTGTCTGACCTGTTGCTTTGTGATGCGATCTGTGAGTAATTGCTTTTTTTGGAAATTTTGAATAATCAATTGGAACTGATTTTTCGACAAAGATTTCACCGCCTAAGACTTTTGTCATTTTGGCTGCTTCTTCCGGGTCTAAAATGCCAATATTTTTTCGAGTCTGTTCAAGTGTTCCAGGTTCAAAAACGGCCTGAGGTGGTTTTTTTGCTTTAAATTCGTATTCTTCTTCCATAGTTAAATTCCTTTGTGTTAATATCGGCAGAAAAAGGGCCAGAATTTAGTGCCGGCATTAAAAAATTCCACTATCAAATTTTTTTGCATTTAAACTATAAAAATATTATAACACGAAAATTACAGTCTGAGCTTACTTCTTTTTACAATGCCCGGAAAATCTTTAAGAACAATTTTGTTTCCGTTTTTATCAAGAAGAACGCCGTTTATTGTTCCAAAAATTGTTGCATAAGTTGTTTTGAGAGCAATTAAGTTGAGCGAACGGTTTAACAGATTTTTTGGAGTGAATGTAAGGTCAATCATGCTTTCGACATCCTGAATTACCCATTTTTGTGCAATTCCAAAAGGATGTGTAATGTCTACCGGCGGCATTGTTGTGATTTCGCCGTCAGAAAAAAGAATATTGTCGTTGTAAGTATCTGTATCGACAGCGTCGAGAGAAGTTGTCGAAAGTCTAAAGCCGATTGTTTTTCCGTCGATGACACCGGTTGCGGTAATGTTTTCTCCGGATGTAATGAATTTATAGTATGAACGGTTTTCAAAAAGAAAGCCTGTTCCATTTTCGCCGCGGAAGGATTCAAGCAGGTCGCCGGATTTTAATGTAAGATTGAGTCTTCCGGTTATCTGTGAAAATGCATACCAGGTTGCGCTGCATCGTCTCATTGTCGGAGCAGGTTTTACGCTGAAAATTTCTGCGGAAGAAGGATAAGAAAATCTTCCAAGAAAAGAAAGTTCTGCAAAAGGCTTTATGCTGTCACCACGGCCTTTAAATTTAACAGAGAGACGGTCGAGCTCGTGGTTCCATCCGATTCTGACATAACGTGTTTTTGCTGTTGAAACGCAGACAGCTTTTGAAAGTTTTCGTGGAATTAAATGAAGTCGTGCACCTAAAAAAATTCTGTAAACATATTTCTGATTTGTATTTTTATTCCACAGACAGATTTCTGCCATATTTAAAAATTTATTGTCAAATAAATCGATTGAACCGAGATAATCACCAAAGTTAAAAGTATAAATAAGTCTTCCGCGGATTCTTAATCTTGTTAAAACTGGTGGAAGCGGAATTCCCAGAAATGGAGCGCGTACGCCTGAGATATCGAGCTTGTCCGGCAGAGTGCTGAATGTTCCGAAAACTGGTTTTTTATGCTGAATTATTTTTTTCGGAGCTTGTTTTATTTCGCGAGAGTACATAATTGTATTATAAGGGGAAGTGAAGGAGTTGTCGAGAGAGATGGGGGACGGATGGAGATGTGTGTATATGGGGTTAGGGCCACACGGATTAGTCCGCTACGCTGCTCAGGCTACGCCTTCGCCCAAACCCTTAATCTGTTCTTATTAATTTAAATAGTTAAAGGTTTTAGGGGGCGGACGTAGTCCGTCCAGCGTAGCGGACTAATCCGTGTGGCAGAAACTGGTTGTTCGGGGAATTTGTTTATGAATAGGAAATAGGGTATAATGAGATTATATTTTTTAAGGAGAAATTTTATGGATTATATGAAACGACTTGAGAGCTGTGTTAAGCAGATCAGAAAAATAACTGATTTTGAGCCAGAGATTGCGCTTGTTTTGGGAAGCGGGCTTGGGGACTATGCGAAAAATATTGATGTTGCTGCAGAAGTCAGTTATACAAGGATTAAGGGATTTCCGGTTTCGACTGTTGCAGGTCATGATGGAAAATTTGTTTTTGGAACTGTCGGCGGCAAAAAAATTGTTGCGATGAAAGGACGCGTTCATTATTACGAAGGTTATAAAATGGAAGATGTAGTTCTTCCGATGCGTGTTATGAAAATGCTCGGGGCAAAGAAAGTAATTTTGACAAATGCTGCGGGTGGAATGGATGATGATATGAATCCAGGTGATTTTATGATGATTACGGATCATATTTCGACTTTTGTTCCATCGCCGTTGATTGGACCAAATCTTGAAAAACTTGGAACAAGATTTCCGGATATGTCACAGGTTTATTCGCTCGAGCTTCAGAAAAAAATTACTGATGCGGCAGAGGCTTTGCAGATTCCACTTAAAAAAGGCGTATACATACAGCTCACAGGACCGCAGTATGAAACACCGACTGAGATTCAGATGATGCGCAAGTTTGGTAATGCCTGCGGAATGAGCACAGTTGTCGAAGCAATTGCAGCGCGCCACATGGGACTTGAAATCTGCGGAATCTCACTTATTACAAATAAGGCGGCTGGTCTTAGCAAAGTTCAGCTTAATCATGAAGAAGTAAAAGCTGCCGCAGATAAAGCGTCTGTCAATTTTGAAAAGCTCGTTACTGCTTTGATTAAATCAATGTAAACAGATATTGCATAAAAGCATTTTGAGAGTTGAAATATGAAAGCGTTGTTATACTGGGTTCTCATTCCGGCACTGCTTCCGGTTGTAATTATTCTGCGTTATGTCTGGAAGCTTGACAGATATGAACGCGAGCCGCTTGGTTTTGTTTTGAAAGCTGTTTTGTATGGTGCAGTTTTTTCTCTGCCTGTTGCGTTTATTGAGCGCTTTATGGTTGGAATGTTACCGAATTTTTTTTCTCCGGAAACAGTTGAGTTTGGTCTTGCAGAAAACATTGTATGTGTAGGTCTTATTGAGGAACTTTCAAAGCTGTGTGCATTTTTGTCTGTTGTGTGGAACAATAAAAATTTTGATCACAGGTATGATGGAATTGTTTATGCTGTTGCAGTTTCGCTGGGTTTTGCAGGTCTTGAAAACATTCTTTATGTAATTAATTTTGGAACCGGTGTTTCGATTGGCCGCGCTGTTTTTGCGATTCCAGGTCACGCAACTTTTGGTGTTTTTATGGGATATTATCTGAGCCGTGCAAAACACTGTAAATTGAAAGGGAACTGGTTTGGAAAATTTTTCTTTATGGTTTTTGCAATAACATTTCCGACTGTAATTCATGGAATTTATGATTTTCTTTTATCAAGTCAGGCAAGGGATGCGGGATTTACATACGGATTTTTTATTGTCTTTGTTCTCGTGCTTGACTTTATCGCGTGGCGGAAAATCAAGCACGAGTTTAAGACCGACAGGATGCTGTGAGAATTATCAGAGTGAATCAGTCGAATGCGCGGACGGCATAAACATAATAATAATAGTAATGTTTCAATTCGCCGCTCACACTTCCATCGGAGAAATGGAATACTCGAGCATTATTGGTGATACCTAGAGTATTATGAGTTCCTTGGGAAGAAGACCATGTTAAATCTGTTATCATTGAATTTCCAGTTACCTCAAAAGCATCTTGTATAACTTGATTTTTGTTTGCCTGATAAATGTCATTTAATTCGCTAATTGATGGTAAATACCAGCCGTTTTCAAAAGCACTTCCAGATGTAATATTGTGTCCATTGGTCTTGCCGTAGTAATATGCAAACTCAAAAGCAGGGTAATTATTATTTAATGTTGTTTGATTAGGCGAAGCAGAAAAATTTATAGTTCCATCTTCATTACAAGTTACACCTGTATCATTTTGTTCACCCAAATCTTGAATCATTATTTTAAGGTTTTTACTTCCGTCTGTATGTGGACTATTTTTGAATGTCAAACTTCCAGAACTTGTTCCTTCATCTTGAGGACAATCTGTATTAAACATTGTTGTATATCCCTTTGAGTTTGAGATACACCACATTTTTTCAATGTCGCTGTATTTAATTCCCACACCCAGAGTTTTATTTCCTTCTGAGCCATCGCCAACTCTAAAGATAACTGCAATTGCAGCATTTTTTTGTTCCTCAGTAAGTATAGGCCCTTCACTATACGAGGTTGCACTTCCGTCGTTAAACACAATGTCGCCGACAGCATAGTTACCAGGAGCTTTTGTTCCAATGATTTTAATATTTTTTCCATTTGAACCAATTCCCCAGTTATCACCACTGCTGTCTGTCTTAACCTTAAACTTTTTATACTCTGTACCAACTCTGCTTCCAGTAAGGAACGCATTTTCTGTCACATACGCTCCTGGTGTTATTGTCGCAACATACTGCTGTTGAACTCCAAATGTGTTTTGCGGATTGAGGATGGAATTTACCTTAAGTGTGCCATTATATTCTTGAGATTCATGTACATCCAGATAAATATCGTCATCAATACCAAAATATGTTGTACCTTTTAATGTAACAGTTACATCATCTTTTGCGTATAATCCTTTGCCTTTGATTGGTGTTGTGTTTGTTGTCGTCTGATAAGTATTATTTTCTATTTTTACATTATTCAATGTAACTGATTTTTCTGCATAAAGTCCGACACCTGCGATTGCATAAGGAACAGTACCTCTTAGGAATGCTTTATTATATGAAATAACGAGATTGCTTATTTCTGCTTGATCAGTACCTTTATAATATAAACCTACTCCAATAATTGAAAAACTTTCAGCATCATGTGATTCATTTTCTGCGTAATTATACGAAATAAAACCGCCATTAATTGTCAGATTAGTTTTATAAATCCAAACGCCTGCGCCTCCACTTCCTGACATTGAATTTGCAATTGAGCGATTACCGTAACTTTCGTTTATTGGAGCTCTTGGTGGATTAAATTTTCCAATAACACAGTCTCTGTTCATTGTAAAAAATGCGGTAGATCCATTTTCACCAGAATAAACACCCGCACCAGCAAACGCTTCATTTGGAGTTGTATACTCTTCGCCATTATAACTACCAATACCAATAGTTACATCAGGAGAACCGTCACTGTTACATACAGAGTCACCCAAAATAAGTGTATCTTTGTTATAAATTGCACCGCCTTTTGCGTAGCCTGGTGTACCTGAGTTTGCAATTGCACTACAGCCGGTTATTATTGCTTTATTTATTTTACAAGTGCCGGCGTTATATATTCCACCACCGTATGATTCTTGACTTGCTGTGTCTGCTTGTGTTTTACAACCGCTGATTACTACGTCATCCAGAATCAGGGTCTTACTGTTTCCGTTATATATTGCACCACCGTATGCTTTGTCTGAGGCGCTCTTACAATCGAGGATTTTGCTTTTTTTAAGGGTAAGAGTTCCTCCGTTATAAATTGCACCGCCTGCCGAGTTTGTATTAGTACAAATAAACTTTTGTATCGTAACATTTTCAAGTGTAAGATTTGAAGAATTTCTAATAGCACCACCATTGGCAGCAGTATTTTTGTTATTTCCATCAAGAATTAAATCGCGTAAAGTTATATTATAGCTTTCTTTACAAAGCTCAAAGAGTGTTAAACTACAATCTGAAGTTCTTTTTATTGTTTTTACGCCATCATAGCCTGCAATTGTAATGTTACGAATTTCCTGACCAGTTTGTATAAAAAGAATTCGAGATTCTAAATCTATATCATTTTTAATATAAATCGTGTATTTGTCTTTCGTGTTTCCGTTTTCGATAATATGGTCAACTGCGGCCTGTAAGGATTTAAAAGGATTATCTGATGTACCTGCTTCGGTTGAAGAACCCGCTGTAGTGTCGACGTAAAATGTGGTCAACGTAAAGTTGTTTATAAGGTGTTGTGTAATGATGCAGTCGGCAATCATTGTCTGACTGTCCTGCAGAACAAGATGTGGGTCTGAATTTGTTCCATCTGCGTTTTTAATCCAGGTGTTTGTCTCGAGGTTGTCAAAGATGTTGATTGTTTCTGTGAATGAGTAAAGGAGGTTGCCTTTATTTTCGTTGTCATTACCCGAATAGAAGTTTACGGTTACAGATTTTGGGCCGGATTGACTCAGCTGCAGTCCTGGGTTTAATGATAATGTGTAGATTTCAGGATCACTACTATGTGTACATATATATGAACATAAGTTTTGACTATTAACAGCTTCAACATATCCGACAGATACAGCTGGTACTTTTATTAAAAGGTTTACACTTCTGGTAATGGAATTTGGTATTGATGTTGTCTGTATTGGTTCAAGAATAATGTCTGCAGAAACTATAGGACTTTCCTGTGTAAGAGTAAAAGTATTTTTGCCTGTCAGAATTTTATAAGCTTGAGAAGCATCTCTATAAACATTGACTTCTACTGTGCACGGGCTGCCAAGCGCAATACCTTTGAGAGTGTATTCGGTGTGATTATCATTAAATGTTGCTGTTATATTTGGATATGGATTATCATCCATCGGGTCATATGCCGTAATAACATATACACAGCCTGTCATATTAAAAACTGGAACTGCAGTTTTAGAACTTGTGGAATTTGTATTTCTACCGATAAGTTCCTGAGGAATGGCGCCTTTAAAGGTGAGTTTTCCAGAAACGGTGCCGGTTGCAGCAGAAGGAAAATCGGTTTTACGAGATTGTGTATTAAATGAAAGCGGATTGCTACACGAAATGATTGAGAAAAATAAAGCAATTATAAATATCTGGAATAAAATAAAATTTTTTTTCATTTAATCATTAACTCCATTTATTTTTATTACCGGCTTTGGTGGAAGGGAATTAGCGAGAAGTAGCCACTGGCAGTATTTTTCATCAGACTCAGCATAGTTATTAAGAAGATTAATAAGATTATCTGTACCCGTTTTTCCATTAACCGAAATAGGATTTTGTGTTGAATAAGCTGAGCCGTCGTTTTGAATTGTAAATAAATATGTCTGACAGTCTGAAGATTCCTTCCCAGAAAGAGTACCGACGCCTGGTATTTCGGCTCCAGAATCGTCGATTGCCTTAAGGTAATAACAGTAATCATAGGCATCAATATTTTGTAAGCTGTCAATACTTTGTATTATTCCGATAATTTGTCCTACAGATGGATTAGTACCTGTTCCTTCTATTTTGCCCATATTGACACAGTTGACAGCCTTTTGAGTTGAACCATTATAATAAGAACTACCGCCCATTATTCCACCTGCAACAGTTCCGCTTACATTACCAAAATTAATACAATTTTCTATATTTGCTCTATTGCCTGCAATTCCACCTGTCCTTTCGGATGAAATCATTCTTGTAGATTTAATATTTCCATAATTTATGCAGTTAATGATGTTTGCACCGACATCACCTGCAATACCGCCTATATAAGCAGTAACATTTGATTCAATATTACCGTAATTAATGCAGTTTTTAATTATGTAGACATTTTGAACGACTGTTTTTCCTAAAAATGCTCCTATTCCCAATGTGCTGCCACTTGAGGCGGAAACATTATTTGCATTTATATTAGCCTTGTTAACGCAATTTTCTATAGTCAAATTTCCAACTGATCTTGCTTCATTAGTATTGTTTTCTACAAATGCAGCAGCTTTTCCTGTAACAGAACCTTCAAGCGTAAGGTTTTTTATTGTGCCTGTTGCAAAATTAAAAAGAGATTTTGTAATACCAGAAATTTTATATCCATTTCCGTTAAATGTGCCTTTAAAAGGACTATTTACAAGGCTCCCAATAGTAAAATTATTAGCATTAGCAGGAGGTACATCGATATCATTTTCTAGAACAAATTCTGCAGAACCTAATTTATTTCCAGTTGCCCAATCCTTAATTTTCTGTAATTCTGCAAAAGTACATACAGAATAAGTTCCATCCTGAGGTGCTTCTGACTGGTATGCAAGGCGAGGATTGTTTTCGTAATATTCAACATCAAAAACGGCCTGATATTTTTTGGAGTTGTATTCAATATAAACAACAAACTGATACAAACCAAATGGATTATCTGTATTAAATGAAGAAGTTGTAAAGTTATCAGAAGGAGTCATGCTGGAATATATTTTAGACTTTCCATTTAAGAACCATCCAACTTGAAGACTTGTAATTTTGCTTCTTTCAAGTGTGGTTTGGCCGTCTTTAACTGTTATCGTAATGGCTTTTTCATTGAAATTCGCACCTTTTTTAATCTTATTTTTATCAATCGAAATCTTGATGTCATCAAAAGTTTTTACAATCAGCTCGCCGCCACCGATTTTAAGACATGCATCGTTAGTATCGTCTTTTTTTACAATCGGGTAATCTTCGTCGTTTATAAAAAAGTCTTCTGGCTTATAACCTGAATGGCGGTAAAAGTTTTTAAGAACAGTTACAGGCTCTGCTACTGTCGGTTTTGTTTCTGTCGTAATGTGAATCTCTGAGCCGGAAGCCGGGATGGAATCTGTGCAGTCAATGTAAGATTGTGTATATGGAGTAGCATTATCTTTTGCGAGATAAAGATTGCTGGCGGTTTGGACGGGAGTTGCACTGTATGATTTGGCATTGTTATTCGAAATTATTGTTTTTCCCTGAATGACGATTGGCTTTGTTGTGTATACGCCGCCTGCAATTTCTGCGGTGTTGCCTGTGATTGTGGTGTTGTTAAGGGTTAAAGAACCTTTGTTGTAGATTGCGCCACCTTGGTTAGTATATGTATATGAGGAATCGTATTCATTATAAATTTTACTATTCTTAAGAGTACAAGAATTTAGTGTTAAAGTTCCCCTATTAGAAATTACACCACCTGAAACATCTCCTGTTGAATATGTATTAGTTACAGTACAATTTGTTGCAGTAACATTACATTGTGTATTAATAAATAAAAATATTCCTTCGCAATTTGAGGGTATATCATTTCCATAAAAGTTAATTCCAGTTATATCAAAAGTAACTGATATTGGATTTAGAAAATTTCCTACATAAAAATAGTTCGTTTCGAACTTTTGGTTTAGCGTCGCATTACCTTTTCCATCGCCTGGCATATCTTTATAACATTCGATTGTCATATTCTGAGTAATATCGAATCCGCCGTCAATTTCTTCGGAATGTCCGTCTTTGATGTGAATGTAACCATGTGTACTGTCAGATGGAATTGCTGCGATTGCTTGTGCAAGTGTCTTGTAAGGATTTGTCCATGTGCCTTCTTCGGATTGTGATGTTGAATTTGAGTCGACATATTTTGTGGAACTGATAAAGCGCTTTGTCATTTCTTCTGTGACATAGATTTCTATTTTATTTGAAGCATTAGGCTGGTAATATTCCTCATCAGTGTTTTTTACAAATGTATTTGTTACTAAATTATTAAAAATATTGACAACTTCTTTTATAAAATAAATGCGCTGTATGCTGTCACGAAATTCTATTTCTACAGAGTACTGTCCTGCAGGGATATCAGAAGGTGAATTAGAATTTCCTGAATATAATAATACAACAGTACTACCATAATTATAATTAATTTTAAAACAGCTTTGAATTTCACCTGTACCAAGATTTCGTACGCGCACAATATTAACAATCAAGTCGTTCTTAAGAGCAAGAATTCCATCTAGTGAAATTGCTAAATCTGCTGTTCCAACGCCATCTCTTTTTGGTTCAAGTATAAATTTTTCTGAAAAAACTGTGTGTGTTGGTGTTAAAGTAAATGGATCACATGAACCTTCAAGGTAAACTATTTCAGGATCATCATATTTTACACATTGTACTGTTATGACATACTGTTTGTTTACTGTAAGTTCAAGTGAAATTGCTTTATTAGCCGCGTCAATTGAAATTTCGGCTGGTGACGGGTCGTCATCAGTTGAAATCGTTGTGCCGTCCGTTAAGTTTTTAAGGATCGCTTTGTATCTTGTACTGCCTGGAGAAACCGATGGGAAAGCTGTTTTATTATTTGAATCTGCTTTTGGAATAAAGTTTTGTGGAACTGCTCCGCTAAAGTCAAAATAGCGCGTAATTTTTATTTTCTGGTCAGAAGAAGGAGAAGCTGTATCAAGAGAATTAAAAGCATTCTGGCATGAGAATAATAAAAATAGTTCTGCAAAAAGAAAAACAGATAATATTTTCTTCATAGCTTCTCCTTAAGGGTTAGTAACATCAAAATTGATGTGGCCTAAATATGCACGGTTTTTATAATTTACGATAATATCAATTACATAATTTCCAGCCGGTACATTTGCATTTACGGTAATTGTATTTGCATTTGCAGTAAATGTATCTGATTTCATCTGGTCACCATTTTCATAAAGTGACAGTGTCCATGAAGTTATTTCGTTTGTGATGTCTTTTTCTGATTCAAGATCTTTGTCGAAGATTGCTTTTATTGTAAACGATTCAGCTGTTCCCCGTGTGCAAGTATTTTTTTCACATTCAAAAGCAATCTTTTGTGAAATTAACGGCTCATAACTTCCGCTGCTAATGGCAACTGCCGCTTCGTTTTTGTCATTTGAATATGTAATTCCAAAAGAGTCGGCAATAAAGTATTGTGTCGGATCAATTCCAGGGTTATGAGTTGAATAGTTTTCTGTAATTACAACAGGATTTCCTGCGGTCGGAACATCGTCCGAAGATACATGGATTTCACTTCCTGTAAGAGGACCTGTGATATTAATCTTTATACCTGATGCAAGTTTGAGGTTTGAAGGCTGCGGAACTGAGCCTTCCTGTTTTGCAAAGTTGTCTTTGATTGCAGCACCGCTGATATTTATCTGTTTTGCTGCATAGACTCCGGCAGTTGAACCATTAACAGTAGTAGTGTTGTTTATGATTTTTACATCTTTTGACTGTATGTCGAGAAGATCGTTACAATAAATACCGGCATACAGTTTTGCAGTGTTGTTTCTTACGGTAGTTGTACCTTTTAATGCTAATAGATTTAAGTTATCAGGTTGATTTTTGCTTTGATAAATTCCACCACCAGAAGAAACCATATTTTTGTTATCAGAAACTGTACAGTCCTCGAGAGTAAGGAAAGAACCATTTTCATAATCAGAACCAAAATATATACCAGCGCCATATTTATTAGAAGCATTGATGATATTATTTGTGACACTTACATTTTTTAATGTGGCATTAATTATACGGCCTTGTGCCTGTGAAAAATGCAAACCTGCTCCGTTCTGGGTTTTTGTGTATCCGCCTGTAAGAGTAAGATTTTCAAGATTAAATGTAAATGTTTTTACACCTGTTCCAGCCGCATATCTTATTACCTGATGAGGATCAGCTTCTGTTCCCTTTGCGTCGAGCGTACGGTTTACAGGATTATTGTCTGCATCTGTTCCACGGATTGTAAGTGTAAAGTTTTCGTAATAATCAATGTCTACAAATGGAGCGTCTGGAGCGGTGTCTGCGGTGCGTTCGAGATTACTCAAAACATTGATTGTGTATCCGTCGGTATAAATTCCATAATTAGAAATTTCTGATTTGATTGTCTCGATACAATTTTGAATTGTTGCAAACGGCTTACCGAGAGAACCAAGACTTGTGTCACTTCCAGTATTGCTTACATAATAAACAGGAGAGTGTTTGATATTTATTCCACTTACAGAATTTTCGCTGCTGTCGAGGTAATAGCTTTTTTGTGCAGTTGCAGTAATTGTATAATTCTGTCCGTAAGGAACTTCGATTGAACATGGAAGAGATTTTGTTCCGGAATCGATGATTTCTGTTCCATTCAGGACGCTGTAATTTACAAGGACATTTGTTACAGGTGAACCGGATTTTGTAAGACCGTTATGTTCAAATCTGACTGTGGCTGTTTCGATTTTTTCTTTCGAAGGAATTGTTGAATTGTCAGTAAGAATGCTGTAGTTATCGCTTTTGATGATTATAGGGCTTAAAAGCTCTGCCTTGTTAGAAATTGATAAAGTTGAAGCAAGTCCTGTTTTATCTTTTAAAGTGATGTCGTATGTAACTGTATTTTCTGACATCGGCTGGTTTGTGAAATAGTAGACAGGTCTGTAGCCTTCAGGTTTGTTGTATTCACTGAAATTAAGTCCCCCTTCTGAAAGTGATATGTACCCTTTTTACTGGACAAAAGTAAGAGGGGTATTTTTATGCGATACACATTTGAGTTCAAATTAAGATGTATTGAACTTTACAAACAAGGACT
>JAGHVB010000075.1 GCA_018064525.1 Candidatus Treponema merdequi | reverse complement strand
TTTCATCTTCAAGTGGTAAAATTTCAATTGAAAACTTAAAATCCGATGATTTTGAAATTTCTTCAACTAGTGGAGAAATAAATATCAATAATATTTATGCCGTATAACGACCCGCAATTTTTGGAGGGTCGTCAACCAATACAAAAATTCTTGCATTTGAAGATAAATTCTATTCACAGGGAACAAGAAGTGAAGTCCTTGAAATGGCAGGTTTATCTCCAGCTGATATTGAAAAGGCAATAGAAGATTTATGCTAACTCTAACATTTGGATCAAAAAAGATTTCAACTGAATTACCAGCTTTTGTCATGGGAATTGTAAATGCAACTCCTGATTCAGTTTATGAAGACAGCAGAGGCGGAATTGAAAGATCATTTGAACTAATCAAACAAGGTGCAGATATTATTGATATAGGTGGAGAATCCACAAGACCAGGCTTTACAGAAATCTCATGTGCTGAAGAAATTAAACGTATTATTCCTGTAATCAATGCAATACGAAAAAAAAGCAATGTTGTTATTTCTGTGGACACAAGAAAATATGAAGTAATGAAAGCTGCATACGAAGCTGGAGCAGATGTTTTGAATGATGTTGCAGCTTTAGAGTTTGATGAACGACTTGCTGATTTTGTGGCATCAACAGAACTTTCAGTAATTCTAATGAACAATAATTTTTCAAAAGATAAAAATAAAAATCCGAATCTATATAATCAGAATTGTCCAGTAGATTGTCAAAACGGAACAAATGGAACAAAAAACATTGCTGCTATTGATTCTGCAATTGATTATTTAAAAAAACGCGTAAACTTTGCAAATATTCACGGAATATCAAATGATAAGATTATTCTTGATCCTGGAATTGGTTTTGGGACAACCTTTGAGAAAGATTTGAATCTTATAAAAAATACAGATAAACTTTGTGAACTAAATTATCCAGTTTTAATGGCATTGTCGCGAAAAAGATGTATCGGATTGATGACCGCTTCAGAAAATCAAGAAATGAAAACTGCAGATAAAAGGCTTGCCGGTACTTTGGCAGCAGGAATTGTTAGTGTTCAAAAAGGTGCAAAAATTTTACGGGTACATGATGTTGAAGAAAGTGTAGATACTTTGAAAGTGTTGAGATATACTATTTAAATCAACTTATTAATTACTTACAGGTATAAATACTTTGAGCGCATTTGATAAACTTTCATACATTTATAATTTTGTAAAACCATTTCTGGACATTGCTATCATGACATACCTGCTTTATAAAGCATATGATTTCATGTCAAAAACAAATAGTGTTCAGATTCTTAAGACTGTTGTAATTGTTGCAATTGCTTATGCCATTGCAGTAATCCTCGATTTAAAAACTTTACTTTGGGTTTTGAATATTATTGCTCCAGGTCTTGTAATTTCCCTTACAATTATTTTCCAACCTGAAATTCGTAAATTGTTTCTACGAATCGGGCAAAGTAAATGGTTTGCCTTTGGTTCCCGTTCAAAACATACATACGTAGACTCTGTTTTAATTGCTGCAGAAACTCTTTCCAAACAGAAACGAGGCATGCTTGCAGTTTTTCTTCGTCATACAAAACTTGATAATATTTTACAGAGCGGAACCAGACTGAATGCAGATGTTTCATCAGCCTTACTTGTAACAATTTTTGGAATGGATACTCCGTTACATGATGGAGCATGTTTTATACAGGGTGGCAAACTTGTTTCAGCCGGATGTTTTTTACCTTTGAGTGAAGTTTAGTATAACGACCCGCAATTTTTGGAGGGTCGTCAACCGTAGGTTTCCGCGTAGTTCGTACAATTACAAAATAAATTACACTTGTCATTCTTAACTCAAACTTGTTTGTTCATATTGAACAAACAAGTTTAAAACTCTATAATTATCTACATGATAACAATTGACTGTCATTACAATCTAAAAGAAGATATACACTTCATTCTGGAAACAGAAAAAATCAATATGCTTGAATTATCTGAACGAACGGGTATTTCAAGAACCACATTGAATGAAATTGAAAAGAGAAATTCTGCAAGAGAAGATGTATGCGAAAAAATTTATTCTTACATCTATAAAAACAAATACAGAATCAACTCTGTAAAAGAAGAACTCATAAAAGAAAAATACGGTACTGTCTTGTTCCACGGTTCAAGAGATGGACTATCAACTGTTACTACAACAGGTTCACGAAATAACTGTGATTTTGGAAATGGTTTTTACTTAGGGGAAACATATAATCAAGCTTTATCTTTTGTATCTGAGAAAGATGGTGCTTCTGTATATTCCTTTAGATATTCATTAGAAAACCTGAAAATAAAAAAGTTTGAATGCAACCTTGAATGGATGCTTGCCATTTGTTATCACCGTGGCACTTTGGAACAGTATAAATCAAATCAGACTATACAAAATATTGTTGTAGAAACAAATACTGCGGACGTTGTAATTGCTCCAATAGCAGATAATAAGATGTTTTACATCATGTCCCAATTTACAGAAGGGGAAATCAATGCAGATGTTGCTCTTCATTCTTTGTCTGCTTCAAAACTGGGACTCCAATATATATTTAAGACAGATAAAGCTTTATCCAACTTAATTCCAGTTGAAAAATATTATCTGTCAAAACCTGAACGTGAAGACTGCAGAAATAGGTTAGTAGAAAGAAGTTTTGAAATCGATACAAAACTCAAACTTGCAAAAAGAGAATTTAAAACAGGTCTATACATAGAGGAACTTTTCAAATGAAAAATTTTGATCATAATGGTTTATTACTGTGTGAATTCCAGGGAAAAATCTTCGAAAAATCTGCAGAACTGGATTGTTCTTCGTCTGTCTTTTTGAGAAGGTTTCTTCATTCTAATTTATCAAAAGCTCTTGATGATAACACCAATTCAAATTTGTCACTTGATGCGGAAGAAGGACTTTCTCAAATTACAAACGAATTTGGAGATTCTACCTACGGAAAAATTAAATACTCAAAAAGTTCTTTATTCTGGATCGGTTATCTATACCGTTACATTTCATATACCAGAGAACAGTCAACAAAATTTGTTATGCAAATTTTTCCCTATAAACAGTTAAATGATGTTTATTACACATTCCATACTCAGGATCCTGAATGGTGCATCAGAAATCTGCTTGAAATAAACAAATTAAATGAATATGTATTTGACAATAATTTCAGATTAAAGCAGGTGATAAAAGAAAAGGGTAATTACTAACCTAAATATTTAGGTTTTAGTAGACAGAATAAGGATTATAGATAGTTATATTGCCGAATAATTTTATATTTTGCCGTAAAATTTTGACTTATTGCCGAATATGATGTATTATTTTCTGTATGAAAACCTGTAAAGAACTTGCATTGGAATGGAATCTTTCTGAAAGAACTATTTCACATCTTTGTAATGAAGGCAAAATATCCGGAGCTGTAAAAAAAGGAAAAAGCTGGCAGATTCCTGATAATGCAGAAAAACCTGTTGATGGACGCATTACTGATGGAAAATACATCAAAAACAACAAATCAGTTGAAAAGAAATCTCTTCCAGTCGGTATTTCAGATTACGTACGAGCCCAGTCTGAATATTATTACGTTGACAAGACTCTACTGATAAAAGAATTCCTTGATAAGAAACCTCTCGTCTCATTGTTCACCCGACCAAGAAGATTCGGAAAAACCCTTAACATGGATATGCTGAGGGTTTTC
>JAGHVB010000004.1 GCA_018064525.1 Candidatus Treponema merdequi | reverse complement strand
ATATAATTTAATAAAAAAATAAAAATCATTCAATTATTTTTCTCATACATATTGAAGAAAACAGCACAAATAATTAGAATATCACTCATTATTTACATTTATGGAGGGTACAAAAATGGTACCAACACTTATTAAAGATTTACTTACAACAAAACCGGAAGGCCAGAAAGTCAAGGTCTGCGGATGGATTCGCACAGTTCGCGATTCAAAAAATTTAGTTTTCATTCAGGTAAATGACGGCTCATGTTTTGCAAACATTCAGCTTACATTTGACCGCAACGCTCCCTCAAATAACGCTAATGTAAATAATATCGAAGCTGAACTTAAAAAGCTCAACACAGGTGCATCAGTTCGGGCAGAAGGTGTTTTAATTGAATCACCTGCTTCAGGTCAGGCAGTCGAAGTTACTCTTGAAAATCTTACTTGCCTTGGAACATGTAATCCAGAAGAATATCCTTTGCAGAAAAATAAAATGTCAATGGAATATTTACGTGAGAACGCTCACCTCAGAGCACGCACAAACACATTCGGTGCAGTTTACCGCGTAAGAAACCAGATGGCATTTGCTGTTCATTCATTCTTTCAGGAAAGAGGCTTTCAGTACATCAACGCTCCGGAAATCACATGCTCTGACTGTGAAGGTGCCGGAGAAATGTTCCAGGTAACTACTCTCTCTCTTGAAAAGATTGCAGAACTCGGTGTTAAAGCCGGAAATGGCGGAATGAAAATCGAAGACGCACACAAAATTGTAGATTACTCAAAAGACTTCTTTGGAAAAAAAGCATCGCTCACAGTTTCTGGTCAGCTCGAAGCAGAAACACTTGCAACAGCTCTCTCTCGTGTTTATACATTCGGACCGACATTCCGTGCAGAAAATTCCAACACACCTCGCCACCTTGCTGAGTTCTGGATGATTGAACCTGAAATGGCATTCTATGATCTTGATGATGACATGGATATTCAGGAAGACTTTGTTAAATATCTTTTAAACTGGGCTTTGACAAAATGCCGCGCTGACCTTGAATTTTTTGACAAGAGAATTCAGCCGGGCTTGATTGAAAGTCTTACAAAAGTTGCAAATGCAAAGTTTGTCCGTATTTCATATACTGACGCAATTGAAAAATTAAAAGAAGCAGAAAAGAACGGAGCTAAATTTGAATTCTCTCCTTACTGGGGATGCGACATTGCAACTGAACATGAAAGATATTTGACAGAAAAAATCTTCGGGTGTCCTGTAATGGTTTTCAACTATCCGAAAGAAATAAAATCATTCTACATGAAACAGAATGATGATGGAAAAACTGTTAAAGCAGTTGATGTTCTTGTTCCTGGCATTGGTGAATTGATCGGTGGTTCTGAACGCGAAGAAAACTATGACAAACTTCTTGCAGCATGTGAAGAACGCAAGATGGATATGTCAAACTATCAGTGGTTCTTAGACCTCCGCAGATTCGGAACAGTTCCACACTCAGGCTTTGGTCTCGGATTTGAACGTCTTATCAGATACGTAACTGGAATGGAAAACATCCGCGATGTTATTCCATATCCAAGAGCTCCGAAGTTAGCAGATTTCTAAGGTCTTGAGGAAGTCGAGTTTTCCGATAAGGAAAACTCGAAGAGTTCGTGTAAGCGAACGGCTTATTCCATATCCACGCGCACCAAAACTTGCAGATTTTTAAGGTCTTAAGAAAGTTGAGTTTTCCGGAATAAAAACTCAAAAAGTTCCAATAAATGAACGACTTATAGAGACTCCCCAAAAGAAAAAAAAAACTTTTGAGGAGTTTTTTTATCACAACTGATTTTTGACAATTTCATAATTCAATTTTATAATATTTGTTATGGGACAGAGTGAAAATCCGATTTTTGGAAGAAAAGTATTTTTTTTAAATTCACCTTATGCAATCAAAACAAGTGTCATAGAAAGACTCCGTACAAATGAGTACGAAGCTTTTTATATTGATGATGTTGGATTTGCCAAACCAATTCTCAGACAAAATCCTGATTCAATCTGTTTCATCAATATCGATTATGGATTTTCAATAAAAGAATGGTTTAATTTTGTCGTATCATTTCAAAAAGATGAAATATTAAAAACCATCTACATCGGAATACTTTCTCAAAAAATCAGACTTGCAGATAAAAATCAATTCCTTTTAAAAACCGAAATACCCGGTGGATTCATCATGCTTGATGAAGGCCTTGATAAAATTACAGAGAAAATCATCAAAATCTGTGAAATTAACGGTGCAAAAGGAAGACGCCAATATGTTCGTCTTGACTGCAAGCAGAAAACAGATGCAACAGTACACATTGAAAAAAACGGAAGACTTTTTACAATGAAACTTATTGATATAAGTTCATGCGGTTTTGCGTGTGCGATTGCTGTTAAAGAAAAAGAACGTTTTACAGAAAAAGAAGTATTAAAAAATATAATTATTTCTCTCGGCAAAAAATCGATTAACTGTGAAGCCGCAATTTTTGCAATAAAAGACGGACTTCCTTTTGCCACAATAGTAATGCTCCTTATGCCTTCAACACCTTCAGCAACAAGAACTCTTATCAGAAATTATGTTTTTTCATCTTTACAGGAATCAATTAACATCAGTATTAATGGAATAATAAAAGACACAACAGATTATTCCATTGAAGATAAAACAATTAATGACAAAGCAAATACATTTATTTTTGAAGAAGACGAAAATTTAAATATCGAAAACATTTCAGACATTGAAGATCTTGAAGAAATCGGAGACCTGGAAACAGCTTTTGTCTGAATCCATATAAAATTAAAAAAGTAACGACTTTAATAATATATAGAATTCTGATATAATTTTCTGAAAATTTTACTGGGGAAAATATGAGTCGTGAAAAAATTGTTGTTTTAGATTTTGGTTCTCAATATGCACATTTAATTGCAAAACGTTTCAGAATGCTCGGATACTATTCTGAGATTGCTCTTCCAAGTGCAGATATTTCAGCATTTGAAAATGTTAAAGGAATTGTTTTTTCAGGCGGTCCTGCTTCTGTTTACGATGAAAAAGTTCCTGAATTTAATTCAAAAATTCTGGACTCAGATATTCCAATTCTCGGACTCTGTTACGGTCACTATATCGTTCAGCTTGGTTATAATGGAAAAGTTGGAAAAGCTGAAAAAGGCGAATTTGGTTTTTCAACTTTAAAATTTAATGACAGCGTTAAATGTCCGCTTTTTGATGGAATTAACGGCGACCAGCAGGTCTGGATGAGTCACCAGGACGGAGTTCTTGCTCTTGGCGACGGTTTTGAAACTGTCGGTTCTACAAAAGACTGTCCGTTTGCTGCAACTCAGAATCTTTCTAAAAAAAGATTTTCTCTTCAGTTTCACTGTGAAGTAAAAGACACTCCATGCGGAAATCAGATTTTTGAAAACTTTGCAAAATTCTGTGGAATGAATAAGAACTGGGATCAGGATACTGTTTTACAGGTCATTCTTGATAACATTAAAAAAGATGCAGAAAATAAAAATGTACTGCTCTTCCTTTCCGGCGGAGTTGATTCAACTATTACATTTGCACTTTTAAATAAAGCTCTCGGACAGGACAGAGTCTTAGGTCTTCATATCGACAACGGATTCATGCGCAAAAACGAAAGTAAAAATGTCGCAGAAGCATATAAGAAATTCGGTTTTACAAATTTCATCGTTGAAGATGCAAGTGAAAGTTTCTTAAAAGCAATTTCCGGTTTGACAGATCCTCAGAAAAAGAGAATGGCTGTCGGTGAAAATTTTATTACTGTAAGAAATGAAGTCGTAGATAAACAGCATCTCGATGATGACAAATGGCTTTTAGCACAGGGAACACTCTACCCTGATATCATTGAATCTGGCGGAACAAAAAACAGTCATACAATCAAGACTCATCACAACCGCGTTCAGGGAATTCAGGATTTGATTGCACGAGGACTTATCATAGAACCGATCCGTGATCTTTACAAAGACGAAGTACGTGCGATCGGAAAAAAGCTTGGTCTTTCCGATGAACTCGTAATGAGACATCCTTTCCCGGGTCCGGGTCTTTCTATCAACGTACTCTGTTCAGACGGAAACGTTTCAGATGCAGACAGAAAAGAATATGAAGATGCTAAAAAAGAATTTGAAAAAATTGAAGTAAAAGAATTCTCCGATAACAGTACAGCCACAATGGTAAAATCAGTTTTACCTGTTAAATCTGTCGGCGTTCAGGGTGACTTCAGGACTTACCGCTTTCCGGCAGTACTTGCTTTTGAAAAAAATGAAAACGGTTTTTACGAAATTCCAGAAAAATGGGAAAATATCGAAAAGGCTTCAAGCAGCATTACAAACAGTGCAAAACTTTTAAATCGTACAGTCATTAAACTCTGGCAGCGACCTGGATTAAAAGATGAAGATTTACAAATTCAGAAAGGATATTGTGATAAATTCCGCCTTGACCAGCTTCGTGAAGTTGACAATATTGTTCTTACAAAAATGCACGAAACAGGATGGTATAATAAAATATTCCAGCATCTGACAATTGATCTTCCTTATGCTTCTTCAAAAGAACATGCTTCTTTTGTTTTAAGACCTGTTGTTTCAGAAGATGTTATGACAGCACGTTTTGCATGGCTCGATCTAAAACTTCTTAATGACATTGTTTCAGAAATTTCAAAACTGGAATTTGTTGACGCAGTCTATTTTGACGCAACTAATAAACCGCCTGCAACATTCGGATGGGAATAATCAGCTGAATTGCGATATAAACCGGGGAATTGTTTATGAAAAGAATTGGTCTTGCAGTTCATAACATACATGAAGAATACAGTATAGAACTCATTAAAGGTGTAGAAAAATTCTGTACTGAAAACAATTACCAGTTTATTATCGTTCCAATCAGTGCAAAGCATGCTGAAAAGTTTGGTTTTGAAGGAAGACCTCAGGCAATAAAAGAAATCATTACGATTTACAATTTTGATGCCATGATAATGAGTGCAGGACCTTTATGCACTTTTATTACAAAAGAGGAATTTGCACAGGATCTTAAAAAATTTAATATTCCTGTTGTAAACATCGGTCTCGAAATCGAAGGTTTTCCTGCAGTTTTAAGCGATTCAAAAAATGCATTTGTTAATACAATAAGTCATTTAATAAAAAAACATCACAGAAAGAATTTTCTTCTTTTTACTGCAAATGACAACAACGAAGATTCTTTTTTACGAAAACAATGGTTTTTAGAAACTTTAAAAAGTCATAATCTTAAAATTGATGATTCAAAAATCATAAACGGCGATTTTAACAGATTAAATACAGTAATTTTATTAAATGAATACATAGAAAAAAACGGAATTGATTTTGACTGTATCGTCTGTCTTAATGACGGAATGGCACTTGGAGTTATAGAAACTCTCAAAGAACACGGAATCAATGTTCCTAAAAATGTGATTGTTACAGGCTTTGACAATACAAACAGAAGTCTTTATTCAACTCCGACATTAACTACGATTGATCCGCAGATTTCACTTCAAGCCTATAATGCTGCTTTCATGGCAGACTGTATTCTTCAGAAAAAGACATTTAAACAGATAAAAAAAATTCAATCGATAGAAAGATTTCGTGTAAGCTGCGGATGTGTCAACGACCAGAATATTTTAAGTGAATCAATTGACGCTCAGGGAAACAGACACAATTACACAAAAGAAGATATTTATAATATCATTCACACTCTTCCGCAGTCAATCGACAATGAACTTTACTCTCTTCACCATCTTGTTCAGCACACACTCGCAGCTGTCAGTCTGAATGACTTTTTGAAAGTACTTCAAAAACAGATTGAAAGATCTTCACTTGATGCAATGTCACTTTTTATTTTTGACAAACCGAAAAAATTTGATCCTAAAAAAGATAGTTATAAAATTCCTCATAAAGTCAAAAGAATCTATACATACGAAAAAAACGTAATAAACAGTCCTGACTTTTCAGTAAGCTATTTCAATCCTTTAAGAAATGTTTTTCCAGAATCTACATTTCAGAAACATTATTCAAAAATCATCATTTATCCGCTTTACGAAACTGTCTTTCAATACGGATACATTATCGTTCCGCTTGATAATCACGATTTTCTTTTTTATGAACTTATTCTTGAACTTTTTTCAAAAGAAATTACTTCTGCAATTAAACTCAATAACGAACAGGAAGCAAATCTTAAACTTGAAAGTAAAAACTCAAGACTTGCACAATACAACACAAAAATCACAACTCTTTCAACCACAGATGAACTTACCGGCTTAAACAACAGACGAGGTTTTATAAATCTTACAAACAAAATGATAAAACGTTCTGTTTCAAAAAAATGTTCCGGAATGATTTTATTCTGTGATATGGATGGACTGAAAAAAATAAATGATACTTACGGACACGAAGCCGGCGACCGCGCAATTCTTCTTCAATCCCAGATTTTAAGAAATGTCTGCAGATCTTCTGACATCATTTCAAGATTTGGCGGAGATGAATTTGCAATTGCAGTTGATGGAATGGATAAAAACGGTTTTGAGGCTTTTATAAAAAGAATTGAAGCTGAAACTAAAATTTCAAATGAATGTTCAGGAGAAAAATTCAAAGTCTCAATCAGTATCGGCTCTGCCGCTTTTAATTCAGCACATACAGACCTTGAAAAATTACTCGCCGCTGCAGACAAAGAGCTTTATAAAGTCAAAGCAATAAAACACAATAAAAAATAATTATCTATTCTGTCTGCAAAAGCAGTCTATCCCTGATATGCACTCACCTGTTCTGCAATAAGAGGTAAAAGCTGTTTTTTTCTTGAAACAACTCCCTGAAGGTAATAAACATTTTCTTCAAGTTTTGGGAATGTAACAAAAGGCTTAAATTCATCATCAGACGAAAGAAGAAGAATGCTTGAAAGCTGAGTAATATCAGTTACGAGAATTGCAGAAAAAAGAGCTTTGTTTGTTTTTCTCTGAAGTTCAAGTTCTGACAGAAATTCTTCTTTGTGATCAAGAATTTCTTTTGTATTTCCTACTTCAATCTGACTGATTGTATAAGTTATTCTGGAATCGTTGTAAACTTTCATATCCTGTGCAACAAGTTCAGATGGTTTACGACCGGTAATTTTACTTCCGGCAAGAAGTATCTCATTGCTTAATTCTTTTATATCGAGATTTGTAATGCTTGAAAGATATTCTGCAATTTCGCGGTCAAAATCTGTTGTAGTAGCAGATGCAAGACCGAGCGTATCACTTAAAATTCCACATAAAAGCAAAGAAGCAATATCTTTAGGAATTGAAACACGGTATTCCTTATAAAGATTTGTGATTAAAGTGGAAGTTGATCCGACAGGTTTATTAATGAATGTAATCGGATAAGCAGTTGATAAAGTTCCGATTCTGTGATGGTCAATCACTTCAAGAATCTTGTAATTTTCAATTCCATCGATAGCCTGACTCATTTCATTGTGATCAACAAGAATAAACTCGACATTCGGTTCAAGAACAAGATCATGTTCAGAAATTACTCCGACAACAACATTATGTTCATCTACAACAGGAAGATAACGGCACGGACTGTTTTTAAGAGCCGACTGTATTTTTGTCAAAGTATCATCCGGATGAACTGGAACAATTTCAAGATCACCGATAACGCTTACAGGCATTGAATAAGCTATAAGCATTGATGTCGGAGATGTCCTGTAAGGAGAAATTATTACTGAAACGCCATGCTGTTCTGCAAGAGTTCTGAGTTCTTTATTTAAAACAAAACCAGATGTCAGAATCAAAAGCTTAATATTATTTTCGACTGTAAGTTTAATTAAATCTTCACGGTTACTTGCAATTACAATTACATTTTCAGTTTCGTGACTTTTTAATTTTTCTCCAAAAGATTCTGTTGATGAAGAGCCGACAAGAATAGTATATTTCAATAATTTTTCATCATCAGGATTTGTAATTACTGGCTGAGCATTTAAAGTTTTCTGAATCAGATTAATGCTTGTTGCAATAGGACGTGGTTTTTCCGGATTTAAAACAGTTAAAATTTTCTGGGCAAAAGCTGAATAATGCAAAAGAGACTGATATTTTCCATTACGGTCAGTTACTGGAAGTACTCGAAGGCCTGTCGATTCCATTCTTCCGAGTGCTTCCCAAACCGGAACATTTTCATCAACCGTCTCAAAAATTTTCGGCATATAATATTTAACCTTTGGCTGAAGATCCTGAAAATATTCAGGACGGGAAAGATTAAATTTCTTAAAAATATATGCAGTCTGCGGATTTAAATGGCCAGCACGTGCTGCTTTGTAATTTTTAAATCCAAGAAGATTTTTAAGAGCAGCATATCCGACACTTGATGCAATCGCATCAGTGTCAGGATTTTTATGTCCGATGATATAAACTGTTTTTTCCATATTGTTCACTATTTTAAAATTATACCACAGCATTATCAGTACTGTGGTATTTTAGTTTAATTATTTTGAAAATTCTTCGAGAACATCTTTATAGATTTTGAGTCCTGCATCAATTTCGTCATAAGAAATTGTGAGCGGCGGTAAAAATCTTACGACATCGCTTCCGGCAACAGTTGTACAAAGACCTTTTTCAAGACATTTTACTTCAATGTCAAAAGGTTTTACTTTTGTATCTATCTGAGTTCCGATCATAAGACCTTTTCCCCTTACTTCTTTTACGATAGGAATGTCCCATGACTTGATGATGTTTCTGATATAATCACCTTTGTTGATAACTTCATTCAGGAAATCTTTGTCGTTAACTGTATCAAGAACAACCTGAGCGGCTGCACAAGCAAGAGGATTTCCGGCAAATGTTGACTGATGATCACCTGCAGCAAAAACATCTTTTGCCTTTCCTCTGAAAAGACATGCACCCATCGGAATTCCACCGGCAATACCTTTTGCCAGAGTTACGACTTCCGGTTCAATTCCAAGATCATCACTTGCAAGAAAACTTCCTGTTCTTCCAACTCCAGTCTGAACTTCGTCACACATTACGATAGCCCCAGCATCCCTTGCAGCTTTTGCAGCAGCCATTGCCCATTCTCTATCAATAAGATTTACACCGCCTTCACCCTGAATGCATTCAATAAAAAGTGCTGCCGTTGTATCATCAAAAGCGCCTGCGAGTGAATCAAAATCGTTTGCCTTGATTGTTTTAAATCCCATTGGATATGGAGCAAAGCAGTCAGGATGGAATCTGTCCTGACCGGTTGCTGTAAGTGTTGCAAGTGTTCTTCCGTGGAATGATGACTCAAGTGTTACGATTGTTTTTCTTTTTTCACCGCCGTTAAGCTGGCCATATTTTCTTGCAAGCTTGATTGCAGCTTCGTTTGCTTCAGCTCCTGAGTTTCCAAAATATCCTCTGTCAAAGCCAAGTGATTCAAGAAGGTCAATTGCATAACAGGCACCAACATCTGAAAAATAATAATTTGAAATATGAATCTGTTTTTTTGCCTGTTTTGAAATTGCTTTTACAAGCGGTTTATAATTGTGTCCGAGACAGTTAACACCGATTCCTGCGATAAAGTCGATATATTTTTTTCCAGTTGAATCCCACATTGTAGAACCTTTGGATTTTACAAATGTGACATCAAAACTTCCGTAATTATTTACTATTAATTTTTCCATAATTTTCTCCTTAAAACTTCAAGTGGAACTTATAAGAATTGGATTATTTTTCCAATACCGTATTTCAATTTAAGTTCCGCGTGATTAATAAATCATTGTTCCAATACCGCGGTCTGAGAACATTTCAATTAAAAGTGAATGTGGAACGCGTCCGTCAATGATATGTGTTCGTGGAACTCCGCCGTTGAGCGCTGTTTCACAGCATTCAATTTTTGGAATCATTCCGCCTGCGATTACGCCTGTTGCTTTGAGCGAACCGATTGCTGTACGCTCGATTCGTTTGATCAAAGTTGACGGATCATCAACATTTCGTAAGATTCCAGGGACATTTGTAAGCTGAACAAATTTTTCTGCCTTTAACGCAACTGCAATTTTTGCAGCCGCTGTATCAGCATTGATGTTGTAGCGGGCTTCGTCTCCGTCTTCTCCAAGAGCAACTGTAGAAACAACAGGAATAAAATCCTGTGCCAAAAGTGTTTCAAGAATCTTTGGATTAACTTCTGTTACGTCTCCAACAAATCCCAAATCTTTTTCTGTTTTCTTTGCACGCAAAAGTCCGGAATCTACACCAGAAAGTCCGATTGCCTTTCCACCTTTCTGAAGAAGGATGCCGACAATGTCTTTATTCAATTTTCCAGTCAAAACCATCTGTACGATTTCCATAGTTTCGGCATCTGTATAGCGGAGACCATCAACAAACTTTGATTCTTTTCCTACACGTTCAAGCATATGATTGATTTCAGGTCCGCCACCATGAACGAGAACTACTTTAATTCCTATTGTGTTAAGAAGAACGATATCTTCCATTACAGCCTGCTTGAGCTGTTCGTTAAGCATTGCGTTTCCGCCGTATTTTACAACTACAACTTTTCCAACCCACTGCTTGAAATATGGAAGTGACTGAACGAGAACTTCAGACCACTGTTCAGTTGTTAATGTACTTATTTCTTCTTTATTCATAAAATCAATTCCTTAAAAATATTTTCTTAAACTAAAGGTTAACTTCTGTAATCGCCATTGATCTTTACATAATCATATGTCAGATCACAGCCCCATGCCTGGGCAGTTGCTTTACCGTCTTCAAGTGTAACATAGATTTCAATTGCTTCACCAGACAAAATCTTTTCTGCTTTTTCTTCATCAAAAGAAAGTCCGACTCCATTGTGAACAACTTCGATTGATTCAACTCCGTTCACATCAACTTTTCCGTCAGATGGAACTTCGAAATATCTTTTTCCATCAGGCTTGCTTGAAAAATAAACGCATGTTTTTTCAGGATTAAATTCAAAACCTGAGTAACCCATAGCACAGAGAATTCTTCCGCAGTTTGCATCTTTTCCAAACATTGCAGCTTTAACAAGATTTGATCTGATGATTTCTTTTGCAAGTCCGCGGGCGATCTGTACAGATTTGGCTCCAGTTACAGTACATTCAACTAAACGGCTTGCACCTTCTCCATCTGCTGCAATCTTCATTGCCATGATTTTATTCATCGCATTGAGTGCATTGCAGAACGCATCAAAATCTTTTCCTACTGATTTGATTTCTTTGTTACCTGCCATTCCATTTGCAAGAATTGTAAGAGTATCATTTGTACTTGTATCACCGTCAACAGAAACACAGTTGTAAGTTGAAAGAATTGATTCGTGAAGCGCTTTATCAAGCATCTTAGAAGAAATTGCACAGTCAGTTGTTATAAAGCCGAGCATTGTTCCCATGTTGATGTGAATCATTCCGGAACCTTTGCACATTGTTCCCATCGTGACTTTTTTTCCGCCGATTTCAAAAGTAACTGCACACTCTTTGTACTGAGTGTCAGTTGTCATGATTCCGATTCTTGCTTCTTTATGACCTTCTTTAGAAAGACCGTTTTTCAAATTAGAAATATTGCTTACAATTTTTTCAACAGGAACCTGCTGACCGATGATTCCAGTGGAACATACAATGACAGTATCAGGTGTAATTCCAAGTTCTTTAGCAGTACATTCTGCCATTGTTTTTGCAACCTGTGCACCTTCTTCTCCTGTACATGCATTTGCATATCCGACATTTACAATTGCGGCCTGTGCTTTTCCTTTTGCGATTACTTTCTGTGTATATTTTACGCTTTCTGCTTTTACGCGGTTAGAAGTAAAAACACCTGCTGCATTGCAAACTTTTTCTGAATAGACAAGCGCTGTATCATTTTTTTCGCGTCCTGCCTTGATTCCACAATGATAACCGTTTGCTGTAAATCCAAGCGGCGCTGTAACACCACCATCAATAAATGTGATTGAATCCTGCATATTTTTACTCCTTTGGATATTTCAGATGGAATTTCTTAAAATTCCACTGATAAATATTTATGCAATCAATATACAGATTTATGCATATTTATGCAATAGATTTATGTAAATTAATAACATATATTGGATAAATCTGAAAGATATTGTATAATTTTAGAGATTATTTTCAAGGAGTTAGATATGAAAAAATTATTTACGGCTATAGCAGTTTTGTTTTTTGGATTTGCAGCATTTGCTCAGAATGCACCAAAAACAGGCATTACAGACAATGATGTACAGAATTTTGCAAAAAACTATAAAACAATTGAAAAAGAAATGGATAAGCTTGGTAACTGGAAAAACAATACTGCAGGAGATTTAAAAGACCTTGCAAAAGCAGAAGCTGTTCTTGAAGCAAATGGAATTTCCGGTCCTGACAGAGTAAAAAAAGTTGGAATGATCGGCGTATGTTATGCGCTTGCTGTCGGGGAAGAAGAAATGGGAAGTCTTGATGCAGACACACTTGCTTTATTAAAATCAATGGGTAAAAAAGATCCTTTTGAAACTTTAAGAGTACAATCAAATGCTGATGATTATAAAGTAGTTCAGAGAAATTTGAAAATACTCAAAAAATATGTTAAGGACTAATTCAATATAAAATACAACAAAAACAGGGAAACGAAATGAAAGCAGCAGCAGAATCAATTAAAAATGAAGATGAAAACTGGGATTTAGTACTTGAACCAAAATCAAAGTTTTTAGATTCAAAGCATATAAGAGAACTCATCAGATATCGTGACCTTGTTTATCTTTTTATAAAAAGAGATTTTACAACTCAGTACAAGCAGACTATTCTTGGACCTCTCTGGTACATTGTTCAGCCGCTTGTTACAACAGTTGCATATACTTTTGTTTTTGGAAAACTTGCCAATATCGGTACTGATTCAGTTCCGTATTTACTTTTCTATTTTGCAGGAACAATGCTCTGGACTTATTTTACAGGAGTTCTGAACAGTGCCGCTTCAATTTTTTCAAGTAATTCTGGAATCTTTGGAAAAGTTTATTTTCCCCGTCTTACAGTTCCTATTTCGACAACAGTCGGAAACATGATTAAACTGGCACTTCAGTTTGCATGTCTTCTTGTTTTTTATTTTTATTTTATATTCAGTGGTTCACCGGTTCATCCGTCATGGAAAGTATGTCTATTTCCTCTTCTTGTTTTATGGATCGGATTTTTAGGCTGCGGTCTTGGAATGATTATTTCTTCTCTGACAACAAAGTACCGTGACTTAAACCAGCTTCTTGGATTCGGACTTCAGCTTGCAATGTATGCAACACCAATTGTATACCCTCTCTCTCAGGCTCCTGAAAAATGGAAATGGTTTTTCTATGTAAATCCGATGAGTGCACCAATTGAACTTTTCAGAATCTGGTTTTACGGAGCCGGAGAAGTTCCTTTATTAATGACATTAATCAGTCTTGGTATTACAGCATTATGTTTTTTCTTTGGTTTAATTTTATTTAATAAAAACGAGAGAACTTTCGTTGATGTAATCTGATATTATTTAATTTTTTATTGAGGAAACATGGCTTTTTTATATTATCTGTCAAATCTACCTTTTGAATTTTCTGTTGATTTGTGTTCAACTGTTAACAGTAAATTAAAACTCCGTCCATCAAGTGCACCGTATCTTGCCGGAGATACTTATAGAAAAATTGCAGATGTTTTATATGATAATACACATCTTTGCAATGCTGATGAAATCAATAATTTTTCAAAATCAAAAATTGACAATGAAAGGAAAAATCCGCTTGTATTTGTAAGCTCTTGGAAACTTGAAAGTTTTGTAAAAGAAGTTCTTTCAAAAGTAAACCGTTCTTTTGTTTTACTTACACATCAGGGTGATGTTAATATAAAATCAGATTTCCATAAAGAAATTTCAAAGAATAAATATATCATTCACTGGTTTGCCCAGAACTGTGAAATTAAATCTGCAAAAATTACTCCGCTTCCTATCGGACTTGAAGACCGATGGCGTCATAATGCAGGTGCCGTTTCTGATTTTAAAAAAGGGAAATATCTAAAAAATAAAAAAGAACCAAAAATAATTTTTGGATTTTCTATCAACACAAATCCAGAAAGCCGTGCACCATGTTTTATGGCTCTCTGTAGAAACAAAAATGCACAGCAGATTTATAAACCGTTAAGCTGTCATCTTTACCGCAGAAAACTTTCTCATTTTCAGTTTGTAGCAAGTCCTGCAGGAAACGGTCTTGACTGCCATAGAACTTATGAAGCAATTTATCTCGGAGTCATTCCAATCGTAGAAAATAATTATATGAATAAATATTTTAAATCACTTGGACTTCCGATGATATTAATTGATAAAGAAAAATGGAATACACTCGACTCATGGACTTCAGAAAAGATGCAGAAGATGTTCGATGAAGAATGGTCAAAAGCTGATTTAAAAGCAATGTGGCTTGATTACTGGATAGAACAAATTAATAAATATGTAAAATAAAAAAACTCCGGACTTTAAAGTGAACTTCTAAAACTTATTTCTAATTTTCAGATTGTTTTTCACTTTTTTATCCGGAGTTTTTTTATGTATCAATCAGTCTGATTCAATCAGTCAATTTCGTAAATCCATCCGGCAGGAGCTTCAATACGACCCATCTGCATTCCTGTCAAAGTATCATAAACCTTTTTCAAAACTGGACCAAAATCATTCATTCCGCTTGGAAGACAGATTTCCTTTCCGTGATCAACAATTTTTCCGATTGGAGAAATTACTGCGGCAGTTCCACAGAGACCACATTCAGCAAAGTCTGCAAGTTCTTCTTTATTGATTTTTCTTTCTGTAACTTCAATTCCAAGATAATCTTTTGCAACAGATACAAGAGAGCGTCTTGTGATTGATGGAAGAATACTGTCAGATTTTGGTGTTACGATTTTTCCGTCTTTTGTTACAAAGAGAATGTTTGCTCCACCTGTTTCTTCGATGTATGTATGTGTCTGAGGATCAAGGTACATATTTTCGTCAAAACCGCATTTGTGTGCATCTACGATGTTATGAAGGCTCATTGCATAGTTAAGACCAGCTTTGATGTCACCAGTTCCCTTTGGAGCTGCGCGGTCCAAATCAGAAATACGAACTGTAAGAGGATGTGCGCCGCCTTTGAAGTAAGGTCCTACAGGAGTTCCGAAAATTCTGAACTGATATTCCTGAGCAGGTTTTACACCGATTACAGGGCTTGAACCGAACATATATGGTCTGAGATAAAGAGTTGCTCCAGATCCATATGGTGGAACCCATGAAGCATTTGCCTTTACAACCTGTTTAACAGCATCAATAAATCTGTCTTTAGGAAAGACTGGCATTTCAAGACGTTCACAAGTTGTTGCCATACGTTCAGCATTCATATCCGGACGGAAAGTAACAATCTTGCCCTTTTCTGTAGTATAGGCTTTAAGTCCTTCAAAACAAGTCTGCGCATACTGCAAAACTCCGGCACATTCAGAAATCTGCACTGTAGCATCATCTGTCAAAGTTCCATTGTCCCACGCACCGTCTTTAAAATTAGACACATAGCGCTTGTCTGTTTTTACGTAACCAAATCCTAAATTACCCCAGTCAAGATTTTGTTTTTCCATTTTAATCCTCCAGCCGGTAAAAACCAGGCTTTTAATAATATTTAATATCTTAATTATATATCAAATTCCGACATTTGTACATAAATTAATACTTTAAATCTATTTTACACATTTTTTAAGATTATTCCATACTTAATAAAAAATAAGAAAAAGTAATGAAATAAATCTATCTCGCCTTAATTTTCATTATTTTTGCTTTACCTTCAATTGTAAATTTTTCACCTGGCTTTATTGCAAAAATATTTTCTTTTTCAAACTCAAATTTTTCATCAGAATCATTTTTAATAGTTCCAGTCCCATCAAGAATAAAAATCATCTGCCAGTCACTTGCACGATTTTCACCTTTAGAACAAAGCGCACTGTAACCTCCAGAAATACTGATTTCCTCAAGTGAAAAATATTTACATTCAAAAAACTTGTCAAACGGAGCAATCGGTTTAAGGTCATCTTCTTTAATGACTGCAAGTCCTTTTTCAATATGAACTTCACGAGGTCTTCCCCAGTCATAAAGTCGATAAGTCAAATCACATGACTGCTGAACTTCCATCAAACGAAGACCACCTCCGATTGCATGAACTGTTCCTGAAGGAATAAATACAAAGTCACCTTTCTTTACGTTTACAAAATTGAGATAATTTTCGAGAGTATTAGTTTTTATCGCTTCTGAAAGTTCTTCTTTAGAATAAGCTTTACTACTTTTTTTGAGACCAAAAACAAGTTTTGCCTCCGGTGCTGCATCGAGAACATACCAACATTCTGTTTTTCCCCGGTTACCTTCGCCTTCAATTCGTATTGCAGCTTCATCATCAGGATGTACCTGAACAGAGAGAGTATCATCAGCCTGGATTACTTTTATCAAAAGTGGATAGTCTGTTCCACACTGAGAAATCAATTCTTTATGGCTCAACACAGGATGAACAGATGCAATCCAATTTTCATAGCCCCAGACTTTTTCAGATTTTAACGGATTAAGTTTTAACATAAAAATTCCTTCAAAAAAAGCCGGCTTTTGCCGGCTTTTTTTCATTATTTATCCCACAATTTTTCAGGATAATAATTTGTCTTAATTTTATTTATGATTTCCTGTTTTACAACTTCGCGGTCTTCAGGATATGTCATTCCAAACCAGCTTTCAGAAGAAGTAAAGAATTTAATTTTTCCTTCACCGTTTTTAACAATATCACTTGCTGCAACTGGTAAAAGAGCTTCTTTCTTTTCTGTATAAAGACCTTCTTTCTTAAAGCCTTCCCAATATTCGTGGAAACCCTCAAAAGCTTTTGGAGTAAATCCAAAGAGGTTCATGCTTACCCATTCATTTCCAGTCATCTTGATGATTTTTCCGTCAAGATCGCTTTCAATTCCGCCGTTGGCATAAGCGATTTTTGTATTTTCTACGATTCCATCAAGATATCCGTCTTTAACAGTGCAGACACCTCGTGAAACAGATCCGTTTTTACTCATTGTTTTTTCAAGAACATAACCGACCATTGCGTGTTCTGTTGAATCGTTTGAAACAGTTGAAAGATAATTTCCGAGTGTTGCAAATGCTTCGCGGCCGTAATAATCGTCTGAATTGATTACTGCAAATGGTTCTCTGATTTTTTCTTCTGCACAAAGAACAGCGTGAATTGTTCCCCATGGCTTTTTTCTTTCTGCAGTCTTTGCAATTTCGTCCGCAGACAAGAGGCTTTCTCTTGACTGGAAAACATAATCAGCATCAAAATTTCTTGCAATTCTGTCAAAAAGTTTTTCTCTGAAATCTTTTTCGATATCTTTTCTGATGATAAATACAACTTTTCCAAAACCACTTTTCTTTGCATCATAGTTTGCAAAGTCCAGTAAACATTCTCCGTTCTGACCTACTGCGTCAATCTGTTTTACTCCACCGTAACGGCTTCCCATTCCGGCTGCTAATACTAAAAGTGTTGGTTTCATATATTCCCCTTAAAAAATGTTTCGACTATTATACAATAAATATTATAAAAATGATATACCAAATACAGCACCTATTACTATCAACAAAAGCGGACTTAGACGGATAAATCTAAGTGCAAGTATCGACAGAATATAAAAAATACACTGCTTCCACTTAAAAACTTCAGAAATGCTCTGAATCATTTTAAGACCATCAATACTGAGCGTAATATTTAAAAGTGCAATCTGAAAAACTTCGAGTGCCGCAATCAGAATGATTCCTGTGCTGGCAGGTCTAAGTGTTACAAAAGCAGCTTTTACTACAGGTTTCTCTGCAAATTTTGAAAAAAGACGGGCAATTATCAGAATACAGATTATACTCGGAAGAATTTCTCCAAGAGTTGTAATAATTCCACCGCATACACCATAAAAATTATTTCCGATATAGGTTGCCATATTTACACCGATAGGGCCTGGTGTACTTTCAGAAATCGAAATCATATTTACGAATGTCGCAGAATCAATAAGTCCTCTTTCTACAATCAGTTGTTTCATAATTGTAATTGCAACAAGACCACCGCCAATCGTAAAAAGTCCGACATAAAAGAAAATCAGAAACAGCTCAAGCAAAGAAGGATTACTCATTTTTGTTATCCTCCTTTTTTATGAGATAAATCAATATTCCAGCTGCAATGCTTGTAAGCAAAACTGCAACGACCGGAACTTTCAAAAAAAATACAGCTGAAAATGACAGAATCAAAATTAAAACGCTTAAAATGTTCTTACAGTTTTTTTTAATCATTTTATATGCTGCAAAAGAAATATTTGCGGCAACTGCAACATTAATTCCCATCAAGGCTTTTCTGATTATTACAATGTCATTAAACTTTGATATAAGGCCTGCTAACAATGAAATAATTATTACAGAAGGAGTTACAACACCAAAAGTCGCAATTACTCCGCCGAGGCTGCCTGCCATTTTGTAGCCGCAGAATGTCGCTACATTTACTGCAATGATTCCTGGAGTAGACTGGCTGATTGCAAAGTAATCATAAAGTTCATCAGTCTCAACCCATTTCTTTTTTTCTACTAATTCGCGTTCAAGAATCGGAAGCATTGCAAGTCCGCCGCCGATTGTAAAAAGACCGATTTTACAGAATGTAAAAAATAATTCAAAAATATTTTTTAACTTTTTCATAATTTATTTTCTTAAAGATTTCGTGCGTACATTTTTGAATAGAACGAAAGTTCTTCAGCTTTTTCATCTGACAGAAGATTCATATCAAAACGCCATTTCCAGTTTTTACCGACTGTACTCGGTTCGTTCATTCTGGCTTCATTTCCGATTGCAAAAATATCTGCAAGTGGAATTACACAAAGCGATGCATTTGAAGCAAAAGCTGTTTTTATGAGAAGTCGTGTTATTTCTTTTCTGAAATTCATTTCTCTGGCTTCTTCGACAGAAAGTTTACGGCCAGTAACATATTGCGCAATAAGAAGAAGCTGTTCGTCACTTGTATTGTCTAAAAATCCTTGCATTGTTTCGTTATCGTGACTTCCGGTATATACAATACAGTTTTCAGAATACATATGCGGTAAAAACATATTTACCATTCCATTCTGACGCGCTTCATCAGGACTGAATGCAAACTGCAGAACTTTCATTCCTGGAAGTCCACATTCATCACGAAGTTTTCTTACACCATCTGTAATTACACCAAGATCTTCTGCAATAAGTGGAACTTCACCAAGTTTTTTCTTAAGCGTATTGAAAAAATCATTTTTAGGACCTTCAACCCATTTTCCGTTAACCGCAGTCTCATCACCAAACGGAATCGACCAGTATGCTTCAAATCCTCTGAAATGATCAATTCTTATGTAATCAACAAGTTTAAGAATATGCTTTACTCTCGAACACCACCAGCTGTAATCATCTTTCTTCATTGCATCCCAGTCATAAAGCGGATTTCCCCAGAGCTGACCTGTTGCAGAAAAATAATCAGGCGGAACTCCGGCAACCTTTTTTGGAACACCGTTTTTATCAAGCTGGAACAGTTTCTGATTTGACCATACATCAGAAGAATCTGCAGCAACAAAAATAGGAATGTCACCAATTATCTTTATTCCATTTTCATTTGCATAATTTTTTAATTCTTTCCACTGATAGAAAAAGAAAAACTGTATTACTTTTATTATTTCAATCTGTTCAGAATTTTTTTTATTCCATTCTGAAACAGCTTTTTCATTATATAAGGCAAGATCTTTCGGCCAGTAATTAAACCATACAGTTTCAATTCCGCCTTTTTTTTCATCCTGAGCTTTTTTATCATAGAATGATTTTATTGACATAAAACTTGCATAACTGTTAAGCCATTCTTTATTTTCTTTTTTAAATTTTTCAAACTCAGTTTTGTCACTTTTATCTGAATTATTTAAAAAATAAGATGCTGCATTATTCAAGACTGGAAGTTTCCACCAGACTACACTTCCAAAATCAACAGGACCATCTCTCTTTATATAATCAGGTTCTGCAATCATTTCTGAAGTTGCCCAGTTTTTTTCTACAAGTTTATCAAGATCAATTAAAAGCGGATTTCCTGCAAATGTTGAAAATGACGCATAAGGTGAATCTCCGTAGCCAGTTGGTCCGAGAGGCAAAATCTGCCATAACGATTGATTTGACTTTTTTAAGAAATCGATGAATGTAAAAGCATTTTTCCCGATTGTTCCGATACCTGCTGTTCCAGAAATTGATGTCGGATGAAACAAAATTCCACTAACACGATTGCTCATAAAATACTCCTACAAAAGTTTTGTAAATAAATCGTAAGCGTCAATACCGTTTATAACTGTTCCCTTTTTGTAAATTGAAAGTGTATTATTGCGTCCTTCTTCAAGATGACGGGATGTAATTCCATGTTTAATGGAAATATCAGCTTCAAGAAATGCAGATGCATGATCGCAAAGACGAACAAGTTTTCCATCGACAGGACTATATTCATAAGAATTATACACTTTATTTAATTCTTCAAATGAAACATGTTTAACTTTATTATTTTCGATTATACGATTTTCAAATTCATCACTTGTAAAATACATAAGTTCATCAACATAAAAATTTTCCATAAGTGGAACAAGTTCCTTGTTGACTATTTCGTCTTCAATATGTTTTACAATACTAGGAAGTTCATCAGTTGCCTGTTTTACAGGACTGATAATATCACGGGTTACAGCTTCCGGAAGATCATGAAAAAGTGCGCTGAAAAAATTATTAAAAATTCTTTTTTCACAAAGCAAAGGTTTATTCTGTCTTCCTAAAAGGAATGAAAGTATTGCAACAAAATAGCAGTGCCCCAAAACACTTGTATTTGGAATTCTCGGAGTCTGATTCCAGCGTCGTTGAAAACGGAGCTGTTCAATTTTTAAAAGGAATTCATACGGACGCTGCTTTGTAGTCAAAAGCAGAAGTCCTCGAAGATCAAGAAATTTCTGAATATCGCGGTTTAAATCCTGTTCAATTTTTGTAAGTCTTTCACCTTCATTTACCGGCTTTATCATTTGAAGTTCGCGGAATGTAGAAAATTTATGAGCAGCTTTATATACATGGAATGTTAGTTTATCTTCTTCTTTTACTGGAATTGAGCCGGCTTTCTGTCCGATATAAATTGTAAAAAGACTGAACAGTTCATCATCGTCAATTAAAGTACGATATTGATTTAACACCCACTCATTAAGACGCATGTATTCAGAAGGATATTCCTGTTTAATTAAAGCCTGAACCGGAGCTTTGATATCACACAATGCAATTTTAATCAAAAGATCAAAAAACGAAGCATTTATCATCCATGTCCAGTTTATTTTCTTTCCTGCACTTTCTTCAAATTTTCCAATGATATATGCTAAAACCATCTTTTCTGCGGCTTTATCCATCTCAATTAAATCAAAAGGTCTGATTAAATCATTCCATCTTTCGATTGAAAATGCTTCAAATATTTTTAATACAAGTTTCTTATTTAACATAATTAATTATCTTTTGCTCCAAGTCCTGAAGGTGCAATACCGGCTTTTTTTGCTGCGGAATAAGTTGAATATATTTTTATCTTCTGGTTTATGATATCTGACTTGGCTTTTTCAGTCTGTTTGATTACAGAAGGTTTTAAATCAGGATTTGATTTTGAAAAATCAATTGCTCTATCTTTTAATGATAAAGTAACAGCACCCCGCTTAAATGATTTTTGTTCAACACAAGTCAATGCAATCTTCGTCGCAGTTTCAACACTTTTTATCATAGAAGTTAAAACAGCAGATTTTGTTCCTGAATAAATTCCTTCTGCATACTGATCTGAATCAACTCCAATTGCCCATACTTTTTTTCCTTTAAGCTGAAGTTCTTTAGCCTGTGCTATTACTCCGTTTCCAGAATTTCCTGCAGCAGAAAAAATTGCATAAACACCGGAATCATACCATTTTCTTGCCTGTTCTTTTGCAGCTGATTTTTTATTCCAGCCATTAACATAATAATCAAGAACTGTCGCATTAGGTAAAACAGACTTTATTCCCTGAATATAACCAATTTCAAACTTTGTAATAACAGGCCCGGCAATTCCACCTATAAAACCGAATTTTGGATTTACAACACCTTCTTCTTTTGACTGTAATGCAGCTGCTACACCAACAAGATACGCTCCTTCTTCCTCGTGAAAAACAAATTCCATTACATTTAATTTATTGATTGTATTTACATCGATGATTACAAATTTCTGTTCAGGATAAAGTTCTGCAAGTTCTGAAATTTTTTCGGCAAAAGTAAAACCGGTTACAATAATCAGATCTATTCCTTCAGCAACAATTTCTTCAATCAAAGGTGCGCACATATCTGCAGAAGGACATGTTACCACATCATAATATATTCCGCGGTATTTCTGATTATTCCAGGTATCATTATAATAATCCAGAATGCCTTTCCATGCCGCTGCGTTAAAAGACTTATCATCAATTCCTGATTCATCTGTAAAAATTCTTACTGTAGGAATTTTCTTTGAAGAATTTTCATTTGCAAAAACAAAAATATTTAAAATTAAAAGAGAAAATAAAATTAATTTTTTTTTCACAAGTACAAGTCTCCGTTAATTACTCTTTCCTGATTTCTGATCTGATTCCATTAATTTTTTCCAGGTAATAGCTTTTTTCTTAATTTCTTCAGCTTCATCACTTGAACCAAGTGCTACAGCAATTCTTCTTGAAGCAAGCAAAAAGTTGATACCTGCATTAATATCATCAATACGGCGTGTAGAAAGTTCATAACGGTCACGATATGCAGTTGCAGATTCATCGATAAGTTTTCTTACAAGTCTTACATACAGAACTGTTGAATCATAATTTGGAGAATTAGGATCAAAATAATCTTTAACAGCAGATTTCATATCAAGAAGATTTTTAGCAACAACAGCATATCTTCCTGTAAGTTCTACGAAAGACCATTTCCACTTTGAATTATCACCAAAACCATCAATTACCATCTGAATTGCAAGGCCAAGCTTCTGCATCAGCTGATATCTTTTTTGAATCGGAGTATTTGAAATTGCGTCAAGCTGATCTGCAAGTTCTGAATATGCAATATTAATTGAATTTGTAACAACTTCTTCAAGATAGATAATTGCTTTATACAAAGATTTTCTGGCATCATTTAAAGCATCATTATTTTTAATCTGAAGTGTTTTTAATGAACTTCCATTAATTGCAATATAAAGTGTTGCAATATAAATCATTTCTTCTGCAAGAATAAGTTTCTGATATTCAACACCTGCACCACTATTTTTCATGACCCCAAGCATATTTTTTTCTTTTTCAAGGGATTCATCAATACGTTTCTTATAATGATCTGCTTCTGCCTTAAAATCTTCACGGCTTTCACTAGTAACTTTTGCCATTTTTACCCCCAGAAAAACTTATATATCTATATTTTCTACAAATTAAGCAAATTTTGCAAGCATTGATGCAGCATGTTTTAAAGATTCTTCACTTACAGTATCTCCAGAAAGCATGCGCGCAATTTCAGAAACTCTTTCATCTCCTGTAATCGGTTTTACAGAAGTACTTGTTGTCTGATTATTTACGCCTTTCGAAATTTTTATCTGATTATCCGCATAAACAGCAATACTTGCAAGATGAGTAATACAGAAAATCTGTCTGTTTTTAGAAAGAATCTTTATATGATTTCCTACATTTACAGCAACTTCTCCACCAATTCCCGTATCAATTTCATCAAAAATCATAGTCGGAACACTTTCATCTTCTGCAAATACAGTTTTTAATGCAAGCATAACACGACTTAATTCACCGCCAGATGCAATTTTTGCAAGAGGCAAAAGAGGACTTCCAGGATTTGCACTGATTAAAAATTCAATGTTATCCATTCCGTAAGGTCCGCATTTTTGAATTATCTCAGTTCCCTGTTTTTCGAGAATGTTTACCCTGAACTGAGTATCCTTCATTCCAAGTTTTGAAAGAATTTCTTCTACAGCTCCGGATAATTGAGAAGCAGCTTCATTTCGTTTTTGAGAAATAAATTTTGCATCTTTATAAATTTCTTTTTCAAGTTCAGAAACTTCTTTCTGTAATTTTTCAATATTTTGAGTTGAATTTGATAAAGCGTCGAGTTCTTTCTGAGCATTTTCATAATAATCAAAAAGTTCTTTCATTGGTGCATTGACGCTAGACGCATATTTTTTCTTTAAATTATAAATAAGACTCAATCTGTCTGAAACAAAAGCCAGTCTCTCAGGATCAAAAACAAGAGTTCTTGAATAATTTTTCACTTCTTCTGAAATATCATTGACTTCATAAAAAAGATTTTCAATTCTTGAATCAATTTCCTTTAATGAGCCGTCAAGATTAACAGCCCTTTCTGAAGAAGTTTTTAATTTTTTTGAAAGTTCAACAATTCCCATTCCTTCTTCTCCTGAAAGAAGTGAAGAAAGAGTTTCTACTTCTGAAAAAAGTTTTTCAAAAGAACTGAGTTTTGCCTGTTCTGCTTCAAGCTCTGTATCTTCATCTGATTTTAATTTTGCATCTTCAAATTCTTTAACTGCAAAAGTTAAAAGATCAATTTTCTGATTTTTTTCTTTATCAGATGTATTTAATGCATTGAGCGTTTTTCTCTTTTCAACCAGAACAGCATATTTTTCTGTAAATTTTGAAACAGTTTCTGTCAGACCTGCTTTGGCATCAAGAAATTTTCTGTGTTCTGAAACTTTCATCAAAGACTGATGTTCGTGCTGCCCATGAATATCAACAAGGAAAAAACAGAAGTTCTGTAAATCAGCTCTTGTTACTGGAGTCGAGTTTATCCACGCAGCTGTTTTTCCATTATCCCTTACATAACGTCTGATAAGAACTCTGTCATCTTCTGCTTCAATTCCGTGAACAGAAAGCCATTGTCTTGCAGTTTTAGGTTCCAGGACACCATCAATATTTTCTTTACATTCAATTTTATCAAGTGCGCAGACAGGAGGAAGAAGAAAAGAAGCATTTACACTCGCCTCTGAACATCCGCTTCTAATCTGCTCAACGCTTGCTTTTCCACCAAGTACAAAAGAAAGCGCTCCAATCAAAATTGATTTTCCGGCACCAGTTTCTCCAGAGAGAACTGTAAAGCCTTTGTTAAATTCTATATTGACACTTTCGATAAGTGCAAAATTTTTAATTGAAAGATCTTCAAGCATGAGGTCCTCCAGACCAGTTTAACTTAAATCTTAATGAATTATAAAATTTTTCTTTTGATGGACCGATGATAACAGCATCTTTTTCAAGTTTTGTAATTTCAATGATATCATTTTCTAAAAGTTCAAAAGGTGTCTGTCCATCAAAAGACAAAATAACATTTTTTTCCCTTGACGGTAAAATCTTTACAGTCAGAAGAGATCGTGCATTAATTACGAGAGGCCTCATTGAAAGTGAAAACGGATTTATTGGTGTCAGAATCATTGCTTCAACTTCAGGGTCAACAATAGGACCTCCTGCAGATGCTGAATATGCAGTAGAACCTGTTGAAGTTGCAAGAATAATTCCATCTGCCTTACAGTTTCCAAGTGAAATACCGTTACATGCAAGTTCCAGATAAACCATTGAAACAGCAGCATTACTTCTTACAACAATATCATTTAATGAACATCCAGTTGCAATTTCTTTTGAGTCACGGATGACTTTATAACTGAGCATGCTTCGTCTTGCAACAGGCATTTTTCCATCAAGATAATTTTCAAGAAGTTTTTTCCATTCATCCGGCTGAATACCGGCAATGAAACCAAACTGTCCAAGATTAACTGGAAAAACAGGAATTTCAAGTTCTGCACAACCACGGCAGGCATAAAGAACAGTTCCGTCACCGCCGAGTGTAATTACAAAATCGTATCCGGAAAAAGGATAGATATCAGAAAAACCGTTAAATTCCAGAATTGAAGAATTTATTTTTCTTTCCTGCAAAAAACTTTCAATCTTTTTTGCAATATTACGAGATTCTTCTTTATAAGTATTTACGATAATCAGACAGTTTTTCATTGTAAACTTTTTTGATAAAGCTTATGGTAATGTTCCCAGTACTTTTGTAATTTTTTCAATCTGTGATCTTGAAAGTCTTGGGTACAAAGGAAAAAGAGCTGTTCTTAAATATAAAGATTTAGCTGTTTTACAATTTGAATAATCGTAATCAAGCTTTTCTTCTTCAAGAAGATTTTCTTTTAGCTTTTCAAGAAATCCGATTACAGAATCCGAAAACGCACTTACAATTTCAATATCTTTTTTTGCGGCATACTGTTTAACATCTTTAAATCCGCTATTTAAAATTACAGGAAAAGAATAAGCAGTTGATCCATATTCAAGATCGCGAACAAAAGTTTTGTTCTTACCAACCATAATTGCACGGTTATATAAATTATAAATTTCTTTTCTAACCTGTTCGTTACGTTTAAATTCTTTAAGCTGAACGAGAGCAAGAGCTGCATTGATATCAGGAAGCATCTGAATTCCAGGAAGATTTTCTGTAAGCTGTTTTAAACCAGGCCATTCACGTCTTCCAGGAGCCATCAAAACTGCTCCGCCACCTGCAGTAATTACATCATGTTCTTCAAGTGCGCATATAGAAAAGATTCCAAAACTTCCGGCTTTCTTTCCTTTAACTTCCTGTTCTGGACTTTCTGTTTTTGGAGAAGTCTGAGAAGAAGTTGAATTTGCATTACCTTCTTCTTTTGTTTCTACAATCATGCTACCGGCACTCTGTGAAATATCTTCAATAACTGGAATTCCAAGTGCGAGAATCGGTTCAAAATCTGGAAGAACTCCAAGTGGTTCATGCAGAATTAAAAGACGTCCGCCGTTTTTAATTCCTTCTTCAACAATCTGAGGAGTTACACAAGCAGTTGTCTCATTTACATCAAGAATAAGAGGTTCGTAGCCTGCTTCCCTTACAGCAAAAAGCTGCCATGACGGAGCAAGAGCCGAAATCATAATTCTGCTGCCCTTTTCAATTCCGCAAGCCATAAGAGCATATTTAATTCCGATATCAGGACTTCTTAAAGCAAGAGCACCTGCAACACCGAAAAATTCTTTTACACCTGCTATTAAACGCGCATTAATTTCACCTGGACCAATTTTTTCATCTACCATACATGTCAAAACTGCATCCATTTCACGTCTGCGAATAGTTGAACTAAATGTCTGAATCATTTTTTACCTGTAATAAAAATTTTATTTTGAATAAAAAAAGGAAAATGTTATTTCATTTCAATGATATTCTGTAATTCTTTTGCATTGAAAAGTTTACGGATATCAAGCATGATCAAATAACCATTATCTTCCTGTCGGATTACACCCTGAATATATTCAGTTCCGATTCCACTGAGCATCTGTGGCGGAGCTTTTACATCAGCATTGTTTATTGTCACAACGCGTGCAATACGGTCAATGATTACACCGATTTTATTATTGTCGATATTCAGAATTATAAATCCACCTTCAAAATCACTGTCTTCTTCTGAAACAGCTTTCTGAAGTCTAAATCTTTTATGAAGATTGATAATTGGAATAATTTCCCGACGAAGATTAAAAATTCCCTCCACATAATAAGGAGCATTTGGAATAGGACGCACAGGTTGGATTTTTACGATTTCTTTTACATCCATAATGTCTACGCCGTAAAGTTCTTCCCCAAGCTGAAAAGTTACCAACTGAAACTGTGAATCATTAGCTGCCATAAATCCTCCAATGAAAAGCAAATAATAGAAAAATCAATTAAATTCTTTACCTTTCTATTATAATTCGATTTTCATTATATTGCAACAATTACATATACAGATATTTAGTCCACTAAAAATAACGAAATACCGTAAACCTCCTCTGCTCCCGCTGATTTTAACAGTCTGGAACATTTATCAAGCGTTGCACCAGTTGTACACACATCATCAAGAATAAGAAATTTTCTTCCCTGTAAATTAAATTTTTCTTTTAATCTGTAAACAGCACCTAAATTTCCTTTTCTCTGTTCTTTATTTAATGTTTTCTGTTCTCTGGAAGAAATTCTTTCAAGCGGATAAAAAATTTCATAGCCATAAAACTTTTGTAAATAATGGCATAATTCATCAACCTGATCCCAGCCTACTTTTCTCATTTTTCCAGGCCGTGGTGGAACTGGAACAATATAGTCAAACTCTATTTTTTTGTTTTCTGTCAGATTAAGAATTACTTTATTGATTATTGATGCAAAAAACGGTGATAACGTTCTTGTTCCCTGAGATTTCCATGCAAACATAAGGTCTTTTTTCCAAAGTCTGTACATATGAACAGGGAACATTCCGTCAAGAAATCTTTCAGCTTTACTTTCACTGCATTCCCTGCAGACACCGATTTCTGAAATTAATACTTTACCGCATCTTGAACATCGTCTGTCGTTATCAAAAGGAACAAAATTTAACAATTCTGTCTGACAGTTTCTGCATAATGGAACAGAAAGCGTACGAATTCCACATGAAATACATTCTGTTCCGCCAGTCAAAAAGGAAAAAAAATCCTGTATAAAACCATATACTTTTAATATTGATTTCATACAATATAAGTACGATTTTTCTGGATTTTTCTAATCAATTTTATAAATTATTTTCCGGAAAGTGATTTTTTCCAGCGTGAAATAAGACCGAGAGCATTGATAGGAGTAATATTATCAAGATCTGTAGAAAGAATTTCGTCAAGGATAATTTCTTCATCAGAAAAAAGCCCTGGTGATACAAAAGTCTTTTCATTTATTTCGGAAGAAGAAACAGCATTTTTTTCAGTCTGAATTTTATCCAGTGAATCCGAATCACTTTGATTGTTATCAGATTTTTCTATGAGAATCGGATGATCTTTAGCTTTGTTCTGAATATGTTCAAGAATTTCTTTTGCACGTTCAATTACACTTTGTGGAATTCCTGCAAGATCTGCAACATGAATACCATAAGAATTTTCTGCACTTCCATCTTTAATTCTGCGTAAAAAGATGACATTACCCGCAGTTTCTTTTACATCCATGCACAGAAGTTTTAGTTTTGAATGTTCAAGTCTGGTAAGTTCATGATAATGAGTGGCAAAAAGAGTTCTTGATTTTATATGATTTAATAAATATTCACTGACTGCCCACGCAATTGAAAGACCATCTTCTGTTGAAGTTCCGCGACCAACTTCGTCCATAATAACAAGAGACCTTTCTGTACTTGATTTCAAAATCAATGCCGTTTCAGACATCTCAACTAAGAAAGTTGATTCCCCTCTTGCAAGATTGTCACTCGCACCGACCCTGCAGAAAATCTTATCAACATAACCGATAACAGCTTTCTTTGCAGGAACATAAGATCCGATCTGAGCAAGAAGTGCAATCAATGCACTTTGTCTTAAATAAGTTGATTTACCTGCCATGTTTGGACCAGTAATAAGTCCAAAAGAAATTCCATCTTCTTCTGCACTGATATGAATATCATTTGCAACAAAACTTCCTGTCGGTAAATGTTTTTCAACAACCGGATGACGTCCTTCCTCAACATCAAAAACAAAAGAATCATTGACTTCAGGCTTTACCCAGCGGTTAATAACGGCTGCTTCTGCAAGTGAAGAAACTGTATCAATATATGAAACTTCATGTGCAAGATTCATAAGATATGGAACATATTCCGAAAGTTTTTCTCTTATTTCAAGGAAAAGCTTTTTTTCTGTTTCCAGAATTTTTGAAGAAGAAGAATTTAATTCCTGTTCAAGAGACTGAAGACGTTCTGTTGTATAACGTTCTGCATTCATGAGAGAACGACGCATTATAAAATGCTCCGGAACAGAACCAAGTTTTCCTTTTGTGACTTCAATTACATAACCGGAAGAAGATGTATTTTTGATTTTTAAATTCTGGATTCCGGTCTTCTGTTTTTCTTCTTCAAGATATTCGTCAAGAATTTTATTAAAATTTGCCTGAATATCATAATAGTGATCAAGTTCATTAGACCAGCCTCTTTTAATAAGACGACCTTCTGTTAAAGAGGTTGCCGGATCTTCATTTATAGACTTGAAAATTAAATCAGAAATAAAATGCGCATCATCAAGATTTAAAAGTGCAAAATCATATCCATTAATCAAATCACGGACTTTACACCACGAATCAATACTTACCCTTAATGCCTGCAAATCTTTTGCATGAGCCCTTTCCATTGCAATGCGTCCTGCAAGGCGTTCAATATCGAGAATCGGAGCAAGATATTCTCTGACAGATTTTAAAAGATCTGAATTTTGATAAAGAAGTTCTACATGATTCTGTCTTGTATTGATTTTTTTTACATCACACAATGGAGAAAGAAGCCAGCTTCTGATTAAACGGTTTCCCATTGCTGTCAAAGTAAAATTAACACAATCCAAAAGTGAATAATTAACAGACTGATCACGAAGGTTATAAATAATTTCAAGATTTCGTCTTGATGCTTCATCAATGATTACATATTCCGTATCGTGATAGACTTTTATATTTTTTACATGCGGGACTTGTGTATTTGTATTTTTTTCAAGATATTCAAGTAAAAAACCGGCAGGAATAATTTCCGGAGAATTTTCATCAAGTCCAAAAGATTTTAAATTTACAGTTTTAAATTGTTCTGTTAATTTTTTAAATGAATTTTCAGCATTAAAATGCCAATCAGGATAAAATGAAACTGAAATACCAGGATTCTGTTCAAGGGCATTTTTTACAGCATCGTTTTCTTTTAGTGAAAGCGGTAAAAGGATTTCCTTTGGATTACAGCGTCCAAGTTCTTTTGCAAAAAAATCTCCCATCTGAGAAGCATTCCAGCTTGTTGCTTTAAACTCAGAAGTCGTAACATCAATATATGCAAAGCCTGCTTTCTGATGTGAAACTGAAAGCGCACACAAAAAACTGTTTGAAGCTTCTTCAAGATATTCAGAATCAACAGCTGTTCCAGGGGTAATTATTTCTATTACTTTTCTTTCTGTAAGACCACCGCCAGCACCGATTTCTCCAATCTGTTCACAGATTGCAACTTTTTTTCCAAACCGTAGAAGACGTGCTATATAGATTTTTGAAGCATGGTAAGGAACTCCGCACATAGGACTGTCTGCCCTATGTGTCAAAGTTAAATTTAAAAGACGTGAAACCATAACAGCATCTTCATTGAACATTTCATAAAAATCGCCCAAACGGAAAAAGAGAACCTCATCCTGATGCTGTGCCTTAATCTTTACGTACTGCTCCATCAAGGGAGTCATACGTCCCACCTCTGCCATAATTTTTATTTTTCCAGTTCTGTAATTACTTTTTCTGTTACATCAACAGAAGGACTGTACCACAAAATTGCACTTTCTCCCTGAAGGCTCAAAATCATGCTCAAACCTTCATTTTCTGCAACCTTTTTAATTACTTTAGAAAGTTTGATATAGAATTCGTTTGATTCAGAGAGATTCTTTTTAAGATTCTGAAGTTCAAGATTTTTTGTAGTTGTATAATCTCTTAAGTAATCTGTTTTTTCTTTAATTGTTGCAGCATATTTTGCAGCACCTGATTCATCACCAAGTTCTGTACACTGATCTTTTTTTGCTTTTAAGTCACGAAGTTCATCAGTGCGCTTGTTGATTTCTTTCTGCATGTCTTTCTTTTTTGTTTCATAAGTTTTTAATGCAGTTGAATTTTTAAAATAATGTTCATAAACTTTGTTTGTATCAACAATTCCAAAGTTAGTAATATGCTGCTGAGCAAACGACACAGATGCAGTTACGACAAGAACAAATGCTAAACAGATTTTTTTTAAGTTAATCATACAAAACCTCTTATAATATTATTTATTAACAATGTTAAATGAAAGAACAAATTTCATTGTATCTTTCCATTTAACCTGATTATTTTCAATTTTGAATGTATTACAGAACATAAATCTCATAGGAAACTGTGGAAGAAGAACACGGATATCAGGACCAAAACTGAAATAGAAATCTTCCATCTGAATTCCGCCGAACATCTTATCTGCATCTGGTTTAACGACTGCAATATCCATAAATCCGTCAATTGCAATAATTCCCGGAACTACAGGTACACGAAGTTCAAGGGAATTTGCCCACAAAGCTTTTCCTTTGACTTTATTATAAATATCATTCCATCCGCGTCCCGTAAACATTCCGTCAATATAAAGTTTATTGGAATCACTTACGTTTGAACCTGCTGCAGGAAGCTGAATACACAGCTGAGTAAGCGCTGCAAATACCATTCTGAAAGTATATTTTTCTGTAACTGGAATTTCAAAAAGATTCAAATAACCTTCAAGTTTAGTATCAAATCTGGCATAGAAGTCTGTTTCCCATGGAGTCAAACCAAACCAGCCAAGCTGTTCACTTACAAACCATCCGCGAGTCGGATCATAATTTATATCTCGTCCATCAAGAGATGCTCTTGCCCAGATTGAGTTTGTAAGTCCTAAAGTATTTGCATATTCACAAATCTGAGTATCAAGAGGTGTATAGATTTCTTCGTCATATCCATAAAATTTTAATGAATTTGTAATACCAGCAGAAACTGTAAATGTCGCCCAGTCAAAAGTATAACGTTTACCTACAGAAGAATTTAAGCTTGTAGTCCATGCTTCCACTTCCTGATAATAATCTTCTGTATTTACAGTTCCATTCTGCTTAACTTTTAATCTTAATGTATTCAATTTTGAATGAGATACAGAAAGTGATTCACTTAATTCAATCGGAAGACCAAAAAGCCAGCCCTGTCCATAACCTAAAGATACTGACTGTTCAGAAGATGAAATTGTTGTACTTGCAGAAAGAGTACGACCTGTTCCTCCGACATTCGAATTAGACCATTTTGCATTAAGTGCAAAAGGAATCTGAGTCGGATCAGTTACTCCGCTGAATGCAAGTCCAAATTCTACTGAGTTTGTCATCTGTTCTTCAACATTAATCACGATGTTGAGAAGATTCGGTTCTGAACCAGACTGAATGTCCGGAACTACGCTTGAGAAATACTGAAGGTTGTAAAGATTACGAAGTCCTGTTGTAAGTTTTGCTTTTGAAAAAACATCACCAGATTCAATAGGAAGCTCTCTTGTAATTACATATTCTTTTGTTTTAGAATTTCCACGAACGATAATACTTTCGACATGACTTCTGTCGCGTTCAACAATATTCAAAACGAAAGATACTTTTTTATTTACAGTGTCTTTGTTTATAGAAGGAGAAAAATCATTTGATGTATAACCGTTTTCGTAATATAAATCCTGTACTGCTACAAGACATTCTGTAAACTTTGTCTGATTGAAAATTTTATTTTCTGCAAGTGTAAATCTTTCTTTAAGAGTTTCCGTAGAAAAAATTGTGTTTCCGTTGAATGTAATTCCGCCGAATGTATAAGGATCACCTTCCTGAATGTAAAATACGATATGAAGTTCATCACGGTTTTTCGCAGGATTAGAAACGACATCTCTTGATACATCTACAATCATTGCATCAATGTAACCACGGTCTGCATAATATTTTCTGATTTCCTGTCTGTCATTTTCAAGAACAGATTCCTGGAAATCACCTTTATGTGCAAGATCTGCTTCTTTTAATTTAAGTTTCTTTTTGAGTGTTTTTGTTTTAAATACATTGTTACCGGAAAAATCAATTGAAGTAATTACTGTATGATTTCCTTCCCTTATATTAAATACAAGCTTGATTCCGTTTTCTGTATTTTCTGTAGAATAAGAAACTTTTACATTTGTATAACCTTTCTCAAGATAAAGGTTTCTGATAGCTCTTTCATCCTGAAATGCCTGGGCTTCCGTAAAAATTTCATCTTTTTTGGAGCGGATTACATCTCTTAATGGAGCATTACGGATCTGTCTGTTTCCTCTGAAAACAATGTCTGTAACAAGAGGCTTTTCTTTTACGGTAAAGGTAATTACAACACCGTCATCATTATCATGAGTTGCAGCAGGTTCGATATCATCAAATAATTCAAGTGCATAAAGTCTGTCGATCAAATCATAGATAGATGATTCAACAGTTTTTCCAATATATGATGAAGTTATTCCGGAAAGTTCTGACTTTTTTACAGAATTCAATCCTACAAAATTTACTTTCGTAATTACTTTTTGCAAATACCAGTCTTCATCTTCTTCAGTCTGCGAATAAACAGATGCTGAAAACACAAGCATAACAAGTAAAGCAAAAAGCGGTAATTTGCGTAAAAACTTCATATTAATACTCCAAAACGAATACTTTTTTTTAATTCGCTATTTTAAAAACTAAACTTCCATGACAATGTCAATGCAGGAATAATTACGATATTATTTCTTGCAATTTCAGACAGATCAGGTGCAAGACTCCATCGTATATTTGCAAAAGGTGCTGCCATTTCAAAACCTATTTCCGGTTTTAAAATAAGACCCTGCCATGTTGATGAGTCATTTATACGGTTTTTATTGTAAGAAAGCCGTAAAAGAGCATCTGCATACAATACATTGCCAAAGTACTTACCAATATAAACAGTTGTATTATCCAAAAAGTTACTTATATTGATTCCCTGACGGTCAGAATCCCTTGAAATACTGTATTTAAGGGCATTTTGAACTACCATTGTACGGATTGAAAGTATATCAAAATTAAGGAAATCACGCAATGCGTTTTCAACTCTGCGCATAACCATTGTCTGTAAGGCATAATCACCTATGGCAAGACCGAAATTTCCTGCATTTTCTGAATTTGCAGTTACTATATTTCCAAGAATTTCCATAATTTCCTTTTCACTTTTTGCAGGAGAAGAAAGCAATTTTGGAGAAAGCTGGGAAAGTCTCTGATGATCAACTGACAGTGTAATCGTAACGTCATTATTTACAGAATCTTTTTCCCTTGTTTCTGCTTTTAAAGATACAAAAGGATCCAGAGATTCACTGTCATCAGAAAACTGGATAAGTCCTTCTTTTACATAAAAGCTTGAATTCAAATAAATAATTTCTCCACTTCTGATAGGTACATCGCCCTGAATTGCAATTTTATCATAAGCGGAGTTATAGGAAAAAAGAACTTCGGAATCAGGTACTACAAGGCCACGAAGGAATGAACTATAAAATACCTGAACTCGTTTCTGCATTTTAACATCAAGCATTACCTGTACGTCGAATGTTTTATCAGGATTGTCATTTGCATTGTTTATGTTATTGATTACATCATTAAAAGTGGAAGTTCCAAATTCTGCAGTTGTATCTTTTGCAGTAATATCACCCGTAACAACAGCGCTTTCGGTATCAACAAGGATTTCAAGATCAAGCTGCCCGTTTCCTTTGACATGAATCTGATTCATATTAATATTGACAGGAGCATAAGCATTTCCGACTGTCTTAACATTTACAGTTACGATTTCAAGAGCCATTTTCTTAAAGGCTATATTTACAGTTACATCGACAGGAGCTCTTTTTACAAGACATCTTGTTGTCGGAATATAAATACGGTCTTTTTCCATATTGATATTAATGACATTTGTTTTTGCATGTGCTGAAAAATATTCCGGCATACTGAATTCTGCAGGATTAATCTGAAGATGACCGTCAAAATGTCTGTTGTTTTTTGATCCGACAATTGCAAATTCTCCGGTAAGTCTGCCGTTATAAATTTTTGCCATTTTAAAATCTACAAGTTTCATTGCTTTTTCCAAGTTTATATCAACATCATAGATTCTGAAATCTGCAGATTTTTGTTTTAAATTTGCACCGACTTTAAATTTACACGGAACATTATTGTTAACCGTAAGATTAACTTCTCCATACTCATTGATGGAACCTGAGAGACCAATATTAGGACTTGAAGAAATCAGAATTTCTTCTGCAGCCTTTAATGCAGTTATTGAGAAAGCCTGCTGTGACTTAATGAAAGTACCGCCGGCATTTGCACATTTTAATGTAAGTTCAAAAGAATCTGGAACAAAATTTTTTGAAAGTTCATTTTTAAATCCTTTAAAATCTAATTCCAGAGGAGCAATGATTGTTCTGTCAAAAAAGACATTTTCAAAATCACAATTGAATTTTCCAGTCCAGTCATTTAACGAAAATTTCGATGAGGCATTTTTAAGTTTCAATTCACCCCACTCTAAATCCGCATTTTCAAGTTCGATTTCACGGTCAACAACAGATGCCTGCATTGAAAACTTTACTGGTACTTTGTTTATGGAAAAATTTCCGTTTGGAACAGAAATTGAAACAAGAGGATTTGAAAGAAGTCCAGAAAAAGAAATTTCTGCATTCATTGTATCATTGGATAAAGCATCATCAAAGAATCTTCCTGTTCTGAAATCTTTTAAACTTATCAAACTTGAATAATAAAAACCGTTTAAAAATGAATTTGCATTAAAAGGTTTATTATCAGGATTTGAAATATCACCTTCAATTTTTATACTTTCATTGTAAAAAATATCTACAAGAGAAATTGCGTAACTTGCAGAAATAAAATCAGCATCATCAAAATTCCATACAACAGAACCATTTCCGGAAAGATCAGAAACCGCATCTTTATAAGTAATTGACTGTAAAAAAGTTCCAGACTTATCAACATTTCCTACAAATTCAAAAGAAGGATTATTATGTGAAATCGGATTAAAACTCTGAATACAGAATTTTGAAATATTGACATTTAATTTATCATTAAGGTTATAGAAAAAGTTTGTATCTGCACTAAAAGAGATAGTTGATTTATCAAGCTTTACAGGAAACTCATTCATTGAAAAATTTCCTAAAAGATTATCTGTCTCACTGTCATTCATGAATGAAAAATTCAGGCCATAATCACCTGTTACACTTATCCAGTCTTTTGTAATAAGACCGGTAAATGAATATGGAATCGTATTGTATTCAACCTGACCGCTTAATATTGTCTGATACTGCTTAAGACCCGGTTCATAAATATTTTCAGAATGTGCAGTAGCCATAATTTTCTGATCATCAAAAATAAATTCAAACTGTGTAAGCTGAACGTCATCTTTGTTTCCATCAAGTGCAAGCATAAGCATTTTACTGTCGCTTTTTGTATCAGCAATAATTACAGATGGAATGCTGTAAGAAAAATTTCCATCGTACGAAGAAAGATAAATTGATGTAGAGAAAATTGTATTTTTAAAAATTTTTGCCGCATCTTTTACGAAGCCTGATTTATTTTTATCAAGAAAAACAGAAACAGTATCCATCAGACTGTCTGCATAAAATCCATCGATATTAATATTTGACTGTAAAAATTTTGATGAAGTCAGATAGTTTCCATTCAGAGTAAGAACACCTGGAGTTCCGCTTTCAATATGTGAATAATCATAAACATCAAAATTAAAATCAAAACCATCATTCTGAGGAATAAAATTTAATTGAGCTGCTGTAAAAACTTTGTCATCAAGCATAATTTCAGGAGAGAAAGCCATAAAACCTTTCTGCAGAGGTTCAAGAAAGAACTCTGCAGAAATCTGACTTTCATTGGCAAGTGTAATTTTATGAACAGAAAGAACACCCTGCGGCTGAATTGATCTTATATTGTAACCACCGGAAAAACTTACATCATATAATTCACCGTTTCCATTTATGTACGGAATATTGATATATCTTCTGTCTCCGTTTAAGCCAAACGAAAGATTTAATCCGCCATTTATCAGAGAATCAGGAATCTGTACATCACCGCTTGCAGAATAATTGATTTTTTCAGTACCTGTGTTATATGCAAATTTTAAACTTGCAGAAATTATAAGATTTGCAACAGTATCAATTACAGTTCCTTTTTTGATACCGGAAATTACATTATTGATTTTAAAATTATTTGAATCAAAACGGCATTTTATATCATTTGAATTTAGATCAGCAGAAAATTCAAGATAAACATTCTGAAGTGTCGGAAGCATTTTAAAAGTGAAAATTGAATTTTCATATTCACTTAAAAAACCGATTTGATTTAAAGAATAAGAATTGAAATTTGTATTAAAAAAATTAATGACTGCAGATGAATTGTTAAGCTTACTCAAAAGTGAACTCTGTAAAAACAAATTTGTTGAAAAACTGTTTTTATTGATTTCACCATTTACTTTTCCACTTAAGTTAACTGAATATTTTCCGCTTGTAAGAGTCCGTTCTAAAAAAACTTTTCTCAAAGATGCAGTTGCCTGAATTTTTTTTGAAGAATCGCGGTAAACAACATTTAAATTATTAATAAAAACATCAAACGGAATATTGATTTCAATTTCAGAATCTGCAAGAAGTTCTATAAGATTTTTCTTTTCAGCATCAGAAGGAATTTCCTTTTTCTGTTTTAAATTTTTTTCGATAGCATAATCTATCCAGAATGAATTTTTATCCCGGATGATTTCTGCATATAAATCACGGATTACGATTTTAGAAATTCCATTTACAAAATCACCTTTGATAATATTTGCAATTGAATAGCTTGCATGAGCTTTTTTAATTGTCAGAACAGTTTCATCGGTTGCAGTATCTTTTACCACTATACCTTTTATATTAATTCCGGTTAAAATAGACGGCGAAAGAGATGAATAAGAAACATTGATTCCAAATGACTTGTCAAGTGTTGAGTTAAGAATTTCTAGTTTAGCACACATCGCATTGCCAAGACCAAAATATATCGGTCTTACAAGTGCAAAAGAAACTGCTAAGAGAAAAAAGAAAATTGTAATACAAAGACCTAACTTTAACGCTCTTGACTTCATGATGCTATTGTATTCTTATTTAAAAACAATTATATCAAATTATCGGTACATATTATAGGAAAAATTATGGTATTGGACAACTTTGTAGTATTTGAGGGAATTGACGGAGCCGGAACTTCCACACAGCTTAAAATTTTAAAATCACGACCGGAAAGCAGCAGGTTTGACTTTAGTGCAGAGCCTACAGACTGTGAAACAGGCCGCTTTTTAAGACAAATTCTTGGCGGTAAAGTTGAACTTGATCCAAAGACAACTGCATTTCTTTTTGCTGCAGACAGAGCAGAACATATTTACGGAAAAAATGGAATTATTGATTCCATCAAAAACAAAAACAAAGCCGTCATCATCGACCGATATCTGTTTTCAAGCCTCGCATATCAGGGAGTCTCATGCGGAAAAGAACTTCCAAGAAAACTTAACGAAGATTTTCCTCTTCCTCAGCTTCTATTTTTCTTTGACATCGCGCCGGAAAAATCACTTAACCGCATAAAAGGCCGTGGATTTACAGAAATTTATGAAAACAGCGAATATCTTACAAAAACAAGAAATCAGTATCTTGATGTAATCAAAGAATATCAGAATCTTGAAAGTGCAAAAGACATGAAAATTATCATTATCGACGCAACTCAAAGTGTTGAAGAAATTTCAAAAATTATATGGAGTCACATCTCAAAACTGCCGATATTTAATTCGTGAAGTTTTTTAATTTTTGTAAAAAGACATCTGATATTTTTTCTTCTCATAAAAGCAATTGTATAAAATTACTCGTATTAATTATAGTTATTTCATTGATTTCTGTAAGCACATCAGATGCCTATATGGTCAAATACAAAGAAGACTACTACAAGCTTTATCATGTCAATTACAAACAACGTCCTGATGACTGTATCGAAAATATTTACTGGCTTGAAAAAGCTGTCAGGGCCGATTTCTGCAATCCGCTTTATGCAAAAGCAAAAATCACAAACGAAGAACAGTACGAAAAATACCGCTATCTTTTTATGATGCATTTAAACTTAAAACTCATCGAACAGCACATAAGACTTGGAAGAAATTACGACAAAGTTGCATTCTGCTTTTACGAAGCTCCATGGAAAGACGAATACCGCAGAAATCTTGAAAAGACAAAAGCCGCTTACGAAGCCGGATACTATTACTGGAAAGAAGCATGTCTCTGGGCAGAAAAAGCAAATATCGGAAAATTTAAATTTCTTTTTATTCAGGAATTTCAGAACTGGGAAGATGAACGCGAGCGCATTTCAAACGGAAAACTTGATTACAAGTTTATGCTCGACCGTGAATTGAAAAGAGTAAATGAAAATATCGCAAAAATTGATGCTCTTACACCTCAACAGAACCCTCAGACAGCAGACGCACAATAACAACTCCGTTGCAATGGAACTGCAAAAATATTAAAATACCGTTATGAAGTTTAAGACAGAAATTAAAGTCATTGACGGAAATCCGGATTTATCTTTTTTACTTTCCGAAAATAAAAAACTCTTTGTCACAGATGAAAATATTTTTGCATTAAAATCACTCGAAAAATTTTTCAAAAACTTTTCAGTATTAAATAAAATCAATTCCGGAAATACACAGGCTTCCCTTTACTCTAATAAAAACAATGCTCTTATCGTAATTCCTGCCGGAGAAAAATATAAAACCATCGACACAGTCCTTGCAATCATCAAGGCCGCACTCGCCTTTTCTCTTACACGAAAAGATATTTTTACCGCAATCGGTGGCGGTGTAATCACAGATCTGACCGCCTTTGCATCATCAATTTATAAACGTGGAGCAAAAGTGGAATTTGTTTCTACTACTCTCCTTGGAATGTGTGATGCGGCAATCGGCGGAAAAACAGGATGCGATTTTGAAGATTATAAAAACATCGCAGGAACCTTTTTTCCGGCTGACAGACTTTATGTCTTTCCAGAATTTGTAAAAAGTCTTTCTGATAAGGAATATATTTCAGGTCTTGCCGAAGTAATAAAGACAGCACTACTTTTTGATAAAAAACTTTTTAATCTTCTTGAAACTCAGAAAGAAAAAGTTTTATCAAGAGATTCTGAAGTAATTTATAAAATGATTTCTCTCTGCGTAAAAGCAAAGACAAAAATCGTAAAAAAAGATTTAACAGAAAAAAAAGAAAGAATGCTTTTAAATCTCGGTCACACTTTCGGTCATGCACTTGAAAGCCGTGCCGGGCTTGGAGTTTTGACTCATGGAGAATGTGTAGCCTGGGGAACCTGCCGTGCACTTGATTTAAGCCAGAAACTCGGACTTTGTTCTTATGATTATTTTGAAAGAGTAAAAAAAGTTTCAGCTTCTTACGGATATGAAACGGATGTCGTTCATAAAGCTTTTACTGATTCAAAAGCAATTCTTGAAACAATGAAAAATGACAAGAAAAATTCATCTTCAAAAATCAGAGTTATTTTACAGAGAGGACTTTGTAAAAATATAATCACAGAAATTGAAGACGAAAAAATTCTTGAAGCATTAATTTAAATTTTACATTTTCATATTTTGAAAACATTTGTAAGGAAACATTATGTCAGAAATAAATTCTAAAAACTATTTTGACTGGGCAGCAACAGCTCCATTTGATACAGAAATCTTAAATGAATCTTTACGCGAATCATTTGAAAACTGGGCAAATCCATCTTCAATTTACAAGCCTGGAACAAATGCAAAAGCTGCTTTAAACGCAGCCCGTGATTCAATTGCAAAAAATCTGAATGTCGATTCCAGGACTTTGTTTTTTACATCAGGTGGAACTGAATCTGACCACATTCCACTCTTGTCAATAATGAACCGTCCTGAAAAAGGAACAATTTTAGTAAGCGCCATTGAACACCCTGCTCTCCGCGAACAGTGCCGTATTCTTTCTCACCAGGGCTTCAATGTTGTAAAAATTAATCCTGATTCAAACGGAATAATCACTGCAAAATCTGTAACAGACGCTATGACTGATGATACACTTTTCATCACAGTGATGGCTGTCAATAATGAAACAGGCGCAATCTCAAATGTAACAGAAATTGCAAAAGCGATAAAAGAAAAATCAAACGGAAAAAGAAAACCAAAATTTCACGTTGACTTTGTTCAGGCACTCGGAAAAATTCCATTTGAATTAAAAAACTCTGACATTGACAGCGCAGCCTTTTCTGCACACAAAATCGGTGGCCCGAGAGGAATCGGACTTCTGTATATTGCAAAACCAGAAAGCATGGAACCATTTTTAATCGGCGGCGGTCAGGAAAATTCCATCAGAAGCGGAACTGAAAATGTTTTCGGAGCAATTGCATTTTCAAAGTGCATCAAAAAATATGCACTTTATTCTCAGAATACAGAAATGCTTGAAAGATTTGAAAACCAGAAAAAATACATAAACGAGTTTATCAAAAAGCTTTCAACTATTTCAAAATGCCATTTAATTCCGGAAACAAGAAGTGATGAAAATTTTTCTGACAGAATCTTTTCACCATGGGTAATGCAGGCTGCTTTTGACAAAGTTCCGGGTCAGGTAATGGTAAGAGCATTGGACTCAAAAGGATTTTATATTTCAACAGGAAGTGCTTGTTCGGCAAAGAAAAACAGCCGTCCGATTCTTGAAGCGATGAATGTTAAGGCAAATTACCGCGAAAACGCTGTCCGCTTCAGTTTTGGTGCACTGACGACAAAAGAGGAAATTGATAATCTTTTTGAAGCGATAAAAAGCGTTTGCGAAGTTTTTAAATAGAAAGTGAAAGCTTAAACCAGTTCTTTTCTTTGCTTACAATCCATTCAAGACCGCGTCGTCGTTCTGTAACAACATCGCTGTTCAAAAATGCAATTTTGCCGTCACCTGCTTCTTTACAAGCACTCTGACAGCAGACAAGAAGGTCAAGCATATCATAAATTTCTTTTTCACTTCTTGGCTTACATTTACCGGAAAATTCATCAAAAGAAATGCATTCACGGACAGTCTGAATTGCCTTTGTTACATCGCAGGTTTTATCAAGAACTTTCATTTCTGCGTCTGTTACAATTCCAAGTGCCCACAAAATTGACCAGTAAGCATCGTATGTAAGTGTAATCTGATTTAATAAATCTGACGTATATTTTCCCTTGAAAATATTTTTTTCTTCATCAAGAAGTGCCTTTGTTGAATCAAGCATATCAAGATATTTTGAAATGATTTCAAGATTGTCAGGATCACGGTCGCCTTCATAAAGTGAACATGCAAGCTGAATTGTCATAAGGCAGGCAATTGCTCTTTTGCATTGTGAAGTTATATCTTTTTTTAATTTTTCTTCAGTCAAAAGCTTAAGATTACTATTAAAAGAAATTCCATTTTTTTCTAAAAATTGTTTTGAAACTTCTCTTCTTTCCTGAGCTTCTTTTGTTAGATCTTTGTCTGAATTATTTTTCATAAATACTCTTTCCTATTATAATAATTATACAATACTAATTACGAATCTGCCACAAAAAATTACAAAAAAACAACGATAACAAAATACAACCGATTGAATAAATAAATCCATAATGTTATATTGTCATCATTAAATCCCACTACATTTTCAGGGAAGGACTTTAGCTTGTGGAATTTGTAAAAACGCAGTTCCATTTTATCATTTTGGAGGCTCTTTTATGGGTATTCGCGGTGAATTGTTTACTACAGAAGTAGTTTTGGACAACAGATCTTATTTCTTTAATGTTAAAGAAAATCGTGCCGGAGATGTATTTCTTCAGATTGTTGAAAGCAAAAAAGGTGAAGGTGCAGATTTTGACAGACACCAGATTGCAATTTTTGCAGAAGATATGCAGAAATTTGCAAAAGGTCTTGATCAGTCATTAAACTTTATTGACAAGGCAAGAAAAGAAAAAGCAAAAGCTGCAAAAGAAAAGAAAGCCGCAAAAGAAGCTAAATACGGAAAAGGAGCTTCTTCTGGGAAAAAAATTATAAGAAGAAAATCCGGAGATGAAGAAACTGAACATCTGTATACACCACAGGTAAAGAAAACAGGAAAAGTTCACGTAGTTTCAAAAAGAAAAACAGAAAATAAATAAATTACTAAATAATTTTCAAAAGCTGCCTCGAGAGAGAGCAGCTTTTTTAATAAGTAAAAGACATTCTTTGAATTGGAGAAGGACCGATTTTACGGCATATTTCACGATGCGCCGCAGTCGGATATCCTTTGTGTTTTTTGTAGCCGTATTCCGGATACAATTTGTCAAATTCATACATCATCCTGTCACGGGCAACTTTTGCAATTATGCTTGCAGCCATGACGCTCGGATATTTAGCATCAGCCTTTGGTTCACAACGGCATTGCGCATTGACATCAGGAAGTTTGTTTCCATCTGCGATACAGATGATATTTGCTTTATTATAAACAGATTTATCAAGATTATTCTTTTCTACCCAGTCATCAAATTTTATCAAAAGCATGTCAAAAGCATTTTTCATTGCTAAAAGACTTGCCTGTAAAATATTTATCTTATCGATTGTTTCGTGATCAATGACACCAAGCCCCCAGACTGCTTTTTCTTTTATTATAAGTTCGGCAGCTTCACGTTTTTTTTCTGAAAGCTTTTTTGAGTCATTAAGTATTTCTAACGGAAAGTCAGGAGGAAGAATTACAGCACCGGCTGTGACAGGACCTGCAAGAGGTCCCCGCCCTGCTTCATCAAGACCACAATTTATAAGGTCTGGCATCAGTTTGAAAATCCTTTTAACGAAATTGAACTGTATTTTGAAAAGCGGCTGTTTTTATCTTTCCACACAGCAGTATTTTTATCTGATTTCTGAGAACAGTTTTCCAGAACAAAAAGACATGAATCAAAAATACCATCTGAAGAATACAGTTCTGCAATCCTTGAAGCATTACCATTTACTTTACATTCTGAATTTTTTACAGATAAAGTACTTTTTTTGACAGAAATATTTACATTAGTTGCAGCATTTGTTACAAACCGGCATTCAGAAATCGAAATCTTTGACGAAAGTCCAGATATTAAACTTGCATATTCAGAAGCACTTGCAGTCAGACCGGAATTAATTATTAAAACAGAAGCTTTTCTTGCATCAATCAAAGTTGCATTTTTTAAAGAATCAAAATTGATTTCTGAATTTAATATTTCCAGGGTACTGTTATTTAAAACTATAAGATTATTTTTGTCAGAAGTTTCATTTTCAATACTTTCAAAAATTATATTTTCAAGCTGAAGTGATGCATTGTTCATAATAATTTCTGCATTTTCTGAAAATTTTACTTTTGTATTTTCATCACCTGAAATTTTTACATTCTGTTTTAAAGAAACAGGCTTATTGCAGAAAGATATTTCTCCTTCGACAAACAAATTTGTAAATTTTCTGTTGTTTACAAGTTTTTCAATGTCATCAAGAGAATCAAACGGATACTCTAAAGTTCCAATCTTTATGGAATTTGAAGAAGCATTTGCATTTACAAAGAAATTACATTTATCAATCTGAACAAATTCTGAAATCGTTTTACTTACATTATCAGATTTATCAATTACATAACTGTAAATTTTATAAGCACAGGGTTTTTCATCTTCTGCTTTTAAAATAATATTCTGTCCTTTATAAGATTCAAAATTTAAAATATCGTCATCATGCTCGGAAAGATCATATTCTGTACATTTTATATCATCATTTTTTTTATAGAATGGACCTTCTATGAGATATTTTATTTCATAATCTTCTTTTGAAGCAGCAAAAGATACAGAAACATCATCACGGTACATCTTTAGATTTTTTTCATTTGCAGAATTTGAAATTATTATATCAGGTGACTTAGGCATTTTTCTGTTTACCTGAACACTCACATATAAAGTTCCCTGTAAAACATTTTCACTATAAACAGAAAGCGGCAAAAGTGCAGAAAAATTTTCTCCCTGAAATGCGTCAACTGTAATTGTTTTAAAAAGTCCCTGAGGAAGATAATTATTCAGATATTTATCTCCTTTTGCAAATCTGTATGACTGATCACCGTTAAGTGAAATAACGACTGTTGAATCAGAAAGTGTTTCTGCCCTTACAGAAGGCACTGGGGGAATTTCATAAGATAAAACAGGATTTGTAATATCATAATCAACATCCTGCCATTTGATTATATGAGACTTTGTGCGGTCAAGAGGAATTTCTTTTCCAGCACCCTGCCACCAGCCGTCATCAATTGTATAAATATATTTTTTATCTTTTAATTTTAAAACAGACCATTGTTCAATTTCAAATGGTACTGTATTCTGTGTAAATTCCACCTGATTATCAGGAACAACATGTATTACAAAATTATAAAGATCATTACTTCTTGATCTTAAAGTCAGCGTAAGATAACGTTCAAGATTGGAATCTTTAGAAATACTGACTGTTCTTCCTGTTTCAAAATCTTCTTCAATATTATTTGATGAAATCACATAATCAAAAGTTTCCGGTATTGCAAGTTCTTCCCCGCACTTCAAATTATAAACAGAAGACTCAGAAAGCATTTCGATAAATTTTTTCTCTTCGAGAGTCGTTAAGTTATTTATTTTTGATTCATCAACATCATAATTTAAAATATAATCAATTCTTTTTTTATCTTTAACAGTTGCAATATTTAATTTTACACTGCCATTAAGATCAAGTGAAACAGGTCCATCGTAAGCAAAGCCGCTTGTAAGCGGATCCTGATCTGAAAAAGAATAGAAAATTTCTTCATCTTCAGTTGCATTAATTAAAAGAACCTGTCTGTTAGACCAGACTCTTCCCTGACTTGTTGCAGGACTCAAAATTTTTACTTCTGCAAAAGCAGGAATCGCAAAAGAAAAAAGCAGAATAAGAATTACTGATTTAAAAATTTTTTCTATTCTTTTCATAAATATTTATTTTCCTAAGATAGGACCTAAAACTTTTTCAAGTTCAGGGTCATCATCATAATAATATTTCTGAAGGTCTTCATGAGACAGGCCGACAAGTTCATGACTCATATAATGAATCCAGCGGTCTTCTTCTGGTTTTGTGATTTCAAATTTACGGCAGTAATAATCAGGCTGAATCGGATGCTGTTTTTCTTTGTAAGTAAAATATTTGTAGTCGTGAACAACAATCTTTAAGTCTTCACGCGGAATTCCACGCTCAAGAAGGATTTCTGCAAGCGCATTGATTGTATCTCCTGAATCGAAAATATCATCAACAAGCATTACTTTGTCACCTGGTCTGAGTCTTTCAGGGGGATAAGTCCATCCGTCAATCATAACTTTTGAATGAGATTTTACTCCGCTGTAAGAACGTGCAACAAGAGCTGCATACAGAACAGGATGCTTGTCCTTTCTTACGATTTTAAAATATTCACTGATAACATTTGCCATATATGCACCGCCACGAAGTGAACAGTACAAAACATCAGGAACAAAATTGTCTTCTGTATAAATTTTATGAGCAAGCTTCAATGCTCCGTTTCTGACTTTGTCGTAAGGTAAAAATTCTTTAATCATCTGATCCTCTTTAATGTTATTATTATATTACAGTACATTCCTTTTTACAAACTTTTTGTTAATTTTGTATAGTGGAATTTTACTGCTTTGAATATTTTTTATAAACTTCAACAATAAGTCTGACACCTTCATCAACTTCTTTATCTGGCCGTGAATAATTAAGCCTGATACATTTTGAATAATGCGGATGGTTTTGAACAGGCGGTAATGAACCGTCTTTTGCTTCACCAAAGAAAAAGTATTCACCAGGAACAACGATTACACCTTTTTCTTTTAGTTTTGTATAAAACTCTTTTGTAGTAATTGTAAGATCAGGAAGCAAAAGCCACAGAAAGATTGCCCCTTCACTTTTGTGAATGGAATAATTAAGACCGGAAAAATATTTGTGAATAGCTTTCTGAGTTTTTAAGCTTTTCTCAAGATAAAACGGTTTAACATATTTTTTTGCAGCTTCTATCAAAGTTCCGTCTTTAATCAGACTTCCGGCAAGCTCCTGACCTACAGAGCCTGAAGCAAGTGCTGCAATCGCATTCAGGTTTGACATTGCAGTTACAATCTTTGCATCAGCAATTATTATTCCAGTTCTTAACGAAGGAAGTCCGATTTTTGAAAGACTCATCGAAAGAATTACGTTTTCATCCCAATATGGAATTGCGTCGTCATCAAAAATGATGTCAGGCCATGGAAGACCGTAAGCATTATCTACCATAAGCGGAATATCATACTGATGTGCAAGTTCTGAAAGACGGTGAATCTCGTGATTTGTCAAAACGTTTCCAGTCGGATTTGTCGGACGGCTTACGCAGAGTGCTCCGACATTGTCGTGTGATTCAAGATATTTTTCGAGCGCATCAAAATCGATGTTATATTTGAAAGTGTGATCGTCAAACATCGTAAATGTCGAAGGAATTCCGATGAAAGTATCTTTTTCAAGTCCCTGATCTGCATATCCGATGTATTCCGGAACGAGAGGTAAAACGATTGTCTTTTTCTGAGAAGAAGATCCGTTTGTGAAAGTTCCACTGAACAAATTAAAAAGATAGAAAAAAGCACTCTGGCTTCCGTTTGTTACACAGACATTTTCAGGACCAATCTTCCAGCCGAATTTATTTGAAAGATAGGAAGCAACATCTTCGATAAATGACATTCTTCCCTGAGGCGCATCGTAGCGGCCTATAAGGTCTTCAAAAGAGTTTCCGTGATTGAGAATATATTCCATGCGGTCGCGGTACATTTTTTCGATGCCCGGAATCGAAGCCGGATTTCCGCCGCCAAGCTGATAAGAAGGAATATTTTTCGGAAGCGGTTTTCCAAGATCATCCATAAGCTGAAGGATTCCCGACTCTCCGCAGAGTTTTTTTCCAAAGTCACTAAAATCGATGTTTTTCATAAGAATTTAATTATAGTGAAATATGTTTTTTTTTTCAAATACGATATATGAAATCTAACAGGTCATTAAAATTTATTTTTTCAAACATTTTTAACTTCATGAAAAATTCCAGAACTATTTTTCTTCTTCCACCATCACCTTATCTTTCTTTGTGACTTTAGCAGGCTTTTTGAATTTGATTTCAAGTTTTTCATTCTTACAGTCAACAATGATTTCATCTGAGGCATTTTCGTCTTTTGTCAGAACAAGCATTGAAAGAGGATCTTCTACTTCACGCTGAATCATACGGCGCATCGGACGGGCACCCATTTCAGGATCATATCCGTGTTCAACCATATATTTTTTTGCTGCAGGTTTGAATGTAAGTCTGATATTTCTTTCTGAAAGTCTGTCAGTAAGTTCTTTAAGCTGAATTTCAAGAATTTCAGAAACTTCTTTCTGAGAAAGACCTGAGAAAACTACAATGTCATCAATACGGTTTATAAATTCAGGACTCATGATTTTTTTAAGTTCGAGAACTGCATTTGCCTTGATGCTTTCATAATCAAGTTCAGTATCAAGACCGGCATGCAGAGTAGAAAATCCGATTTTTCCGTCGGAAATAATTTCACGGGCACCGGCATTACTTGTCATGATGATTACAGTATTTTTGAAACTTACATTGTGACCAAGACCGTCTGCAAGTTCACCTTCTTCGAGAATCTGAAGCATGAGATTGAATACATCAGGATGAGCTTTTTCAATTTCATCAAAAAGAACGACAGAATATGGATGCTGTCTGATTTTTTCTGTGAGGACTCCGCCTTCTTCATAGCCGACATATCCAGGAGGAGCTCCAACGAGGCGACTTGTAGTATGGCGTTCCATAAAATCTGACATATCAATGCGGATCAAAGAATCTTCAGCTCCGAACAAAAATTTTGCAAGTGTTTTTGCAAGTTTCGTTTTTCCGACACCTGTAGGTCCAAGAAAAATAAATGAACCGATAGGACGTTTTGTACTTGAAATACCTGCGCGGTTTCTTCTTACCGCACTTGAAATAAGTTTGATTGCATCATTCTGGCCGATTACAGTTTTGTGAAGTTCATCTTCCATATGAACAAGACGTTCTGTCTGAGAAACATCAAGTTCTTCAAGAGGAATTCCTGTCATAAGGCTGATTACTTTGCAGACATCATGGGTTGTAACTTCTTTCAAAATTGAACCGTTGTTTGCCTTCCAGTATTCAGAGAACATATCAAGCTTTTGTTTAAGTGCGATTACTTTATCACGAACGAGTGCTGCTTTTTCGTAATCCTGATTTTTTACAAGATTCTTTTTTTCTTCGATGAGTTCTTCAATATTTTTTTCGAGTTCTGCAAGTTCAGAAGGTCTGTTTTCTTCCTGAATCTTTTTCTGGGCTCCTGCTTCATCGAGAATATCAATTGCTTTATCAGGTAAAAATCTTTCTGGAATATATCTGTGAGCAAGTTTTACGATAAGCGGAATTACATCTTCATTATATTTTACATTATGAAATTCTTCATATTTTTTCTGAACACCCTGTAAAATATTCAATGTATCTTTATCATCCGGTTCTTCAACTTTAACAACCTGAAAACGGCGCTCAAATGCAGAATCTTTTTCAAGATATTTTCTGTATTCTTTTCTTGTTGTCGCACCGATGATCTGAATTTCTCCGCGGCTCAATGCAGGTTTTAACATGTTACTTGCATCCATCTGACCAGCCTGTCCACCGGCTCCGATGATTGTATGAATTTCGTCAATAAAAAGAAGAATGTTTTTATCTTCTTTAACTTCGAACATAATTCTTTTTAATCGCTCTTCAAAATCACCACGGTATTTTGTTCCGGCAATCAAAGCACCAAGGTCAAGAATCATAACTTTCTTTTTTAAAAGATTATATGGAACTTCACCCTTTACGATTGCCTGACTTAAGCCTTCAACAATTGCAGTTTTACCGACACCAGGTTCGCCAATTAAAAGCGGATTATTTTTTGTGCGGCGTGACAGAATCTGAATTACACGCTGTATCTCATCTGTTCTTCCGACAACAGGATCAAGTTCTCCGTTTCTTGCATCAAGTGTTAAATCACGGCTGTATTCTGCAAGAATTGAATTTGTACGTTTCTGTTTCTGATTTGCAGTCTGATTTGTATTTTTATTTTTATTTTCAGTCTGAGCATTTACAGACATTCCAGGAACAACTTCCGGAACTGTATTTGTAAGACCGATTTTTTTTCTTAATTCTTCTTCAGACATATCAAGCGGTCCAAAAAGATCTTTTATAATGGAATTCTGTAAATTGCGTTCACCTTTTTCACACGAACTTGAAGGAGTTTTAATTCTGACATCTGGTAAAAGTGAACGGATTACCTCAATCGAAATTCCACTTCTTAAAAAATATCTGTTTGTAATGCTTCGTTCTTCGCGTATTGCAGCAATCAAAAGATGTTCAGTTCCAATATAATCATCACCGAGATTCTGAGCTTCAATTCTTGCGGCATCAATTAATACCGAAAGTCTTCTGCTCGGAGGAAGTTCGTAAATTGCATCATTTGTATTCTTTGCAGGAATCAGACTTTGTTCAAGTGCAAGCTGAAAATTTAAAACATTTGTTCCCATTTCAAGCAAAAGAGAATAACCTACACTGTCTGCACTTTTTAACATTGCGAGAAGTACGTGTTCCGGTAAAAGATATGCGCTTGCACTTTTGCGGCCTTCGTCCTGTGCAAGGGCTACAATAAGACGCTGTGCTCTTGGAGATAAACCTTTCATAAAATAATTACCTTTATAAAAAAGTTAAGATACAAAGACAATTTTTTCAACTGCCGACTTTAAGATAATTGCTCTGAGGCGTTCTTCTTTTAATGCAGGATTATCTGCAACATCTTCTTCAAAAGAAAAATCATTGGTCCTCAAAATATATCCTAAATGACCAGGCTGAACACGATAAAGAAGTGAGTTTAATTCGCTGTCTTCGATTCCGGCTATGAATCCAAGATCAAGTCCCCATTTTATGCAGGAAATCAAATCAATCGAATCACGCAGGGAAAGCAGAATGCTGAATTTAGCAAGCGAATAAGCCCTTACGACAATATTGTGAACAACAGTCGGTTTATTATCGGCATATTCTGCCCTTTTCTTGCGTTCTAATTCACAAATATTTTTAGCAATTGAACTTATACCAGCAAGCTGGTCAATTTCTGAACCAATCATGCTTGATACAGAAGATATCTGATAATAAGCTCCAAGTGATGTATCAAAGAAATTTCCTACTCCAAAACAGTCGCAGAATGTATAGCCTTTTACAGCAGCATCTTTTATCATCTGTTTGACTTCACCTGAATATGCAAGTGACGGAAGATGAAGGCGCAGACTTGTTTTCATTCCACTGCCACAGGAAAAAAGACTTGTTGTAAGATATCCAAAATCACGGCTTGCTGCAAACTGAACATACTTCTGCATTTCTTCGTCAATTTTGCGGCATCTGTCATAAGTATTTTCAAGATCAAGTCCGGATCCAAAGCTTGAAATACGGACATGATCAACATCATTGACAATACATGAAGAAATTCCATCCAATGTCGTAACAAGACCTGTTCCGCTTACAGAATCAAAAAGTCCACGTTCTCCCAGAATCTTTTCGCCGTTGGAATCTATATTTTTAAGAGACATGATCTGATATCTGTCAGGATTTTCAAATTTTGAAAATGCATCAAAAATAATATTCTGAACTCTGTCAGAATCATCACCTTTAAAATTGGATGGAAAGGTAAAACTCGCAAGATTTCTTGCAAGTCTGACACGTGTCGAAACAACAACATCCTGTTCAGCAGCTTTAACGTTATACCAGATTTCCTGATTAAATTTTTCGTCCATTAATCTTTCCCATTTCTCAATTCTTACTTTTCAATTCTTACTTCTTAATTATCTTCACTCTTCCCCGTCGGAAACAGGTTTATTTTCAATTGCATGAAGATAATCCCTGTAAAAAGCTGCTTTTTCATAATCTTCATTTTCAATTGCTTTTTCAAGTTTTTTTTGAACTTCAATTCTATCTGTCAGAGCAGAACGGAAAGATGCAATTCGCTTTGGCATAAGGCCTGTGTATTCACCGTATATATCCTGCTTTTTCATATATTCAATTATTTTATCTTTAAATATTTCATAGCACTCAGGACAACCCGTTAAACCAGTAAGAATGATTTTTGAAAGATGCTGACCACAAACCGGACAAAGTTTATCACTTGAAGAAGGTGTATCAAAATATTCACGGAAAAGAGAATTTAATGCATTTGAAATTTCTTTTGGGTCTGTAGAAAATCCTCTTTCTCTAACACATTCAGCACAGAAATGAAGCTTTCTTTTTCCATTTTTTGAAGTCTGTTCTACAAAAAATGTTGCTTCCCGTTTATGACACAAATCACAAATCATTATCTTCCTGCCTTTCTGAATGTTTCAATAGGTTTTTCTTTTCCTGCTTTTAATGCCGGAATCAAACTTGCCAAAATTGATAATACAAGTGTAATAATAATATACAGCAAAATCTGTTTAAATGGAATTGTTACAGGAATTGTTTCAAGATAATAAGCTTCATCAAGAAGATGAATCGTGTAAAACGACTTTAAATTACCGTTTGCAATAAGATAAAAAAGCTGTGCAAAAAGATTTACAATTTTTTCAACAACTTTGATAAGCCCATTTATATTCAAAGAAATCAAAATCCCAAGAGGAATCCCTGCCGCTATCCCACATCCGCCGATACCGATTCCCGTTAAAATAAACGACAGACTTACAGACGCCTTATCAGTTCCAAAACTTTTTAAAATTGCAATTTCTTTTCTGCGTTCCATTGAAAGCATTACAAGACATGAAGAAATATTTACACTTGCAATCAATACAATTAAAAACATGATAAAAATCAGAAGAACTTTTGTACTAGAAAAATTTTCATATTGATTTTTATTCAATTCATCCCACCGGTAAGTAAGAAGATAATAATCAAGAGCTTCTTCTATTTTTTCCTGCATATAAACTAAATTTTCAAAAGGATTTTCTGTTTCTGCCATTACATAAGATGTTGAATTTTCCGGCGTAAGAATTTTTATAGCATCATCAATCGAAATAAAAACCCAGAGGGAATCCAGTTCCTGATAACCGGAACTTATGACAGCTCTGACTTTAAATGGAGTCATTTTAGGAAGTATTTTATTATCATATTTTTGAGTTGTAATTAATCTGATTGTGTCACCGGGTTTTAATTTCAGTTTATCTGCGATTCCTTTTCCAATCAAAGCTGATTTTGGCATTGAAAAATCTTTTATATCTCCTTCAACACATTTAAAAAGCTTATTGTAAGAAGAAACTTTATCAAAAATATCAGTTTCTACAGCCCTGATAGTAGCTCCACATCTTCCTTTTGAAGTTGACGCAAGTCCCGTTGCATTAATAAGTTCATAACAGGAAGTCACACCATCAACATTTTTAATTTTATCATAAGCCCAGTCTATCTGTTCTCTGTCAATAACATCATCACTGAAAAAATATATTTCTGTCTGTATATGTGATGACGATAAATTTATTATTCTTTCAGTTATTCCTTCAATCATTCCGTCAGAAACTGAAAGGACAACAACAAGAGGAATCAGACTGAGTGCTATGCAGAGAATGGCGCCTGTAATACTTTTTGTACCGACAGTTTTTTTACTTCCTTTTGGAAATAACATTCTTGATGCAAAAAGAGCCGAAGCTTTTAAGCTCATAAAACATCTCCCTTTTCAGAAACAGGAATCAGTTTTTTATCTGAAAGCTGATAAATCAGATCTCCTCTTTTTGCAATCTGCATATCATGAGTTACAAGAAGAAGTGTTTTTTTATATTTTTCTGAAACAGAAAAAAGAAGATTTCCGATAAGTTCTGCATTTTTTGGATCAAGATTTCCAGTCGGTTCATCGGCTAAAATTAATTCAGGATTATTAACAAGCGCTCTCGCAACCGCTATTCTCTGTCTTTCTCCTCCCGACAACTCAGACGGAAGATGCTCCCTTCTTTCATAAAGACCTACATCATTCAATAAAGCAAGTGCTTTTTCATTTGCTTCTTTTTTACTCATTCCTGCCATAAAAGCAGGAAGAAAAATATTTTCAAGTGCAGAAAAATCTTTTAAAAGATAATGAAACTGAAATACAAGTCCTATAAAGCCTGAACGGTATTTACAAAGTTCATTTTCGGACATTTTTGATAAATCATAGTTTCCTACTTTTACACTGCCAGAAGTCATTGTATCGATTCCACTTATAATATTTAGCAGAGTGCTTTTACCATTTCCGCTCTGTCCGACGACAGTAACTTTTTTTCCTTTTTCTATCTGCAGGTCAAGGTTTTTCAAAACAGTCAGTTCTTCACCTTTTGATACATAAGTTTTTTCAAGATCAGAAATTTCGATAATATTATTCTTCATGTAAAACCTCTGCAATTTTAATTTTTAATATACTTGAACTTGCCAGAAAAGAAGCCACAACGCAAGATAAAATTCCAAATAAAGTAATAAAAACGACTTCTCCCCACATAATTTTTGCAGGTATACTGGCATAAACATTCCACATAGAATTTTCTTTTATAAAATCTTTTGCACTGCTGTTAAAAATACATGCAGAAAAATATTCAATATAAAATTGAATTTTTGCAATTAAATGAAAAATTGATTTTATATTAAAACAGATCAGAAGACCGGAAATCAAACCAGGAACAGCTCCTTTTAATCCAATCGAAAGTCCTCTGAATATAAAAATATTCTGAATTGATTTTTTTGAACCGCCCAAACTTGATAAAGTTGAAATTTCAGAACGACGTTCAAAGACAAGTTTTCTCATCGAATTAAAAATATTAATTGCAACTACAATAAAAATCATAATTACAAGAATCAAAATCATATTTTTTTCAATTCTAAGTGCTCCAAAAAAACTTCGGTTATAATCACGCCAGACAGATATTTTACAATCTGAAAATTCTTTTTCCATATCTTTTTGAAATTTTCTGTCTGAATTCTGATTATTTAATTTTATTCCGTAAACAGAAGGAACAGAACCAAAATACTTTTTTGCAGCATCAAGATTAATAAATGCATATGTCTGATTTATATCAGAATATCCGCTCAAGAAAATTCCTTTTACAGTAAAGTTTCTTTCATTTGAAATTAATTCTGTATCTCCTCCACCACTTAAGGCAAAAAGATTTACTGTGCTTCCGACTTTTACATCAAGACTGTTTGCAAGGCGATTACCGAGTACGATTGAATTTTCATCATCTATATCAAATTTACCGGAAATTAATTTCATTTCACGATTAAAACCGCTGTCTAAAGAGAGGACATCTGAGGGCAATGCTCTTATAAAAGCTCCTGCTTCTTTTGTTGCATTATTTGTCATAAGTCCCTGCGCTTCCATAAAATTTACATAAGAAACAACAGATTTGTTGTTTTCTAAATATTTCTGAAGTGCAGGAATATCATTATTTTTCACTTCGCTTATCTGAACATGATATGAACTTAGTTCAATAATAGAATCTATAAACTGTGACTGAAATCCATTCATTACACTCAATACTGAAATCAAAGTCATTACACCAAAACAGATTCCAAGTGCAGAAAGTCTTGTTGTAACAGACGCACTTCCTTTTCTGTCTACAAGAGAAAATCTTTTATTTACAAAACGAATCCACTGAAAATTATTATTCATAAATTTTTCTGTTTTTTTCTTCCTGATTTACATAAAATGTTTCAGAATACTTTTTTGTATTTTTATATTCAACCTTAACATAAGAATTATTGTCAAAATAGACAAAAGTCACATAATCATTTTTTGAAGTGTAAACTGTTTTCATTCTTAAGACATCATTTTCATAAAAAGATGTTACAGGTGGACAATCTGCCCTGACATAATCATAGACATTTTTACGATAGCTTTTTTTGGATATTTTTCTTGAATATAAATTTCTATATTCATAATGAAAAACAGAATCAAGAACAATCCGTTCCTGTTCATCATATTTATAAATGTAAGAATAAGAAAGTTTCATTCTTTTATCATATTCAGGTTTATATAAAAG
>JAGHVB010000060.1 GCA_018064525.1 Candidatus Treponema merdequi | reverse complement strand
AAACAATGATTTAAAAATAAATACAACCTATACAGTCGATTCCGACGGCAACAAAATCTATTCTGAATCCCTTTCAGTTACAAATCTTAATACAGAATTAACAAAATGGAACAATGCTTATCTTGGCATGGTTCAGCGTGAAGTTTTAAAACTCATCAGTTACGCTGATTCTAAAAAAGATTCATATTTAGAAACCTATAATTCATATCAGAATCAGATTTCAGTTTTTGAAAAGAATAAACATTACGCAGATCAGTTATACAGTTCTTATGCAAATAATCCTTCATACGGAAAAAACGGTAATGTCAATACAGACTATGAAAATTATAAAAAGCGTGCAGAAGAAATCGCTTTCTACAGAACACAGCTTTCTTATCTCTGGGACCAGAAAAATATCTGGGATTCCAACCGTTCTCAGTTATATTCATTTTTAGTTACATTACAGAATCTTAAATCAAATGAATTTGATAAAATTCAATTACAGATAAAAAACATTAAATCATTTATAGATGAAAAAGGAATACCAACTTCAATCTTTACTGGAGCATACAAAGGCCTCTGGAGTGTTGATGATGCTATTTCCGGCTCAAGTGAAGATCTTTCTTACTGGGCAGATGAATTGGAAAGAAGTACACGCGCTGCAAATGAAGCGAGTGTTGAATTATATAAAAAAGCCGGTTATACACTTACAGACAGTGGAATGAACGAGCTTGAAAATCAGTATTTAAAAGCTTCAGCTCTTGAACAGTACTGGAAAGAACAGCTTGAAATTGCAGAAGCTGTTAAAAATTATGCAGTTAACAGAACTTCTACACAGGAAGTTTTATACGAAACTAAGAAAAATCTTGTTCTTGCAATTGATGAATATAATGCTGCAAATGATGCATATCAGGCAACTCTTGATTTATTGGATGAACTTTCAAAAGATTGTGATGCTGGTGCAGATAAAATAAATAAAGAAAAAGAAAAACTTACTAAAGAACAGCTTGTTCTTGAACAGAAACAGAAAGAATATAATGAGGCTCTTGCTGCTTACAATGATCTGTATGGATCTGCCGTAGAAAAAAGTATCAATGCAATTATTGATAAACTTAATCTGGAACAGACTTCAGAAGAAGATAAAGAACAGCAGCTTAAAGAATATTATGAAGCTCTTGCAAAAAAAGTAAGTTCATCTGTATCTGTAAAGAAAAATAACATTATTCTGAATCTTGAAAATGGAATTAAAAATAATGCAAAGTTTGAAAGTTCGCTGGATTATTTTGCAGAGTCAGAACTTTCTGAATATTCTCAGTTAAGTTCATCTGATGTTCTTGATCTTACTTTCGATTTTTCTCAGCTTGAATTAAAACTTTCTGGAATATGTAAGACAGAAGTTGAGACAATCAAGGCTGCACTTGAATTGATTAATAATTCAACAACAGATGAAGCAATTAAAGAAGGATGCAAAGTTTATATTGAGTCTGCAGTTCTGTCTATCAACAAAATATTTACAAAAGAACAGCAGAAGAGAACTTTAATTAAAAAATATCTCAATAATGAAGATATCGATTCAACTGCAGCAGCATTTACACCTGCAGACAATGTTTATGCTTTTGTTAAAACTTATTTCAGCATTTTTAACAAAGCAGGATTAAACGAAAGATTCAGTGAAGATGAAGTAATTGAACTTACAGAAATAAATAAAAAGAGCGGAGAGTTAAGCCGTCAGGAATTTTATGAGTACATGTCTGATGAAAGAAATAATCCGCTTGTAATCAGAATGCTTAATCTTTCTGATCTGACTCCGGAATATGTTGCATTATTTGAATCTGCTTATGATTTAAATCTTTATGAAGGTGGAGCAGAATCTGCAGAACTTGTTTCTCAGATAAAAGATACTTATTCTGAATATCTTGTTTCAAATATCAATATTGCCAGCAGCAAGGCAAAAGAAAATGTATCGCATGTTATTAATACAAATAATATTGCAAATATGAACAAAGAAGAAATTCTTGATTATGCTGCTAAATTGAATATTGCTTCAGAGGGAATAGATGATGTCGGAGTTTCTGCACTTAATTTGTATGTCAGTGAAATACTTTATAATTATGCATACGAAAATGATGTTCAGGTAAATAAAAATTCAGTTGAAAAACGAATTGAAGATCTGTCTCTTCAGATTTCAGAAATCATTAACTGGGGAACTTACGTAAAAAATGCATCTACAATCAAAAAGATTTTATCAAGTAAACTTTTTGAATCTCTTGATGCATCAAGTGATGTAAAAAAAGAAATTATCAGACAGGCTGCATTACTGTTCCTCCCGAATATATCTGATTTGTCTTCATTAAGTACAATTAAAAATGATGCTTTCTTTATGATTACTCAGCAGGAGACTGCATACGATGTTGTAGATCAGGATGACGGACAGTCTTCAGAAATCAGACAGATCAGTGAAAATGTTAAAAATGAAATTGCAAAAGCAATTGAAAAACTTTCAAAAATTTATCCGGAATATGAAAGCAATGTAACAGAACAGAATTTAATCAATTTCCAGAAGCTTCAGACTTTAACACTCAAATATTTTGAAAATAAGAATGATATTCAGATTTTTAATAAGGCAATTGAAGTTTTACAGAATCAGTATGATGTTTTAATGAAAGGTCAGGAACCTGATGAAGAAATCTGCAATGGACTTAAGAATCAGATTGAGGAACTTAATACAAAGATTGCAGAAAGTGAAGAAGCATTCGAAAATTTTGTAAAAGATGACAGCTATTATACAGAAATTTATCCATCAATTAATTTTGATATGACAGTAAATGACTGGTATCTTCCTTCATTAATTTCAAGAGATTTCCTTTATGAAGTTTTATGTGAAAACCTTTTTGATGCTGCCGGCAATCTTGATCTGAATGGTTTTGCAAGAATTAATGCTGTAAATACTTATCTTGAAGCAAATTCAGAAGAAAAGTTTGCAGATCTTGAACGCTTTGTTCAGACTTTTGTCTATATTAATTCATACAATAAGTTCTTTGACGGCGATGTGAATGATTGGATTGATTCTTTAAATATTGAGGATGATTTTAAAGAACAGCTTTCAAATTACTTTAATTATGGCTGGCTTGTATATCCTGATTATTTTGCAGAAACAATGCAGAATAATTACAACGCCTGTGCTGATAAGTATTATATCGATCTTGAATATACACAGAATAATTTGCTTGAAGATCTTGAAGCATTGTATGATGTAAATTATAAAAATTATCTCATTGCAAATTATGAAAAAGAACTTGCTTCTTATCTTGATAAAAAAACAGGTGAGAAATTCACTTCGGAAGCTGCATGGGTAGAAGCTACAAATAAAACTATCGAAACAAATAATGAAAATCTTCCGTTCGATAAAAAAGTTCAAAAATTATCTATTTCTGTCGGAAATATCAAGAAAGAAAATAATTATGCTTCTGCATTTGAAAAATTCTTTACTTCTCCTTCAGAAACATTCAATGTTACAGAATCAACAGTTTCTAATTCTGATGATACACAAATTTCAGAAGCATATGCAAAGATTTTTGATGAAAGAAATGCAAGAGTAAATAATATTGCAGTTCTTAAAGAAGAATTTGTATTGCTTAAGGATATGTTTGGAGAAAGTGCTGAAAAACAGCAGAAAGTAAATGAAACTTTTGAAGCATATCAGATTCAGCAGAATATTACTGATAGTCAGAAAAAATCTTACTATGATTCACTTGATGAATATCAGGAAGAATGCAGATTGTATAATAATCAGATGAAGGTTGTTCAGGCTGCATATAATGTTCTTGAAACAAATAGAATTGAAAAACGAAAAGCAGATGAAATTAAACGATGGGCAGACAATGAATATCTTCATGACTATAAAGGTTATTACAATACTGAAGAATATGTAACACCAGAAGAAAAATATGATGCTGTGAGCGAAGCTTATACAAAAGCAAAACTTGCTCTTGAAATAATTACAGACGTAAAAGAAAACAAAGAAGCAACAGTAGAAAAAGAATATGACAAGGAATATAAAGAATATACAGCTTCTTTTGATAAATATTTCAGAGCAATTCTGTTAAAGGCAGAAATTTCACAGGCTATTGCAAAACAGGAAGAAAAATTACAGCAGGCAGAATTCAATGTTGAAAAAGCAAGAATTGAATTGATTAAGAGCTGTAAAAATGAACCACCACTTTCTGATATTGCAAAAAAATATGTTGTTGCAACAAAGAATGGAGAAAACAATTATTCATTTGAAATTAAAGGTTATACTTCAAATGAATCACAGCTTGAAACATATTACAATGATGAAACAATCTGTCTTTATATTGATGAACACGAAAATGAATATAGAGTTGATTTAGCACAGCATGATGCATTCTCATGGCTTTTAACTATGGAAAGTTATGGCGGTGATTATCTTGAAGATCTTGTTCTTGCTGCATATTACCTGCTTGCAAATAATAATGACGGCAGTGCAATTGCAGACATGAAAGATAACGGTATAAAAGATGCAAATGCAGCTTCAATTATCATTTCTCTTCATGGAATGAATTCAAGACCAATTTATGACAGAGCAATTTCTGATTACATCACAAATGCTTATCAGAATGTAATGTCTGATAAATCAAAGCGTGAAAATCTTGCAAAGTTCCTCCTCTTTAAAGATACATACCTTGTAGAGCAGAATGAAAATCTGATTTTGAGAGCACATAATGTTCTGTGTAGAAGAGCATATGAGCCTGTAAAATATGAAGCAAAACTTGAAGAAAATAAGAATATTGCAATTTCTGTTTCATATGGAATTGTTGCAGCCGGATTCTATGCTCTTGCAGCAAGCATCTGGAATGCATGGGCTCTTATCCCTGCAGCAGCTGCTTCTGTTGCATGTGCATGTTATGCGGCAACTGCTCATGACTTTAGTGAATACATCAGTGAGATGTCTAATGCGCAGAGTGCATGTAATAGAAATATTTCATCGTATGAACAGAAGGTATCTTCTCTCGTAAAGAATTACAATGATGCTGAAGCTAAGCGTGTTGAAGAACGTCAGAGATTAAATCTTATGAAATACGGTTCAAAAGACGGAAGACTTGATGTACTTGATTATGATTCGTTTAATGCAGCAATTACAGAAAGCCTTAAAGATTCTGAACTCAAAGATGAAAACGATAATTTTGTTCTTAATGCAGATTATATAAAAGAAATTTATGATATTAATGATGACAGTAAAAAGAATCTCAGTTCTTACTATTATGTTGTTAATAAAAACGGAACTGAATTGACAACTGTTTCTGATGTATTGACTAAACTTGTTTCCAATCTTGATACAGTTTCTAAAGACAAAGATGTTGCATTAAAAGAAAAGGTTGCTTTATTAAGTCTCAAACAGTCAAATGATGCAGAAGCATTTAATTCCGCAGTTTCTGAATATATTGCAGACAAAACAGTTTACACAAAAGATGAACTTGAAAAACTTGCAAAGGCAGCTTGGGGTAATAATTCATGGAATGAAATTGCATTCCAGAACAGAATGCAGTCATTCTACAATCAGTATCTTGATACTAAATACATAAGCAATAAGCGTGCTACAGAAAGTTATATTACTGATGTCATCGCTAGACTTAATGAAAGCTATGCTCTTGAACTGATGAAAGAAGAAGAACTTTGCTATGATGCAAGAAACTATAAAAATATTCTTGTTTACCAGAATTTTGAAAATGAATTTGATCAGGTTGAACAGCAGATTGATCAGATTGTTGTAGTTGCAGACAGCGAATGGATTAAGGCAGAACAGAAACTTAATTCAAGTCACAATACATGGCTTACGGAATTTGACAATCAGTTAAAAGAAAAGAGAAATTCATGGGACAATAATTATTCCAGCTTCCTCACAGAAAAGGCAGAATGGATTACAACACAGTATGTTTATGCAAACAATGTTTCAAGCATTGATTCTCTTTCTAACAGTGGAGCTGATATTGGAAAAGTATTGCAGGAATCTTTGTCAGGACTTGATTCAATTAATGTAAATAATGAAGTTTTGAACAGTATAAAGAGTGATTTAAATGGTTATGTTTCAAGTCTCTATAATGATAACCTTTTAATAAATCTTTTTGATATGGCTGCAATTGCAAAGACTTCAACACAGAGCCTTGCTCCACGACTTCTTTCTTCAAATGAAAAGAATGTCGGAACAATGGAATCTTATTTTGCAGCAATAAAAGTTCAGAATGAGATTACAAGTCAGTTAAAGGATAACGCAGCTCGTCTTGCTGCAGAGCAGGCAGAAACTCAGATCATGAAGATGGTTGAAGCATACATGAACCGCATTGATTCTGAAAATAAAGCAATGCTTGACTGGGAAGAATCTCTTGTAAGAAGTGTTGGATATGAATTTGGTTCAACAATTAAACGAGATGCCATTACAGATTCTACATTCTTTGCTACAGAACGCGAAACACAGTATGTTCATGTTTATCAGAACTTTGTAACAGCAAAACCAAATGTTCCGCTTACAATTAATTCAAATGATTCAAGTACAACTATTATGTCAAAGATTTACAATGCACAGAGTCTGCTTGACGAATGGTCGGAAAGAATTTTTGGACGAACAGATACAGATGAAAACGGAAATAAGACAATCAAGTATTATTATGTTCCTCGTAATATTGCAGATTTAAATAATGTAAGTGAATATGAAAAAAATACAATTGCACAGAAGGACATTGGAGACAGAACTGATATCGTTTCAATCCGTGACGGAGAATTCGGTCAGCATTTAGGTTATGCACCAGAATGGGTTGAATCAAAAGATATCAAGATTAAAGATGGACGCGAAGCTAACTTAAAGAGCAAGCAGATTCATGGTGAAATCGGATTGATAATGCTTGACTATCAGTGGAACGAAATGGTCCGCAATAACGGTATGGCTATGTTCTCACTTCCTGTTTATGACAAGAAGTTATGGCCAGACGGTGGAATTTTTGAAGCTCCATCTTTAAGAAGTATATGTTCTGTTGTCTGTGATATTGCAGGAACTCTTACAGGACAGAGCTGGTGGCTTGGACTTGTTGATGATGCATTGTTTGCAACACTCGATCTTTCAATTGAAAAGAAAGATCCTGGTCAGGTTGCATTGGGCTTTGCAAAAGCAGCTGCAGTTAATTCTCTTGGTGCAGGTCTTGGCGCAGCAGGAAAGGGTCTTACTGCCGCAGCAGGTGGAATAACAAATGCCGCACTCAGAATTGGTACACAGGCCGCAATAGGAGCTGCAACATCTTATTTGACAAGTGCAGGTGCAGGATTTATTAATGCAATTAATTACGATCCTTCAAACGGCTGGTCATACGATATCGACAGTGCAGTTGATAATCTTAAGAGTTCAAGCACAATTGCCGGAGCTGTAGGTGCAGGTGTAACGGCAGGGTTAAACGGATATTTTGCAGCCGATGGTAATGGAATTGCGTTAAACGGAAAGACATTTGATACAAATTCAATTACAAGACTTAACGGATTTATCGGTGGACTTGCATCAAATGCTACAAGTCTTATTATGGGTGGCGATGCAACATTCAATTTAGCAAGTATTTATGGTCAGGGATTTTTGGAGTTTAGTTTCGGACAGGATGGTGTTAAGGCAAGGTTTGGAACTGGTGGTGCAAATATCAGTTTAAGCAGCTTAAAGACTTATTCTCAAGGTGTAAAAGAAGCTTCAAAAGTTTCAGAATGGAAAAATGGTGGAAATGAAAAACTTGCAACATTGAATGCTATCAATATGGCTTCGTATGCTGATACAAATTTAAGCCTTGAAATTGCGCGTCAGATATGGAATGAAAAACTTGGAGTTGAATATGCTGATCTTAATAACGCATATGGAAATTATACTCCAGGTGACAGTAAGATTGTTCTTAACAATAATCTTTTGGGAAATTCAAGAGATGACAGTGCAAAACTTGCTGCTGTAATGGCACATGAAGGAACTCACTATCTTGGCGTTGCAAATGAAGGCTATGCTCATACAATGGCATTTGATACATATCAGGGAATTCGTAACAACTTAAAACTTAAAGGTGATGATGAATTTGCTGAAGATATCAAACAGAATATGCTTTCTGAACAGAACTGGAATACTGAAAATTCTGGTGAAACTCAATGGTGGCTTTATAAACTTGACGGAACAATCGTTGATAATAATGTACTTGATAAGGATGGCAATTGGGAAGATTACCGTCAGGTAATTAATGAAGAAGGCTACATGATTGATTTCGTTGATGGTAAATACATCATGATTGATGAAAAAGGCAAGAAAGTAAGAAACGCTACTGAAAAAGATAAAGAATATGCAAGAATCAAAACTCAGTATAAAGATGAAAATGATAAAGTTCATACAGAGTATTCCAAATATAAAGGTTCAAGATCAATTCAGCTTCTTCGTGAAATTGGTGAAGAAAATGTAAAGAAGATGATTGGATATGAAATTGATTCATGCTACGATGTTCCAATTGAAGTTCTTGCTAGTGCAACCGGAATGTCCATAGAAAGTCTTCAATATCATTTGAAAAGCGGATGCACTACAATTACAAATGCAATTTTTGCAGCAAATAGAGAAGCTATTATTGCAGAAGGTATGTTAAATGCTCTTGACAGTCATTGGAATAAAGATAAAGGCGTTTGGACTAATTCAAGCAAACTTAAGATTCCTGGTCTGAAAGAAGACGAAGAACTTGGTGTTAAGATGAATCTTGCAAAAGATGATAAAGGCAATATCGTTAAATCTTATGAATACTTTACAGCAGGATTTGATCTTGTCCGTGATGAAGATGCATACAATGTATGGGTAGATGGTGTAGATTATGTTAACAGACAGACTTATGTTGGTGAAGATGGAAAGAATCATCCTGTAACTGATCAGATGAGATATGATACATACGCTAATACTACAGTTTCAATGTGGATTAGAAATCTCTTTACTGATACAACTTTAACATATGAGTCTCCGACAATGTGGGATTCTGTTTCTAATCATGCAGATGACACAACAAGAGTTACTGTCGATGGTCATGAATATAAAGGTAATACAGTTGTTTCTCCAACTTTCAAAATGCACATGATTGATGGTGGTGCAACATGGGGTATGACAACTCTCGGTGTTATTACAGATGCTACAACACTAGCTGGACAGACAATCCATAAAGGTGGTGCCCTTTCTATCGGATCTTATTCAGACAGATGGCTTTTCCATTCAATGTGTGCAGTTTCCGGAGGATCTGCCGGATGTGAAGGTGCCGTATCTGATTTGGGAACACCTACAGGTAAATGGAAAGATCCTGATTATGCAGGTTCTGGAGCAAGTTATATGAAACAGATCTGGGATCAGTTAAAGGATACATGGGGCATTTATAACGGTTATGAGTTTAAAGTTTCATTAGCCGGACAGGTAAGACCATAGAGAAGTTAAAGGTTTTAATAAAATTATTACACCCGTAATCTTAATAGTTTACGGGTGTTTTTTTTGTGTCAGTTAAATCTGACCATAAGTCAATGTCAACAATTCCAGTTTCAGGAAGGCCTTTTTCTTTCTGAATATTTTTAATGAGCTGTTCTGTCTGTTTACCGTAATATCCGTCGATTTCGATTGAATTGTCGTAAAAATGCGAGATGATGGTCTGAAGATAAAAAATGTCGTCACCGTATAAGTTGTCCTGATTTTCAGTCCGCTGCAGAGTTCGTGTAAATTGTGGAATTGCAAGTCCAACAGGTGGTTTTTCTTTGAGTTGAATTCCATTTAAATCCATTTCAAATACAACTGAACGTTCATCAGTTTCAATATTATCTTCTTCTTCGGAAGATGAGTCTTCTGAAAAACCTGTTGAAATAAATGTCAAAATCACCTGAAGTTTATTGTTTTCAGTTGAAGTAAAATAAAAAGTTGATCCACCCGGTTCATAATACATTAAAGGTAAATGAGTGTTGGTTGAATATGGTTCAGTCCGGTCTACTCTTGAAAAAATAAAATGCTTTGTGTCAGTTATTGTTTCGTACAAATAAACTTCGAAAAGAGGATATATTTCTGCTTCTTCACCGGCTGTGAATGAATATTTTACAGGAATCTTTCTTATCTGCCATTGATAAAAATTTTCTTCGTTCGATGTTGTAATCGTATCGAGAGATGTTGTATTCTGAAAAAAAGATTTTTCATTTTTCTTTGTGCAGCTTAAAATTAAAAGGAAAGATAAAAACAGTAAAGATAAACATTTAAAGTGAACAGAAGAGTTGTGTTTTTTCATTTGTGGCCTCGGTTTATAATAAGATATATTGGTTTTTATTTTTTTACTGTTCCTTTTTTATCCAGGAAGGGAAAAGAATAAAACATGCAATTAAAGAACTTAAAATTCCAAATACCATAAAGAAAGAAAGATTTTTTGAAAATCCTTCTTTACAGATTATAAGAAGTGGAATCGCACTTGCTATACTTGTTAAAGAAGTGACAAGAATACTTGAAACTTTATTTCTTATTTTATTATGAATTAAAAGGCATTTTGATTCAAGTATATAAATTGTATTATTTACGCTCAGACCGCTTAATAAAACCATTCCGGTAATGTCTCCGAGTTCAAGACTTGCTCCAGTACAAAGTTTAATTATAAACGGAATAAAAAAAGAAACTGGAATAATCGATATTAAAAGAACAGATTTTTTTAAGTTTTCTGTTAATGCAGTAAGCAGAATTAGTACAGAAAGAATACTGATGAACAGAGAGAAAAATAAAAGTCTATATTGTTCAGAAAGCATTTCAATTTCTCTTGAAAAAGAAAATGCATACCCTTTTTTTAACGGAATCTGTTTTAATTCTTCTTTCAGATTTGAAACGATTTTATCTGTACTTGCGTAGGAGGCTTCAATTGTAAAGTATGCGCAATGTCTTGAGTCTTTTCTGTAAATGTTTCCATTTGCGGTTGTTCTGTTGATTCTTCCGAGTGTGTTCAGCCGGATGCCTGTTTTTCCGATTGGAACATATAGATTTTGAACTTGTGACAATGTCGGAGTCTGAAAATCTTTACCAAGGACGCGTATATCAAGTTCATGTCCGTCTTCAAGCCATTTGTCAGCAACAGGTCCAAACATAATCCATCTTAAAACTGATGCTGTAGTCTGAACGGAAAGATTATTTTTTGCAAGAATTTCCTGAGATGGCAGAAATTCAAAAAGTCCTTCGTTTTCTTTAAAGTTTAAAACAATGTTTTCGTAAATTGGATTTGTGCTTAAAAATCTAACAGCTTCATGTGCATAAGATTTGCAAAGTTCTTCTTCATCACCAGTAACTGCAATTTCGATGGTTTTTGTTTTTTTCTTTTTATTTGTGTTATCAGGAACATATAGAAATCCGGTCGGAATTAAATTTGAAAGGGAAGCAAGTTTTGCGGAGAGTTCTTTTTTTGTCGTAAGCTTTTCGTTAAATCCAATTTCCAAAGCTGCAGAACCTTTTTTTGCTTCAGATTTTATAAATTTAACTTCTGGAAATTTAGAAACTTTATTTATAAATTCTTTTATTTCTGAATCAACATATTCAACATGATTGTCACTTTCAAATTCGACAGATGAATAAATTACATTTGATGAAGATTCGAAACTTAAGTTTTTACCGATAAAGATGAAAATTAAAACTGGAATTATGAAAAGGACAATGTAAATTAATTTTGCAGGTTTTGAATATTTTAAAGCTGTTTTTGTTGTTATAAAAGTTGAACGGTGAATAAATCTTTCAAACTTTTTAAATATTTCATCTGGAATAAGTTTTCTGGAGTCTGTTGAAATATTAATAAAGCATGGGTAAAAAATTATTGAAAGAACTGTTGATGAAAAAATCATTGTTCCGATTGTAATTGAAATAATCTTAATTCCAGGAACAATCGCATCACAAAAGTATAAAGGTATTAAAGTAATTATTGTGGTTAATGAAGCTGAAAGCATTGACGGAATTAATTGTATTACTTTTTTATTTAAAGCTTCTTTATTGATTGCAGAAAATGAAAGTTCGTTGATAATAAAAAAGGTATCGGCAATCAAACCTATTGCGATTGTCATTCCGGAAAGAGTATTCTGATTTAATGAAAAACCTGCAATCTGTAAAATTCCACATGACCATAAACAGGAAAGACAGATAAATAGAATTGTCAGAAGCAGACATCTTAGTGAATTAAAAAAGAATGGAATTATGATGATTATAAAAATAAAACTTTCAATCAAAGCATAGAAAACATTTTTAATGTTTTTTGAAAGTTCTTCTCCATTGTCATATAAAATGTTCCAGTTTGATTCAATGTCTTTTTTATTTTTAAGAAGTTTACGGCATTGATTTGATATTTTAATATTATTTCCATTTGAAGAAGATAAAATTGCAACTGTAATACATTCGTTTCCGTTAATTCTAACGATTTCATTATTTATTCTGTTTGTTTTGTCAACTTCGGAAAAATATCCAAGTGTAGAATAGCTTTCATCAGTTTTGATTGGAAGATTTTTAATCTGTTGCAGTGTAGAAAGTTTTGTATTGAATTTTATATGTTCGTTTTGGTTTGCATTATGAAGTGTTGTGCCGGGAACTGTAGTATTTCCGTCTTTGATGATTGAACTTAACTGAATTGGATTCTGACCGGCAGAAACAATTTTGACAGGATCAAAAGCAACCTGTATTTCTTCAATTTTTCCACCTGCAATTATTACATCAGATACACCGTCAATTGATTCAAAATCTTTTTTAAGATTTGTTTCAATCCATGTTCTCATATTTCCTGATATTGATGAACCGGAAAAAGAAATGCAGAGAACTGCTTTACTGTCAGATGCAGAAGAAACTATTCTTGGTCTTTGAACATCAGAAGGTAAAGTTTCATATAAATTATGAACGGCATTTCTGATATTAAGATATGTTGTTTTTGTATCGACACTTTTTTCAAAATACGCTGTTGTTGTTGTTTTCCCATATTCAACTGTTGAACGAAGTTCTATAAGCTGTGATAAAGCCATAAGTTTTTCTTCGAGCGGAATTGTAATGTAATTTTCAATCTGTCTGCTGTCCATTCCGTAATATTCAAAAATTACGGAATAAATTGTATAACGAGAATCGTTTGATTCACCAAGTTCTATTTTTGAAAATGAAAAAAACAGAATAACTGAAATTGCGGCGAGAATAAAAAATGATAATTTTGGTTTTGAATACCAGTGTTTATTTTCCATTTTTTTTGTTTCTCATGCATAAATATAAAATTGGCGGTACAACATGCAGTACAAAAATTGTGGAAATAATCAAACCACCGATAATTGCAATTGACATTGAAGACTGTGCGTTTTTATTTAACGGGTCGATTGCAAAAGGAATAAGGGCGCATAATGTTGTAAGTGTGGTAATTAATACAGGTCTGAGTTTTTCTTTGCATGCATCAATGATATTTTCTTTTGTAATGATTTCAAGTTCATTGCATTTTTCGTAAAGAATAATTGCATTGTTTACGGAAGTTCCGAACAGAACTACAAGAGCAATTATGCTGTTTACATTTATTGATTTATTAAACAGTAAAAGAGAGAAGAATGCTCCTGAAAAAGCTGGTGGAATTGCAATTAAAATCAAAAGTGGAATAATGAAACTTTCAAATTGCGCACCCATTATACAGTAAAGCAAGAATAGAATTATTATAAGAAGCAATGCACCGTTTTTAAAAAGTTCATCAATCTGTACTTTTTCAAGGTTGATAATTGAATTTTCTTCGTCAATCAAAGGTTTTTTTGTAATGAGTTTTGCATTTTTTCTGTTAAAACGATAATAAATATTTTCATTTGTTTCTTTATGGAAAGAACCTAATATTCGTAATGGAACAAATGAATTTTCAAGAAGTATATTTGTATTTTCAATATCTTTTATACTTAAAATATTCTGTTTAGGGTATTTTACTACTATTGGAATACGAATTCCTTTGTCATAAAAGTAACATGATTTAAGACCTTCGAGAGTATCATGTGCAAGCTGTGCAGTATAAATTGCAGAAACATTAAATCTTGAACAGATAAGTCTGTCTGGATTGAAAATATATTCTGTAACATAAGAGTTTGGAATGATTGAATTTTCATCATCTGTAATATGTTTTGCTTTTTCAACAACGATATCTTCTGATGTATCCTGAATGACATAAGTGTCTGTCTGTACTGCAAGAATTGTTGAAAGAATGCTTGTATCTTCTGCAAAATGATATTTTATCTTTGTATTATCAAAAAGATTTGTAAGCTGTTTTTTTAATTCTTTTTTGTCAGAGCAAAGAATTGAAATGTTTATTCTTTCTGTCTGTTTTGAAGGATCGATAAGAAGATTTGTGTTTTCTTTATCAATTCCACCTGAAAGCAGAATCTGTTTAACGGAAGGAATCGTTTTTATTACTGAACTGAGATAGTTTCCGTTTTCATATAATTTTTCTACTGTTGTTCCAGAAGTAAAGAAAAGTTCTATATTTAGTTCTTCGTTGTAAGTCTGAGGAAGAAATTCCTTTTTTAATATTTTAACTGGAATTAAAGTAATAAGAATACATCCGGTTATTAAAATTGGAATAAAAAGTTTTTTTGTAAAACAGAAATTTAAAGTTTTTGAATATTGATTTTCAAGATGATAGATTTTTACAGACCTGTCTGTTCTGTCTGGATTATTTTTTTCAAAAAGATATGAAACTGCAGGAATATAAGTTAACGCAAGAATACATGAGAAAGAAATTGAAGAAATTACTGCAATTGACATATCGGAAAAAAGTTCCCCGAGAAGACCGCTTTCAAAAAAGAAAGGAATAAATACAATTATTGTTGTAAGTGTAGAACCTACAGTGGATAAAGAAACTTCCTGAGAAGCTTTGATAATTGAATCCGAAAGTTCTTCATCATTCTGTTCAAGCTTTTTTGCAATCGATTCTATTACAATTGTACTTCCATCGATTACCATACCAATACCGATTGCAATTCCAGAAAGTGAAAGAATGTTTATTGTTTTTCCAAATGCAAACAGACAGAGAATTGAAAATAAAATTGTCAGTGGGATAATGCTTGAAACTAAAAATGATGTTCTGATTTTTTTAAAGAATATCCACAGAATAATGAATGCAATAATGAATCCTGCAAGTGCAGAAAGAATAAGCTGGATAATAGATTCTTTGATCTGGATTGAATTATCCTGAACAACTTCAAAAGTAAAATAAGTTCCGTATAAATCATTAAGCCGTTTAATTTCCTGATTGACAAGTTTAGAAAGCTTTAAAGGACTTGTTGCATTTTTCTTTTGAATTGCAATTTCAATAGCCTCTGTTCCATTAAAAATAAAAAAAGCATCTTTATCTTTTGTTGTTTTTATTACATCTGCAATATCAGAAATATGAAGAAGTCCACCGTTATTAAAAGAAACAGGAGTTGTTTCAATTTCAGAAATATTTTTGAAAAGTCCAGAAGTCTTTAACATTATGTCTTTGTTTCCTTCTCGAATTGTTCCTGCAGGATATTCAAAGTTTGCATAACTTAAACATTCAGAAACAGATTGCAGAGTAAGACCTCTGGAATCGATAAGACTTTTATTTAATAAAACCTGAATTTCTTCTTTTTCGCCACCGGTAACTGAAATACTGCTGACACCATTTATTCTCTGCAGACGCTGTTTGATTTCATTGTCGATTATATAGCGGCAGTAAATTAAATCATTGTCATTTGATTTTGCGGCAATTGTTATTGTATTTTTGTTTGATGGGTTGAATATTTCTGCAGTCGGTTTGCTGCAGCCTGCAGGCAATGACTGATATGCTGTATCAATTATTTCGCGTGCTTCTGTTACAGCAATATCAATATCAGTTCCCCACTGAAGTTCAATATCAAGAAGGGAAATCCCATCACGTGTAACCGATTTGATATTTTTAATTCCTTTTAAAGAAGCAAAAGAATCTTCAATTTGAATTGTTACAAGTTTTTCCAATTCTTTTGCAGATACGCCTTCGTAAGAAGTTTTAACAAGAATATTTCTTTCACTTAAAAAAGGAAGATAATCAATTTTAATACAGAATGAACAGATCAATCCTATCATGATAACTGAAAGCAGTATCATTAAAGTTGAGACAGGATGTTTTACAGAAAAATAAATAAAATCTTTTTTCATGATTTGTTGTACGAAAGAATAATTTTTTTACTGAGCTTATTTTTCAGGTTATCCATAATCTCAGAACCAAGGTTGAATGTAACCGAACCTCTAGGATCTGCATTATCAAGTGTAACACTTAATTTAAATCCATAGAGATTTTTATTTTGAGAAAGTTTTGTCTTGATACTTTCAAAATCGGAATTACTATAAAATGGAAGAGTGTTAAATTGAGATGAAGATACAGGTTCAATTTTATCAATTATCAATGAAAGACATGAATTTGAAGCATTAATTGAAACTGATTCCATCATGGAAATTAAATTGATTTCAGATGCTTCTGAAGCAATTTTAAAAAAGAAATACAGTTCTGTTTTAATGTCAGTTCCTTCCTGAAAATCTTCTACCGGAACTATCATGTCTGTATAAGTATTTTCTTCTGAAATCATAAAGTATCCGTTTCGTTTAAGATTTAAAAATCCTTTTTCAAAGCAAACAGGCATTTCAGAAGGTTTGTTAAAAGCAATATTGTATTGTAAAGTTGATTCAGTTTTATTATTGAAAAAGTCTGCAATGCCTTCTTTGATTGTAACCTGATATTTGTTGTCATTCCATTCAATATCGTCTGCTAAGACAACTTTGACAGAAGTTTTTGATTCATTATCAGGTTCAAGTGTATAGGAAAGCTGCGGTTTTATCGTAAAGTAGGATGAAATCGTATCAACATTAACAGGTTTTGAAAATTCAATTGAAAGATAAGATTTATTTGAAAGACAGTCATTTAATAAAATTAAATCATCTGATAAAAGTTCTTTTGAATCAGTATCAGTCTTTGCATAAAGTTTGAATTCCGGAACAGACAGGTCTTCATTGTTTGTAAAAATAGAAGTAAAAGCGTTTGCAAGAAAATTATTGTCTGTGTCTTGAAGTGATTTTGAAATAGAAACAGTGTATCTTGTTGAGTTTTCAAGAGGTTTGTCAAAAATGACTTTAACAGTTTTATTATCGTTTTCCCAGTTTGTTTTAAATTGGACTGAAGGTTTGATTGAAAATGAATTTTGAAAAGAAACAGGTCTGATTGATTTTGAAAATGTTATTTCTATTTCATTGATGCATGTATCTGTTATTTCCTGGTCTTTTGGTGTTATTGAAACAACTTCTGGAATTGAAGGATCACCTTTTGTTGTAAAATTATAGACATAAGGTTCCATAAGTGATGCACCGTAAATATCTTCGGCTTTTGTTGAAAATTGAACTGTATATTTATATCCATCCTGTATTGGAAAGTTCGGATAAAAATACATTACCGAATTGTTAAAAATAAAACTGCCATTTTGAATTTCAGAATCTCTTGTAAAAGAAAATGATTCTATTACAAGATTTTGATTTACGGTCTCTGAAAAATTTATGATTACGACATCTTTAGTGTAGGCTACATTTGTGATTTTAAGCTCTGGAATGATTTTATCCGCACAAGAGAATAATAATGAGGAAATAACTAAAATGAAAAATAATTTTATCGTGTTATAAAATATACGCATACATCATTCTCCATATAATTTCCAGTTGAATCTTTAATACCGGATGAAGTTCCGGTAACATTGACTTTATAATAGTAATCATCTGTTGTTGAACTGCTGAGATTACTGTATTTGAGTGTAACTTGAGATAAAGTGTTTGACCAGTTTATAGCTTCTTTTGTAGGAGCGTTGCATGTTGAAGGAAATGTAAGACCTGCAGAGATAGAATTTTCTGCAAGAATTTTATCTTTAATTTCTCTTGAGAATGCAATTTCTACAGTCATTTCTCCGTAAGGAACAGTAACTTCTACAGGATTTTCTGTTGAAAGCAGGATGCCGTTGATTTTGATTGAAAGAACTTTTAAAAAATCATTTACGGCCGTAAACTTAATCTGCTTATCTTCAAACAGTTCATTGTCTACAAGGTCTTTGCATTTGTTTTGAATTTTTAAAGTGTATTCTTTTTTGATTTCATAATTTGAATAAGGTTTAAAGATGAATCTTGTATTGTCATCTTTTACTTTGTAAAAGTCTCCTTTGATTGCTGGAGAAAAAGTAATGTTATTTTCAATTGAACTGAAATTCATTTCTTTTGAAAATATAAATCCAATCGGCTGATTGTCTTTAAGTTCTGATAAATTTTTTTCTGTAAAAAATATTGTACCGTCAAGTGATACCGGACAGACGGTAAGAATTTTGGGATTTTCTGTATCTGATATTGTGTTTATTAAATCAGAGTATTTGTCTTTAAGATAATAACCGTCCTGAGAAGATAAAGACTGTGAAATTGTCCATGTATATTGTCTGTTTATTGCCCATTTTTCTTTTGCAGAAACTAAGGCAACTGTATTTTCATTATCAAAAGTGATGTTAGTTTCAATGGAAGGACTGATTGAAAAATTTGTAATAAAAGATTTTTGATCTACTGGTTTTGAAAAAGTAAAAAGCAAGGAATCTTTTTCGTTTAATTCAGTTTTTGTGTAATCTGTAAGAATAAAGTTTTCATCAATTTTTCCATAAAGAAAATGTCTGTGTTCAGTTAAGCTGAAAGAACCTTTTGTAACAGTATCTACATTTCCGTTTAATTCAAAATGATAGTATAAACCTTTTTTCCATCCACTATGCGGTTTAATCAGTAAAGTTGAATTGTCTATCCATTCATAATCGAGTACGACAGTTGTTTTGTTTTCCTGAAGTGAAATAATATTTTCAAAACTTGATTTCTGTAAATCGTAACTGGAATTTATTATAAAAAATTCACCTTCAAAAATCTGAGAATTTTCTGCAACTGAAAATGTAAATGAAACTTTTTCAAAATTTATAAAAGAACATGAGAATGTTATTGTAAGAAAAATTAAAGATAAAAAATATTTTAATATTTTACCAGCTGACATTCTGTCCCTCTTTTAAAAATGGAGATGGATTATTGATAACGATGTCTTTTTCCGAAATTCCACTTGAAATCCAGATAAAGCCGTCTTTTACAGCTCTGATTTCTATTTTCTTTTGAACAGCAAGATTATTTTTGACAATAAAAACTGTTCCTGAATTTTCATTTTTAAATAGAATAACTGATTCAGGAAGCTTGATATATTCATCCTGAATATTATTTATGATTGAACATTTTACAAACATTCCTGGTTTAATCAGATCATTGTTGTTTTTAATTGAAGCCTTAACGGCAAAATTTCCGCTTTGAGTATCTGCAATAGGTGATATTTCATTAATCTGTGATGAATAGGATTTATTCAATGATGGAATTTCAATGTTGAGTTGAGTTCCGATTGAATAATTTACAACGTCTTTTTCCTGAAGGTAAATCAATGCGTATACGCTTGAAGTTTCGATGATTGTAGCAATAGCTGCATTTGATTCTACATATTCTCCAGGCTCAAAGTTTTTAACACCGATAATTCCTGAAATAGGAGCTTTAATAATTAATTCTTCAAGAAGTTTATTGATTGCATTGAGAGAAGTTTTTGCATTTCTGACTTCTGCTTCGGCTGCTTCAATTCGAGTTACGATAGATTTTGTATTTAATTCGATAAGAAGTTTTTTCTTTTCTTCCGGGTTTGATGGAACTGTATAGCCTGCTTCAATTAAATCCTGATCACGCATTCCAAGAGAAGAAATTTCATACTGTTTTTTTAATATTTCAATATTTGTAATCAATGATTTTTCTTCAAGCTGAAGCTGTTTGAGCTGTGAATCTGTAATACCACCGATTTCATGAAGTTCAACTTTGTTATTTAAATTTTCCTGAAACTGTTTGAGTTCAAGTTCTTTCTGTTCAATATTAAGGAGGTCACTTTGGAGAGAAAGCATTTTACTTTCTACAGAAAGTTTTCCTTCACGCAGGGAATTTTTTTCAATTGCAAGAGATGCATTTGCACTTGTAAGTGCATTTTCATATTGCTCTTTTTGAAAATCAAGCTGAACATTTTTTAATCTAGCAATAACTTGATCTTTTCTGACATAGTCACCCTCTTTAAAAGGGAAATAATAAATCTGTCCTGATTCAAGACTTGTAACATCATTTTTTGTATTATAGGTAATTGAACCAAAACTGTTTAATTCTTCGACATATTTATCTTTTTTTGCTTCAACTATACTGACTTTTTCCGAAATAACATTAGAAGCAGATAATTCTTTTTTCTGACATGAACAGAAGAGAAAAAAAGTAACTGATAATAAAAGAAAATTATTTTTGATTTTTACAGACATCTTTTAAAGCTCCTAATGGAATATTTGTTAACAGCTCAAGCTGATACCAGGAATTGTATAAAGAATTTTTTGCTGACTCGAGATTGATTCTTTCTGAAGTGTAATCTTCAAGATCTTTTAAATAATCAATTCTCTTTTTTTCGCCTTTTGCAATTTCTTCTTTTGCAACAGTAAGTTTTTTCTCATAAAGTTCAAGTGATTTTGTAATGATTTCAATTGAATCAATACAGTCATCATGTGCTGCAATCAATTCAAAAAGTTGTTCTGAAAGACTCTGTTTTTTTAATTTAAGATTATTTATGCTTTCAACAATTGAAAGGTCCTGTAATTTCTGATTTGCAAAATATGTTGGCTGCGCTGTAAGTGTTGTGTTTGCACTGTGTGCTATTTTATTGACTCTGTTGTCTTCAAGTCCAAGAGTATTTGAATAGTTTAATGGTAAGAAAGGATTTGAATCAAAAGCGATATTGAATTTTAATGAAATTGAAGGTTCTGTAAGAGGATAGTGAACTCCAGAAACTGCAAAATTTGTTTCAAAATAAATTGACGGAATGTATAATGCTTTTTGATATTTTAACTGTTTTTTTGAAAGTTCAAGAGACTGCTTGTATTGTTTTAATTCAAGATTTTTTATGTCTGTCAGATTCCACAAGAAATCAGAATAAGGATCAAGATAAAACTCGTCGGCAATATCAAAATTATCTGTATATGAAATATTGCAGATTACATCTGGAGTAAGTCCAAGAAGATATTTAAAAGCACGAAGCTGACTCTGAAGCTGCCGTTCTGTTTTTTTTAAATTGTCAGTATGATTCATAATACGGATTTCGTATTCAAGAAGATCGCTTTCGAGAATTAATCCATATTTAAATTCTGCCTTCATGATTTTATATTCTTCCTGGGCATTGTTTAACAGATCTTTCTGTGCTTCAAGCTGCGATATTGTAGTAAGATAATTAAAATATGAATTTATTACACTAACGCTGTATTCTTTTAAATTGTTTTCATATTTTTCATACTGCTGTCGTGCAGAAATCTGCTGCATCTGGTAATTAAGAATTGTTTTTCCGCCATTAAAAATTAGCTGCTTTAGTCCTACCTGAAAAGATTTTGATCTTGTATCTGTCGTATATTTTTTTATTGCATCTGAATTTGAAAAATCGATTGTAAATTGCGGTAAAAAAGGTGTAATGGAATTTTTAGCAATTTGAAGTCCGATTAAAGATTGTTCAGCTTGAATTTTGTATTCTGAAGAATGCTGTACACCGATGTTGACTGCATCTGTAGGACATTCAATTACAATCTGAGAATAAGCAGCTAAGTGAGAAAAAAATAAAAATGTAAGAAAAAAAACAGACCTACTATTTGCCATTTTCCTTAGCAGATTTCTTTAAGTTTTTTCTCTCCACATTTTGTGATAAATATTTTGTTATGTTTTCTGTAATGATTTTTGCAAGTTTATTCTGTTCAATACATGAAATTACAGTATCTTTTGATTCGCGGTTTATACAGTTTTGCATGAGGATATTTTTATTTTCATCATAAAGATTGTAGCAGACAAAAATGGAATTATACTGGTCGACACCTCTCATGTATGAACGCTGAGTGATTTTAACTTCTACTGTAACAGAAGTTTTCGGATATGAATCTGGCCATGTATTTTTTTCTTTATTAAAAGTTGAAAAACTTGAATAAAGAACCTGTGACATCTGTTTTGCAATATCATCACTTTTGATGTAATCAACTTCTGCAGAAATATCGAGGCTTTCTGTGTCAATTAAATAGTTGACATCAGATACAGATGGCTGTGTAAAAGCAGTCTGTTTTGTTATAGTGCATGAAAAAATCAATGCGGAACAGCAGATTAAAAGTGCAGCAATTTGTTTATTCATAATTACTCCTCTTTGGAGATATTATTCTCAAGGATTGCTGACTTCATTTTATAACTTGCAGCTTTATCTTTTACCTCAAGAACATCCCATATAGTAAATAATTCATGATAAACTTTCATCGAATCAGTAAGTGCCAGCTCAGAACGGTTTAACATTGCAAGCTGTAAATCAATTTTATTCTGCTTTGCATATAAAACTGAATATAAGTAATAAGTTCTCCAGTCCGAATTATTAAATGAAAGCTCTGTGATTAAAAGCTTTTCTGCATCTTCAAGTTTATCAAGCAAAATCAAGCTGCGGATATTCCATATACGTGCATCCGTATACTGAGGATATTTTTTAATTAATTTTTTTGTAATGGAATAAGATTCTTCATAATTTTTTTTCATAAAAAATACTTTTGCCTGTAAAAAATCTGCCTGATAAAAAGATCTATCCTGTGAAAGTGCTTTTTCACAGTAGAAAGAAGCAGATTCTAAATCCTGCTTTGCGTAAGAATTTACGGCGGCAAGATAGAATTTTTCAGCATTGCCGGTATTTTTGCATGAGAATAAAATAGAAAATGATAATAACAGTAACAGTAAATAAAATTTGTTTTTCATACTAATTCAGAATGTAATCGATTCTTTCACCCAGTTTATCAGAACATAAAGCTCTCTCTTTTAAGAATGCAGATTCAAGACCAAGATTCTTATATTCCATTTTTAAATAAACAAGTGTTTGTAATTCGTATGAGTTTTCCGGCATTTCGAGAAGGTTAAAAAGCGGTTTAAGCTCATCAGTATTTAAAGACTTCTGATAATTTTTAATTACTTTGTCAACTTCTGAAGCAACAAGAAGATGTCTAGAATCTTTTTCTGAAAGTCCGATATATTTTCCAAGTTCTGTGCGGGCAAGTTCCATAAAAATATTTCCATTATCAAGCGAAATGACTTTTTCAAGAACAGCAGGAACATCCTGTGCAGAAGGAAGAACAATCATCAAAGCTTTATAAACATTCCAGTAAAAGCATGGGAAAAGTGAAAAATGTTTTTCCATTTTTAACAGAGTCTGTAAGTCATTCTGTGTTACAGTTTTGTTTTCTATGCGTTTATGAATTGAAATGAACTGAGAAATAAAAAAATCTGAATTGAGATTTACTTTTTCATCAAGCGTAAAATAACTTTCGATGAAATTAATGCTTTCTTCGTAAGATAAAAGCTGACCTGATTTTTTTAATGTTTCACGGAGTGTATCAAGATTTGAAAAATATTTTTTTTCTGCATCTGGAATGAAATTGGAATAGAAAAGATAATCATAAAAAGTTGAAAGAAGTGAAAGATCAAAATGGTTTGTCTTTTCATAAACCGATGAAGCAAACGCTCCAAATTCTGAAAAATAATTTCCTGTTTCAAAATATCTTTCAAGAATAAGTTTTGCTTTATCAAGTCTGTCATGTGTTGCAAGAAGATACATGTATGATTTTAAGTCTTCTGAAGTTGCATCATCAGGATTTTCTGTATACGCAGTATCAAAAACTTCCAAAGCTTCATCAAGTTTATTCATTGAAACTAGAATCTGACCTTTGAGGTTTGCAAATACTTTGCCGTTTACTTTATCTTTGAGAGCGGTATTACAAAATTCCATCGCAGAATCAAAATCACCACGATAATAATCAACTTTTGCACGAGTTCCATTTAAAATACAAATTGCTTTTTTTCCATCTTTATTTTTTGGTGCGTTTTTAATGACAGATTCAGCACGAACACAATATTCATAAGCCTTTGCGTAATTTCCGATAAGGGCGTAAAAACTTGCAAGATCAACTTTTGATTCAAAATGATTTGAATGTTCAGTTTCAAATTTTGTAAGCTGAATAAGAAGTTCTTCACCGGAAAGATTTTTCTGCAGCATTTCTTTATATGCCGCATTATCATTCGTGTTATTACATGAGAAAACAAAAAGAGAAATAATAAAAATAGAAAGAAAACTAAAATTTTTCACAAATGTTAGTATCATCTGAGATGTGCTAAAAGTCAAGTTTAGAAATGGAGATTTTTGATGAAATTTAGAAAATTTTTAAATTTAAATTGACGAATGAATATACTTATTATAACATTTGTTTCTATAATTAAAAACGTAGGGATTTTATAATGTCACAATACGAATCAATAAACATTTTACTGATGCAATTACAGAGAGTTTAAAAGATACAGAATTATTTACTATGTTAAAAAAGATGTTTATGAAAAAAAATATAAAATATTCAGATATGATATTCTGTCTGAAAAGTATATCGAAGTAAAAAGTGATGACGAATTTGTAAATTCAAAATTATCCGATTTGTTAAGTAACTATCATTATACAAGATACTATCCGGATGCGGGCAGTAAAACAATTTTTGAAGCAGATTCCCAAACATTAGTTATTAGAAACGGTTTGGATTTTTATAATCTTAAAATTGATGATTCTAAATCAAAAATTGTAAATATTGAAAAAATTGAATTTGAAGATAACAAAAAGTTTAAAAGAGCATTGTATATTTA
>JAGHVB010000066.1 GCA_018064525.1 Candidatus Treponema merdequi | reverse complement strand
CCAATATTTTATTTCATTTTGATTTACAGAGATAAACCTGTTTTTGTAAAAAAAGGTTTACGTTCAAGTCTGTTTGACAGATCAAGTGATATTTGTGTCATTTTTAATGCTGATGACCTTCTTGTTGATTTTAATGAATCTGCAAAACAGTTTTTTGCTTTTACAAATAATGACATATTTAAACTTTCAATAAAAAAATTTATTTCTGAATATGTTCCGCTGGGGTCAGTTCCTTCAGATTCTTTTTCTGTTGAGCAAATTTATGTTAAAGGAAAAGATGAAGAAAGAAGAATCTGTCAGCTTGATTACAGAAAAATTTCTTATTTTAGAAATGTTACGAGATGTTCATTTTTTGTTCTTCATGATATTACAGAACTTCTAAAATCATTTTCAGATTTACAACAAGCTTCCATGACGGATAATATTACAGGACTTCTTGGTCAGCATGTTCTTGCAAAAAAAATCCGTGAAATAAATATGTATCGTAAATTTCCTTATTCTGTTGCAGCATGTTCCGTTCAATTAAAAAATAATTCGAGACAGACAATAAATTCCAATATAGCTTTAATTCATGTTTCAGAATGTATAAGAGCAAAAATCAGAGGAACTGATTTTGCATCTTATGAAAATGGAAAAATTATTCTTCTTTTTCCTGCAGAATTGGATGTTGCTCAAAATGTAATGGACAGAATTGAAGAATCAATTAATGATGATGATTTTATGGAATTTGATATAGATTTTTCATATGGTCTTGCAACGAGAGATACTCCTGATACTGATATTCAGGAAACAATAAATAAAGCACATTCTTTGATGTTTGAGAAAAATATCAATGTAATCAATAATTAACAGGGTGAGGAAAGGGGAATGAATTTAAACGATTTACGGGCAAATGCATATAAATCAAACAGTAAAACCAATTCCAGAACAGATGAGAATATAAAATCGGTTATAAAGATGACGGAAGATTCAAGTGAAAAAAAGTCTTCAAAATTTTCTGGTAATCCGGAATTAAAAGCAGCGGCTGATGCTTTAACTCATGGTGGTCTTTTAAAAGTTCCTCAGGCTCCTGGGGGTAAAGAAGATGTTTACCGCAGAGTTGCAAAGTTTTTAATTTTAATCGGTGTTGATCAGGCAGCTCTTGTAATAAAACATCTTTCTCAGGAAGAAACTGAAAAAATCATTCCAGAAATTACAGCTGTAAGAAAAATTGATCCTGATGAAGCTCTTGAAATTCTTGAAGAATTTGATTCCATAATAAATCGTGTAAAAGAATCTGGTGGAACTCATACTGCTCAAAATATACTTGAAAAGGCATTTGGTAAGCAGCGTGCACAGGATCTTATGTCGCGTCTTAATCTTGAAGAAGAAGAAAAGCCATTTTCGTATCTTGGAGAAAAAGAACCTGAAAGAATCCTTGAACTTCTAAAAGGAGAAGCAAATGCTGTTAAGGCACTCGTCCTTTCCTATGTTCCACCAAAAAAAGCTGCAGATGTAATAAATAAACTTTCAGGTGAAGATAAAAAAGAAGTTATCATGCAGCTTGCACATACAAAAAAAGTATCACCTGATGTTTTGCATCGTGTTGATAAAGCAATGCATGAAAAATCTCTTAAGCAGATTGATATAAAAACGAATCAGATTGATGGTCGAGGTGTCCTTGCTGAAATCCTTAAAAAGATGGATTTTAAGGCTGAACAGGATATTATTGATTCTCTCAGGACCGGAGATCCAGAACTTGGAGAAGATTTACAGACAAGACTCTTTACAATGGATGATGTTCTTGGTGCTGATGATCGTTATCTTCAGGGATATCTTCGGGAATTTAATGATACAGAACTTGCTTATCTTATTGGTGATAAACCGGATGAATTCCGTGAAAAAATATTTAAGAATATTTCAAAAACTCGTGCTGACATAGTTCTTGAAGAAGAACAAGTCAGAAAACCAATGCTCAAGCGTGATTGTAATGAAATTACACAGAAATTTTACAGCCATCTCCGTCATGCATGGGAAGACGGCCAATTAATCATCGCCGGCCGCGACGATGAGGTGTATGTTTAAAGCAGGGGGACAGGCCTCTTGCTGAAATTCAAGACACCGGGACAGGTCCCGTGTTTTGACAAGTAAACATTTTACAAGTAAAAAGGACAGACATCTTGAAACTAACAGATAAATTTTATCGTGACTTTGAAATTATTGATATCCGTGAGATTCCCGACTGCAATTCAACTGGAATTCACCTTAGACACAGGACAAATGGACTTGAAATCTATCATCTTTTGAATGATGACAAGGAAAATCTCTGCAGTTTTTCTTTTCGTACGCCTTCAGAAAATTCAACTGGAGTTGCGCACATTATTGAACATTCTTCGCTTTGCGGCTCAGAAAAATATCCGTTAAAAGATCCGTTCATTCATCTTGAAAATCAGTCGCTTAATACTTATCTTAATGCACTTACTGGCTGTGACCACACTATGTATCCGGTAAGTTCAATCATTGAAGAAGATTATTTTAATCTGGTTTCTGTTTATGCAGATTCAGTTTTTTTTCCGAATCTAAAAAAAGAAGCTTTTCTTCAGGAAGCATACAGGCTCGAAGTAAATGAAAAAGATGAATATTCAATTCAGGGTGTTGTTTATAATGAAATGAAAGGCGTTGCTTCACAGTTTTTTACGGCAGAAGATAATGTTCTGTCAAAAGCTTTTTTTGATGGAACTATATACGCACAGAGTTCTGGTGGTGATCCAAAATCAATTCCTGACTTAACATACGAAGAATATAAAAAGTTTTATTCAGAAAAATATACATTGGATAATTGTCTGATTTTTCTGTATGGAAACATTCCGACAGAAAAGCAGATTGATTTCTTTTATGATAATTTTATTACAAAAGCAGAAAACAGAATTAAACATAACACTGAAAATGGAAATTTAAAAAATTCTCTTTACAAAAAACCTTTCGATTTAATTAGGGAACAAAAGATAAAACCTTTTGATACTCTTAAAGAATTTTATGGCACAGGTCCAAAATCTTCGGAAACAACAGATCCTTCAATTTGTGTTGCATGGTATCTTGGAGAAACTTCAAGTATTGATGATTTTATAGAAACAACAATCGTAGATAGTATTCTTTTTGGACATGATGGTTCTCCTCTTAGAAATGCACTTTTAAATTCTGATCTTGGAATTGATATTGATGAACTTTCAGGAATGGACAGCGGAACAAAATTCAGAACTGTCTGTTACGGTTTAAAAGGCGTAAAACTTAAAAATAAGAAAAAAGTATATAATCTTATTATAAGTGAAATTAAGAAAGTTATTAAAAATGGTGTCAATAAAGATGATCTTGACAGTGCATTGCTTTCTGCAGAATTTGCGATGAAAGAAATAAGAAGAACTTCAGGACCTTATTCACTTGTTTATATGAGAAAGGTTGTCAAAGCCTGGATTCATGGTCAAAAACCTGAAACTCATCTTTTACTTAAAGACGCTTTTGAACGTTTTTATGAGCATCTCAAAAGTGACAGCCGCTACATAGAAAAATTGATGCAGCGTTATTTCATTGATAATAAACATTCTGCAATTATTGTTGTTACTCCGAGTGAACAGTTTACAAAGGATGAACTTGCAAAAGAACAGCTTCAGATTGAAAGACTTAAAAAGCTTTATACAAAAGAAGAACTTTTAAAACAAAATTCCGCATTAAAAGAATATCAGGAAAAAGATGAAAGTAATCTTACTGATTGCCTTCCTGTAATTGATATTAAAAAAGTTAAATATGAAATTCAATTTCCAAAGGCACAGCTTGAATGGTTTGAATATGCTCCGGACAAAAAAATTCCGTTTGCTTATTGCATTCAGCCTACAAATGGAATCAACTATATTGATATACGTTTCCCTTTTGATACTTTGTCTCCAGAAGATTATCAGTATGTCGGACCTTTAATGGGAATTATTACAGAAATCGGGTGGGGTAAAAAATCTTACGAAGAATGTCAGACAATTATAAATAAGTATTCTGGTTCTTTTTCTGCTGGAACAGAAACTGGTTCAATGCCGGAAAGTCCAGAAAGTATTCCGTTAAAAGAAAATGCCGGAATATATAATATTGCCGGACGAGACTGGTTATATTTTAAACTTAAGACTTTAAATCATATGACAGAAGATTCATTAAATTTTGTCGCGGATTGCCTTTTAGATCCTGATTTTAAAGATTATAAAAGAATAAAGACTCTTTTTGCTCAGACAATAGAAGATGCTCAGGATTCTTTTTCATCTGCCGGATATAAATTTCTTATAGACCGTTGTGAATCAAAAAAGAATAAAAGTAAAGCAACTGATGAACTTATAAGCGGTTTTTCAGCATATATCTTTTTAAAAAAGCATAAAAATATCAGAAAACTTTCAAAACGAATATCTGAAATATATAAAAAAATAATTCAATCCGGAGCATTCATTTATATTACCTGTGATAAAAATTCAATTGAAGATGCCAAAAAGCAGATAAAGACATTTGCTTCACGTCTTAATCTTGTTTCACCAAAAGATCCTTCTCCGGAAACAAATCTTGAATCATTAATTCCATATACAGAAATTTATCCTTATAAAAATGATAAAGTGGAATTTTATACAAAGGATATTCAGGTTGGATTTTCAGGCTGCTCAATTGATATTGCCGATTCTCCTTATGGAACAAGAGAAGCTGTAGCAAAGTGTGTATATTCAAGCTGGCTTTCAAATTCAATTTTGTGGGAACAGATAAGAACTGTCTGCGGTGCTTATGGTGCTTACAGTGGGGTTGATTCAATTGAAAAGACTTTCAGTATTATGACTTACCGGGATCCTGATCCGTTAAAATCTGTAGAAGTTATTGAACAGTGCCTTAAAGAAGCAAGTGAAAAAGAATTTTCTGAGGATGAAATATCTAAGACCGAAATCGGAGCGTTCTCTTATGATCTGACTCCGAAAACACCAAAAACACTTGGTGGAATTGCTGAAAACCGTCTTTTATATTGTATTTCTGAAGAAAATGTAAAATTCAGAATTAATACAACGCTTGAGATTACAGCAAGAGATGTCCATAATGCGGCCGTCAGCGTTTATAATTCGTTTAAGAGCAGTTCAAAATCGGCTGTCCTTTGTCCAAATTCCATCAAAAAAACTGGCAAAAAACAGAGTTTTCATTTATAATTAATTATTATTAAAGAGGTAAGTATGGACAAGCAGTTAGCAAAATGTATAGAAATCATGAGAAATCTTGTTTCAGACATTCAGGGAGCCCCTTATCCAGGTGAAGAAGTTAAGCCGGAATTGTATTCAATATGGTATGAACATGTTCAGCGTGATGCAGTTGATGCTTTTGAATATCTTGATGAAAATTTTCCTGATAAAAAGGATATAAGTAAAACTATTGATAAAATCTTCAAATAGTCTAAATTGAAAATGAAAAATTGCCGATAAAATAATGAGGATTATTTTTTATGGCAGTTTCTAAAGCGACAATTAAGAAAAACGGATATAAATTAAAAGGTTCATTAAAGAAAAGTGGACTAGATATCTGGAGATATTATTTCAATGCACGAAGTGTTACAACAGGAAATGAAGCAGCTTTTTTTATTGAGCTTCTTATTGAAAATCCTGCAGTTTCTCCAGATGAATTCGTATTGACACAAAAATCCCGTCCAAAATTACAGTCAGATGATTTGCAGGCAGCTTTAGCCGGAAATCTTGATGCAAAACTGGAAAATGCAGAAGAAACTGTAATTCCATCTTTTGTTGCTGTCCGCGCAGGAATTTACGGTGATGAACGCCGACAGATAAACTGCTTTTTCCCTTTCAAACAGCTTAAAATTGATAAAAAACGTTTTTGTCTTGAAATTGCTGATAATCTTTTTTCAGATGATACATTGAGTGGAAATCTTTTCTGTTCAAAACAGGATTCAATACGATTCCCGGAATATATGAGCCAGTCTGGTTCAATTTCGTGGAATTTACATTATGAAAGAAAAGATGATTTTGAAGAAATTAATTCAGGTGATGAAAAATACTGGCTTCCTTCCGGTGTAAACTGTGCATTTTCTGGCCGTCTTGTTCTTGATGAAGAAGAATATGCCGTTTCACCAAAAGCCTGTTTTGGATATTGTGATAAAGTTTGGGGAAAAACAATGCCGGTTCCTTTTTATCATATCAGTTCCAATAAGCTGACAAGTATTTTCTCTGGAAAATTAATTTCTGACGGTTGTTTTTCTGTTCAGGGAATATATCAGGATAAACTTTCATTCCTCTGTCGTATTGATGGTGATGAATTTAATTTTTCCCCATCCGGAAAATTCAGCAAATATGAAATTGTTTATAATTGCATTCCTGTTCCCGGTGAAGAAGATGATGAAAAACTTCACTGGTCTGTTAGTATTCATAATAAGATTTATGTCTGTGATATTGATATTTTCTGTTCTGCACGCGATATGATTGTTCGTGATTATGAACTTCCGGAAGGAAATCACAGGGTATTAAAAGTACTTTCCGGTTATCACGGAAATGGTGAAGTCAGAATTTACAAGAAAATCAGAAAAAATCTTGAACTTATTCACCATGCAAAAATTGAAAACTGTGTAAGTGAATATGGTAATGTTGAAGAATAGTTATTATCTTCACAATAATTAATTTTTTTGAAATTAATACTGCGGTCTGGTTTACCAGACCGTTTTTTTTAATATCTTCAAAATAGTAAAACTAAAAAAAATTACTTGTCTTTTCTAGAATTCTTAACTAAATTTAAATCATGAATTACGAAAAATTTACAATTAAGGCCCAGGAGGCTTTACAGGAAGCTTCTTCTCTGGCTCAGAAAAATGATCATTCAGAAATTACTCCAATTCACATTCTGTCGGCACTTATAGAACAGCAGGATGGAATTGTTCCACCGATAATTGAAAACATTGGAACTCCAATAAAAGAACTTTCAGATAAAGTCAGATCAGAACTTAAAAAACTTCCTCATGTTACTGGAAATACTCAGATGACACTTTCATCTGAAGCTCAGAAAATTCTTGCAAAAGCAGAAAATGCGATGGTTATTCTAAAAGATGAATTTCTTTCGTGTGAACATATTCTTCTTGCGATGTCAGAATCTGCAGGTGAGGCGGGAGTTGCCTTGCGTTCATGTGGAATTTCAAAAGATGCAGTTTTAAATGCATTAAAAACAGTACGCGGAAACAACAGAGTCGATTCTCAGGATCCGGAAAGTTCAATCCGTTCACTTGAAAAATTCTGCCGCGATCTTACAGCTTTGGCCCGTCAGGATAAAATCGATCCTGTAATCGGACGCGATGATGAAATAAGACGCGTAATGCAGGTCATAAGCCGAAGAACAAAAAATAATCCTGTTCTTATCGGAGAGCCTGGAGTTGGTAAAACGGCTGTTGTCGAAGGTCTTGCCAGACGAATTGCGCAGGGTGATGTTCCTGACAGCTTAAAAAATAAAAGACTTCTTTCCCTTGATATGGGCGCGCTTGTTGCCGGTGCAAAATTTCGTGGTGAATTTGAAGAGCGTTTAAAATCTGTAATTAAAGAAGTTGAAAAATCAGAAGGGAACATAATTCTTTTTATCGATGAACTTCACACAATTGTCGGAGCTGGTGCAACAGAAGGCGGAACTGATGCTTCAAATCTTTTAAAGCCTGCTCTTTCTCGTGGTGAATTAAAAGTAATCGGGGCAACAACTCTTGATGAATACAGAAAATATATCGAAAAAGATGCTGCTCTTGAACGTCGTTTTCAGACAGTTCTTTGTACAGAGCCAACCGTAGAAGACACGATTGCAATTCTCCGCGGACTTCGTGAAAAATATGAAGTTCATCATGGAGTCAGAATTAATGATGAAGCTCTTGTAGCAGCTGCTGTTTTATCAAACAGATATATAACAACAAGGTTTATGCCAGATAAAGCAATTGATCTTGTCGATGAAGCGGCCTCTAGAATTAAAATTGAAATTGAAAGTCAGCCGACTGCTCTTGATCAGGTTGAACGCAAAATCATGCAGCTTTCAATTGAAAAGCAGTCGCTTTCAAAAGAAAATGATATTTCTTCAAAAGAAAGACTATTAAAACTTGAAGAAGAATTAAAGGCCGAAACTGAAATTCGTGATAAAATGAAATCTCAGTGGCTTTCAGAAAAAAATCAGATTGACCGCGTTCGTATCGTAAAAGAAAAACTTGAAAAAGCTCACAGCGAAGAAGAAAGATTTACCCGTGAAGGTAATCTTGAAAAGGCTGCCGAACTTAAATATTCCACAATTCCTGCTTTACAGAAAGAACTTGACGGATATGCGCTTCTTGAGAGCCCTTCAGAAGAAGATATCGGAAAACGCGATGAAAATACTCTTTTAAGACAGGAAGTAACGGAAGAAGATATTGCTCAGGTTGTTTCAAGCTGGACAGGTATTCCTGTTTCAAAAATGATGGCTGGTGAAAAACAGAAATTTCTCGAACTTGAAAATGTTTTACACCGTCGTGTTATGGGACAGAATGAAGCAGTATCTGTTGTTAGTGATGCAATAAGAAGAAATCGTTCAGGTCTTTCTGACCCGAATAAACCGCTTGGAAGTTTTCTTTTTATCGGACCTACCGGTGTCGGTAAAACTGAACTTGCAAAAACGCTTGCAGACTTTTTATTTAACGATGAAAAATCTCTTACCAGAATCGATATGTCAGAATACATGGAAAAATTTTCTGTCAGCCGTTTAATTGGAGCTCCACCGGGATATGTCGGATACGATGAAGGAGGCCAGCTCACAGAAGCTGTAAGAAGAAGACCGTACAGCGTAATTCTCTTTGACGAAATAGAAAAAGCGCATCCCGATGTTTTTAATATTCTTCTTCAGGTATTGGATGACGGTCGTTTAACTGACGGACAGGGAAGACTTGTAGATTTTAAAAACTGCATTATCATTATGACATCAAATCTTGGAAGTGACATGATTCTTGATGCTGATACAAAAGAAAAACTTGATGCATTAAAAGAGCCGATTGAATCACTTTTAAAATCAAAATTCCGCCCTGAGTTTTTGAATCGAATCGATGAAACTGTAATGTTCACACGACTTGATAAAGACTGTATCGGACAGATTGTCAAAGCACAGATTGACCGCGTTCAATCGAGAATTAATGACAGACATATCACACTCTGTGTTGAACAGACAGCTGTTGATTTTCTGATTGAAAAAGGGTATGACCCGGCATTTGGAGCACGACCTGTAAAACGTGCAATTCAGAATTATCTTGAAAATCCACTTGCACGCCTTATGCTTTCAGACAGCATAAAATCAAACAGCCGCGTTAAGATATTCCACGAGAACTCAAATGATATATTGAGTGTTAAAGTAGAATAGAATCATTGTTGATTTAATTAATATTTATTAATAGACATTAACTTCATATGAAGGACAACCGTTTTTGTAAATTGCATTTGTGATGTACGAAAAGTTGTCCTTTGTTTTTTCATCGAGCTTCCATGGAAAGTTGATTACGAGCATTCCGCTTCCGTAGAGTCGTGGAGGTCCTGCATTTTCTTTGAGAGAAGTTTCTGTATGTGAATCAGGTTTGTTTACGAGAAGGCGCGCGTCCATGATGTCTGTATTTGCGTTTTGTGCTTTTACATTTGCTATGATGGAGTTTTTCATTGCTTCGATTTCAATTGAGCGGTGGGCAAGAAGCGGATACCAGAGCGCGATTATTCCTACATTCCATTTTTTATTGATTCGTGAAACTGCTTCTTCTGCAAGTTTATAATCATTTTTTTCTTCATAGCTCGGGTCAATAAGAACGATTCCACGTTTAATCTTCGGCGGAGACATTGAAATGACCCCTGAAAGTCCATCTTTGAGAAAAACCTGGGTTTTTATGGCATGAGGACTGTCCCACTGCTTTAAATTGGCCTCATTTTTGACATGAGGACTGTCCCCCTGTTCTAAAATTGACTCCTTTTTAACGCGGGGACTGTCCCCGTGTAACAGAATTCTTGGTTCTTTTCGTGCGTTTTCCCGTAAAATATCGATTTCGGAGTTGTTTAGTTCAAAAACCAGGTGAGCGCCGGCTGGATTTGTAAATATTTTTTCAAATTCCACACTGCCTGGATATTCTTTGTGGCGTTTGTAAAGATCTGTGATTTTATAGTAATTTGAGAGGCTTTCGGGAAAATCTATATTGTCCATTTTCCGTAAGAGAGAGAGAATTCCGTCATTTGCTTCATTTGTTTTTAAGGCGCGTTCATCTTCGAGATTATAAATTCCGCTTCCTGCATGTGTATCAAAAACTGTATATGGTTTTTCCTTTTGATTCAGTGACTCAAAAATATTTACGAGGACAGAATGTTTTAATATGTCTGCATGATTTCCGGCATGAAAAGCGTGTCTGTAGCTCAGCATAATTATCTAAAAAGTTTTTTAATACTTTTAACAATCCATTTTACAAAGCTGATGAGTGCATTTAAAAGTCTTCTGAAAAATCCTGGATTTCTTAATTTTTCAAGTCTTTTATAGCCTTCGAGAAGTTCTTCGTCTGTAAATTCCTTACGCTGATTATTTTCTTCAAGCTCAAGTTCGAGTTTTGTAAGCGGGGTAAGATTATTTATTATTACTGCATTGATGTTAGTCCAGCCTAAAGCTTTTGCAGCTTCAAGTCGTCTTTCACCGGCAATAAGTCTGTATTTACTGTCAATTGTAATCGGATTTAAAAGCCCGTATCTTCTGAGACTGTCTTTTAGAGATTCTATGTCGCCAAGATCTTTTCTGACTCTATGTTTAATTTTTATCTCAGAAATATTTACGAGCATTTTAACTCCGTTTAATCCATAAAGAAGTTTTCTGTATCAGCAGAAACTGGTACTTCAGCTTCTTTTTTGGAATCTTTTTTCTTTTTGCTGCTTGAATCAGATGATTCATTTAAGAAATCAAGATTGAGTTCAAGTTCAGAATCTTCTGAATCTTCACCGAATGTCTGACCTGAAGAAATAACTGTGTTTTCAATTCGGTCAAGAATAAGAAGCTGAGATTCTGATTCTGCATGTATAGAACATGTTTTTGAAGGACCTGTTCCATCTCTGAACCAGAGAGTAACTGTAGGACATCCATCAACAGGAATATCACCGGTTTCTGCACATACTGTTCCTTTATGAACTCCGGTTTCAGGCATAGGGAATTCTTTAAATGGTAAGTCTTTGTTTGCAACCATCATAAAGTCACCCCAAGGTGGTCCTGCAAGAGAAGCACCTGAGTTATGCATTCCCATTGATTTTCCCGGTGTATCAAAACCAAACCAGACTGCACAAGTATAATAAGGAGTAAATCCGATTGCCCATGCATCACCCCAGTTCTGTGTTGTTCCTGTTTTTCCGGAAACAGGCATATCAAATTTTTTACCTGTTGTTTTATCTGTGAATGTAAATTTTGAACCTTCAAGTTTTGGATCTATGGAACGCATTGCAGCACCATACCTTAAAGTTCCAATTGTTACAGAGCTTTCCATGATTTTTGTCATAAGGAATGCATTTTCAGGAGATATGATCTGTTTTGGATGAAGAATTGCATTTCTGACTTTCTGGTCATTGTTGATAATGATGTTTCCATTTTTGTCTTCTACTGTTTTAATTGAAGTAGGTTCAATTGCACGACCGCCATTTGCAAAAATTGCATATGCTCTAGCCATTTCGATAGGGCGTACAGAACATGTTCCAAGTCCAATAGGATAACTTGGAATAAACGCACGTTTTGGAAGTTCTGTTTTTGGAATTCCAAGTAATGCTACCATTCTTTCAATTGCAGGTTCAAATCCGACGCCTTCAAGTACTTTGAGTGCAGGAATGTTAAGAGAAAGTGCAAGAGCTCTCCAGAGAAGAACATTTCCTCTCCATGCACCGCCATAGTTATTAGGAAGATATGATTCGCCATCTGCAGTTTTAAATTCATAAGGAGCATCTACAAGTAATGTTGCAGCTGTAAAATCTTTTGTATCAAGAGCGGCAGAGTAGTAGAGCGGTTTGATTGAAGAACCCGGCTGTACTCGAGCCTGTGTTGCACGGATAAACTGGTTGGATGCGTCAAATTTACTTCCACCGACAAGAGCTGTGATATAACCTGTTTCATTTTCGAGGTTAATCATTGTTCCTTCGATGGTCATTGTCTTGGCTTTTTCCTGAGCCATTGTAGTAGCTTTATTGATGATTCCAACTTTCAAATCTTCAATACCGCACATGATTGAGAAAATATCAATCATTGGTGTGACATTTGTAGTAAAGTTTGAAATTGTTTTTGACTGTGCTCGCTGACCTGTCATTTTGAGATCTTTAAGGTCAAACATAAGAACACAAAGTTCTGTAAGCGGAATATATTCGTCGAGGGCATATTTTTGTTTCCACTTCATTTCGCTCTGGAAAGTTTTGTTTACATCTTCAATTTTCTTTTCCATTACTGCAGTTGCAGTCTTTAAGTGTGTAAGGTTTCCTGATGTATTTACTGTAAATCCGCTTGTATAAATGTCATCATCGCCATAAATAAGATCTGCAAGTTCACGTCGAACAAATTCACTGAACCATGGAGCTTTGTCATCACGCATATAGAATGCAGAAGAATTGATACGGCTGTAATCAAAGTTCAGCCAGTAATCATCATATGAATCGTCAGCTTTTGCTCTTGAAAGATATCCTTCCTTTACCATTGAATCCAGAACGTATTTCTGTCTTTCTTTTGCGCGGTTAGGATGCTCAAACGGATTGTACCATGTCGGGTTTGAAAGCTGGATTACAAGAATTGCACTTTCTGCAGGAGTGATTTCTCTTGCGCTGTGTCCGAAATAATATTTACTTGCTGCATTTACGCCGTAAGTTCCGGCACCGAAATAGATTTTATTCAGATAAAGTTCTAGAAGTTCATTTTTAGAATAGCGGCGTTCCATCTGAACTGCCCACCATAGTTCCTTTAATTTTCGCTTGATAGACATTTCTTTACGGTCACAGTGAAGTGTTCCTGCAATCTGCTGTGTAAGTGTAGAACCGCCGCCAAGTGATTTGTGAAGTACCTGGCCGATTACCGCACGGATAATTGCCATTGCGTTAAAACCGTGATGTTCGTAAAAGATTCTGTCTTCGCGTGTGATGAGCGCGTCGAGCATGTGCTGTGGAATTTCGTAAACTGAAATGATTTCTCTTTTTTCGTCTGAGGTAAATTCGGTAATTAATTCACCGTTTATATCAAGAATCTTTGTAGGAAGTGCCTGATCAAATGCTGTAAATTGTTCTGAGTTTGCTGTATTAAAAGTTTCGGCCAGTCCAAGCCCAAGGACGCAGCCAAAGATAACTGAAAATGCGACAGTAATATTTATGAGTATGTTTGTAGATTTTTTAATCATGCATATATAGTAGGAAATAATAGATTTTAAGTCAAGAAGTCAAATCCGCATGATATGGAAAGTAATGGCAGATGGCAAAAAAAAAGGCCGGAACGAATCCGGCCATGCCCATCAGGCAGTCAGATGCATGGGTGGGAGGGGAAAATGCATCTGACATTTATATTATCGTCTGTACCCCCGGAAATCTTTAATGGAATTTATAAAAAATTAAGAAATTTGAGATTTTTTTTTGAAAAATTTGAGTTTTTGAATTAAATCAGTTAAAAATCAGTTTTCCTGAATGTCGCAGTTTAATGTAACATTGATTGAATAGGTACGTCCTTCCTGTATGTTCACCTGTTTGATGATTTCATAACCGCCGATGGAAAATTTTAAAGTATGTTCACCGGGAGTCAGAGGAAGGCTGTTGTTTTTTGGTTCCTGCATCTGGCCGTCAACAGCTACTGATGTTCCCTGCGGCATTGTAATTTTCATTGTAGGTGCAGTGCTCTGAAGATCAACTTCGAGAACTGTATCTTTTGCCATTTCAATGATGCATTGTCTGTTTTCATTTCTGACAGAATCACCGGAAATGCTTACATTGTGCACACCGGGCTTTAAAAGGCAGGTTCCTTCAGAATCAAGTTCCACAATCTTATCATCTATAAGGAGGGAAAGATTTTCTGCCGGCTGACCTTTTGTCCTGATTATGAGGCGTCCTTTGTTCATAAGGATAGGTTTTGCAGTTATTGTAAATTCTGCACTGTTAAGTTCATTTGGAACTCCTTTCATTGCAAGCTGGTTTCTGATGAATATGAAATTTCTTGAATGTTCCGGGATAAGGGTTTTTTCTGCATAAGGAGTTTTAGTTATAGTGTTTCCACGGATAAGGGGAATCTGCACAGTAAGTGAAACAAGTCCGGGGTAGACTCCGTTAAAAAGTTCTTTGCCTGTGTAATCAATTGTTTTTTCTGACGGCATTGGACTTATATTTTCGTAAAGTGTATATATGATTGTGTTAGGACAGCGTGCAACTACAGGTGGAATTTTTATATTAAGCTCAATTCCCTGAATAAATGTAAGATTATCTGGCAGTCTGATGCAGACAGCATCTGAAATTCCTGCTTTTACGACAGGCTCTGCTGATTCATTCATCGGAATGATTACAGTCTGTTTAACGCGGAACGGATCACTGAAAATTTTTGCAGCAGAAAAAATAATGAGAAAAATAAAAATGACTTTTTTAAAGCTGCTCTTCATATTTTACTAACGCTTGATGTAAGTATTCGGATCTGTCGGCTGACCATTCTGTCTTATTTCAAAGTGCAGGTGAGGACCTGTAACTTTTCCGGTTTGACCGACGAGACCGATTTCCTGTCCCGTTGCTACGTTTTCTCCGTTTGAAACTTCAATTTCTGAAAGATGTGCATAGATGCTTGTCAGTCCGTTTGGATGTTTCAGGATGATGTAATTTCCAAATGTTTTGTCCAGTTTGACTGTCGAGATAACTTTACCTGCTTTGCATGCGTAAACTTTTGTACCTTCAGGAGCGGCCATATCAATTCCCTTATGAAATTGTTTTTCGCCTCCAAAAGGACTTTCTCTGTAACCGTAATCAGAAGAGAGCCAGTAGTAATCTAACGGCGGTTTCATTTTTACGTCAAGAAAAAAAGCTCTTGAAGTCTGGTCAAGACGTTCAGCAGGAAGATGTAAAAAATATCTTTCATTTATATTATAACAAATAATTTTTGAATCGTCTAATTTTTCATAGCAGTTTTTTTGAATAAGGGCTTCGAGTGAAGTAAGAGGTTTTTCCCTTTTGAATTTTCCCGGATCAGGTACAAAGATTCCGGGGGCTGCAGGAAGTATTAATGTCATTCCTGTCAGTCTGCAGTCAGATGCCGCTATCTGGTTTAATGAAGCGATTGTTTCGTATGGAATGTTGCAGCGCGCGGCAATTGAAAAAATCGTATCGTCTTCTGATGCCGTGTAGGAATAAAATACAGGTATTACATCTTTCATTGAAGCAAGCTGCTTGTAATAATACTGGAGGTCTTCTGAATACTGTCTGTACAAAAAATCTTTTGCTTCAAGCTGTGGAATTTCCGGGCTGTTTTTTGTAGTTATGACAGGAATGTCTTTAATTTGAATTTCCTGTGAAAAGCAGATGGAAGAAAATAAAGAGAAAAGCAGTATTGATAAGTTCCACTTGATTTTTTTCATATATAAAATAAAAAAAGGACTTAAGGATAAACTTAAGTCCTTTAATTTGTAAAAGATATTAATTATGCTTCTACAATAGCACCTGTAGGACATGTTCCTGCACAAGTACCACAGCTGATACATTTGTCTGCATCGATTGCACGAGCATTTCCAGCTTCTGAAATTGCTCCAACTGGACATTCGCCTTCGCAGCTGCCACAGTTTACACAAGCGTCAGTAACTTTGTAAGCCATTATTTTCTCCTGTTTGAGCCGTTCCCGGTTCAAGAATATTATGTTTTAAAAATAGCATAATAAAGGCCAAAAATCAATAAAAAACTTTATTTTTCTTTTGAAAAGAAGTATATTATAGATATCATCAGTAAATTTATCAGAGGTTTTATATGACAAAAGAACAGGTTGCTTCAATGATCGATCACACTTTGTTAAATCCATGTGCGACAACAAAGGAAATCCGTAAGCTTTGTAAGGAAGCGAAAAATTATAAATTTGCTTCGGTTTGTGTAAATCCGACTTATGTTTCATATTGTGCAGATCATCTTGCCAAAAGCGGTGTAAAAGTCTGTACAGTAATCGGTTTTCCTCTTGGAGCTGATACAACTGTTGTAAAAGCTTACGGTGCAGAAGATGCTGTAATCAAAGGTGCTGATGAAATTGATATGGTAATCAATATCGGTGAACTTAAAAATGGAAATTCTGAATATGTAGAACAGGATATAAAGGCTGTTGTAGATGCTTCTAAAAAAGCCGGTAAATCAAAAGATAAAGAAATTATCGTAAAGGTAATTCTTGAAACATGCTATCTGACAGATGAAGAAGTTGTAAGTGCATGTAACGCTGCAAAAAATGCAGGTGCGGATTTTGTAAAGACATCTACTGGGTTTGGAACTCCAAAAGCACTTGATGGTACAGCTCTTCCAAACGGAGCAAGCGTCCATCATGTTGAACTTATGAGAAAGACTGTTAAAAAATCAATGAAAATTAAAGCTGCAGGTGGAATCAGAAGTGCGCGTACTGCAGAAGATTTGATTGAAGCAGGTGCAGACAGACTTGGAACTTCAAGCGGAACTGTAATCATTGAGAGCTGGAAGTAGAAGATAATCCCCACAGCATCCGGTTATCTTTGAAATGCCATTTGATTTTTTCTGTTTCGTAAAGATGCGTGATATAAGATTTTAATGTGCTTCCGATGAGCATAAACTGAGAAAGCCTCATCGGAATGTTATTTAAATCTGCAACATATTTTAAAATTTCTTCGTGAGTTTTAGGTCCGTCTTTCAACGCCTGTAAAATCGTATCTTCATTCTGTAAAACGCTGAGCATATTGAGTTCGTAAAGAGCATCGATTTCTGTGTATATTTCTCCGTGACTTGGAACATAAAAATCAGATTCTGTATTTTTAATTACAGAAAGACTTTCAATAAATTTTCCGACATCAAATACAAATGGAATCCAGTATCTGGAAAGCATTCCGCGTGTAAAAATTCCATCTGCAGTAAAAAAGACAGAAACAGTGCCATTACCAGAAGAGATGCCTGAGTCATTTGAAATGACCGGGCCTTTTGAAGTGCATAAGACTCCGACCATGTCAAAGTAATGACCGGGAAGAGGAATGCATTTAATTTCTGTTTCATCATTCAATTTGAAAACTTCATCATGTGAAATTACTGTATCAACTTTTGAAATTTCTGCTTCGTAATATGGAATGCGGTATTCAGGAAGTGGATTTGCACCGTATGCAACTGCACTCTGATTTATTGTACATTCGATTCCGGATTTTTCCATCTGCGTTGCACAGATTTCAAGTGACGGGAAAACTTCTTTAAAAAAACGGTTTCCTCCGCAGTGGTCAGCGTGGGAATGTGTGTCAATTATTTTTTTGATTTCAAATTTTGAAAATTCTTTTTTTAATGCGATGTAAAGTTTTTCTGCAGTTGCTCTGTCGGGGCCAGAGTCTATTAAATAAATTTCTTTAAGTGATTTATCTTTTTTTGAATCGACGGCGACGATACCGACATTTGTTGGTGAAAGAAAAACTCCGGTTGAAGGAGTAAACCAGTTGATTCCGGATTGAGAAGGGTTTTCAAATGTGAAAATGTTGTTCGTATTCATTTTGATTCTGGTTTGCAGAGACTGTTTTCTATTCAGTTTTTTCTGCTTCGAATGTTTCCGGAACTCTTTCTTCGAGTTCTTTTATTTTTTTTGTGATATCTTTTATTTTAAGACAGTCAAAAATCAAAATACCGGCCAGTGCAATTGATACTGCTGCAAGAAAAAGCAGTATGTACCACGGAGTTGTATGAAGTCCGTCATTATTGAACATTGAATAAATTACAAAAACAATTGCTGCGGCACATATTGTTCTGTTTAAGTCGTATCCTTTTTTTGCTTTTGTGAGTCTTTCGCTTTCTGCTTCGTATTCTTCGTTTGTCATCGGTTATTATTCCTGCAGGTTTGATGTAGTGGAATGCAGTTTTATTACATTCCTCTTATAATTAACATAAACGAAAATATTGAATTTTTCAACATTTTGCACTAATATATAGTTCCATGGTAAGTCTTAAATTTATTGAAAAAGAATCAAAAACCGTGGTGTTCCCTCAGGGAACAGATGTAAAAAAGCGTCATCTTACAGATGATGAAATTTCCATTCTTCTTAAAAATCAGAACAGATCAGAGTTTAATGACTGGTCAAATATTCTGGTTCCCGAAAATCCCGATGATTTTGATGTTGAACTTATCCGCGATACTTTTTTTTCTGGTTTTGTAGTTTTAGGCCGTTTGAAAAAAGCGACATTAAAATTTCATGACCTTGAACTTTTTACTGGTATTTACAGTTCATCTTTGAAAGACGTTGTAACAGGCGATGACTGTGTAATCAGAAATGTAAAATTTCTTCAGAATTACAGACTCGGAAACAGAGTCATGCTTTTTAACATTCAGGAAATGACTTGTACAAACCATTCGAAATTTGGAAACGGATGGTTAAAGGAAGGTGAGAGTGAAGATGTCCGCGTATGGATCAGCGTCGCAAATGAAAATGATAATCGTGCAGTTTTGCCTTTTGAATCGATGATTGCAGCCGACGCTTTTATCTGGTCAAGAAGAAGATCTGATAAAGAACTTATGACGCGTTTTATTGAACTTACAGAAAACGGAAATACAAAAAAACTTGATACATTCGGATTTGTCGATGATGAAGCCGTAATCAAAAATACGACTCTTTTAAAAGATGCAAAAATCGGAAAGTGTGCTTACATCAAAGGTGCTTTCAAACTAAAAAATATTACTGTACTTTCAAGTGAAAAAGAAGAAAGTCAGATTGGTGAAGGCGTTGAACTTGTAAATGGAATTATGGGATACGGCTGCCGCATTTTCTATCAGGCTGTAGCTGTAAGATTTGTAATCGGAAGAAACTGCCAGTTAAAATATGGTGCGCGTCTTTTGAACTCAGTTCTCGGCGACAACTCTACAGTTTCGTGCTGCGAAATTTTGAACAACCTTGTTTTTCCGTTCCACGAACAGCACCACAACTCGTCGTTCCTTATTGCGTCAACAATTCAGGGACAGTCGAACATCGCATCAGGCGCCACAATCGGAAGTAATCATAACTCAAGAAGCCCTGACGGAGAAATCATTGCAGGACGCGGATTCTGGCCGGGACTTTGTTCTGACTTTAAACACAATTCAAAGTTTGCATCTTTTGTTCTCGTTGCAAAAGGTTCTTACCAGCATGAGCTTAATATTACTTATCCGTTCTCTCTTGTTGCATACAAATCAGAAGGAGAGCCTGTTACAATTATTCCTGCTTACTGGTTCCTTTTCAATATGTTTGCAATTGCGAGAAACAATTACAAATTCAAAAAGCGTGACAAGCGTGTTGTAAAAGTTCAGAACATTGAAACTGATCCTCTGGCACCGGATGCAATGCAGGAAGTTCTTGTTGCTGTCGACAGACTTATTCTTCTGACAAGAGATTATCTTAAAAAAATCGGTGAAGAAACCGTAATGCAGGCTGAGACTGAAGAAGAAGAACTTCAGGCTGCAAAAGATTATCTTCATCAGAATACAGAAGCCGATTTTACTCTGTTTGATCCTGACTGTCAGAAAAAGTATGGAGCAACAATTTTCAAGCCAGTTAAAGCTTATAAGGAATACAGAAAGATTTTGAAATATTTTGCAGCGCGTTCAATTGTTGAATACTGCAAGTCAAACGGATATGAAAAGTTTTCAAAAGAAGTTCTCGAAAAAATTGAAAAAATCGGACTTTTTGAAAAATGGCTCAATGTCGGAGGCCAGGTAATTCCTGAAATTAAGATCAATCAGATGTGTGATAAAATCAAGAATCACGAAATCAATTCTTGGGATGAAGTTCACTCATACTACGATTCATGTGAAAAGAATTACGAACTTTATAAAGTACGATATTCACTTTACATCCTCGAAAAACTTTACAGCCGTTCTGTTCTGGAATTTAATTCAGAAATCTGGGCAGACATCGTAGGAGATGTAACAATCGTTTCAACTGACATGTATCAGGATTCGATTTACTCACGCCAGAAAGACTACACAGATCCGTTCCGTGCAATGACATATGAATCTCAGGCAGAAATGGATGCAGTCCTTGGAACTATCGGTGACATCGACTTTTTGCGAATCCTCAGGGCTCAGACAGAAGCATTCAATCTCGACCTTCGCGTGATATTGGATCTTTAGGTCTCGGGCAATTAAATAGGCTAAAAGCAATTAAACAGAATACGGACATCACTTCAGGTGTCCGTTTTTTTTATGTTGACAAAACTTTAATAATACGGTAAAACTTAATTATGACTTATTTAACAGCACTACTACTATCAAGCGATTCTCACAATAGCCGAAGATGATGGTACTGGATAAGTTATATTTATAACAATCGTAAATTACAGGACTGTTGCTCTTTGGCGGCAGTCCTTTTTTTATAAGTGGAATTTGGTAAAATCAGATTCCATTTATATAAAGTTTACTGCTGAAAAAAAACAGACCGTAATATAAAAACTTGAGTTCGTGGAGGAACTTTTATGAAAATTAATGGAAAGTACAGACCATTTGATGCAGTCCCTATGACAGAAAGAGACTGGCCGAACAAAACTATTACTAAAGCACCTATCTGGTGTTCTGTAGACCTTCGTGACGGAAATCAGGCTTTGATTAACCCGATGACTGTTGAACAGAAACTTGAGTTTTTTGACCTTCTCGTAAAAATCGGATTTAAAGAAATTGAAGTTGGATTTCCTTCTGCTTCTGATACAGAATTTAATTTCATGCGACGCCTGATTGAAGAAAACCATGTTCCTGAAGATGTAACTTTGCAGGTTTTGTGTCAGGCTCGTGAACATCTCATCAAGAGAACTTTTGAAAGTTTGAAAGGATGCAAGAAGGCGATATTCCACTTGTACAACTCAACAAGCCCTGCACAGAGAAAATATACTTTCAACAAATCAAAAGATGAAATCAAGCAGATTGCCATCGACGGAATCAAATGCGTTAAGTCATGTCTTTCGATGAGCGAAGGAACAGACATCCGTCTTGAATATTCTCCTGAAAGTTTTTCTACAACAGAAATCGATTACGCTCTCGAAGTTTGCGAAGCTGTAGTTAAAGAATGGGGCGACGCTGCAGACAAAGACCACAAAATCATTTTGAATCTTCCGACAACTGTTGAATGTGCTTTGCCAAATCAGTTTGCAGACCAGATCGAATATTTCTGCAAGCATGTTAAAAACCGCGAAGACCTCATCATTTCTCTTCATAACCATAACGACCGTGGTGAAGGCGTTGCTCAGTGCGAACTCGGACTTTTGGCAGGCGCTGATCGTGTAGAAGGATGTCTTTTCGGAAACGGTGAAAGAACTGGAAACCTCGACATCGTAAATGTCGGAATGAACATGTATACACAGGGCGTTGATCCAGAACTCGACTTTACGGATATGCCGATGCTCATCGAAGCATATACACGTCTTACTGGAATGACAATTCATCCTCGTACTCCTTATTCAGGGGAACTTGTATTTACCGCTTTCTCAGGAAGCCATCAGGACGCTATCAGAAAAGGTATGGCTGCCAGAGTTAAGATGGACGAAAACGCTTACTGGGATGTTCCATATTTGACATTTGATCCGCATGATATCGGTCGTCAGTACGAAGGAATCATCCGCATCAATTCTCAGTCTGGAAAGGGAGGAGCTGCTTACATTCTCGAAAACGATTTCGGAATCTGTGCTCCAAAGGCAATGCATCCTGCAATCGGAGCTGTCGTTCAGAAGGCAGCAGACACATTGCAGCGCGAACTCCAGCCAAAAGAAATTTACGATCTTTTTGCAGAACGCTGGCTCAATACAAAAGCACCTCTCAATGTAATTGAAATCTCAGAACGCCATATCGAAGGCGAACGCGGAGAAGATATGAACGAACAGGTAGCCGGAATGGCAACTGTAGAATGGGAAGGGAAGACATATGCCATTGCCGCAAACGGAAACGGTCCATTGGATGCTTTCGTAAGCGCAATGAAGCAGACTCCTGCTCCAAAGTTCAACATTACATCTTTCCATGAACACTCTATCGGCCAGGGCTCAGACACAAAAGCCATCGCTTATGTCCAGATTACAAAAGAAGACGGCAATCAGGTCTGGGGCGTTGGTAAGTCATCAAACGTCGGTCGTGCCGGTATTGCGGCTGTAGTTTCTGCATTAAATTTTAAGTAATTGAGATTTGATGTTTTTTTTTGGAATAGAGTAAGCCACACGGATAAGGGTATGCCACACGGATAAGTCCGCTACGCTGGGCAAACTACGTTTGCCCCCTAAAGAAATTGAAACTATTCGATTGAGTAATATCATAAGATTATGAGGTTATGTGGCGCCTACGGCGCTTAAAATAAATATAAACTTTTTGATTAAAAATTAATCGAATGGATTAATATCTTTAGGGTGGCGACGTAGTCGCCACAGCGTAGCGGACTGTTCCGTGTGGCCCTAATAAGCGTAGCGGACTATGCCGTGTGGCCTTAATATCTCCGTAATTCCCCAAAAAAAAAACTCCCTGTCCGACGGACCGGGAGTTTCAAAGGAGTTTAAGGAGGTTTACAGAAACTTTTATAAAAAAGTTATTGGTTGCATTTGTTCATTGTGTTATACTAAAATAACCAAATACATCAAAAAAGGTTACCTGAATTGATAAAAAAAAGTAAAAAAAACGCAATTTTTAATGCAATTTTCCTCATTTTAATGACGTTTTCAGCAGGCTGTAAATCATCTGGGCTGGAAAAAGCGACAGCAATCACTCTTGACCGGTATGAAACTTTAGAGGATGAACCTTTTTACAGCCAGAATTATAATTCCTTTTTTGAAAAAAAACTTTCCAATGGAATCCCCGTAATAATAAAAAAGTCTGTAAATCAGAAATCAGCTGGTTTCAGAATATTAATTGAGTCTGATGAAAATTCAACAAATATCAAAAAAAATGGTCTTGAAGAAATAACGCTGGAACTTATGAAGCATGGAAGCAAAAAATATTCCGAGCTTTATATTTCAAGCCTTGAATACACAGACCAGGCTGTTTTTACATATTCCACAAAAAACGACTGGTGCGAATATGGATTTACCTGTCCAAAAGAAAAAATAAAATCTGTTCTTGAGGTTTTTGCAGAATCATTTTTAATTCCAGCTTTGGATGAAGAAAAATTTAACGAGATTCTTGAAGAAAAAGAAAAAATCCTTCAGTACGAAGAAATCAGTCCTAATTACTGTCTTTTAAAAGATGTTTATATGGAACTTTCTAAATCGGACATCTATTTTGCACCTAAAAGATATACTGCAAGAAGTGAAATTTTTTACAGCGATGTAAAGAAATGTCATGAAGCTTTTTTGAATGGAAGAAGGTTAAAAATTATTGCAACAGGTAATTTTAATGATGATGAAGTCAAATCACTATATTCTCAGATTACAGAAGATTTTGAAAGCATCGCTTCTTACAGATTTTCAAAAAAATATCCAAAGTATGATTCTGTTGATTTTGCATCGATGACAGAAAAAGTCAGATATACTAAATCAGATTTTTTTAATACTTCTCATGTACTTGGGGTTTTTAATATTCCACGTCCATGTTCTGATGAATATCTTAAATATGCATTATTATCTCTGTATCTTGATGATATGTTTTATTCTGAACTTAAAGAGAAAAGTAATATGGTGCAGGACATAGGAACGGGAAATATTATGGGATATGCCAATCTTGGAATTATTTCTGTTTATAATGTGCTTTCCCTTAAAAATATGAGCCGCGAAGTTTATGACTATGTAATTGAAAATCTTAAAATTGAGCAGTCTCAGAAAAAAATTGATAATTATAAACGTATTTATACTTCATTTGTTCTTTCTTCTGAACTTTCTGTTTCAAAGACTCTTGATCAGATGGCTTCAAGTCTTATTTACTGTGGAGATGCAAAAGAATATATCATGCGCCCGTACAAGATAAGTAAGATTACAGCAGAAGATTTTATGCTGTCTTTTGAAGCTACAATTGGAAAAGGCGTTCTCTGGTTTATGACAAATTTCTAGTCGTTTAATTAAAATGACATATTTTGAGTTTTTGTCATATTGACCAAAATAATTAAATAATTTATTATTCAGAATATATTAACTGCCGCGTAGACTGCGGCCTTTTGAGGTATCAATGGAATACAATATTGAAAAACAGCACGCAAAGGGAAAGCTCCATGCAATTGAACGCATCAATGCTTTGTGTGACAAGGATTCTTTTAAAGAGATTTATTCTGGTGTGCGCCATAATTGTTCAAGCTTTGGAATGGACAGGAAAGATCTTCCATACGATGGCGTTATTACAGGCTTTGGAAAAATTAACGGCCGCAAAGTTGCTGTTTATGCACAGGACTTTACAGTTCAGGGGGGAACTCTTGGACTTATGCATGGAAAGAAAATTGCAGAAGTAATTGATATGGCTGTTGCTGCACGCTGTCCTGTTATCGGTCTTAATGACTCAGGTGGAGCTCGTATTCAGGAAGGTGTTGATGCACTTTGCGGTTACGGTGATATTTTTAACGCTAATGTACGTGCATCAGGAAGTATTCCTCAGATTTCTGTAATCGTCGGACCTTGTGCAGGTGGCGCTGTATATTCTCCGGGGCTTACAGACTTTATTTTTACAGTAGACAAAATTTCACAGATGTTCATTACAGGACCTAAAGTTGTAAAACAGGTAATGTTCATGGACATTACAGAAGAAGATCTTGGTGGTGCTGCAATTCACTCTCAGAAATCTGGTGTTGCTCACTGGAGATGTGAAGATGAAAAAGCCTGCTATGAAAATGTACGCAAGCTTCTTGATTATGTTCCACATTATTATGGTGACACAGAACCTTTCGAACCAAAATCTGCTACAAAACGCGGAATCTTTGGAACAAAGGTTGTACCAAACTTCTCATTTGATGAAAAGAAAATCGAAGCAATAAATTCAATTCTTCCAGAAGAAAGCAAGAAGGGGTACGATATGCGCGCTGTAGTAAACAGTGTAGTTGATGATGACTCTTTCTTTGAAGTGATGAAAGAATTTGCAGTTAACGCTCTGACAGGTTTTGCAAAGGTTGAAGGAAAAACAGTCGGCATCATCGCCAACAATCCGATGGGATTTGGTGGTGTATTGAACTGTGATGCTTCTGATAAAATTGCACGTCATGTCCGCTACTGTGACTGTTTCAATATTCCTCTTCTTAACTTTGTTGACGTACCAGGATTTATTCCAGGTCCACAGGAAGAACAGAAGGGTATCATCCGTCACGGTGCTAAAGTTCTTTATGCTTACTCAGAAGCAAGCGTTCCAAAAGTAACAATCATTACAAGAAAAGCTTATGGTGGTGCTTACATTGCTATGTGTTCTAAACACCTTGGAGCAGACTTTGTATATGCATGGCCAAAAGCAGAAATTGCCGTAATGGGTGCTGAAGGTGCTATCGGTGTTCTTTATGCAAAAGAAATGAAGGATCCTTCTAAGGCTCAGGAAATTGCTCAGAAGTCTGAAGAATACAAGACAGAAATCATGACTCCAAAAATTGCTGCACGCCGCGGTTACATTTCTGAAGTTATCGAACCTTCTGAAACAAGAGCCCGCATCGTATCAAGCCTTGAAATTCTTGAAAACAAAACTTCAATGGATAAACCGTTAAAGAAACACGGAAATATTCCACTCTAATATTGAGCTGGAGATATAAAAAATGCCTGTAATTTTTCTTTTATAAGAAAATTGCAGGCATTTTTTTTTACATTTTATTTTGCATTAATCAATTGTGGATTTCGGCCCCGTTGAGCCTGAGGAACCTGTAATTTTTATTTTCAATATCTAAATAATCAATCGGATGTTTTCCATTCCATGTCTGATTGATATCAGCACCTCTGTCTAAAAGAGCTTGAATACCTGAACAATTATCTGATTTGTCATTGATTACGATATAGAAGAGAAAAGGAATTTTTTCTGGAAAATCTTTATTTTCATTGTAAATCATAGTGTCGAAAGATATTCCATTATCCAATACAAGATTTACAATATGTTCAAGATAATTGGATTCATAGTACATGGTGACAGGATGTTTTATAAAACAGTAAGAAATAAAATCATGGTTCCAGTCTTTATTACCATTTATAAAATTTATATATGAACAGAGTTTATTTGAATATTCTCCTGGCGTGTAGAAAAGACTTGTATAGATGGTTTCATAATCCGGTGTTATTCCTGCGTCAAGTAGAAGCTGCATATTTTCCTCAGAATTTTTGAGATTAGATATAAAGCCCAGCATAAGTAAAAATTTTGAGTTTTTATCTGTTTTATAGTGTTTTAATATTTGTTTTACTTCTTCTGTATTATCACAGCAAATGGCTTCTTCAAGTGATTTCTTATAGTCAGGATTTGGACAGATAGTGTAGCCGTATTCAAACAGTTCCATAAGTATGCCGATTCCAATCACGCGCCCTTTAAGCATGCTGCAGGCTGATTGAAAAGCATTATTTCCTTTTGCATCTTTGAGATATGGGTCAGCCCCGAGTTCCAGAACTCGTTTTATTGTTCCATGCTGATATTTAATATAAGGGACTCCTTGTAATTTATTTAATTGTAACATTGCCTGAAGGATATATGTCTGGCAGGAGTCATCAGATAATGAAAATGGTTTATTGATATTATCTCCATTTTTGATAAGGTATTCTGCAAGTTCAAAATCTTCATGGCAGAGTGCGTAATATACAGGTGGCGGATAGTTTTTACCGATTTCTGAAGGTTTACATCCTTTTTCGATGCAGTATCTTACTATATCAGCATCTCCAATATTTGCAGCATAAAGCAATGGATATTTTTCATAAGAATCGTTAGTTGTTTTTAAAGAAGCTCCATATTTTTCAAGGAGCTTTATCATATCAAGATTTTTTTTATAAACTGCTTCAATTATGGGTTCTCTGGAGGGAGTTTTTTTTCCATATGCAGGAGCGCCTTTTTGAAGGGCATATTCAACTTCTTCGAGAGGAAAATCTTTTTTAATCATAAAGTAAGTGAAAGATTCTCCATCTTTATTTACAAAGGATAAATCAGCGCCACCATCAATAAGGGCTCTTACAGCATCATGATTCTTTCTGATAATTGCCTGATATAAGACAGGCATCTGATTGTGTTCAAGTATATAGTCAGGATCAGCACCTGCTTCAAGTAAAAGTTTTATGATGACTTTAACTTTTTTTGCATCAGAAGTTTTATATTTTATATTACAGATATCAAGCAGTTTGGTGTTTTTTTCCTGCTGTGAAAGATTGTTGAAAGGGTTACTGCTCCCTGTGTTATCCTGAATCTGTGAATATGCTTGAAAAAGAGTAAATACAAATAATGCTATAAATATATTTTTTTTCATTTTTTTTTCTCTTAATGTCAGCGTTCGTCAATATAATCGGTGTCTTTTTCACCTGTTTTCTCGAATGTAAGTGTGGTATTATCCCATTTGTAATAATTGTAATGAGAATGTTGTTTTGTTTCGTTACAGTCTTGTGCTTCGTTATAATCCTGCCAGCTGCTCGATTCTATTTCTTCTGCAGTCAATTTTTTATTTTTATTAAAGTAAAGCTCAAGTCGGGAACTGCTGAAATTAGTATTATCAACACTGAAACCATAGCAATAAGATTTATGAGATATAACTGCAAAATGATCTGTTACAGTAAATACTGTATAATAGGTTATTATTTCTTCTCTCATTTCTCCATATCCGTTGCCGGCAAAGACGACGACTTTAAGTTTTGTCTTAGTATCTTCGTCAGTTCCAATGTAATCTTCAAAGTTAAAAATGTCTCGGAATGAAAGAACCGGATAGTCATGCTCGCCTTTAATAAGACTCCAGCCAATGTTAAAAAGTGCAGGTTGTACTGCAATACCTTCAGATTTAGCAAAATTATATCGTCGACCTTTTTTTGTTTTTTCATCGTATTCAAAAATATCTGCATAGTTTTCTGCAAATGACAGATAAAAGGCAATATCTTCATCGATGTAAGAATCAGCATTGCAGACATGTGCAAGATCAATTCCTGACATTACACCGATATTATTGCAATCATCACGGACAACATAATACGGGTATTGAATATAAGTATCGTTATGAGCAAACCATACAAGGTTCGGGTCATAGGCATAAAATTCAAGTTTTGTATCTTTGTTGATGTAGTTTTCATATGGAATACCTGCTAATATTTCGACCCTGTTTCCAGGCTGTACTGCAGTTTTTTTACCGTCATTTTCAAGAATAACTGAATCGACTCCGACAAAAGCAAAAGAGTTTTTTTCAAATTTATTCTGAGTAATCCAATTGTCATAACGGTTTTCTTCGCTTTTTTTGTAGTTTTTATTCTGAACTGCTGCAAAAAGAAATCCTCCAAAACACCAGCCTTCATTATTGTCAGATTTAACTTTATACCAGTAGTCAGAAATATCTGCGATAACGTCAGGGTTTTCAGAACGTTCGAGTACATTGACTTTTGTTCCATAGTCAAGGCATCCTGTTTCTTTTGCATCGTTTGATGGGGAAGCACGGAGTTTTAATTCTGTAGATTTATCAATGCTTCCTTCTTCAGTTCTGCTGAAAACAAAGGCAATGTCTGAAGGAAATTTAAGTTCAGGCTTTATGTTGTTTTCATCATCTTCACTTTCAGAATCAGAATCTGATTCTGAACCATCTTCAAGCAAAAGCATCTGTTCCTGGAGGGCAAGTTCTGTTACAAAATTTTCTTTTGAGTCTGTATCAATATAAATATTTTTTGAAGCAGCTCTGTAAAATAATGTATATGGAACTTCATAAGTTTTAAAATCAATTGTTTTAAAGTTTTCAGAAAACTGTAATTCCATAACCTGAGGAAGATATTCCTGAACAAGCTTTTCTTCATCAAAAACAAGAAAAAGATTTTTGATTTTCTCGTTGCTGCTTTCTCTTACGTAATCTGTATATGACTTTCCGTTTTTATCTTTTATATCCTTAATAGAATATCTGTCTTTGTAGAATACTTTGCAGGCTTCATAATTTTCTTTTAGGATAGCCCGGATTAATGGAATTCTACCTTCTTCATCCTGAACTTCATGAAAATAATGGTATGAAATACTTTCTGCTGTAAATTCTTCATTGGCACTTTCTGCAATAAGGTGAAATATTGTTGTTTTATGGATATCTTGGCTCAGATAGGGATTGTTTATAAGATCAAGAAGTGAATGAATGATTTCTATATAAAATTTGCTTTTTTCATCATTGCCGGAGTAAGTCTTGAGAAAATTTTCCGGAAGTTTACTTAAGAAAGTGTTATATAAAGTTATAATCTGTTCATGAGAAAGCTGAGTGTCAGGATTACGAAAAACAATCTTTGTGTAGATTTTTGTTAAAACAGCATCATCGACTGCCTTTAACATTGTATCAAAGTCAAAGTGTAAATTATCGTTAAAAGATCCTTTTATAAGCTGCTTTTTGCCATTAAGAATTCCTTCTGCAGTATATTCCAGATGGTCGGTATCAACAGATTTAATGACAACTTTTACTTCGTTTGAAAACCTGATCGGTATATTTGAATCAACTGACAGAACTTCAATTTCATGTCCAGCAAAATTGGATCTCAAAGTTACAGTACTTCCGATAAGGTAATTTGAAGATTTTGATGATCCGGAATCTTTTTTACAACCAGTAAAAATAAAACATGAAATGATAAATGAAGTTATTAATAAGATTCTTTTACTCATATTATTAATATTATCATAGATAAAGAGAGTTTTTCTATAATATTATCTATACTTATTCTTCTGGTATTCAGCTTCAATTGCAGCGTCCGTCATTGCACGCTCATCAGGCAGCCAGTCATAAACTTCTGCAGATAAAAGACGCATATCAAAAACTGCTGTTTTTGCATCAGCTCTTGTTTTGTAATATTCAAAATACTCATTAATAAATGAAGACTGGTCAAGCTGTTCTTCGTTGTGTGTAATCTGTATGTCTGTCAGATACCACTGGTCTTTTTTGTAGGTACAGGTGACTTTTGCCCGGCATCTGTCGATTGTAAGAGTTGTGTCTTTACCGCCTGTGTAAATGAAATTATATTCGACATCAAAACTTTCAGTTTTTCCTTCTTCAAAAGTATTCAGTCTGCCTGTTTTTTTGAGGTAATCAGTTTCTTTTTTTATCTGCGGTTTGAATCTGTTGTAAGCTTTTTCACCGTTGATTTTAAAATCTGTAATTCCGAAAACCCAGTAATTTATGAGTTCCGGACGGGTGAGCCAGAGTTCCGGAGTGAGAGAAGCATTTTTTGCTTCAAAAGCTTCTCTTGTTTTCTGAGTTACATAAATGTTTGAAACCATATTGATGATCTGTTTTGGAGAACCTTTTTTTGCAACAAGATCCATAAGATTTGTATCGAGAGTATGAAAGCCTGAATAAAAAGTTTCAACTGATTCTTTTGCAGTAAGGTTTTTAGCAGAAGGTTTTTCAAGATTTTCGAGATGAGTTTTATAACAGATGTTTGTAATAACAGCAACAGCTGCAAGTGCAAGGATAATCGCTGCTGCATATCGTTTGAAAACTCTTTTTTGAAAGATTTTCATTTCATTTTTTTTAGCTTTTTTCTGAGACTGTTTTTCAAATTCTGAATCTGTCATTCTTGTTTCGCGGATTACTTTTGTATAGATTCCATCGTCAGAAAGACCAAGTTCTTTCTGTAAAAGCTTTAAGTCAATGAGAGGCTTTTCTCTTTCGTACTGGTTATCAATGTGAAAGCCCATGTTTATGTTCAAGGCGAGGGCCGGGGAAATTCCATTTACCATATTTTCAATTTCTATGAAGTTTGAATCAGTGATGTCTTCCTGACGGGCAGAGTTTTCTGTTTTCATAAAAGGAAAAACTTTTGAAAGCGTGTAGTAGGAAAGAACGCTCTGCAAAAAAATGAGTGCATTGCTTTTAGAAAGCTGAAAGTTTTTCCAGAATCCCTGAAGGTTTGCGTAATTTTTTTCATCCTGATTTGATGCGCACAGTTCAAAAATACTTTCAGGTAAAAATAAAAGTTCCACCTGAACTTTATCCGGGTCTGATTTTCCGGGTTTTTCACTGTATAAAATTCCGCCGAGTCCTACAGACGGAAGTTCTGTTTTGGTTTCGATCGCTTTTGAAAGGGCAGAGATGATTGCGTATGTGAGCCTTGCTTTTTCTTCTTCATTATGACTCAAAATAATTTCGAGGGCATTTTTACCGCCGGCATTTTCACCTTCAAAAAAGACTTTCTCATCTTTGACAGTTGTTCCTGTAAAACTCCAGCTTTTGAACTGAATGTTGTTGTCAAAAAGATAGAATTTTGTATAAATTCCACTTTCTGAAAAATTAAGGCCAGAGACGCTTCTTGAAAAACCGGTTTCTGAAAGACCTGTGTCAAGGTAAACTTTTTTTCTGTCAGAGTAAGCAATATTCATAATATTAATTATAAAAAAAAATACTGAAAAAATCCATAAAAGCCTTCGTGTATTTCAATCAGACCGTTTTTTTTATGAATTTAATTCTAAATCTATTGACACTTTTTATTTATTTCATTAATATACTAATCATTCCGCGGGGATGGTGGAATTGGTAGACACGCTAGCTTGAGGTGCTAGTGGCGAGAGCTGTGCCTGTTCAAGTCAGGTTCTCCGCAACAAGGATTGACTAAACAGTCAATCCTTTTTTTTTTTTTTGAGTTTTTAAGTTTCTATAACTTTGATATATAAAAAAGAGGAAGAGCTATGCTTGCTGTATTTGTAAACTGCGTTGCGGTTATCGTCGGTTCTTTAATTGGAATTCTTTTTGCAAAAAAAATCTCTGATAATATGTCTGAAATCATTCAGACAGCAGCCGGTGTAATTACTGTTGTTCTTGGACTTCAGATGGCTTTCAAATTTCAGAATGTCATCTATCTCGCGCTTTCTCTTTTTATAGGTGGAATTGTCGGAACCGCGCTCGACCTTGACGGAAAGATTTTAGGAATCGGAAACACAATTGGAAAACTTCTTCCAAAAAATTCTGCAGCAAATGCAGATGTCAGTTCAAACTCTGACAACAATTCAAATGCCAACGCAGCAGCTTCTACAAACTTCGGTTATGCTTTCTTGAACGCATCGTGTCTTTTCTGTGTCGGTGCGATGGCAATTCTCGGATCTTTTGAAGCCGGAATCAGCAAAAACTATACGATTATTTTTACAAAATCAATTCTTGACGGCTTTATGGCAATTACGTTTGCAGCCTCAATGGGAATCGGAACAATGTTTTCTTTTGTTGCGATTTTCGTTTATCAGGGGCTTTTGACTTTGCTTTCAACTTTTTTACAGCCGTTTGTTACAGAACAGATGCTCGCAGAAATTACAGGTGTCGGCGGTGCAATGATTATGATGATCGGTATAAATCTTCTTGGACTTAAAAAAATTAAAACTGCAAATTATCTTCCGGGAATCATTTTTGTTATTATCTTTGTTCTTCTTGATCCTTACTTCATGCAGTTAAAAGATTTTTTACTTCATTAATTTTTTAATAAGGAAAAAAATTATGGCTAAAATTTTATGTATTTGTCTTTCAAGTACAATTCAGAGAACTGTTTCTTTTAAAAATTTGAAGCTTGAAAATGTAAACCGTTCAACACATTACAGACAGGACGCTTCGGGTAAAGCTGTAAATTCTGCCCGTGTTTTAAGTCAGCTTGAAAAGGGATGCGTAAAGTGTATCTGTCCGCTTGGAGAAAAGAATAAAGATTTGTTTCTGGAACTTGCACAAAAAGATTTTCTTGATGTTGAATATGTTACAATTCCAGGTTTTACAAGGGAATGCTGGACTCTTTTAGATGGCTGTAATAATTCTACGACTGAAATAGTTGTCGGAGAACCTTTGTTTGACCAGGATATTAAAAAATGTGAAAAAAAATTGATTTCAATTGCGGAAAAAAATATAAAAAAGTCAGATGCAGTTTTAATTGCCGGAAGCCGTCCTGCGTATTTTTCAAATGATGTGATTTCAACACTTGCAAAAATTACAAAAGATAATAATAAAATTCTTCTTGCAGACTATCACGGAACTGACCTTAATGAAACTCTGAAAATCTGTACACCTGATATCGTAAAAATCAACGAAGAGGAATTTCTAGAAACTTTTGGCTATGACTCTTCTATGAAAGAATCTGATTTAATAAAAGCAGTCTCAGAAAAATCCATAAAGTATAAAAACATCTTTGTTATAACACGCGGAACAGAATCTACAGTTGCTTCTGATAATGGAGTCTGCAAAGAGTGTCCTGTTGAAAAATTAAAACCAGTAAATACAACAGCGTGCGGTGATTCTTTTTCTGCAGGATTTATATACGAATATTTAAATTCAAAAAATATCCAGAAATCCCTGGTAAAAGGAACATGGTGCGCTGCACGCAATGCAGAACGCGAAACTCCCGGAACTATTGTGTAATTGTAAATTTGTATTATAATTAAACAGTATAAATCCGGAGAGAATAAAATGAAAAAAATTATAAAAATTGATTTAATTGTTTCATTACTTCTTTTTGTTTTTACTTTTAATATATTTTCAGAACCTGCTGTTGACCGTGCTTTTGATTATCTTAATAAAAATCTTCAAACCCAGGATTATGAAAAAGCATTTACTTATTCACTTTTTTTAATTAATTATTTTGAAACAGAAAAAATGCCTTCAATGTATGAAAAAACTGTAAAAACTGCAGTCATTAGGTATGCTGATTTTCTGGTAGAAAAAGAGCAGTGGAATTCAATTTATACACTTCTGGAAGATACAAAAGTCGCACCTCCTTCCGTTTTTGAAGCAGTAAAGTCTTATGTAATAATTGCGGATAAACACATTAAAGAATCTGATGAAAAAGCAAGACTTGAAAATAAAGAATATACAGAACAGATTACAAAAATGATAAATGAAATTAATGAGAATAATTCAAAAGCAATCAAATCTGTTTCTGATAATAATTTTAAAATTGCTTTTATTTTTTCGATAATTCTTTTTGTTTTTTTAATTGCAATTATTGTAATAATCTTTCTCTTAATTAAAACAACAAAACAAAATCAGATCCAATTACAGAATACAATCCTTGCAATGCAGGCAATGAGTTTTTCAACTCCATCAAATAAACCAGTTCCTTTGCGTTTAAAATCTGACAATTCTGAAGAACCAGAATCTGATTTTTCAAACCTTCTTCTGGTCTGTAAAAAATATGGTGATCAGATTGACAGCATAACAACAAGAAGAAATCTTTCAAATCGCGTAGCAGAACTTGTTTATAAAATTTCCATAAAACTTGGATATTCAGATACAGAAGCAATGGTGTTTTATGCAGCCTGTTTAATTTATGACATTGGTTTTCTTAAAATTGATCCTTCAATTTTAAAAGCCAGGACACTTTCAGAAGAACAGTTTGAACTTATTAAAACTCACACGGTTATTGCGTTAAAAATGCTTTCTTTTGTTGACCAGAAATATCAGAATGTTTTTAAAGATGCAGTCTCAAAACATCATGAAAATCTTGATGGTTCAGGATATCCGAATGGAATAAAAGGGCAGAAAATTCCATATATTGCTCGCGTTATTCACGTTGTAGAAAGTTATCTTGCATTGATTTCTTCAAGGGAATATAAAGAAATCAGCGACAGAAATGAAGCTATTTCTGAATTGAGGTCAGCAAGCAGACAATATGATCAGAAAATTGTTGATGCGCTTGACTTAATTGTATAGGATGATTCAAACAGTTTTTTTGTATATTCTTGTTCAGGGTTTGACAGAATATCTTCAGCTTTTCCTTCTTCAATTATAGATCCGTTATACATTACTCCGATTTTATCAGAGAGATATGATATAACATGAAGATTGTGTGAAATAAAAAGGTAAGTAGTACCGAATGATTTCTGCATAAGTTTTAAAATGTTTAAAATCTGAGCCTGAACAAGAACATCAAGACTTGATACTGCTTCATCTAATATCAATAACTCAGGCTGCAGAATCATGCTTGCGGCAAGGCTGACTCTCTGTCTTTGACCGCCTGACAGTTCTGAAGGGTATTTTTCTAAAACAGAATTATCAAGTGCACACATTGTGCGCATTTCATTTACGAGATAATCTTTTTCTTCTTTTGATTTTGTAATTTTATGAATTATTAATCCTTCTTCGATGATGTTTTTTATTTTCATTTTCGGATTAAGTGAATCATAAGGATTTTGAAATATAATCTGAACTTTTTTATGAAAATCTTTAGTTTCTTTTTTTGAAAGTGTATGAATGTCTTTTGATTTAAAAAATATTTTTCCTGAATCTGGTTTTGTCAGAAGACAAAGCATTGAGGCTAAAGTAGATTTTCCGCAGCCGGATTCTCCGACAAGTCCGTATGTTTTACCTTTTTCAAGTGAAAAATTTATGTTTTTTACAGCTTCGATTTTTTTATTTGAGCGAAGAAAATTTTTAGAAAGATTTTCAGTTTTAAGAAGTTCCATTAAAAATTTCCTCCGGAAGATAATGTTTTGTCATTGCTTTTCATGCAATAGCTGCAGCATCTTACAAAATGTTCTTTATCATATTCTTCAAGCTGCAGTTTTTGATGTCTGCATTTTTCACTTATGTTTACAGTTTTTCGAAGTTCACAGCGGTCATAAAAACGGCAGTTTAGTGACGATCTTTCTTCCAGAGATGGGACATTTCCTGAAAGAACTGTCAATTTTGAAAGTCGTTTTTCCAGATCTGGAATAGTCTGAATTAGTGCTTTTGTATAAGGGTGAAGCGGATTTGTGAGAAGCTCTTCTGTTGATGAGTTTTCAATTATTTCTCCGGAATACATAACATAAATTTTAGAACAGATGTTGGCAACAACAGTCAGGTCATGGCTGATCAATAAAACTGCCGTTCCAAGTTTTTTATTTAATTTGAATAAAAGTTCAATGATTTCTGCCTGTATCGTTACGTCAAGAGCGGTTGTAGGTTCGTCAGCAATTAAAAGCTTTGGTTCATTTATGAGAGCCATTGCAATTAAAATGCGCTGTTTCATTCCGCCTGAAAGTTCTGACGGATATGAATTATAAATATTTTGCGGATCTTTAAAACCTGTGAGCTTTAGCATTTCCATTGCTTTTTTTTCAGCTGTTTTTTTATCTTTTCCATGTGCAATTGCTGCTTCTGCAATCTGAATACCGGCTTTTTTAAGCGGATTAAGTGAAGACATCGGATCCTGAAAAATGATTGAAATTTCATTTCCAGAAATTGAGCGGAAATCTTTTTTTGAAAGTGTGGTTATGTTTTTATTACAGAAAATAATTTTCCCATTTGAAATATGTGCAGCTTTGGGAAGAAGTTTCATAATGCTGAGTGCTGTAAGTGATTTTCCGCATCCTGATTCTCCAACTAAAGCAACAAATTCTCCTTTATTGATTGAGAGATTTAAATTTTCAACTGCAGGAACAGATCTGGTTTTTGAAAAGAGATTTTTAAAATCAAATTGAATGCTGAGGTTTTCTATATTTAATATGCTGTCTTTATTTTCTGTATTGTTGAAATTGCTGCACATTTTAAACCTCCTTATTTTTGATTTACTTCTGAAATTCCATCACCAATTAAATTTAACGAGAGCACTGTTAAAATCAAAAAGAAAGCTGGAATCAATACAAGTGATGGTCTTTGAAGAATAAATCTTTGTCCTTCAGAAAGCATTCTGCCAAAACTTGGAAGTGGTGCTGTTACCCCAAGTCCCAGATAACTTAATCCGGATTCACTTAAAATTGCAAGAGAAAAACTTAATGTACAGGTAACTAGAAGATCAGATACAACATTCGGTAAAATATGTACAAAAAGAATACGGCTGCTTGATGCTCCTTTTGCAACTGCAGATTTTACGAAGGTTGAATTTTTATATTTTATAAATCCGCTTCTTGAAATTCTTATAAACCTTGGGAGACTCATAATAAATAATGCAAGAACTGTTATTTCAATTCCATTCCCGAAAATTGAAATAAGCATAAGAGCAAGCAGAATACCAGGAAATGCCATTTCTGAATCAACAAATTTAGAAACAACAGAATCAACAATTCCGCCAAAAAAACCACTTATTGCTCCAAGTATCGTTCCGCAGATAAAACCAAGAATCATGACAGAAAAACCAATTTGAAAAGATAGTTTCATTCCAATAATTATTCTTGAAAAAATATCTCTTCCTAAATGGTCAGTTCCGAAAATATGTTCTTTAGAAAATGAAGCAAATTTATTCAGTGTATCAATTTCATCAAACTGATAAGGAATAAAAATATATCCAAAAATAAAGAAGCTAAGAAGAAAACAAAAAATACAGAAACCTGTTAAAAAGACTGCGTTTGAAAAATATTTTTTCATTTTGCCGTCCTTTTTATTCTTGGATCAATTACAGAATAAAGAAGATCAATTATAAAATTACATGTTATGCAGATAACGGCAAGATACAATACAAGACCTGAGATGAGAGGGAAGTCTCGTGCGGAAATTGAAATTGCAATCAGTTTTCCAATTCCAGGAAGTGAAAATACATTTTCGATTATGATACTGCCGCCAAGAATTTCTGTCAGAATGAGTCCGAGTGTTGTAATTACACTTAAGACGGAGTTTCGTAAGATATGATGAATGTTAACATAAAGAGGAGAAAGTCCTTTTGCATAGGCTGTTTTAACATAATCTTTTTCGAGCTGTTCTTTAAAATTAGTTTTTAAATATCGTGCAAGAATTGCACTTGATCCCAATGCAAGTGAAAGAGAAGGTAAAAAAAGAGATTTTATGCATAAAACAGGATTGTCAGTCCATTTTGTATATCCCATCGATGGAAAAATATGAAGTTTTATAGTAAAGACAATGATAAGTAAAAGAGCAGTACAGAAAGAAGGTGTAGAAATAAAAATCTGGTCAATAAATTCTATAAGTTTTGCTGCAGGATTTTTATTTTTTAAAGCAAGAAATATTCCAAGAGGAACAGCTATTAATACAGTCAGAATTATTGTAAAAAGGCTTAATGACAGAGTTACAGAAGCTGATTCTGTGATTATTGAATTTACTTTAACATTAAATCTGTAAGAAGTTCCAAGGTCACCTTTAAAAATATCTGTAAGCCAGAAAATGTATCTGACTGCAAGCGGTTTATCAAGATTAAATTCTTTTTCAAGTTGAATAATCTGTGCTTCATCAGCATCGGCTCCGAGAATTGCTGTTGCAGGATTTCCAGGAAGAATATTAAAAGTAATAAAAGTAATGAGAGTAACTAAAAATACAGTCAATAAAAAGTCAAAAATCTTTTTAATGTAAAACTTCAATTTTTAATTACTCCATTGATTCAGATTTTCAGATATATTCTCTAATATGAAAGACTTGTAAAATCGTAATAACTGAGCGGATAGTATGTAAAGCCTTTGATGTTTTTCTTTTTCAAGAGAGTATTATTCGGATCACAGATAAATGCACAAGGACATTTTTCTGCAAGAATTTTCTGACAGTTTTTATAGAGATCTGAACGTTTTGTATCATCATTTTCTGTAAGAGCTTTTGTAAAGTCTCTGTCAAATTCTTGGTCAGAAAAATTTACAAAATTCTTTTTGTATGTTGAGGAATAACGCTTAAGAATATCATTTGGTTCAAGTTTTCCTCCAAAAGCTATTACAGTTGCTTCATACTGTCTGTTTGTATAAACATCAGAAAGCCATGTAGTCCATTCAATTGTTTCAATATTAGCTTTGACGCCGATTTTTGCAAGCTGTGCCTGAATGATTGCTGCTGTGTCAACATGAACAGTATAGTTTGATGGAACTTTTACAGTAAATTCAAATCCGTTTTCATAACCGGCTTCTTTTAACAGTTTTTTTGCTCTGTCTGTATCATACTGATTTATTTTTTCAAGTTTATCGTTGTAATAAAACCCCAGAACCGGAGAAAAATTAGAATAAAGTTTTGTTGCTGCTTTATCCATTGCTCCGTCAATTATTTCATCACGGTTAATTGCAAGACATAAAGCTTTTCTTACATTTTCATTATCAAAAGGTTTTACAGCATTATTCATTGCAAAAATCTGGACCATATTCTGAGGATATGAAATTACATCGAATTGAGATTTAAGTGAATTTGCATTTGATGCATTTATCATTTGAGCAATATCAAGCTGATCTGACTGAAGGGCTGCGATACCTGCTGTTTCGTCAGAAATGACAAAAAGTTCAATGCGTTTTATCGATGGTGTTCTTTTTTTGTTCCAGTAGTTTTCGTTTTTTTCAAGAACGATTTTCTGATGAAGGGAATATTCCACAAATTTATAAGGACCTGTTCCAACAGGATGTGTTTCATTTTCATTATAATCTTTCTGCAGAACCGGCTGTATTGCAAAAGTTAAAAATGATGATGAAGGCTGTTTAAGCTGAATTAAAAGTACAGAAGGAGAAATTTCTTTAATGCTTTTTACAATCTGCATTTCATCACTTTTAGGTGTATTACCGTTTAAGCCTGCAAGATTTTCGTAAGTATAGATTACATCATCTGATGTAAGCTTTTTGCCGTCATGAAAATAAACATCATCTCGTAAAGTAAAAAGATAACCGATTCCGTCATCACTTATAACGCAGCTTTCTGCAAGGCAAGGAATAATTTTACCAGATTTGTCAAAAGTCATAAGACCTTCGTAGATGTTGTATAAGATTGCCTTTGTATCTGCCGCAGAACTTTTCCAGAAATGAAAATTGTCTGGCTCTGAACAGATGTTCATTCTTAAAACATCTGTATTCTGTTTTTTAGCAGAACACGAAAATGTGAGAAATGATGCTGCACAACATAAAACTGTAAGTAAACTTTTTTTCATTTTTTTCTGAAACCTCATTTTTAAATCTTTTTTTTATGCTTTGTAATTGATATCATTTAATGTATCAATTGATTCAATTTTATCAACAGCTTTATCTTTGATCATCTCAATCATTATTTTTGCGATTTTCGGATCAAAATGAGTTCCGCTGCATTTTTCAAATTCTTTAATAATCTGTTCTTTTTCAAGACGCTTCCTGTAACATCTGTCAGAGTTCATCGCATCAAAAGAATCGGAAACACATACAATTCTTGCTTCAATTGGAATTTCCTGACCTTTGAGATGCTCGCTGTAACCGGTTCCATCAAAATGTTCATGATGAGATTTTGCAACTTCTTTTAACATTGGCATTGCAACAAAGTCGTTAAGCATTTCGTAGCCTTTTGTAACATGAGACTGAATTTCTGTAAATTCTTCATCTGTTAATCTTGAAGGTTTATTAAGAATGTTGTCTTTTACACTGATTTTTCCAACATCATGCATAAGTGCAAGCCAGAACATTTCCATCTGTTCATGTTCTGTCATTTTCATTCGTCTTGCAATTTCACGGGAGTAGTGTGCTACACGAAGTGAGTGACCTTTTGTATAAGGGTCTTTCGCATCTACGAAGTTTGCAAAAGTTTTGAAAGACTGAACAATGATATCTGAATCAAGTTTTTGCCTTACTTCATAAAATTTTACCTGTTTCATTACAGAAATCTGAATGATGATAAGAACTATAAGTATGATAGTTGTGATGAAAATTGAAATCAGGAGAATGTGATAAATCATTCCTTCTCTTGGTTCATAAATAAATCTTCCGACAACAGTTGAATATTGAATTACAGCAGGATACTGAGTATACATAATCATGCCGACTTTAAACGGTTCAAGTTCTGAATCAAGAGTTTTCGGCATAATATCATTTCTGGCATCAGAAGTTTTTTTCATTTCTATAAGATTTTCTTCTGTGTGATACTGTCGTTTGTAATCTGCAAGTTCAAAATGTTCTGTTGGAATCGGTTTTGATTTTGTAAAGAAATATGAAAATTCTGCATTCCAGCTTGAATCAACCCAATATCCTTCCGGAACTTCGATTGTTACTTTCCAGTCTGTAAAAACATGATTTGTATTATTTATGAATTTTCCATCAAATTGAGCTCCATAAGTTCCGTCTCCCTGTCTCCAGAATTTATCCTGTGGAGTCGAAAATATAACTTCGAGATCAGGTTTCTTTTCGAGTTCTTCATTTGCATTTTGTTTAAAAGTGACATAAGTTTTACTCAGCCTGTCACAATACATGAGATAAAAAATAAATCCACCGATTAAGAATATGAGAAGAGTAACGCACATCTGAATCAATGGTAACTTGTAAAAAAACTTTCTTCCTGACATATAATTGATTTTATCATTAAATGAAAGTCTTTACAATAAGAAGAAAAAAATAGAATTTAATGAGTTTCTGATAAAAAATAAGATATAAAAAAGGAACTTCTTTATGAAGTTCCTTTTTATGAGCCATGAAGGGTTCGAACCTTCGACCCACAGATTAAGAGTCTGTTGCTCTACCAGCTGAGCTAATGGCCCGTATTTTGCAGGAGCGAAGCTCCAGAAAATTGTATTGTATTTGCGTCTGACAGGATTCGAACCTGCTACCTCCGGATTCGAAGTCCGAAGCTCTATCCAGATGAGCTACAGGCGCATTATCGTAAATATCGCCCTGCCACAATTCTGGAAGATGGGTGCCTGGTGGGGATCGAACCCACGACAACCAGATCCACAATCTGGCGCTCTACCGCTGAACTACAGGCACCATTTACTGACGAAGTTAAATATATCAGAAAGTATATTTATTAGTCAATAACTAATATCACTAAATATTCAGTTTTTTCAATATTTAGCATAAATTCCTTCGTTTCTAAAAACATTGAGTCAGCATTGTTTTTTCATAAATACTCCTAAAGTCAAAATCTCAAATTCCGACAATTTAAACGGTATACCATAATTTTTTTATGGTTTTTCCTGAAAATTATGTAAATTTCCCGTTTTATCGGAGGTAAATATGGCAGAAAATAAAACTTTAATGACAGTTTTAGCAAAAGAAAATGAAGTTATGGATGAAATTTTAACTTGTCAGGTTAATATTCGTGAAGCTGTAAAACAGCGTGACTGGATGGAACTTGAAAAGAATATTTCCAGAATTCAGGATAAAACAGTTGAATTTATCTGCCTTGATGATGAAAGAGATTCAATCAAAAAAGCTGATTTTACTCCGGAAGAACATGAAGAAATGAAAAAAATTCAGTCAAAATTGATTAAATCCAAAATTGAAAACAGTTCTTTAAGCGATTATGTGAATATTTCAAAAGGCTTTGTTCAGAATGTTCTTGATAATGTTGTACCGCAGAGAAGAAATGTTCTGTATTCAAAACGCGGTGCAATTGTAAAGCATGAACCGCAGAGTGTTGTACTCAATAGAGTTTTTTAGAAAGTGATTTTAGAATTAAGAGTTAGATTTTTAGAGGTGTAATATGGCAGGAAGTTTTGGAGCAATAGAATTAGGAAAAAGAAGCCTTATGGCTCATTCTCAGTCAATTCATACGGCTGGTCATAATATTTCAAACGCAGATACAGAAGGATATTCGCGTCAGCGTGTAGAAGTAAAAGCATTTGATCCTCTTTACAGACCAGACCTTTCAAGAGCAGAAACACCGGGACAGATTGGCCAGGGTGTAAGTGTAGAAAGCATCAACCGTGTAAGAGATGAAATGCTTGACCAGAGAATTGTTGCTCAGTCAAATCAGGAATCTTACTGGGATACACGCAGCAAATATTATGTAATGCTTGAACAGATTTACAACGAACCTGATGAAATTTCAATCAGAACAACAATGGATAAGTTCTGGGAAAGCTGGCAGGAACTTTCACTTAACCCTGAAAGCACTGCTAACCGCGAAGCAGTTGTAAGCCGCGGACAGTCACTTGTAAACTCAATCAGAAACCGTGATACAGCTCTTCTCGGAATTGGAAATCTTTTAAACTCTGACATCGAAGCAAATGTTGAACAGCTCAACGATATGGCAAATCAGATTGCAGAACTTTCAAAAGAAATCGTAAGAAGCCGTGCGATGGGAGATAATCCTAATGATCTTTTAGACCGTCGTGATCTTCTTGTTGAAAAACTTTCAAAAATTGCAAACGTTACTTCTGACCAGAGAGACTCAGATGAGTTTATGGTTCATGTTGACGGAAAGATTTTGGTTCAGGGTGGAATTGCACGTCACCTCGAAGTTGTTCCAACAACTGACAACTTTGGTTTTTCAAGAGTCGTTTGGGAAGATACAAAAGATGATGCCGTTGTAACAGGCGGTTCTCTTGGTGCTCTTATAGAACTCCGCGATGTTGATGTAAGACATGAAATTCAGTCATTGAATACAATGACAATGAACTTTGCTGATCTTGTAAATGATGTTCACAGAAATGCAGTCGGTGCAAACAATGTTACAGGCCTCGACTTCTTTGTTCAGCATCCGTTTGTAGAAAATACAGTCGGTAACTATGATTCAGACGGTGATGGAATCGAAGATAAATCTTACATCTTCCGCTTTACAGGAACTAATTCTTTAAACCCACAGGAACAGATTGGTATCGAAGGTCAGATGACTCTTTCTGGACCTCAGGGAAATGTTACAGTTGCATATCATCCGACAGATACAGTTGAAGATGTAATCAACCGCATCAACGATTCAAACGGTGAAGTTAAAGCATATCTAGACAGAAATATTAATCTCGTTCTTAAAGCAACAACAGCTGAAAGCATGTACAATCCGGACTTTGTAATCCGCCATGTAGAAGACTCTGGTCTTTTCCTTGCAGGCTACAGTGGAATTCTTGCAGCAAGCGGTGAAGAAGGTGCTTACGATTATAATCAGGCAGATGCAGTAAATGCTCTTTCTGGAGTTGGAACTGAAGCTGCAAAAGTTGCTCAGTTTGCAGTAAGTCCTGTTGAAAATCCTTCGACATATGTTGATATCAATGAAAGAATTAAAAACGATGTAATGAATGTTGCAACTGCATTTGCAGATCACAGTGGAACAGCCGCTAACGGAGACGCAAGAGCTGCTGTAGAAATTGCAGCAATCAGAAATACAAAAATCATGATCGGTCATGAAAGAACATTTGATGATTATTTTGCAGATACAGTAACTCATGTAGGTCTTATGGGTGAACAGGCAGAAACAAACTCATTAAGTCAACATGCTGTAATGGACGATCTCAGAAGTCTTCGTGATTCAATCAGTGGTGTAAACATCGATGAAGAACTTGCAGATATCATGAAGTTTCAGCACGGATATAATGCTGCTGCAAAGTTTGTAACAGTAATCGATCAGATGCTTGATACTGTAATCAACAGACTTAAGGTTTAATTTTAATAGAAAAAGTTTTTTAGTAAGGACAAAGTGAGGAAAAAAATTATGAGAAGAATCAGTAGTGGAATGAATAACAACGATGTTCAGTACAGACTTCGTAATCATGAATCAAAATTGAATAATGTAAATAATCAGATTGGTTCCCAGCGTCGTCTTCAGACATTGCGCGAAGATCCGATTGCTGCAGGCCACCTTGTCCGCTATCAGTCATTCAAAGGCCGCGTTGATACATTTGAAACAAATGCTCAGACAATTACAGAAAAACTCACAGTCCGTGAAGGTTATATGAATGATTCTCTTCAGATCATGCAGCGTGTCCGCGAACTTGCAGTAGCCGGCGCAAATGGAACTTTTACAGAAGATGATCTTAAGAATATGGCTGGTGAAGTTGATGAACTTTTAAAACAGCTTATCCAGAATGCAAATGCAGTTGATCAGGATGGAAATGCTCTTTTTGCAGGAACAAATACAAAATCAACTGCATTTGAAGCAGAACTTGCAAATGTCCCTGGCAGTGCAGTTCCACTTATCGAAACAGTTTCATATAACGGCAATGTTGATTCTAATAAAATTGAAATTGATGAAAATCAGTATCTCAATATTGACAATTCAGGAAACAGAACTTTCTGGTCGGAACATCAGCAGCTTTTTACAGAACGTGATGCAACAGCATGGCAGGCAAATGAAGACAGTGTAATTGCAGTTGACGGTCATAAAATTGAAATTAAAACAGGTGATAATGTATATGCCGTAATTTCAAAAATCAATAACAGTGGTGCAGCTGTAAAAGCAAGTATTGATCCGGTATCAAACGGTTTAAACTTAATTACAACAGATCCACGACAGCTCTGGCTTGAAGATATTTCCGGAACAACATTTACAGATCTCGGTGTAATTTCAAGTCCTGAACAGCGTCCGCCTTATAATCTTGCAGTAAATGCAAAAATTTCTGGTGGTTCAATGTTTGACAGTGTTATTGCATTAAGAGACGCAATGCTTTCTGGTGATCATGAAGCAATTGGCGGCCGTGTTCTTGGAACTGTTGACCAGAGTCTTTCAAATCTTGTTACAAGAATTGCAGAACTTGGAAGTGATCATGAAAGAGCAGCTCTCAATATTGCAAGAAACTCTCAGACATCATTAAATGTAACACAGATGATTTCTACAGAAGGAGATCTTGATTTTACAAAAGCTGTTACAGATATGAAAATGCTTGATTATGTTCATCAGGCAACATTAAGCGTTGCAGGAAAACTTTATTCAAGTTCACTTTTAAATTACATGAGATAATAGAGGCAAAACATGGATGTTAAAACAAGACAGGGTAAAATAGTACAGGTTGATGATTCTCATATTTTTTCATTTCCGGAAGGCCTGTTTGGATTTGAACTTTATCATAATTATGCGGTTTATGAATCAGAGTATTCTCCATTTATGTGGATGCAGTCACTTGATGATCAGAATCTTGCATTCTTAATTGTTGATCCTTTTTTGATTGTAAATGATTATGAACTTGATGTAGATGATAAATCACTTGCAAAAATCGGAATCAATTCTCCTGCAGATGTTTATGTTATGGCAATCGTAACAATTCCAAGAGATAATACACCGGTTACTGCAAATCTTCAGGGACCTATTGTAATTAATAAAAATACAAATCAATGTTTACAGGTAATTCTTAATTCAAACAAATGGACAACAAAACATGATATCGTAAAAGCTCTTCAGGAGAAGGAGAGTGTATGCTGATTTTATCCAGAAAAATTGATGAAAAAATTAAAATTGGAGACGATATAACTTTAACTATCATCGAAATCAGAGGTGATCAGGTAAAGATTGGAGTTGAAGCTCCAAAGAATGTAAAAGTTTTCAGACAGGAAGTTTTTAATGCAATTCAGTCTGAAAATAAAGCAGCTTCTGCAATCCCTGATACAAAAGGAATTGCAGCACTTAAAAAACTTTTAAGCTAGAATCTTATTTATTAAGATTTTCTTCAGCTTCACTTGCACGGATATAAACCGGTCCTTCAAAATCTTTTAGGGCCGGTATTTTTTTTGAAATCATATATTCTGCAATTTCAAAAAGATTTTCTGTTTCGTTTGGTTTTCCTTCGAGATATACAAATTTAACATCTTTCATTTCATCTTTAATGCGTTCGATAAAAAGTTTTGCATCACTTCCACAGACAAAGAAAACATCAACACCAAGTTCTTCAAGTTTTGTCTTAATGTCGGAAATTTCAAAATCTCCGTCTTCAATACAAACATTTCCGTTGGCAGATACTCTTACATAAAATCTGTTTTTCTTTGCATCGACAGCACAGATTACAGGTTCTAAAATATTTTTGTAAGCATAAGAATAGCATTCAAGTGTAGGAATGCCATAAACAGGAACTTCATGAGCCATTTCAATTGCTTTTAATGCAGAAAATGCAAGGCGAAGTCCTGTAAAACTTCCGGGTCCTTTACATAAAACAGAGTAGTCAAGCTCATTTGTTTTAAGACCGACAGTCTGTAAAACATATTCAATTGTCGGAACAAGTTTTTCTGACTGTTTCATTCCGATATCTAAAGTGACATATGCTGTGTTATCATCATTTTTTGCAGCGATTGTAATTCTTGTAAGTGATGTATCAATTGCGAGAGCTTTCATGTAAAACTTCCTTTAATTAAATCTTAAAAAATATTATTGTAAGGCCGTTTTTTAGAGATCTTCATACGGCCAGTTTTCAATTTCGATTGTTCGCTCAGTGCTTCCGTCACTGAGTGGAGTAAGACGAATAATCATGCAGTCTTTAGGAAGCTCTTCCATGATTTTTTCACTCCATTCGATGATTGTCACTCCGTTGCCGTAAAGCATGTCATCTGTTCCGAGATTAACAAAATCTTCTGGTCCGTCAAGTCTGTAAACATCAATGTGATATAAAGGCATTTTTCCTTCGTATTCTGAAATTAGACAGAAAGTTGGACTTGTAATCACATCTTTAACGCCAAGACTTTCTGCAATTCCTTTTGTAATAGTTGTCTTTCCGGCTGCTAATGTTCCCTGCATTGCAAGAATATCACCTTTCTGCAAAAGACTACCGATTTTACGGCCAAGTTCAATTGTTTCTTCTGAGGATTTTGTATGTAATGTAAGATTTTTCATTGTGGTAAACGACCTTCTTTGTCGCTTGTTAAGATATACGATTTTAACGCAGTAATCAATGGAACAACCGGATAATTTGGAGTTGAATTTACCTTAACAGCGATAGTTCTCTGTCCAAAAGGGCTTGTCTCAATGCTGAATGAAATGGGTACATCTTCTGTTGTTGTAGGTAATTCTAAAACCGCAATTCCTGAAAATTTTCTTAAATAAAAAATTTCTCCTTCTTCGCGGCTGACGTCTTTAAGTTCCAGTATGTTCATAAATTCTATCCGTACATTTAATTATAAAATAAGAGTTGCCAATCGTCAAGAATTTATGACCAATCATATAAATCAGTTAAAATTTTAACTTTTGTTTCAAGTGGTAATAATTTAAATCCAATATGAAGTGAATAAAGTCCTGTATCTAAATCGGTGCGGGTATTTGCAATTTGACCGTAAAAACCTTCTGTTTTTCCAAGAACTTCAAATTCCATATATAAATATTGCTTCTGCTTGATAGGAAGAGTTGTAAATATTTTGCATCCGCCTTCAGAAAGGTCTACTACAGATCCATCATATTTTTTGTCTTTTGGTTTAAAAGAAAGTTCTCCGGATTGAGAAGTAGAAACTTCTACAGCAGAGAATTTACAGTCGCGGTTTACAGCAAAACGTCTTGAGGTTCGGCGGCTTTGAGGGCATACAGTGTTTGAATGTGTTACTAAAAGCTGTTTTTCGCCATCTGGCTGTGACAGATATTGAACGACACGGGTTACAAGAGCAAACTGCTGTTTGTTTGGAAGGCTGAAAATGAGAGCAATTTTATCAAGAGGTTTAGGTCTGTCCTGGCTTGTTTCTTCAAGTGTTTCTGGAATTTTTAAGTAAAGACCGTTTTTATCGTTTTTTTCAAGTATAAACTGATATTGAAATCCGCTTGGGGATGGATATGATAAAACTGTTTCAAGCGGAATATTTGAAGAACTTGTAACAGAACCTGAATAAGTTACAGATTTATAAATGTGAAAACGAAGTCGGAAAAGTTCATAGAGTTCTCTGTCAGAAAGACGCATCTGTGCCATTTTTCTGAATGCAGACTTAAAAATTCCATCTACAAGATCATCATCAGAATAATTATAAAAAATATTTGGAACTTCATTCTCGCGGCAGATTTTCCAGAGAAGTAAAATTTCTTCTTTATTTAAACCGATTTTTTTTGCTAATTTCTGAATGTCTTTAAATTCTGTCGCTTTGGTTTTTTGAGCTTCAATCCATTCTGGTGTTGAATGCTTTTTTTTGAGAAGCTGTAAATAGATCCAGAATGCAAAAATAACAGCAACTGCAATAACAAGATACAGAATTATCATATATGCAAGAGGATTCTGTCTTGCTGCAAGTGGTGAACCGACTTGTAATAAATTCATTTATAAACTCCCGAGTGCTTCTGAAAGTGATTCCAGTCTTGGACAGATTTCGTATTCCGAAAGATCTCCAAGTAAAACTGAGTCCGAATTTTCAAGTGCGTCGCTAAAATCTTTGAGAATAGGAGAGAGTTCTGCTAAAAAATCTGACAAAGTTTTTTCGTTGACTTTAATACCTGAAAATGCTTCCGGAAACAGACTGGACCATGTAACCGTACTGCAGAAAGCATTCATAACATCAGAAAGCTTTATTATTGATTTCTTTGCCTGTGCATCTTTTCCACTTTGCATTTCAACAGGAATGTTTTTTAAAAGTTCAACAACTTCTTTTATTTCAACAGCAGACTGTTTAAAACTTTCAGAAATTGCAGTCTCTGAAATTACAGAAACATCAAGTTTTGTATTTTCTTCGATTGGTAAACTGCTTACTTCATCAAATTCTTCTGCTGTTACTGTTTTATCATTTAAAGCAATTCCGATTGCAGCAAGTTTATTCTGTTCACAGCTGATTTCGAAAGCTTTTAAAACATCGCCGATAGTTTTTTCATTCTGAAGAGTAATATCAAGTTTTTGTCCGTTTACTAAAAATTCCATAATAAAATCCTTTGTTCAGTTTATATTTATATTATCGGTTGTTTTGCTGCTGTTTTGAAAAGTTATTGATGGAATTTGACTGACTTTCAAGTGAATTGAGTGTACTTTCCATTTGTCCGTATTTTGATTTTAATTCAGCCTCTTTTCTGTCAAGCTGGTCTTCAAGTTTAGCAATTTTCTGTTCACTTGATTTTATCTGTTTATCGAGAGTAGAAGTTTTTCCTGCAAGAATTCCACCAGACTGAACATATGCTGTAAGAGTCTTATCAAGTTTGCAGCCGATTCCAGAATCGACAATCAAGTCTCCGTCAGAATCAAATCCGAACAAAGTTTTTATTCCATCAAGGTCTGTCTTAAGATGTTCGTCTAAAACTTTTTCGTTTATTTCAAGATATCCGCGCATTTTTCCGGGATTGTAGCCCGAAAAACTTGTTGCGTTTGTCGATATTCCAATCTGGCTGAGCATTGTAATTGTATCAGATTCACTTGCCTGATAAACACCTGAAATTATTGACTGCATCTGTGCTTTTACATTTGAAAGTGAAAAGTCATTAAAAAACATTCCAAGTTTATCTGTGTATTCTTTTTTTTCATCTCCCGAAAGATAATCAAGTTCTGAAACAAGTTCCGGTTTGTTCTGAGAAAGAATATTTAACTCTGCTACGGCCTGATTATAACGGCCTACAAAATTTATAAGTGCATCTTTTGCACTTTCTGTATCAGGTTCTATTTTGATTGTTGCAGTTCTGTCTGTTTTTTGAGTAAGATTTAAAGTTACATGCGGAATTATATCATCGATTTTATTTTCTGGTCTTGTAATTGTAATTCCTTCATATTTTATAATTGCGTCTCCTGCTTCGCTTACTGCATTACAAGGTCCGTATCCAAGATCTGCATTTTCATCGTAGGCTGTAATTTGAGAAATAAAATATGAAACACCCGTATTTCTGTTTTTTAATACAATTGATTTTGCGCCGGGATATTCACTTAAATTTATTTTTAAGTCATTTCCTTTTTCAGAAAAAACTTCATCTGTAATTTTTACTTCGCGTTCAGTTCCGTCATTAAATTGAATGAATAAAACAGAATCTGTCTTAATTTTTTCAAGTGGAATCTGCGGCTTGTCGTTTTTCGGAATGCTTACAGAAGACTGATTGTTCGAAATTGAAATTGACTGAAAAGTTATTCCGCCGGGATCTGGTAAAACTGGTTCTGAACTTTTTGTATTTAAGATATCTGTTATATCTTCTGTATTTACAGCCCTGACATTAAAAGAAAGTGTCTTATTATTTTCTTTTGCAATATTTTGTGGAATTTCCAAAGCAAAACCTCCGCGAGGCGGAACTGAAATTTTTTCATTTGAAATTGTTACACCTTCGTTTGAAAGCTGAGGCATTCCATCCTGTTCAACATCAGTTAATTTAGTAAGACCTTTAATTTCTGAAAAATCTTTTCCAAATGAAGATTCTTCAGATTTTATTTTCTGAACCATTTTGGTTTCAAGTGCAAAATCAAGTGCTTTATCTTTAAATACTAATCTTGCGTCTTTTCCTGTTTTAAGACTTTCGATTAATAATGCTTTATTTCCTTTGTTTACGCCGATAAGGCTTGCTTTTATAACATCTTTTCCGCGTTTGTTAAGACTTGAAACAAAGTCTTCGATTTTACCGCCTTTCCAGTTCATCTGAATTGTTTTGTCACCGGTTTTGTAAGTATAAAGTCCCGCAGGAACAGACATTCCTTTTTCAATTTCCATTGATAAAAATCTGTCTGAAGTTGCCGGTGTAATTACGTCAACCTGAAAAGATTCATAAGCGGCTTCTCTTCCGGCAGTTGCGGTAACTGCGTTTTCTTCTGATGAGGATGCAAGTTTATTATTGAATGGATTATCAAAAGAGTAGAGTGTTTTTACTGAGTCTCTGAGAGATGACATTTTCTGGTTTACAGTTCGCCAGGCGTCCTGCTGTTTTTTAAAAGTCTCAAGATTTTCCTGTTCTCGTGTAAGCGGAATTCTCTCGACCTTCATCAGGCCTTCTACAATGTCATTGGTTTTATATTTGTCATTTACTCCAGGTATGTTCAGTCCGGACATATAATCTCGCCACCCTTAATTCCCAAGATTAAATAATTTCGTCGAACAAAACACCAATTGCTTTTCTGATGTTGATTTTAATTTTCTGAACATCTGCAGAAGGTATTTCTTTTATGACCTGGTTTGTACTAGGATCAACAACTTTTACGACTATGGTACCCAGTTCTTCATTTACGTTGAACTGAAGTTTTCTGCCCATTACCATGTCAGACAGTTTCTGAAGCTCAGAAGCATCAGCTTTTATCTCGGCATTGTTCTGGACAAGGTTGTCCACAACTCTGGCTCCATCGGCAATATTAAGGTGCTGAACGACAGCAGCCTTTTCTGAATTTGCATTTTTGACAGAACCGGAACTGTAATATCGGCCTTCCATGGCCATGCTTGACCCTATGTTACTGATAGTATTCATAGGCATTTCCTCCTGAAATTAGAGAAAGGAGAGGGGCGCACCTCTCCGATCCCACGTATTGTGTCAAAAAAGACGACATCCAGAAGTCTCTCAAAGACAAATACGATTTTTTTATCTGACTATCTTAACAAAGCAAGAACGTTCTGGCTCTGTGAGTTAGCCTGTGCGAGCATTGCAGTACCAGACTGTGTGAGAATCTGATTCTTAGTATATTCTACCATCTCGCTAGCCATATCTGTATCGCGGATAAGGCTTTCTGCAGCCTGAAGATTTTCTGCTGCAACGTTTACTCCATCAGCTGCCATTTCAAAGCGGTTCTGGTAAGCACCGAGGTCTGCACGCTGTTTAGAAACAGTCATAAGTGCATTGTCGATTGTACCAATTGCCATGTTAGCACTTTCTGGTGTAGCAATTCCAATCTGATCGTCAGTTCCCTGTGTGCCTTTGAGGCCAAGAGCCTGAGCAGTCATTGTTCCAATGTATACACGAGCATTCTGGTCCATGTTTGCACCGATCTGGAACTGCATGATTCTTCCTGACTGTGTTTCTGAAGAGAAAGCACCAGTAAGAAGGTTCATTCCGTTGAACTGTGCCTGTGAAGCAATGCGGTCAACTTCTGATACAAGCTGTGATACTTCTACCTGAATCTGCATACGGTCTTCATCTGAGTAGATACCGTTTGCTGACTGTACTGCGAGTTCACGAACACGCTGAAGAATATCTGTAGTTTCCTGAAGATATCCTTCTGTTGCCTGAATGAATGAAACACCGTTTTCGATGTTTCTGTTAGCCTGGTTAAGACCACGAATCTGGCTGCGCATCTTTTCAGATACTGCAAGTCCTGAAGCGTCATCTCCAGCGCGGTTAATTTTTTCGCCAGAGCTAAGTTTTTCAATGTTGCCCATAATAGCATCGTTTGAGATGCCAAGAGTTCTGTTAGCATACATTGAGCTCATGTTGTGGTTAATAATCATATTTAAGCCCTCCATGTGATTAAATACAAAGCATCATGCTTTGCACACTGTCTGTGCGGGCAGTAAAGTTTAGCGCCAACCTTACAGTTTCAGATCCCATACAGCAGGAAAAATCAGTCTTACACAAATGGAATTTAATTTTTAGAAATTCCACTTAACGAAAACCGATTGTCCATGCTGTCACAGAACACACATGAAAAACTTATTTTCAAAGAACAAAATGCATCTGAAAATGCATTAATTTTTTTTACGGTAGCGGTATTGAAAATGTCGTGATTAAAAGTAGAGTAGAATACCGCGCTATAAATAGTTTTCCTGCCAAAAGGCAAGAATAAACTATTTATATTATATACCGTTCTTTGTACAAAGACAAGACAATTTTTGCGGGGACAGAATCCCCGCTATATTTGTTCTGTCTCTGGCAGATTAGTATTTTCGCTTATCTATCTGAGTAAGCTCAATACTGTCTGTGACTGAGTGTTAGCCTGAGCCAACATTGCAGTACCAGCCTGCTGGAGAATGCTGTTTTTAGTAAATTCTACCATCTGGCTAGCCATATCTGTATCGCGGATACGTGATTCAGAAGCCTGGAGGTTTTCAGCAGAAATATCCAAGCCCTTAACAGCATATTCCATACGGTTCTGATATGCACCAAGGTCTGCGCGCTGCTTATTGATTTTCATCAATGCAGTATCTACAACACCGATTGCGCGGTTGGCATCATCTGGACCTGCCAATGTGATCTTGTCACCTGTTCCAATTTCGCGTACTCCAAGAGCAGTAGCTGACATTGTACCAATGTAAACAGACATTCTCTGATCCATGTTAGCACCAATATGGAACCACATAGAACCAGTAGGAGTGTTTTCACCAGTAGCCTGAGCGAAGCGTCCTGTAAGCATGTTCATACCGTTAAACTGTGCTGAACTTGCAATGCGGTCAACTTCATCAACAAGCTGAGAAACTTCTACCTGAATCTGCATACGGTCTTCATCAGAGTAGATACCGTTTGCTGCCTGAACTGCGAGTTCACGGATACGCTGCATGATGTCAGTTGTTTCCTGAAGGTAACCTTCAGTTGTCTGAATAAAGCTGATACCATTTGAAGCATTCTGTGAAGCCTGGTTCAAACCACGGATCTGTGCACGCATCTTTTCAGATACTGCGAGTCCTGATGCATCGCCGCCTGCACGGTTGATCCTTTCTCCTGAAGAAAGTTTCTCCATGTCCTTAGAAAGTGTAAGACCTGTTACGCCAAGCTGTCTGTTAGCGTACATAGCTGACATGTTGTGATTGATAACCATAATTTCCTCCTTGGAAATTGAAAGACAAAATCCTTTTTGTCCTTTTATAAAAATGTGCTTCAGTATTACAAGGCTACATCCACACATTTTTATAGTGAATCGTCTGACCGTCCCTTCGAATGAAGTTTAAGCGGCCATAACTCCTCTTTTATGTTATCGGCAGGAGGTTATTAAAACTTTAATAAAAAAATAGTGTTTTTTTGAATTTTTTTGTAAAAAAAACAGAAGGTAATGTATAAAGATTTTTA
>JAGHVB010000083.1 GCA_018064525.1 Candidatus Treponema merdequi | reverse complement strand
CCGGTTGGAATCGGACCAACGACACGGAGATTTGCAGTCTACTGCTCTACCAACTGAGCTACAGCGGCTTGAGAAGCGGCAGAAGGGAGTCGAACCCTCGTCATCAGCTTGGAAGGCTGAGATAATAAGCCGTTATATGACATCCGCATATCTGATGTTTGTAATATATATTTTTATAAAAAAAATGTCAATATGATTTGAAAAAATTAAATAAAAAAAGTATCAAAAATGAAATAAAATCTGAGTAAAAACAAAAAAAACGCTACATTTTTTAGACTGCCTATGATATAATTTTACAAATTATTTTAAGAGGTTTATTCATGAGTAACAATGGTTTTTACGGACCAAATGACAAACCACCTCTGGCTAAGTGGATTCCACTCAGCTTTCAGCATGTGTTTGCAATGTTTGGTGCAACAGTTTTGGTTCCTCTTTTGACTGGATTAAGTACTTCAACAGCACTTTTTACAGCCGGAACTGGTACATTAATTTACATCCTTATTACAGGAGCTAAAGTTCCTGCATTCTTAGGATCATCATTTGCTTTCATTCCTGCGCTGATTGCAATCGGTCAGAATTATGGTGCACCTTATGCAATGGGTGGTGCAATTTTTGCAGGTCTTTTTTATTGTTTGATTGCATTTATTATCAGAATTGCAGGAAAGGAATGGATTGATAAAGCTCTTCCTCCAGTAGTAATCGGTTCTGTAATTATTGTAATTGGACTTGGACTTGCTCCGACTGCAATCAAAGAATTTTTCTATATCAATTCATCTGGAGCTATCGATGATTATTCTCTTGTTTATGCAAGCATTGGTGCTGTAACATTGATTACTGCAGTTGTTGCTACAATTTTCTTTAAGGGATTCTTCAATACACTTTCAATTCTTATAGGACTTTTAGGCGGTTATATCTTTACACTCATTATGGGATTTTTCTTTCCTGCTTATCATCTGATTGATTTTTCTGGTGTTGCAGAAGCAAGATGGTTTGCTCTTCCATTCCTTCATAATGATGAATCATTAAAAAATCTCGGATGGGCATGGATTGCACCTAAATTTAATCTCGTTGCAGTTTTGACATTTGTAATAATTTCAATTTCTACAGTCTGCGAACATCTTGGTGATACTCTTACAACTTCTAAAGTTGTAGGACAGGATTTTTACAAAGATCCTGGACTTCACAGAACATTGCTCGGCGACGGAGTTGCAACAGCATGGGCTGCAGTCTGGGGCGGACCTCCGAACACAACTTACGGTGAAAACATCGGTGTAATGGCAATTACAAAAGTTTATTCTGTATGGGTAATCGGTGGAGCAGCTGTCATTGCAATTTTACTTTCATTCTGTGAAAAATTTGGAGCACTCATCAGTACAATTCCAACTCCTGTTTTAGGTGGAATCTGTACATTGCTTTATGGTCTTATCGCATCAAGCGGTCTCAGAACTATTGTTGATGCCGGCGTTGACTATCAGGACAAGAGAAACCTTACAATTTCTTCTGTAATTCTCGTTCTCGGAATCGGTGGCGCTACATTGAGCTTTATGGTTGGACAGAATTTCAAGTTTGTACTTGGCGGTGTTGCACTTGCTACTGTAGTTGGAATTATCCTTAACCTCGTTATTCCACAGACTAAAAAAGATTAGTTTTTAATTTTTTAAGGAGATGGCTGTATGGCTGAAGAAAAATATGTTAGACCGACATGGGATGAATATTTCATGGAAGTTGCCAGAACGATTGCAAAAAGAGCAACATGTGACAGAGGACGATCCGGCTGCGTAATTGCGCGTGATAATCAGATTCTGGTAACCGGGTATGTCGGTTCTCCGGCCGGACTTCCTCATTGTGATGAAGTAGGTCATCTTCTTAAAAAAATGATTCACGATAACGGTGAAATTACACAGCATTGTGTAAGAACTGTTCATGCAGAACAGAATGCTATCTGTCAGGCTGCAAAGCGGGGCATCCCGCTTGAAGGTGCAACTGTTTACTGCAAGATGACACCGTGCAGAACCTGTGCCATGCTCATCATCAACTGCGGTATCAAAAGAGTAGTCTGTGAAAAACATTATCACGATGAGGCAGATTCCCTTGAAATGTTCAGACAGGCAGGAATTCCGATTGAACATCTTGAAGATACTGTTCAGACTTACAAGGATATGTAATCAAAACAACAGATCCCGAAAGACAATCTCTTTCGGGATGTATGAAAAGATAATTGGATTCTAGAGATTAGCCATGAGCCAGTCTTTGAACTGGTTGTAGTCATTTTCCATTGGAATTGCGCGGTCAGGAAGCTGCATTACTTTCTGGAGTCTTTCTGGAATTACAGGATCGCGACCGATTGCCTGTTTAACAGTTGCTCCAAATTTTGCAGGATCAGCTGTTTCAAGAATGATTCCGACAGCATTTTTATTTACGACTTCGTTTGCCCATGATGGAACATTTGCTGTAAGACCAGGTTTTGTGTAGTCGAATTTTGCACCGTTCATAACTTCGGCAAGTTTTCCGCTTCTGATGTCATCCCATGCTTTCCATGCAACGGCTCCATGCGGATCAATTACGTATCCAGTTTTATCGTTACAGTCTTTGATTGACTTGATGATTCCGTCGTTGTCGAGCCAGTATGAAGCAAAAAGTTCCCGTACTTCTTCGAGTGAATACATTGCTGCGATTCTTTCGTAGTTTGAAGGAGCACCGACATCCATTGCATTTGCGTATGTTTCTACAGAAGGACGTGCATCATATTTTCCAGTTGCAATCCAGTCTGGAATTGTTCTGTTTGAATTTGTTGCTGCAACAAAACCTGTGATTGGAGCACCCATTCTTTTTGCGATTAATCCTGATGTCAGGTTTCCGAAGTTTCCAGATGGAACTGTTACGATGATTGCAGGATTTTCGAGTTTATTTGATACCCAGCTTTTTGATTTTGCAAGAAGGGAAGCGTACATGTAGTAGAATCCCTGTGGCAAAAGGCGTGAGATATTGATTGAGTTTGCAGAAGAAAGACGGAACTTTTCTCTGAGTTCTGTATCTGTGAATGCTGTTTTTACAAGACGCTGGCAGTCATCAAAAGTTCCTTTTACTTTTAATGCGCGGACATTTCCTGTAAATGTAGAAAGCTGTTTTTCCTGAAGCGGAGAAATCTTTCCTTCTGGATAAAGAATTGTAACATCGATTCCCGGAACGTTGTGGAATGCACTTCCTACGGCACTTCCTGTGTCACCTGATGTTGCAACGAGAATGTGAAGATTGTCTTTGTTTTCACGGTTGAAGTATGACATTACGCGTGCCATAAAGCGGGCACCGAAATCTTTGAATGCGCATGTCGGTCCGTGGAATAATTCGAGGACATAAGTAACAGGATCTACCTGAGCGAGTTTTGAAATAAAAGGATATGCATCCTGAATAATGGAATCAAGATCCTCATCCGGAATTTCTCCCTTGCAGTAAGGTTTTGCCATTTCAAAAGCAACTGATCTGAATGATGGTTCACTTTTATTCGAAAGAATGGAATCATCTAATTTTGGAAATTCAACAGGAATATAAAGACCTCCTGTTTTTGAGTTCATTCCATTCAATACTGCAGTCTTAAAATCAACTTTTACTGAACTGTCTCTTGTATCTGTGTAAATCATTTTTTATATCCTCTTTATATTTTTTAATTACATTGCATAAATAAGGTCATTTGTTAAGTCTTTTGCAAGCTGTGTCTGGCAGGCTTTTAAAACTTCCCATCTGTTTTTTGATGTAGCTGTACATGTTTTTGTTGTTGTGTAATATTCTTTTGCAGTTGCATAATCAATTACACTTACAGTTGCTTCAAGAGTTACAGAAAAACCGTTTTCTGATTCTGAAACAGGAGATACATATTTAACTTTTCCGTATACGATGTACTTAAAAAGATTTGAACCCTGAACAAGTTTAACTGCAGCTTTGTGAATTGCTTCCGGTCCCTGATCGATTACTGTATGGAAGTCTGCATTCTGAGCTTTGTAAGGATAACCTGCTTTCCAGAATTCCTGAACTGTATTTGATGATGTTGAAAGAGCAGAGTCAAGAATCATTTTTCCGCTTTCGCTGTAATCGATGATGTCGATCATAACGAGTTTTCCTGCATTCTGGAATCTTACTCTGAAAGGAACTTCAAGTGAAACTGTTTTTATGAGTTTTGTTAATGAAGGACTTGATACCGGAGGTTTTGGTTCAAAAGAAATTGTTGAATTGAGAGATGATGCAACTGGTTCTGGTCTGAATGTTGCAATTCCGTTTTCATTTGTTGTGATTTCTGCCTGTGCGAATGTAATTGCATTTTCGTTTCTTGCTTTCGGATAAGTTACGCTGAGAGTGTAATTTGCGTATGGAACTCCGTCGATATCTTTTACACTTACAGTATAGGGAGTTTTAAATGCAGCTCCTGCAACCGGATTGTCTGAACTTGATACAAGTTCAATTTTCATATTTTGAATTTCTTTTTTAAATTGAGCTGAATTTTCCGACTTTGAATCATTTTTATCTGATTCCTCTGTCTTTGTATTTTTTACAACCTGTGTTTTTTCTGAAGGTTCCTGTGATGTAGATTCACATGAACCGAAAAGCGAACATGTAAGAATTAAAGCTAAACTTAAGCAGACATTTTTTAAAGTTTTTTTCATTATGAATATCCCCTGAATTCATTCAATTTTTATAAAAAATTTTGAAATATTATACAAAATTTGATTAAAACGCTCAATAGATAAGAAGAATTTCGTTTTAAAAACATTAAAAAACTGACTTTATATTGCCTTTTTTCGGTAAATGACTAAAATCAAACCTTATGAGACTTACATACGCGAAAATTAATCTCAAAAACTTAAAAAATAACATTAAAAATTTCAGTTCACTGTTAAAACCTCAGACTAAAATCTGCGTTGCTGTAAAGGCAGATGCTTATGGAAACGGAGCTGTCCGCTGTGCGAAAGCTGCCGTAGAGGCAGGGGCTTCTTTTCTTGCGATTGCCGCTGTTTCTGAAGGAATTGAACTTCGCAATGCCGGTATAACAGCTCCGCTTTTGATGTTAAGTCTTTCCAATCCTGAAGAATTTGAAGATCTTGTAAAATATAAAATTACTCCGCTAGTTTTTGATTTGGAATTTATCAATGCGCTTGACAGTTTTATTACAGAAAAAAAACTATCAGAAAAATTTTCCGTTCATCTTGCAGTAGATACAGGAATGGGAAGAATAGGCTGTCTTTCAGATGAAGCAGCTTTAATTGCAAAAAAAATTGACTCTTCCAGAAATCTTACACTTGGCGGAATGTGTACTCACTTTGCGGCTGCTGACAGTCTTAAACCGGAAGACATCAGATATACAGAAAATCAGTTTAACGATTTTATGAAAGCCGTAAACAATATTAAAAGCGAAGGAATCAATCCGGGTATCTGTCACTGTGCAAACAGTCCGGTTCTTATAAATCATCCGGAATGGCAGCTTGATATGGTAAGACCCGGAATCATCGTTTACGGTTATTACTGTGATGAAGTTACAAAAAAATATCTTGAAGAAAAAAATACTCCCGTAGAATTAAAACCTGTAATGACTTTGATTTCCGGAGTATGTGCAATCCGTCCGTTTGAAAAAGGAAAATCAGTTTCTTACGGTCATACATGGACTGCAGAAAAAGAAACTGATATTGCTGTAATTCCAGTCGGATACGGTGACGGATTTTTAAGGCGGTTTAATGATGTTGTTAAACCTGTAATCAACGGCCGTGAATATTCCATCTGTGGAAGAATCTGCATGGATCAGTTAATGATTGACATCGGTAAAAATAACAATGATGTCAAAAGATGGGACAAAGTAATTCTGTTTGGTGACAAAGATGAAGGTGCCAAAATTGATGCACAGTACATCGCTGACAAAACAGGAACTATTCCGTATGAAATTATGACTGGAATTACAAAACGTGTTGAACGTGTTTATGTGGAATAAGTAAATGAGCAGTTCCACAGAAATACAAACATCAAAAACAATTTCTGATTTTCTCTCCTGGGTTGATTCATTTTTAAATTTTGAAAAACTTCCGCAGAAAAACATTTTCTGGCTGAATATGATGCAGTTTCTGTGTGATAAACTTGATAATCCTCAGGATAAAATAAAATGTTATCATGTTGCAGGTTCCAAAGGAAAAGGTTCTGTATGTGCAATGATTTCTTCGATTTTAACAGAAGCCGGAGAAAAAGCCGGAGTTTATGCATCTCCGCATATCGAAGATTTTCGAGAAAGAATCAGACTTAACGATAAATTTTTCAGTGATGAAATATATGAAAAAGCTGCAGAAGAACTGTATCAGAAATTTAATTCAGTTAAAGATGAACTTCCGTCAGAAAGAGTTGTAACATGGTTTGAACTTGTTACAGTCTATGCTTTTTTGTGCATGAAAACAGCTCATGTTGATGAAGCTGTCTATGAAGTTGGACTTGGCGGAAGACTTGATGCAACAAATATTGTAAAACCTCAGATTTCTGTAATCAATACAATTGAACTTGAACATACAGAATTTCTCGGAGACACTCTTGAAAAAATTGCAGCTGAAAAAGGCGGAATCATTAAAACAGGAATTCCGGTTTTATGTGCAAATCAGACTCCTGAAGTAAAAGCAGTATTACATAAAATTGCAGAAGAGAAAAATACACCAGTCACATTTGCAGATGAAATTCTTGATTCAATTAAAACTGAATATATTTTTTCTGAAAATAAAAAATTAATGTCAGTAGAAATTGTTTCAAAACTTTTTTCGCGTCCGTTAAAATATCAGACAAAAATGTACGGAGAATTTCAGGCAGAAAATGCTTTTCTGGCAGCAGCTGCTGTTAAAATGGTTCACCCTGAAATCAGTGAAGAAACAATAGAGAAGGGGCTTTCAAAAGTTTCACTTCCTGCAAGATTTGAAATCGTAAAATGTGATTCAGATTGCGGTGAAAAAAATTCCACTCAGAATGAAATCGTGATTGATGGTGCGCATACTGTAAAAAGCATATCACTGACAATGCAGACTTTCGGACAGTTTTATAATGGTCGAAAAGCAAATCTTCTTTTTGCCTGTGCTGCAGACAAAGATGTTGAACACATTGCAGAATGTTTTTCAGGTCGTTTTGATAAAGTTGTTCTGACAAAACCCGGACTTACAAAATCATGCAACGCTGAAAAAATGAAAACAGCTTTCAGTGATGCAGACATTAATTTTGAATACAGCGATGATTTTAAAAATGCAATAAAAAAATTAATTTCAGAATCAAAAAAGGAAAACGCAGTTCTTCTTATAACAGGCTCTTTCTATCTTGCAAGTGAAGTTAAAAAAATTCTCTCAGAATAAATTGTTCAGGAATTTTCAAGTGAATATATTTTTACTTGAATACTTGAGTTATTTTATATAGAATTGAAAATCATTTATAAATCGATGAGGAAAATATGTCAGAAATCGAATACACAGACATCAACAGAAGTTATGAAGCAGCTCTTGAAAGAAGCCGCAAAATTGAAGCAGATCTTGGTGTAAATCCAAAGAAATACAGAGTTTTGACAGGTGACAGACCTACAGGACTTTTACATATCGGACATTATTTCGGTTCTCTTCAAAACCGTGTAAGACTTGCAGATATGGGTGTTCCGACAATGATTCTCATTGCTGACTATCAGGTTTTAACAGATCACGATGCATTTGATAAAATCAGTCAGAATACAAAACAGCTTGTAATCGATTATCTTGCAGCCGGAATCAATCCTGAAAAACAGGATGTTATCATTTATCCGCACAGCTATGTTCCGGAAGCAAATCAGCTCATGATTCCATTTTTAACACTTGTTTCAAATGCAGAACTCAGCCGCAATCCGACTGTAAAAGAAGAGATTCAGAGTGCAGGCCTTACAAATGTAAATGCCGGAATGTATACATATCCTGTTCATCAGGCAGTTGATATTCTTTTCTGTAAAGGAAATGTTGTTCCAGCCGGAAAAGACCAGCTCCCGCATATTGAAATGGCACGTACAATTGCAAACCGTTTTAATAAAAAGTTCTGTACAGATATGGGAAAAGAACCTGTATTCCCGCTTCCTGAAGTTTTACTTTCAAAGACACCGATGATTTTAGGTCTTGATGGAAGCCAGAAAATGTCAAAATCACGCGGTAATGCAATCATGCTTTCTGCAACAGAAGATGAAACTGCAAAACTCATTAAAAAAGCAAAAACTGACCAGGACAGAAACATTACTTATGATCCTGTAAACCGTCCTGAAGTTGCAAACCTACTTTCTCTCATCAGCCTTTGTACAGGAGAAGAACCTTCTGCAATTGCTTCTCAGATTGGAGAAGGCGGCGGTGGAATGCTTAAAGCAAAACTTACAGAAGCTCTTAATGAAAAACTCCGTCCTCTCCGTGAAGAAAGAAAACGACTTGAGGCACAACCGGATTATATTCGTGATGTTCTTCTTAAAGGTTCTGAAAAGGCAAGGGAAATTGCTGTTCAGACGTTGAATGAAGTACGTGATGTCATGAACATGAAGATTTAATTATTTCGTAAGTCCCGTCTGAATACCGGGACTTTTATTTTTTTATGGAGTAAAATATTCAAATGCGTTTAATTATTTTTCTTTTACCGTATCTTCTTGAGCTTTTACTTATAATTCATATGTTCAAAAACAACAAACCGTTTGTATGGCTCTGGCTCATTGTTTTTCTTCCGTATCTTGGTGGACTTGTATATCTGATAATGGAATTTATTCCTGATGTTATTCACGGAAATGCAGTTCATAAAGCCCGAAAGACTGTTTCTGATCTTGTTCACCCTGATAGAAAAATAAAAGAAGCTGAAGATCTGTTAAAAAGACAGGATACTATTGGAAACCGGATCCGTCTTGCAGATTTGTACAAAGAAAATGGAATTTTCGAAAAAGCAGTTTCACTTTATGAAGAGAGTCTAACAGGTCCATATAAAAATGATTTTGATATTAACCTTAAATGCGTAGAATGTCTTTTTCTTTCCGGAAATAAAGAAGAAGCCAAAAAAAGATATTTAAAATTGAAAAATGATAAAGGTCTGACCCCATCACAGGAAATTTTTATTTATCAGATAACTGATGATTATGAAAAGTTAAAAGATATTTTTGACCGTGATGCAAATTTTGAAATCGGTTATATACTTTCAAAAAAATACAAAGAAGAAGAAAATACAGAAGCAATCAGAAATATTATTTCAGAAATGGAATATAATCTTAAAACTTATAAATACTTGCAGAAAACAGATAATAAAATCTGGTATAAAAAGACAAAAGCTTTAATTTAATTTTTTTTATTTTGAAAAATGAAAGTTAAAGCTTAAAATTTATTTCAGATTAAGCGCAAGATTCAGGAGCTTTTCTTTGTCGTTCATTTTCGGGTCGTCGAGGACTGTCTGAAAGAGTTCGTTTAAGATACGGCCGAGATTTTTTCCGGCGGGAATTCCTGCATTGATGAGGTCATTGCCGTTTACTTTTAGGTCCTTGAGGCTGAGGGCGTTCTGTTCTTCGGCAATTTTTTTGACGCGGTCAGTAAGTTCCACGAGAAGCGCGCAGGATGCAGTATCGTGCATTCTGACAGGTTCGTTGTATTTTCCGTACATATCGGCAAGGCGAAGGTCTATAAGATCATCGATATTTTCAAGTCCGACTTTTACGATGAATCTTCTGACAGCAGCATCACTCCAGTCTGATGTGTAATGAAACATGTGGTTTTCGATTAAGTGTGTTACATAGTCAATTTCGGTATTTGAAAACTTAAGTCTTGTCATTACTTTTTTTGCAATTTCTGCTGAATATTTTTCGTGATTAAAAAAATTGTTTATTTTTATTCCGTCAACAATACGTTCAACTTTTGCGCGAGGTTTTCCTGAGTCATGTAAAAAAGCGGTAAGGCGGAGGAGTGGATTTTCTTTTGGAGCTCCGTCGCATGCGTAGATGTTGTGGTCAAGTACATCAAAAATATGGTAGCCTCTGTCATCTTTCTGAATGCAGTTTCTGCCTTCCATCATTTCCGGAATGAACAGTTTTAAGATTCCGGTTTCTTCCATCAGCTTCAGACCGATGCTCGGGAGTGGAGATTCCATCATCTTCATAAACTCATCGCGAAAACGTTCAACTGAAATGGAAACTATCTTTTTCTGAATATCTTCCTTGAAAATCTCTGAGTATGTATCTTTTTCTATACTAAACTGAAGTTTAGAAGCAAACCTGAGGGCACGGACAGGTCTGAGCCCATCTTCAGAGAATCGTTCGTGAGCATTTCCGACTGTTCTTATGATTTTTTTCTTTATGTCGTTTTCGCCGCCGTACGGGTCAACAATATGTCCGTCTTCAAGACCTGCGGCTATTGCATTCATAGTAAAGTCACGGCGGCTTAAATCTTCTTCAATATGTCCGCAGTATTCAACTTTGTCCGGGTGTCGGCCGTCAGAATAATCGCTTTCTGTTCTGAAAGTCGTAACTTCGATTTCTTCTCCCATAAAGTGAACTGTAACTGTTCCGTGTTCGATTCCAGTTGGAATTACACGTCTGAAAATTTTAATCACTTCATCAGGTTTTGCATTTGTCGTAACGTCCCAGTCAGAAGCTTCTTTTCCGAGAAGAACATCCCGAACAGCACCGCCGACGAGATATGCTTCAAAGCCATTCTGTGAGAAGATTTCATTCATTTTGTGTAATACTTGCGGAATTTTTATTTTATTCATATATTGTCTTTATGTTTGAATCTGTATAAAAAATTTTTTCAAATAAATCTGATAATCATTATAATTTAAATTATGATTTTGAGTCTATAAATATTGGGTTAAAAAAATATGAACATATCTTGATTTTTACAGGTGGAATTTCACCGTCCCCAAAGCTGTGCAGTGATTTTTTTTCAAATATAATCAGACCGGATTTTGTTATTGCAGCTGACAGCGGACTTGAAACATGTGACAGTTTTATAAAATATTTCAAACTTACAGATTTTGTCCCGGACGTAATTCTCGGCGACATGGATTCAATCAAAAATAAAAAACTTGTAAAAAAATATACAGAAACCAAGTCAAAAACGTGCAGTTTTGTTGAATTTCCGTGTGACAAGGATTTTACAGATTCAGAACTGGCTCTTATTCTTGCACGAAAAATAAGGACAGAAGACACAAAAATAACACTCATCGGTGGTTCCGGCGGCCGTCTCGATCATCTCGTAGCACTTTTTGAACTTTTTTCAACTGATATCAGACCTGATTTCTGGCTTACTGAAAACCAGGCCGCAGTCTTTCTTTCAGACGGCTGTACTGTAAAATTCCATACAAAGAAGCAGAATGATCTGATTTCTGTTCTCAGAACGACTTTTTCAAATACACGGGGACAGGTTGTATCAGAAGGCCTTGAGTGGGAAAGTGATGTTTTCAGAAAAACAGGAGTTCCGAGTCTTTCAAACAGGATGGCTTCAGAGTATTTTTCAGAAGCCAGACCGGTAAAGCTGACTGCAAAAGGCGGCGATTTTGTCGTAGTCGCACCGCTTGATGTAATTTTAGACTGATACACCTAAAATTCCGCCCCCCGCACTTATACCGACCCGTCTAAATCCCGCCCCGCATATTTATACCATTCCATTTAAATACAAACCGTCTGTCAGTTCTGACAAATTTTTTCAATTCTTGATTATTTCCCGGTTTTTCAATATTATTCGCTTATTGTGTTATACCGTTATGGAAAAGATGAAAAGGGCCGTCCTGTAAAAAAGGCTGTTGTCTATACAAAGGAAGAACACCTTATTCCGGCCTATAAAATAGATCCAGATGCTTATAAAATAGTTTCAAGACTCAAAGACAATGGGTTTACTGCTTATATTGTAGGCGGTGCCGTCAGGGATCTTCTTGTAGGAAGAACTCCGAAAGATTTTGATATTGTTACAGATGCAACTCCTTCAAAAATTAAAAGAATTTTCAGAAATTCCCGCATCATCGGAAGAAGATTCCGGCTTGTTCATGTAATCTTTGGTCTTAAGATTTTCGAAGTAAGTACTTTCCGTTCGAATGCAGAAGGTTCTGTTGGAAATGATTTTGGAACAATTGATGAAGATGTCTTAAGACGTGATTTTACTATAAATGCCTTGTATTACGATCCGATTGCGGAACAGGTAATTGATTACGTGGGTGGTGTCCGCGACATTAAAAAATCAGTTTTAAAGCCTGTTATTCCGCTTGATACGATTTTTGTTGAAGATCCTGTCAGAATGCTCAGGGCAATAAAATATTCATCTACAACCGGATGTGAAATGTCATGGGCACTCAAAAGAAAAATCAGACATTCGGCTCATCTTTTGTCTCCGGTTTCTCCGTCACGCCTCACTGAAGAAATGCTGAAAATAATAAACGGCGGTCATTCATTTGAAATTGTAAGCGAATGTCTTGCGATGGATCTATACATGTATCTTCAGCCGTCTGCTACTGCAATGATGTACAACGATCCTGTTTTTGAAAAAAATTATCTTCTTCACATGAAAGAACTTGATGAAGCAGTTTCAAAAGATAAAGAAATGAGGCTTGGCAAAAAACTTGTATTTTTGATTAAAGATTTTATTCTTACTCTGACAGACTGGAAAAAAGAAATCAAATCAGAAAGTTCTGTCGGTGAACTTTATACAAAAACCTGGACAGAATGCCGCAACTTTGTTTTACCTATGAATCCTCAGCGTACAGAACTTGAATATGCCATCAGAACTGCTCTCCGTGAAATCGGTGTTTCAATCAGAATTCCGAAAAAAGGAAAAAATGCAGGTTCAGAAGTTCCACCTGAAAATTCTGAAAATGAAAAGCCAAAAAAGAAAAAGAAAAAATCAAAGAAAAAATCTCATAAACCGTTGGAAACAAGCAGTACGGCTCTTGAAAATAAAAATCCTGCAACAGAAAGCAGTGTCGTAAAGCAGTAAATCAGCGAATAAAGAATTACTTTTCTGAGTCTTCGTTTTACGATGAAATAACTGATTATATTAAGTGTAAAACTTGAAAGTGAAAAAACAAATTCGATTATTGAAGTAATTGCAATAAGATTTAAAATAAGTTTCTGATTTGAATCCAGAAATTCCTGATAATTTCCTACAAAATAAAAAAGCATCAGACTTGAAAAAAGCAGAAAGAGAAAAAAAGTCATTCGGATTGCAATTCTGAACGAGAAATAGACAAAAGAGTCTGTTTTATAAACAACTTTTTTTTTCTTGATATCTCGTTTATTATTTTGTATCATATTATTAATATTTTATTAAATTGGTTTTCATATGGCAAGGGGAAAGATATGAGAAGAGCCAGAAGTTTTTTCGCATTTTTATTTATTCTTTTAATTGCAGGTGCCGCTGTTTTTTATCTGGGATATTCACCGTTAAAAATTCCGCATGGAAGTGCAGGTGTAATAATTTCAAAGACAAATGGTGTTTCTGAAGTTCCTGTTGAGCGCGGTGTTTTTCAGTGGAACTGGCAGTTTTTAATTCCAAAGAATACAGAACTTAGAATTTTTTCAATCAAGCCTTATAAATATTCAAAGTTTGTAAAAGAAATTCTGCCTTCCGGTGATGTTTATTCCAAAATATTAAAAGAGAATCCTGATTTTACGTATTCCTTTGATTTTGATGTTGAATTTAAATTTACTGCAAGAGAATGTGTAAATCTTGTAAAAACTTCTGAAATTACAGATGACTCTGATTTACAGAATAAACTTAAAATAAAAGCTGACGAAATCTGCACGGAATATATAAATCTTTTTTCTGATCACCTTAAAAATGAAGATGAAAAAACTGATTCTCAGAAAATAATTGAAACACTTGTTTCAAAATATTCTGATTCAGGACTTGAGATTACATCACTGAATATTACAAATGTTAAATTTCCTGATATGAAACTTTATAAAAAAGCTCAGGAAATATATTTTAATTATCTTTCCGAAGTTGAAACTAAACTTAATTCAATGGCAGATTCTCAGGCTCGTGATATTTCTGAATATGCAAAAAATCTTAATAAACTTGAACAGTTTGGAAAAGTTCTGCATGATCATCCGGAACTTGCAGATTTTTTGAAACAGTCAAAAGATCTGAATGAAACTCTTAAGACAATTAATTCAATTCGATAAGGAAATTTTATAATGAAAATATGGATGGTTGCGAGAGAGTATGCAGGAATTGCAGAAGCGGGCGGCGTTAAAAATGTTGTCTGCTCACTTTCTGAAGAACTTGCAGATTTACAGAATCAGGTTACTCTTTTTATTCCGGAATATGGCTGTACAGATTTTTCAAATGTAAAAGATGTTGTTGAATTTTCTGATAAAATTTTTCAGATTGAAACTGGAAAAAAAATTTTTAATGTAAGTTATTCAAAAGGAATCTGCAATAATGTAAATATTGTTTTTGTAAAATCCGAAATATATTCTGAAAAACAGAATGTCTATACTTACAACGAAAAAGATCTTATCAAGTTTCCGGATTCAGTGTGCGGGTCCGGTTATGATGACATGAAATACCTTAATATTCTTTTTCAGAAAGCAGTCTGTGTTTACGCACAGGAATTTAATGATGTTCCTGAAATCGTTCACTGTCATGATGCATGTACTGCTGCATTACCTGCAATCGCAAAAAATTTATATAAAGCAGTTTTTGAAAAAACAAAATTTGTTATTTCAATTCATAATGCAGGACCTTGTTATCATCATGAATTTTCTGATCTTTCTGAAGCAGAAAATTTTACAGGCCTTTCTCAAGATATCCTTTCATTCGGATTAAATGGACAGAGGGTAGAGCCTTATATTTTTTCAAGTCCGTATTCAAAACTTTCAACTGTTTCTTATGATTATGCGCAGGAACTTTCTGACCCGAAAAATCCGAATACAGACGGTCTTGCAGAACTTTTTTACAGTAAGAAAATTCCTGTAGAAGGAATTACAAACGGAATTGATATTAACCGTTATCTTCCTGAAAATAAAAATATCTCAGGACTTCCTTTTGAATTTTCTCCGTCAAAACTTGAACTTGATGGAAAATATAAATGCAGAAGATTCTTTCTCGAAAACTATGCCGAAAAAGAAAATAGAAATTCTGAACTGAATATTAACGGTGAAAAAATCAAACAATACGGTTATCTTGATCCCGATAAAGAATTAAAGAATGTTTACATTTCATTCCACGGACGACTGGTCAGACAGAAAGGTGTTTTAATCATTCTTAATCTGATTGATATGATATTAAACAGTTATCCGAATGTCCGTTTCATAATAAACGGGCAGGGCGAAGTTGAACTTCAGGAAGCTGCAAAAAGAAAGGCAATGGATTTTGAAGGAAAAGTAGTTTATCTTCGCGGTTATGAAAGAAGCCTTGCACGTCTTTGTACTGCAAGCGGTGATTTTGCTCTTTTCCCAAGCGAGTTTGAACCGTGTGGTCTTGAAGATTTTATTGCACAGATTTATGGAACTATTCCTGTTGCTCATGCTACAGGCGGATTAAAAAAAATTATTGGAGGACGCACTGGTTTTCTTTATTCACCAAACACAGAAGAAAAACTTTTTGAACTTTTATCTTTCTTAATTGAAAATAAAAGTCATGATAAAAACTGTTATGATGAAATTATAAAACTTGCTGCAATTTCCGTTCAGTCTAACTACACATGGAAAATTGTTGCAAAAGAAAAATACATTCCTTTTTAC
>JAGHVB010000073.1 GCA_018064525.1 Candidatus Treponema merdequi | reverse complement strand
GACTAATACATTGAGCAAAAAAATTTTTTTCATTTTCTCTCTCCTTAAAATAAAAAAAACTTTATAAATTAAATGATATAAAAAATTTCTATATTAACTATAACATATAATATTAAATTGTCAAATTAAAGCATATTCTGCAATGCTGCAAAAAATTCTGGCTTTTCACGTTCCACAATAATCGGACGGCCTTCAAGATTTAAGAAACAATGCTCGGATTTACCAGTTCCACAGACCTCACCTTTGCAAGTCAAAGTATATCCGAAAGTCAGTTTTGCAGCGGAAAGTTTTTCAATTTTTGTCTCGATTGAAATTTCATCGGCAAAAGTTGTTGTTTTTCTAAAATTATATTCAACTCTGATTACAGGACTTACAATTCCCTCGGCTTCAATTTTGTCAAACGGATATCCGATCTGGCTCAAAAAATCGATTCGTGCTTCTTCGAGAAAGCGGATGTAGTTTGAGTGATGAGTGATTCCCATTTTGTCAGTTTCGTAGTAGTTAACTTTGTGGATGTAAGGTGTCATAAAAGTCCTCCGGATATTTGAATCGATTTCTCGTTTCAAAATCATTTTTAAATTTTTATCTTTTCGAAATCATTCTTCGATTTCGTATAATTCTATATTATAATCCTGAAAATTGCTGAAGCATAAATATTTTTCATTGTTTGAAACATCAAGACCTGTCGGCTGATTTCCGCCTTCAAACTTATGCACAACTGAAAAATCGTTTGTGTCGATTATGAAAATCTGTCCGTTTGAAGGACTTCGCTTTGTGTAATCTGTCGGATTGTTGTAGCCGCGGCAGCTGACAAAGAGCCATCGGTTTTTGTAAAGGTCGATTGTATTCGGATTGATGTAAACTTTTGTTTCTTTTTCGATTTTAAAAGATGCAAGATCAACCTGATAGATTTTTGCCCAGTACATGTCTGAGATATATGCTTTTGTTTCTTCGGCATTTAAAACAATGTGGCGCATTGCGCTTTTTGGAATTTCGATGAACGCGACTCTCTTTCCTGTATCTGTTTCAAATTTTTCGATTGTGCTTCCGTCAAAGGCAAGTGAAATGATGTACTTTCCTTTTTCAACAAAATACAAACCTCGCGGAGCGGCTGCTGCTTTTATGAGGCGCAGAAGTTTTCCGTCTGAATATCTTATGATTGAAATGTCATTTGAAACCCAGTTGGAAACTGCGATGATTTTTTTCTCTTCTGACCAGACCATAAACTTTGACCAGACGCCGTTTGTTGAAATCGATCTTTTATAAACAAATCCCGGATAAGTATATTCATGAATCTGTCCTGTCGTCATCTGAGAAACGAAAAAACTTTTTTTAGACGGAATGAAAAGTCCTTCTACAAATCCGAGCTTTGAACTTGTTGCAGGTTTTAAGCGGGGTTCCATCTGTTTTGTTTCGACATTGAACAAATCAATTCCATCGTCTTCGAGAAGAGGCATTACGATGTACTTGTCATCAGGAGAAAACAAAACCTGTTTAGGCTGTCTTCCGCAGTCAAAGGTTCCGATCTTTTTTAATTTTGGAACTGCATAAAGCGGAACAAGAATTGAAAACAAAACAACGAGTAAAAAAAATTTTTTCATATAAAAACTTCTTTTATAATTAACAAGTTAAAATGCAAAAACGCGTTCAGCAAAAAAAAGTTTGCGACAGTTTCAACAAGTTCAACCACCGCAAACTTTCTATCAATTAGTCAAAATATCCTTTTGCCTTAAGAAGTTCAGCATTAAGAATTCCACCGAGTGCTGCACCGCGCTTTGTGTTGTGACTCAATGCAACAAACTTGATGTCAAATACAGGACACGGGCGAAGGCGTCCGATTACGCAGGCCATTCCCTTTTCTGTTTCGCGGTCACGGCGTGGCTGCGGTCTGTTTTCTTCGTGGCGGACAACGATTGGATGAACAGGAGCAGAAGGAAGGTTTAATTCCTGTGGAACTGATGTATATGAAGTCCAGATTTTTTCGATTTCTTCGAGACTTGGTTTTTTATCACCAAACTCAAGTGAAACACATGCTGTGTGTCCGTCTACAACAGGAACGCGTGTACATGTAGAAGAAACAAGTGGAAGACTTGCGTTTTCAATCTTTCCGTCTTTTACAGTTCCCAAAATCTTAAGACATTCTTTTTCTGTCTTTTCTTCTTCGCCACCGATAAATGGAACGATGTTATCAATCATATCAAATGATGGAACGCCAGGATATCCTGCGCCGCTTGTTGCCTGCAATGTTGTTACAACCATTCTCTTGATTTCGTATCCTGCTTTGATCAAAGCGTGAATAGGCATCATATATGTCTGGAGTGAACAGTTAGGTTTTACAGCGATAAAACCTTTGTCCCATCCGTGATGTTTTTTCTGTTCTGCAATTACATTGAGATGTTCGTAGTTGATTTCCGGAACGAGCATCGGAACATCTTCTGTCCAGCGGTTGGCAGAAGCATTTGAAACTACAGGAATTCCTTCGGCAGCATAAGCGGCTTCGAGGGCTTTGATTTCGTCTTTTCCCATTTCAAGTGCACTGAATACAAACTGACATTTTCCAAGTGCCTTCTTTTCGTCGTTTGCATCTTCTACTGTAAGATCAGCAACTTTTGCTGGAATTTCTGCTCCAATGAGCCAGCGGTTTTTAACTGCATCTTTATACAATTTTCCTGCTGAACGAGGTGAAGCTGCTACATAAGTAACTTCAAACCAAGGGTGATCTTCAAGTAACTTGATATATCTCTGTCCGACCATTCCAGTAGCGCCCAAAACGCCAACCCTAATCTTTTCTGCCATTTTTTTCTAAACTCCTTGTAGGCAATGAATTGCGCCATGGATGGCGCTTGTTTGTATTATTTATGTTTGCGAGTTTTGTTTTCAAAACTCGCTGAATCATTTCGTACAGGATGTACGAAATGATGTCAAATATTGCAATCGTCGATTGCTTTTTCAATAACTTTTTTTGCACTGTCAGTAACTTCAACAAGCGGAAGTCTTACTGTTCCTGCAGGAAGTCCTTTGTAGTTCATTGCATACTTGATTGAAGTAGGATTTCCATCAACGAATGCTGCCTTGAACATTGGAGCAAGTCCGTAATGAAGTTCGCGTGCTTTTGCAAAGTCTCCGCTGAGTCCTGCTTCTACAAGGTCTGCCATGCGGCGTGGTGCGATGTTTGATACAACCGAAATAACTCCGTCACCGCCTGCTGCAAGAAGTGGAAGTGTCAGACCATCATCTCCGCTCAATACTGCAAAGTCAGGTTTCTTGTTTTTAATCTGAGCGATAACATCCATCATCTGAGAAATTTCGCCGCTTGCTTCTTTTACACCTGCAATGTTTGGAAGCTGTGCAATGCGGACAAGTACATCTGTCGGAATGTTGACGCCAGTTCTTCCTTTGATGTTATATACAACGATTGGAATACCAACTTTTGAAACTGCTTCAAAGTGTCTGAAAATTCCTTCTTTTGATGGCTTGTTGTAATACGGAGTTACAACGAGAGCATAATCTGCTCCAACCTTTTTAGCGCGTTCTGTATATGCAACTGCGTCTTTTGTATTGTTGCTTGATGCTCCGAGAATGATCGGCACATCTTTTCCTGTTGCTTCGCGGAATGCTTTTACTTCTTCCATTAAAATTTCGATGAGTCTGTCTTCTTCAGAACCAGGTTTCTCATCAAGAGTCGGAGTTTCTGCTGTTGTGCCCAGTGGAACAAGTCCTGTAACACCACCTTCAAGCTGAAATTTTACGTTCTGTCTGAAACCTTCAAAGTCAACTGATCCATCTGTGTTCATTGGCGTAATAAGCGCCGTAAATGTTCCTCTTAATCTGTTCATAATAAAACTCCTGACCGGGCATAATTGTCCCGATTAAGAGTAATAATACAATTTTGACTGAATTTTTTCAATATAATTTAAATAAAGCAGAAGTTTAAACCTGATAGCTTGAAACAAGACTGTTTACTCTGTCTGCAAGATCATTATTTTCTTCAGATTGAGATGAAATCTTTGAAGCAAAATCTGTCATCTGTTCAAGACGTACATTTGCAGAAGTTCCACTTTCAAGAATTTCACGTGACGAATCTTTAAGTTCTGACATCTGGTTTGCAACAGCAGTGGTATTGTTTTTCATCACATCAGAAGCATCTTTAATCTGATTTGCTGCATTTGCAAGAACTGCCATCATCTGAAGAATATCCTGTGCCGCCTTATTCTGCTCTGACATTCCAACCTTGACTTCTTTAAGAAGAACATCCATATCTTTGATTTTTGTTCCAAGACTTGAAAATGACTGTGCACTTCCCTTTGAAACATCAACAATGTCGCCGATTGACTGTGTAATTTCCGAAATAAGATTTTCTACAGAAGTAGATTGTTTAGCAGAATTTTCTGCAAGCTTACGGATTTCATCTGCAACAACAGAAAAACCTTTTCCGCTTGAACCGGCATGAGCTGCTTCAATTGCGGCATTCATTGCAAGAAGATTTGTCTGAGCTGCAATATTTGAAATTACATTATTTGTTTCTGCAAGTCTTTTTGCCTGCTGAACGATATGATCTACATGAGATGTAACATCATTCTGTTTTTTTACGCCGTTTTCTGCTTCGACAACGATTTTCGAATATTCACCGGCAATCTGTTCGATGTTCGTATCTGCCTGTGCAATATTTGCAGAAATTTCTTCAATTGCAGATGATGACTGCTCAATAGCATCTGAAGTCTGAACGATTTTATCATCAAGAACTTTTACAGCATTCTCAACGCCAGTAACACCGTCAGAAACTGCTTCTGAAAGAGCATTCTGATCATCAGCCTTTACATAAATTTCTTCGATTGAATGTTTTACATTTTCAATGCTTGAAAGATTTTCTTTATTCTGCTCTGCAAGTGTAATACTGTTTTTTGAAAGTGTACTTACATTTACAGAAATCTGTCTTACCATCGCCTGAAGCTGTTCAATCATTTCGTTATATGCAAACGAAAGCATATCAAGTTCAGTTTTTCCTTTAATCGGAAGACGCTGAGTCAGATCTCTTGCACCCGAAGATATTCCTATCATTGCCTGAGTAACACCGTCAACTTTTTTGAAAAAACTTGAAATATAAATCAAAAGGAATAAACTTATGACAATCGCAGAAATAAATGAAGCAGTCAGAAGCAGCACACAGTTCTTTTTAATTGTTTTTATAAGTTGTGAAACATCATAATCACATGCAACAAAACCAATTGCCTGATTCTGAAAAATAATCGGTGCGTAAACAGAAATAGTCCAGCCCCAGTCTTTCTGTTTTACAAGTCTTGATGTAACGGTATCCTGCTTCTCAAGACACTCAAACGGATATTTTCCGTATGAAGAAATATCTTCTTCCGTTCCATAAGGAGAAAAGTCTTCTTCATTAAATGGAAGTGCTGAACCATCAACTACATATTTAAAAACCTTATCATGAAGAGGAACCATTGTATAAAGATATTTACAGCCCTGATCTTTTTTTATTTCAAAAAACTTTTTATAAAGAAAATCATAATACGGATCATTTTCATCACCATACTTTGCAAGACGCTGAAACTCTTCAGGATCAACCCAGCCGCGTGCCCTGTTTACAACACTGATTCCCCTTTCAGAAAAAACCTGAATTGAATTATTAAGAAGAATCTGAATTCCAAAAAATGTAATGACAGAAGAAACTGCAATAAAACCAACGAATGTAAGAATGAGAAAACGAAACTTATATTTGATTTTCATATGAACCTTCCCAACTTGCACTTTTTTTTACTAATAAACACATTGTAATTATATCACATTCTTCTCATTTATGATATAATTTTCTTAAGCATTTATAAAAGATTAATCTGGAGTTATTATGTCTGGAAATTCATTTGGAAAAAATTTTACAGTAACGACTTTTGGAGAAAGTCATGGAGAAGCTTTAGGCTGTATCATTGATGGCATTGAAAGCGGAATTAAACTCGACCTCGAAAAAATTCAGAAAGCTTTAGACCGCCGTCGTCCAGGCTCATCATTTGATGGAACTTCAAACGCCTGTGTCACAGACAGAAAAGAAGAAGATAAGTTTGAAATTCTATCAGGACTTTTTAACGGATTTACAACAGGAACTCCTCTTACTTTAATCATCAGAAACACAAACCAGCATTCTTCTGACTATTCGGAAATATCTTCAAAAATGCGTCCGGGACATGCAGATTTTACATACCTTGAAAAATACGGAATACGCGATTACAGAGGCGGCGGAAGATCTTCTGGCCGTGAAACATGTGCCAGAGTTGCTGCAGGAGAAATTGCCAGACAGTACGTAGAATATAAAATCAAAAACAGCTCATTCAAAAACTGCTGTTCTTCATCAAAGAACAATTCACATTCAGATAACAATATCACTTCAGATTCTGAAAGCATTTCTGTAACAGCCTATACACTTCGTGCAGCAGGAATCAGCTGTGAAAAAATAGACTTTTCAGAAATAGAAAAAAATCCGCTCAGAGCTCCAGACTCAAAAGCGGCACTTCTTATGCAGAATAAAATTGAGGAACTTCGAAAACAGGGAAACTCTGCCGGCGGTATAATTGAATGTCAGATTTCAAATCTTCCGGCAGGTATCGGAAATCCTGTTTTTGACAAACTCGATGCAATGCTTGCACATGCTGTCTTATCAATCGGTGCAGTAAAAGGAATCGAATTTGGAAAAGGATTTGAAGCCGCAGACATTACCGGTTCTGAAAACAACGACCAGATGACCATTAAAGACAAAAAACCTTTTTTCTTATCAAATAACGCCGGCGGAATTCTTGGAGGAATTTCAAATGGAAACACAATCGTTTTCAGAGCTGCAGTAAAACCTGTTCCATCAATTTTTACAGAACAGAAAACAGTCAGTGCAGACATTAATCCCGACGAACCTGTAAATGCCGGTTCTTCTTCAGACGGTTTCTGTAATTCAAATCCAAAAGGAATTCAATTTAAAGAAACAGAAATCAAAATAAAAGGCAGACATGATGTCTGCCTTGCTCCAAGAATTGTTCCAGTCATCGAAGCAATGACCTGGATTGTTCTTGCTGATTTAATTTAATCTGTCTGCTGAAACAAGTGTATTTTTAATCAGACTAATTCAATTCACCAACCGTAACAATTTCATAATCTGCTTCAAAAAGTGAATTAATTAAAAGTTCAAGCTTTCTGTAGAATACATTTTTATCTGATTCACTCTGAACACCAACAGTAATCGGAATTATTCTCGATTCAATTGCTTTTCCGCCTTTTGTATCAAGTGACGAAACATCAAGAGGAAAATCAACATAACTGTAGCCGGATTTATTTCCTGCTTCGCGGATTACCTGATTTGATTTATAAAAAGGTGCGTGCCAGAGCAAAGCAAGTTCTTTTTTTGTACACTGAAAATATTCATCTTCATTTCTTGCAAGTCCGCGTCGTACGAAATCTTCTGTAATTTTGTAAAAATCATTTGTTAAATCAATACATGATGAAAAAAGAGAACCAACTTCTGCACCGCTTTCTGCAACACGTTTAATTTCAAAAGGATAGCGTCTGATAAATTCTCCGTTAACAAAATATGTCGGTTTGATATTATATTTTTTACAGAGTGCGATAATTGAATCAAGTCCGTCTGCGCAATCAAGAAGATCAAAAGTAATCGCAATTTTTTTCTTTGGAGAAGACTTCTGCATTACTTCTCTATAAAGAGCAAAAGTATTAGTTTTTGCAGAAAGACTTCTTACATAGATTCCGTTGTCATATCTTGTGTTTTTTGAATCTGCTTTATAAATTCTGTAATCATCATTTTGAACACAAAGCGGTTTTGGTTCAGCTTTTTCAGAAACATACCATGTATTTTTTTCTGAATTATAAATAAAATTCTGTTTATAGTTTTCTGTCTTTGCGCAGATTTTTCCTGACGCATTATCCCATGTTGCACTCTGAACGCTTGAGAGAAAGAGAAGAATTACTTTTCCTGTTGTCATTTCATATAATTTAACAGTTTCTTTTCCACCGATTACAAGTTCTGAATTATTTTTAAAACTTAATGAAACAGTTTCTTCAGGAATTTTTGCAAAAAGATTCCATTCTGAATCAGAATTAATTTTTAATACTTCACAGTTTCCATCACAGCCGTATGCAAAATATTTTCCGTCAGGAGAAAGAACAGGAGTTGCAGTTACATCCGTAACTTCAGCACTCGCAGAATTACGGTTCCATGCGCAGAAAATATATGCAGAATGTTTTGACACGGAATCAATTCTATCTGCCCATATTACCGGGAGTTTTTTATTCAGCCAGAATACAGAAATTTTAAATACACCTTCTGTCTGAGTTTTACATGAAATGATATTTTTTACTTCAAGATAAGTATTTGATTCATTTTTAATTCTGTAATATGTAACATAATTGTTTGATTTTACAGTAACCATTTCTGTTGCATCATCGTTAATTGAAAAAGTCATGCATTCAGAATCAAACTTCTCATTTAAGCGTCCAAGAATTTTTCCGAAAGGGAAAAAGCTCGAGTACATTCCAAAAGAAGCAAACTCTTTAGCATCAAGTAAATAAACAATATCACAATCAACAAATACGATTTTATTTGCTCCGCACCACTCTACGCTGTTTATTGTTCCATTACCGATTCTTCTGCAGTTTTCTGTAATCTGAAGTCCTTTAAACATTGCATCCGGATTACAGAAATAAATGGAAGAATTTTTTTCATATAAAAAATATTTGCTGTCGCAGGACCATTTGATATTTACGCATGAATAATCAAACTTAGCTTCTTTATCAAGAATAACATATTTTCTTGTAGCAACTTCCTGAATTATAAGTTCACCAGTAGAAGAACTTGTCTTTTTTACAAATACGCACCAAAGGCCGTCGGGACTTGCTGTAATAGGACTTAAAGTTTCTGCTTTTTCCGGAATTATCGAAGAACGGGCAATCCATTTTAATGAGTCATTTGAAAAATCATAAAGAGCAGTTCCATAACGGTTACGAACCTGCATGAGATTTCCACCGTTAAAAGAACTTAAATCTTCCGGATAACATGTAAGAATATCAGGAAGATTGTCAGGACCAACTGATTTTTCTCCGTTAAGCTTAATTGAAAACAGAGTATCGTAACTTACAGCCCCGGAAAACGAATGATTTATTTTGTATAAAACATTGTTATCAGAATCAATTGTTAAATTATCAAAGCTTATTCCGGCAAATATCAGCGGGCATGAAAAAACAAGCAGCAACGAAATTAATTTTTTTTTCATTTATGCATCTCCGAACAGAGTACAAGTGAATCCAGTTCACGCTTTAAGTCATCAAGAGTTGATGACATCTTTTCAATCTTTTCATTGCGGTTATCTTTCTGAAGTTTTTCAAGACGATTGAAAATCGCTTCCATCTTGTCATCTTCAGACATAGCAGAAATTTTTGAAACACCACACCATGGGCAATAAATAAATTCTTTTTCAATTGTGCGGCCGCAACCACCGCAGATACATACTGGAATCATAAAACTATCCTTCAATAATAAAACTTCTGATTTTTCTATTTTAATAAAGTCAACGGATCTACAACTTTTCCATTTTTATAAACAGTAAAATGAAGATGCGGACCTGTTGAATAACCAGTACTTCCAACAAGACCGATTTTTGTTCCTGTTGTCACTTCCTGACCGTTTGTACAGAGTTTTTTCTGCATGTGTCCATACAGACTCTGATAACCGTTCTGATGATCTATTATAACATAATTTCCATAAACATTGGACCATCCGCATGCAACAATTTTTCCACCAAGAGCAGAATAAATCGGAGTTCCCTGACTGATAGCCATATCAATACCCGGATGATACTGTTTAACGCCTGTAAACGGATCTGCTCTCCAGCCACAGCGGGAAGTCAGTCTGTATTTAACATTCTTTAACGGATTTACAAATGTATCACCCATTGCTTTTCTCAATACAGATTTATCAAGTTTTGCACCGGGAATAAAAAGCTTTTCCCCGGCAGTAAGCAATGAACTTTCAAGCTCGTTTACATCAAGTAAATCTTCAACCGAAATTCCATATCCTTTTGCAACAGCTTCAATAGAATCTCCTGTTCTTACAACATAATAAAGCCCGTCAACAGACGGAACTGTAATTTTCTTACCTGCAATAAGGGCTCGGACATTTTCTATATTGTTAACGGCAATAATTGTGGAAATATTTTTTAAGTGGAATTTCTGAGAAATACCACTGATTGTATCACCCGATTTCACGATATAGTCCGTAAAAATTACAGGTTCCTTAAAAGAATACTTTGTCACAGAACCGGCAATCGATCCGTCTTCTTCTACAACAGCACCTTCACTCATTGCAAAACGGGACATCTCTTTATTAAGAAAATCAAATTCATTTTCTTCAAACAATGGAACAGGATTTGTACGGCTTTCCAGATAGTTGAATGCTTTTACAGTAAAAAAAGGTACGCAGAAAACCAGAGCCATAACAGGAATAAGAATCCAGAACTTTGTGCAGACCCAAAGTACTTTTTTTAGTGAAATCTTTATTTTTGGAATTGTATAATTTCTGATTGTGTTGAACGATACAGATGTAGAGGAAAACTGAACAGGATTGAACTTAACCCTGCGTGCTCCTGTCCTTCTGCCTGATTTAAATGACGATAAAACTTTAATAAAATCCGGGGCTGACCGCTTTTGAGTCTGTCCCCCAACGTAACTGAATATTTCCATATATTGACTATCGACATATTTAAATTGACATATTAGAATAAAAAATATGAAGAAAATTAAATCGTTTTCACTATTTTACTGCATTTTTACCGGTTTAATTATTGCCTCACTTGTTAAGCTCTTTATTTTTGAATTTCTTACAGTTGACGGCTCAAGCATGGAACCAGTCTTACAGAATACACAGACAATTTTTGTTAATAAAACAGCATATGGTATTCCAAATCCCTTCGGCTCAGAACTTCTTGTTCAATGGTCAAAACCTGAAACAGGAGATATTGTCATCTATCTTTATAATAACAATCTCGTAGTCAAACGCTGCGTTGCAACTCAAAACGCTACACTAGATTATTTGACAGATTCCCGCTATATTTTACTTGTGGAACGAAAAATTCAAATTCCACTTACAGAAGAACAATATCTGAATTTAAAAGACTGCTCTTCTGTTCCGGAGAATTACATTCTTGCAATTGGTGACAATTACGAAGAAAGTTTTGACTCCAGAAATTATGGATTTATTCCTGTAACTAACGTACTGGGGAAAGTTATATGCAGGTAAACGGCTTTTTTTCAAAAACCAGACTCATCATTCTTGGTGTAATTTCATTTTCTTTTCTGATTGTTATTGTCTGCAGATTCGGAAAGCTTGCATTCGCTCCACAGACTGCAAATGCTCCGCAAATTCCACAGATAGAACGCGGATCAATCGTCGACAGAAATGGAAAACCGCTTGCAGTTCAGACAAACTTTTACCATTTTGGCGTTACTCCAAAAAACATTGAAGATGTAAAAACTTTTGCGCAGGATATAGCCCCTTCACTTCTTGCTTCACCACAGGAAATCGAAGAACTTATAAACAATGCAAAATCAAATCCAAAAACACAGCGCTTTATTTATATCAGAAAAAAACTCGATCAGGTTACATACGAAGAACTTCGCCAGATTGTAAAATCAAAAAAATATAATTTTGCACGCTTTGACAAAATTCCCGGCCGTGTATATCCGGAAAATGAACTTGCTTCACAACTTATCGGTTATATGGGTGATGATGGAACAGGACTTGCCGGTATTGAATATTCAATGCAGCGTTATCTCTCTCCTTCTCCAAAAACAAACGGTGAAAAAATTGAACAGGGAAAAAACATTTATCTCACTATCGATGCAAATCTTCAGTACAAACTTGAGAAAATTGCAAAGGAAGCTCTCGAGACAACACAGGGTGCAAACCTCATGCTTCTTGCAGCAAATGCAAAAAACGGAGAAATACTTTCCTATGTTTCACTGCCGTCAATAAATCTTAACGAATACAGCACAGCTTCAATTGAACAGACTATAGACCGCCCTGCAATGACCCAGTTTGAACCAGGTTCAGTTTTTAAAGTCTTTTCAATTGCTGCGGCCTATGATCAGAATGCATTCCGCCAGGATGAACTTTTTTTATGTGACAGAGTATTTGAAAAAACTTTAAACTCCGGAGAAAAAGTCAAAATTACATGTCTTTCGCAGCACGGATATCTTACAGCAAGAGGTGCTCTTGAAATGTCCTGCAACGACGTTACCGCTCAGATTACTGACAGAATGAACACAGAAACATTCCTCGCAAAACTGAGAGGCTTTGGTTTTGGACAGAGAACAGGTCTTGAACTTCCTGGAGAAACTGCAGGTTCATTAAAGGGAACTAATGACAAATACTGGTCTGCACGTTCTAAAATGACAATCTCTATCGGACAGGAAGTCGGTATTTCTGCAATTCAGATGCTTCAGGCAGCAACCTACATTGCAAACAAAGGCAAAGGTGTTCAGCTTACTGTTCTTTCAAAAATTACAGACCGTGAAGGAAATATTGAATATGTACATGAACCGGTATATAAACAGCAGGTTATAAAACCGGAAACAGCAGCATATATTTTAAGCTGCATGCAGACAGGAGCAGAAAAAGGTATCGGGTGGCGTGCAAATCTTGGTGACATTTCAATCGGTGTAAAAACAGGAACTGCTCAGATGGCAGATACAAAAAAAGGCGGTTACAGTGATACAGACTTTCTGTCAGACTGTCTCGCTTTTTTTCCGGCAGAAGATCCGGAAATAATTCTTTACATTGTAATTCAAAAGGCACAGGGAGTTCAGTACGCAAGCCGTATTGTTGCTCCGGTTATCAAACAGTCTGCCGATGCTATTATCGATCATCTTGGAATGAGCCGCGGAAATGCAGCAAGTCTTGAACATTCCGGAAAGATTTCAATTCAGCAGGCAGGACAGGCAAAACTTGGACAGCAACTTCCTGATTATACAGGAAAATCAAAGCGTGAACTTCTTAATCTTCTGGACAGAAAAGATATAACTGTAAATATTCACGGAAACGGCTGGGTTATAGACCAGAATCCTCCGCCAGGAACAAAGATTACAGAAAATATGCAGATTGACCTCTATCTTGAATAAAAGTCAGTAAAAATTAAACGGAGAATAAAAATCTTGTCTTCTATCTGGAGTAAAAATTTTTCTACAAACACTTCTCTTTTACAAAAACGCTTTCCAGATTTATACAGTCTTTTATTGCCCCAGATAAAAAATGTAACACAGCTGTTGAATGATGCAGAACAGAAATATGCAGAAACTCCAGACAGTCTCGATATTTTAAATTCGATTTTTACTTTCTGGAATTTTTCAAATTCAAAATCCGGAGAATTAACAGTAAAAGAAAACAATGTATTTCTTCACTCAAGTTACAGTCCAAAAAAAGAAGCAGAAAAACTGTTTAATGCAAGACAGAATTTACAGATGCAGAAAGCTGCCGCTTCAGGAAACAATAATTTTTCAGATGAAGACACAGTTTTTCTTTTTGCAGGCTTTGGTCTGGGCTACGCGGTGCTTGAATGTGTAAAATCCTTTAACGGACTTTTAATCTTAATAGAACCCGATCCCGGTTTTCTTTTTGCTTCGATGTGTTCTCTTGATCTGTCACCGGTTTTCAATCATAAAAATGTAGTCATAATTACACAGGCAAATGCAGAACAGACAGTTTCATTGATTGAAGTTCTTACACCGCTTGATAAAATAAAAGTAATTACACAAAATTCACTTACAGCACACCAGACCAGCTGGTTCAAAACATTTTTTACACTTTTAGAACGAAACAGACAGAAACAGAACATCAATACAAATACTCTCGAAAAATTTTCTTCATTGTGGTTGAAAAACAGTGCAAAAAACCTGAAGACAATTTCAACATCATGTGGAATAAGCATTTATAAAAACATGCTTTCACCTGACATTCCATGTATAATTCTTGCAGCAGGTCCTACTCTTGAAAATATAATTCCACATCTGAAAGAAATTAAAAAAAGAGCTTTCTTAATCGCAGTAGACACAGCATTAAAAGCACTTTTAAAAAACGGCATAGAACCTGATTTTATTGTTTTAGTCGATCCACAATATTATGCAGCAAAACACATCGAAGGACTTTCTTCTCCGTCATCAGTTCTGATAACTGAATCAAGCGTTTATCCGAGTGTAATGCGCTTTAACTCAAGAAAAAAAGTTTTTATCGAAAGTCTTTTTCCTCTTGGAAAATATTTTGAAGAAAATCTCCTCAACGAAAAATCTTTTGGAAAAATCAGTGCCGGAGGTTCTGTTACAACTTCTGCATATGACATTGCAAAATATATAGGCGCAAAAAAAATTTTCATTGCAGGACTTGATCTTGGATTTCCAGAAAAAAAAACACACATCAGAGGTTCTACTTTTGAAGAACGGTCTCACCTCTTTTCTACCAGAATAAAAACCGCAGAAAACAATCTCTGTACACTTTTATTCAATGATACAAATGAAAAATCAAAAGACTATGAAGGGAACGATATCATCACCGACAGCAAAATGAAACTTTTTGCATGGTGGTTTGAAAGTGAAATTGCAAAAAATATGACAGAAAATCAGATTGAAACTTACACACTTTCAAGAAAAAGCCTTATGATTCCGGGAATGAAAACTGCATGCGAAAAAGACATTCTTTGTTTCAAAGATATTACAGAACTGAAATTGAATCTTCTTCAGACTGCTGAAAATTCTGAAAAACAGTTTTCAAAAGAACAATTCTATTCAGTTTATGAAAATCTTACTGTTCTTTTTAACGAACTTCTTTCAAAATCAAAAACAGGTCTTTCAATCACGGAAAAAATTCTTTCACTTCCAAAAGCCCTCGCGGAACAGAAAGCTAAAGAACAGTTTTCAAAGCTTTCAGAAATAGATTCATATATTCTTTCATCAGACGCAAAAACGGTAGCATCGCTTGTATTTCCTACACAGCGTCAACTGGAAAACCTTCTTTCAAAAGAACCTGATGTCAGTTCAGAAATACTGCAGAACATCCAGCGTTCAAAAGTAATCTATCGGGAACTTATAAATTCAATCAAAAAATATCAAAAATATATCAATTAGCAAAAAAAAAGTTGGAAGCGTCTCACACAACGTTCCAACTTAATTTCTAATACGGCTCTTCAGGCATCTGGATGTCGATATGCCCGAAGTTATATCCCCCGTGTACTATAATTATCGTGTTTAAGGGATGTAAACTTTAGAAAAAAAACGATAAAAAATTGACAAAATCTATTACTTTTTTTGCATTTTTTTCTTATATTATCTAATAATTGTGCCGATAATTAATAAGTAGAATTGGAGTTTTCTTTTTTTATGAATACTATCAAAGTTGAAACATTAAAACCCGAGCAGTCATTCAAAGAAGAATTGCTTATTGACAAATCATTTATTCTCTTAGGTGCTGGCCAGAAAGTTACAGCAGAACTTTTAAAAGAACTCCAGATGTGGAATATTACAGAAGTTCTTCTTGATGGGACAAATCCGTTTGTAAAACCGGAAACAAATGCACCTGTTTCAGAATCTGAATTTGAAGATGTCACAATTGATGGTGTTACACAGCAGACAGAAGCTCCTAAAATGAATACTCAGATTAAGGAAGCTCTTGCAAAAGCACAGGGTACAAGCAACGAAAAAGGCCGTCTTAACGCTGTTCTTAATGTTTACAACGAATACATGACATACATCCACTCTGTGTATACAAGATACGCAACTCACGGAGATTTTAACAAAGACGAACTTTTTGAAACAGTAAAAGAGCTTTGTGTATTCGTAAAAGAAAACCGCAGATATGTACTCCGCATTTCTCCTTCTGTAGAAACACGTACAAAAAACTATCTCGTAAGTCACGCAATGCGTTCGACAATTTTTGCAATCGTAATCGGACTTAAGCTTCATTTAAATTTTCAGCAGCTTCAGGAACTTGGTGTCGGCTGTATTCTGCACGAAATCGGAATGTTAAAACTTCCATCATACCTCTATCTTTCTGAAAAAAGATTTTCTCACGCAGAACGTGCAAAAATTGCAACTCACCCGCTTTTAGGATATCAGATCATCAATATGGCAGATTTTCCTATCCCGGTTCAGCGTTCTATTCTTGAACATCACGAACGCGAAGACGGTTCCGGATATCCGCAGAATCTTACTGCAAACAATATTTCTGATTACGCAAAAATCATTTCTGTAGTCTGTTCATACGAAGCAATGTCGTCTCCACGAAACTTCCGTGAAGCACGCACAACTTATGATGCAATGGTAGAAATGCTTAAAAACCAGAATTCAAAATATAATGGAGATGTCATCAAGGCACTTCTCTACTCTCTTTCAATTTATCCGATCGGTGCTTATGTTTATCTTGCAAACGGAAAAATCGGTCAGGTATGCGATGTAAATCCAGATAACCCTAAAAATCCGATTGTACAGATTCTCGGAGAAAAAGCGGCAGACGGTGATCCGCGTACAATTGAGACTGATGATGGAATTAATAAAATTGTCCGTGTATTAAACAGCGCAGAAGCAAGAGATGCAGTCAAGTTCTTAAAAAAAGAAGAAGTGAGCTGATTAATTCAGAATCAGCAGCGGGCTGTTGAAATAATTATTGAAATAATATTGATGAGAAGTCAGATTTTTTTTGGTGAATTTCAGCTGAAAAAAAGCCTGACTTTTTTTATTTCTTCTTCAAACTTTTCGTCAATTACAGGCGGATGTTCATTAAAATATAAAATCTGATTCAATTCTTCGAGGCTTCTTACGCCCCAAAGTGGAACTGCCGTTTCATGCTGATGCAAAAAACCTTCTGCAAGCGGGATATCTCTGATCAATCCGCCATAAAGCGGCTGCATTGCAATAAATCCGACATCATCCTTTTTACATCTTTCCATTATTGCAAGAGTAGTTTCATCTGTTAAAAGATTAAATGGAATCTGAGCACATTCGAAAAAGTTTTTATTCAACAGCATATCGGCAATTACAGTCGACTTTGTAGAAAAACCAAAATGCCTGATTTTTTTGCGTTCTTTTAAAAGTATAAAAGTTTCTTTAAGGTCCTCAAAACTGATGCTTGTCTCATTTGAAAAATCATATTGAAATAAATCAACATAATCTGTCTGAAGAGCAAAAAGACTTTCTTCAAGTTCTGAAAGAATTTCTTTTTTTGTTGTAGCATCAGTTTTGGTTGCAAGAATTACATTCTGACGAATTCCACTTAAGCATGCACCTAAGCGCTTTTCGCTTTCTAAAGCAGAATGAGAAATATCAAAAAAATTAATTCCTGCATCGTAAGCCTTATGTATAAGGATAGCCGCGTTTTCTTCAGTATCAATCTCATTAAGAGACTGTGCACCAAATCCAACGCGGCTGACCAGAAGATTAGACTTACCTAATCCGACAAAATCCACTATCTGATTACCGGTTTGTAATTTTTAATAGCTTTGAAAAGGAATGCGTTAAGATCATCGAGCTTAACTCTTTCCTGTTCCATTGAATCTCTAAAGCGGACAGTTACAGTGTTGAAAAGTTCATTTGCACTTCCGTCTTCTTTCTTTTCCTGAATTGTATCGTAGTCTACAGTTACACAGAAAGGAGTTCCGACTTCGTCCTGACGGCGGTAACGTTTACCTACAGTTCCAGATGTATCAAAGTCAGTTACAAAATCATCTTTGAGCATGTGCTGAATTTCTTTTGCTTTTTCAGCAAGACCGTCTTTCTTCATAAGAGGAAGAACTGCTACTGTGATAGGAGCAAGACGAGGATCAAGATGAAGAACTGTTCTGTAATCTTCAGGTTCGCCTTCTTTTGCAACATTCTGTTCTTCGTATGCTTCACAGAGGAACATCAAGAAGTTACGGTTAAGACCTGCTGATGTTTCAATTACATATGGAACATATTTCTTGTTTCCGTCTTCCTGATCGATGTAAGACATATCTTTCTTAGAATAGAGCTGATGCTGTGAAAGGTCAAAGTCTGTTCTTGAGTGAATACCTTCGATTTCTTCAAATCCGATCGGATAATTGTATGTGATGTCGTATGCATCTTTTGCATAGTGAGCAAGCTTGTCGTGGTGATGCCATTTGAGCTGTTTTTCAGGAATTCCGTATTTGAGATAGAACTGCCAGCGGTCATTTCTCCAGCGTTCAAATGTTTCATCTTCTGTTCCAGGTTTGCAGAAATATTCCATTTCCATCTGTTCAAATTCACAAGTTCTGAAAATGAAGTTTTTGAAAATAATTTCGTTACGGAAAGATTTACCAACCTGAGCAACTCCGAATGGAACTTTCATGCGGTTTGACTGAACGATGTTCTTAAAGTCTGTGAAAATTCCCTGACAAGTTTCAGGACGAAGGTAAATAAGGTGTGAATCATCTGCGATAGGACCCTGGTATGTTTTGAACATGAGGTTAAATTCGCGGACAGCTGTATATTTTTTATTTTTTGAGCCGCATGTAGGACAGTTGATATTTGCATCGATGAAAGCTTTCATCTCATCGTGTGTCATTGTATCAACAGGTTTTCCAGGATTTACATCCGGATTTGCAGCGATGAAGTCTTCGATTAATTTATCTGCTCTGTGGCGTGCGTTACATTCAAGACAATCAACCATAGGATCTGAGAAGTGATCAACGTGACCAGAAGCTTTCCATGTTGTGTGGTGCTGGAAGATTGCAGAATCAAGTCCAACTACATCATCATGAAGCTGAGTCATGTAATGCCACCATTCGTTCTGAATATTTCTTTTAAATTCTACACCGAGAGGACCATAGTCCCAGGCACCTGCCTGACCACCATAGATTTCTGATGCCTGATAAACAAAACCGCGTCTCTTACAGAGAGAGATGATTTTGTCGAGCGTACACGCGTGTGTATCTTTTTCGTTTGCCATTTTTAACTCCTTTTCGACTCTGGCGTGGGCCGTAATTGATTTTTTCCCTATCAGCCGCACAGGAATGCACTGCTTCAAGTGGAATGCGTTTATAGTAACAGATTATTTGAAAGCGAACAAGTGGAATTGTGGAGACTTGTTTATGGGAGGGGTTATGTGGTATAGTAGGAATATGGCAATTATTGAAGTTCAGAATTTAATTAAAAACTATCAGATGGGAAAAACAACTGTACATGCAGTTGATAATTCCAGTTTTGCAATTGAGCAAGGTGAATTTGCTTCTGTTTCAGGTCCTTCAGGAAGCGGAAAGTCTACTCTTCTTAACCTTATGGGACTTATCGACTTACCAACTGATGGAAAAATCATATTAAATGGAACTGATGTTTATGCAGGCTATAATTTACCGGAATTAAAATCACTTCCTGCAAAACTCGACAGACACATCACAACACTCCGAAGACAGAACCTCGGATTTATTTTTCAGAACTTCAACTTAATCCAGGTATTAAATGTTTACGAAAATATAGAACTTCCTCTGCAGCTCGGAGAACTTCCGCCGGAAAGAGCAATGACAAAAGCTCAGAGTACAGAATGGATAAATTTTTTAATTGATACAGTCGGACTTTCTGACTGGAAAAATCATAAACCAGGTGAACTTTCAGGCGGACAGAGACAGCGTGTAGCAATTGCCCGTGCGCTTGCTACAAAAGCACCTATTATTTTTGCCGACGAACCTACAGCAAACCTCGACTCAAAAAACGGTGACCAGATTCTTGAACTCATGAAAAAACTCAACCGTGAATTAAATACAACTTTCATCTTTTCAACTCACGATTCAAAAATTGTTGATATGTCTGATCATGTAATCAGAATTAAAGATGGAAAAGTTCTTTCTCAGGAATACGCTTCAGACAAAAAAAAGCCTGCTAAAAAAGCAGGCTCTAAGTAAAACGCTTATAACAATTAAAAATTAATTGCAAGATTAAGGTCTACGATAATTCCAGTATTTTCTTTTTGTGTTCCGTAATAAATTGGGAAGCCGATTTCAAATTTGGCATCTTTAAAAATATTATTAATTTTCAATCCGGGAACAACAGAACCCCAGTTTTCATAAAAGTCATGGTAAAATTTTAAACCAACACCAATTTTTGTATCACAGATATTTGTCCATGCAAACTGTGCAGCAAGCTTATGTCTGAACCAGTCTTTTACAGGACCAAGTTTTTCTCTGTCAAAGTCTGACGCATTAGGATTACATCCGTCACCCATATCACTCCAGCAGTAACCAGTCTGGTATTCTATTACAAATCCCATATCAACTTTATCTGTTGTCGCCCACCACAAACTTGCAGTACCTTTTGCGCGGGAAATCGGAAAACCTTTTACTTTTGTATTAACATGTCCGTACCCCATCAGATAACAGTGAAAGTCACCTAAATCACAGCTTAATTCAGCACCAAATGCAGGATCACAACCCTTTTTATCATACTCAGCCCATTTTCTTCCGAAAAGTCCAAGACTCATTTTCCAGAAGTTGATTTCGATTAATCCTGCATAAGTTATTTTTGACATTAAAAGATCGTTATCACCATAATTATCATAACTTGCAATACCGGTTAAACTGAAATGAGCTAAAGGAACATTGACTACAACACGATATGAACCATCGTCAAATTCTTTTTCTTTTCTGTACAAGATTTTTGTTGTATCAACATTAAGGGATTGATCCGTTAAAATATTTGAATCAAATACCTTTGAATGTCCCCATGTAACAACTTTTTTTCCAACAGTAATATATGCAAAATTTAAAAAAGTATAGTCAAAATAAAGTTCATACAAATCAAGTTTAAGTGCATTTTCATAAGGGAATTTTGCAAGCAAAGTTCCTTTAATTGCAAAATAATCTGTCGGACGGCCTGTAAAAGAAATGTATGTATTACAGCTTGCAAGCGGCTGTGTATCAAATGGATTATACTTTAACTGACCGCCAAGATCTGCTTCTATCTGACCAAAGAACTGAATACCTTTTTTTTCTTCTGTCTTTGCTTTCTGCGCAGCTTCTACAGAAGGAGTTGTAACAGCCTCATTTGTATCTGCCACATCATTAAAGAGATCATCAAAATCTTCAAGTTCCTGTTCTGTATTAAGGAGAGATGAGTTCTGTTCTGTTACCTCAAGAGGATTTTCATATTCAGGAATAGGATCTTCTACAACTTTTTCTGTATATCTGTTTTCCTGTGAATATACAGAAAAAACTGTAAATATATTTAATAATATAAAAACTTTTTTTATTAAAGAACTTTTCATTGGTCACTCATTGTTTCAAGATATTGCTTTGAGTATATTGTATTTGGCTGAGCCTGAAAAGATACATTTGTAATCGAAACCTGAGTTTTTTCATAAAGAACTTTTCCGTCTATTTTAGTTCCTCGTAAATTATCTACAAGAAGCATTCCGACCGGAATATTCTTTCCGGAAATCTTCTGATAGCTTGGAATTGCAGTTGTACGCAGAAGCTGTTTTGAAAGACTGTAATCTTCCTTTTTACGTATTAAACCGTCATCTTTACTTACCCATAATTTCAGAATCGGATAATCAACATTTTTTGATGTTGCACTCAATTCATAATAAATACAGTTGAATTTTCCAAGAGCAACTTCTTTAAAAGCATCGATTTTATAATTTTTAACATAAATCTGCGGTACGAGGTCAGAATTATTGATATTTGTATTATTAAATTTGCTTTTTGAAGATGAATAAGTAAATTGTTTATCTTTAGGGTCGAAATACCAGATTGTAGAATCAAACTGAACATATCCTTTACCCTTGTCAGCTTCTGGAGAAAGAATTCGGATCAGGAACATTCCTTTAGAATCACGTCTGTACATAACGGCTGTTGTGACAGATTTACCGGCACCCGGAGTATCTGTTACAATACTGTAATCTGCCTTAAAATCAGTTCCTGTATAAGCAGTGTTATTTTCTGCAAGCTGTAAAATCTGCTTCGCTTCTTCCATTGTTACTTCTGCAGAAATACAGAAAACAGAACAGCACAATAAAATACCTGTAATCAATATATTTTTAATTTTCATATTTGCCTCCAAATTCAGACACCTTTAAAGGTTAAAAAAGTCAGTTTTATGTTGTAGTTGCCATTGCCGTTACAGGACTTACATGAATCAGCTTACGTAATGTAAACAACACAGAGCAAAGTGTCGTTACAATAATTACAGCTACAAGTCCGGTAATTTTAAATCCGTTTACAAAAGGAATTAAGCATCCTCCTGTAAGAAAAAGGTCAAAACCTGATACAAAAGACAGATTAAATACCGAAAGAATTTTGACAATAATCAAAGATACTGCAAAACCAGAGAGAGCACCGGATAAAAGCAGAAAGAATGCTTCACATACAAACATCTTCATAATACCCGAAGGTCTCATTCCAATTGCCCTTAAAGTTCCGCTTTCAATACTTCTCTTTATTACGATAACTCTGTATGTACTTGAAATTCCGACGGAAATAATAATCATCAGAACAAGAACAATTGCAGCAACAATAAGTTTAAGAGCTCCGACAAGAAGACGGAGATCAGAAACATTTGAAGCAAGTGGAATTAAACACCATCTGGCATCTTTTTTAGAAAGACTGCTGAAGTCATCATAAAAATCCTGTTTATCAATTCCAAAAGGATACATAGTAAATTTCTGTTCAAGTTTTGAATACAGAGATAAAAGCTGTCTGTTTGAAGGTTCGCCCTTTTTGTAATAAACACTTATTCTGTCAATGCAAGGTTCTCTGTTAAGAACTTTCATGAGGGACATGTAATTTACATAGGAAGTATACATTCCAAAAACACTCGCATCCTGAAAGATTCCGGTCAATACAAGTTCAATTGTATTAATACCATAATCTGTCGGACAATAAAGCGTTACAGAATCTCCCGCGTGACAGCCAAGTTTTCTGGCAATCGGTTCCGAAAGAAGAACAGTATCTTCATACTCACCTTTTTCAAAAGATCCTTCGATGAATGTAAACTTTTCAAAAAGTTCTTTTTCATTTTCAAAATCAATTCCGATAATTGAACGCTGTCTTACCGAAGTTCCTTCAAAATAATATGAATCATTTGAACCGTCATGATTAAAACGGTTTATTACAATTGCATTTTCTTTTTTAAGAAAATCTTTTAAAACTTCTGATTCTTCCTGAGCCATAGAAAGAGGTTTGGTAAGTGTTATTCCTCCCAAAAACTGAACATCACCACCATAATACTGTCTTGCTTTTTCATTCATTGATTTTATCATTCCGTCTGTAATCATAAGAGCAGAAAGCATAATACAAATTCCAACTGCAGTAACAGCAAAAAGCGATTTATACTGCTGATGTCTGTTGAGCATGGATTTTAAAGCAATCTTAAAATAAAACATGACTTAATCTGGACTCCGTACTAAATATGTGCCATTGCTTCTACAGGACTTGTATCAAGTGCAATATGAACCGGATAAAGCCAGCCTATAACTGCAAGCAATAGAGATAAAACCATTCCAGAACATATATTTTGAACAGTTACCTTTGTTCTTAAATACGTTCCACCAAAAAGCTGAATCAAATATGAATTTGAAAAAGTTATATTCGCATTTACTAAAAGACTATTTGCAAAGCAACCAAGTATGCAGCCGATGATTCCTGCTGTAATTGTAAGCATCAGTGTTTCAAGAAGATATTCACTTGCTATAAAATTTCTGTCAGCACCAATTGCCCTTAATGCTCCTGTTTCTTTTGTACGATCCATCGCAGCAATAATCAATGTATTGTTTACAACAATAAAACCGGTTCCAATCATCAGAATCAGACCGATGTTAAAAATAAGACGCATCCAGTAAATATACTGCGCACTCATTCCAGCAGCTGCTCTCCACGAAGAAGCATATACATTCCATTCGCGTTTTTTAAATTCTTTATTTAATTTCTTTGCAATTGCCTGTGATTTACTGCTGTCAGAGACTTTGCAGATGATATAATTCCATGTAGTCTGTTCAGACTCATCTTCTTCAAGAAGAGTTTTTATATCTGATTCTGTCTGATCTGTAACTGCTGAATCTGCAGCTTCTTCTGTCTGTGAAAAAGCAGTATCCGAAGTTTCTTCAAAACTTTCTTCAAACATAAGGTCATCGCCAAACAGATCATCAAGAGAATCTGATGAATCAATCAACACTGTCTGATTTTTGTCTATTTCAATTTTTTCTGCAGAAAGAGATTCAATTCCAAGAAGTGAACGCAGCGTGTCAGGATCAATTAAAACGATATTATTCTGTAAATCATTTTTTACTTCATATTCATAAATCACGCTGACAGGAGCGCTGCGGATTGTAAATGAAGATCCGTTGCTTGATATAAGCTGAACTTCGTCACCCGCTTTAAGGACAATTCCTGAAGAAGAAGCAATATCATCCCTTACCGCTGTCGAAATCATTACGCCTTTTTCACCGAGTTCATAAGGAGAACCTTCAAGAATTTTTATTCCTGTCATCATTTTAAGATAATCTTTACCTTCAACGCCAAAAAGCATTACACCTTTATTAATACCGTTGATTTTCAAAACTGCCTGTCCCGAAAGCTGAGAAGTTGTATCTGTTATTGATTCATGAGTTTTTAAGAATTCCAGAACCTGTGTATAAGGTGCAATTCTCGGAAGCTCAGAAAGCTTTCCGGTAACAGGAGTTTCATCTCCAAAAAGTGACATCGGAAAATCCGTCTTTGCCCTTACTACAATGTCTCCCGTAAAATTTGAAGAGAAAGTTCTTTCGATTCCATTTCCTGTTCCGTCAAAGACGGCATTTGCAACTACAAGCAGCGCAATTGAAAACGCAATGAACAGAATGATTACGAGAGAACTTTTTCTTGAAATGATGTTTTTAAAGGCAAAGCGGAGAGTAAACATTATTTATCAAATCTCGCTTTAAAATCTTCGTAAGACTTTTTGATACCAGCCTTAAATTCTGTAGAAGCTTTCCAGCCGAGTTTTGTAAGGCGTGAAACATCACAGAGTTTTTTAGGAGTTCCGTTTGGTTTTGAAGGATCCCATTCCATTTTACATGTGCGGCCTGATGCATCTTCGTAAACAACATCACGTACAAGTTCTGCAACAGATTTGATAGTCTGGTCAGTTCCTGTTCCGACATTTACAAAGTCACCTGTTTCGCATCTTAAGTCTGCGGCATTACAATTTTCCATCAAATAAACTACTGCATCTGCAAGATCTTCGCTGTACAAGAATTCGCGTTCAGGAGATCCGTCACCCCAGAGATGAACTACATCTTCTCCAGATTTTTTTGCTTCATGAAATTTGCGGATGAGGGCTGGTAAAACGTGAGAACCCTGAAGATCATAGTTGTCGCCTGGTCCATAAAGGTTTGTAGGCATTACAGAAAGATAATTTGTTCCGTATTCGAGATTATATTTTGTACAGAGTTTGATAACTGAAATTTTTGCAATTGCGTAAGCGTCGTTTGTAGGTTCAAGCTGGCCTGTCAAAAGATATTCTTCTTTAAGAGGCTGAGGTGCCATTTTTGGATAGATGCATGTTGAACCGAGGTTCATGAGTTTTTTAACGCCGTTTTTGTAAGCTGCTTCAACTATGTTAAAACCGATCATCATATTCTGATAGATGAATGCAGCCGGATGGGTTGAGTTAGCTCCGATTCCACCGACATGAGCTGCTGCCAAAAATACATATTCAGGTTTTTCTTTTGCGAAAAATTCATTTACTGCAGCCTGATCTGTCAAATCAAGTTCTGAATGTGTACGTGTTATAAGATTTGTATAGCCTTTAGCCTGCAAATTACGATAAATAGCCCCACCAACAAGTCCACGGTGTCCGGCAACAAAAATTTTTGCATTTTTTTCCATAGCGAAAACTTCCTGAAAAAATAATTAATATATCTTTCTTATTATATACAAAAAGGCCTCATTATGGAAGTGGATTCTTACAGACATATAAAGCAATCTAAAAATAAAAATACTATCAGTCAGTAAGTGTCAAAACCGCTTACTGACTTCCTTCCCGTATTTTTATTTTTAGTTCATATCTTTCTGTAAAAATCAAATTTTATGCCCATATCAGCCACAGAACGAGAGCGGCGGCGCCTGTCGTTAGAATTGTGAATGGAGCAGAAATTTTGAGGAAGCCTGGAAATGTGACCGGATGGCCTTCTTTTTTGAGAATTCCCATTGCAACGACATTTGCACTGGCACCAAAAGGAGTAAGATTACCGCCAAGACAGGAACCGATTAAAAGTGCAAACATATAAAGTTCTTTTGCAATTCCAAGACTTGCAGCAAGGTTTGCTGCAACAGGAAGCATTACGATGATATATGGAACATTATCAACAAATCCTGAAATTAATACAGAAAACAAAAGAATTAAAATAAATCCTGCGAATTTTGAACCGCCTGTAATTCCTGCGAGGAATGCAGAAAAATCATCAAGAAGTCCGATTTCGCTGATTGCCCCTACTACGACAAAAATTCCGATTAAGAAAAAGATTGTTTCCCAGTCAAGTTCCTTTACAAGATTCCATACTTCTTTACCAGATTTTTTCTGAGAAAATCTGTACCAGAGAAGACCCGCAATTCCAAGTCCCATAACAAGACAGCCGGAACTGTAACCGAGTTCTGTCGAAAAAAATGAAATCAGGGCAAGTCCGAAAATCATTGCAAGAAGAAGAATGAACGGAACATACGAAACTACATCTTCTTTATCAACCTGAGCTTTTTCCTTTACACGGCCAAAAATACAGTAAAAGAAAAGACATCCGACAATAAGTCCTGCCTGAATGATAAAGAAAATCGACATTTTTCCAAACTTAAAAAAGAAGTCGTTAAAAGTATATCCTGCATAGCTTGCAAAAATCATGCTCGGCGGGTCACCGACAAGAGTTGCAGTTCCTTCGAGGTTTGACATTACGGCAAGTCCGATTAAAAATGGAACTGGATTGAACTTTAATTTTTTCGAAAGTGAAAGTGCAATCGGTGCCATTACTAAAACTGTTGCAACATTTTCAACAAAAATTGAAATGATGCCTGTCATCGCAAGAATCAAAATTACGGCGATTCCAGTATTGGGAGAAATTGAAACAAGTCCGTCTGCAATTCTTGCCGGAACTTTTGAATAAATAAAAAGAGCTGCAATTATCATTGAACCGACATAAATCATCAACACGTTCCAGTTGATTAACTCAAGAAAAACATGATGCAGTAAACCTGCATAACCTGTTCCACCTGAAAAAACATCAAGCGTGAATATTCCAAGAATAAAAATTACAAGTGCTGTAACCGAAGTAAAAACAACTTTTTTATTCTGAAAAATAATTACAAAAAGATACATTAAGACTGCAAGACCAAGAATAATCCATTTTATTCCTGGTATGAAAATCTGGGGCATAAAGTTCTCCTCATATTTAATGTAACAAATTATACCGGTTACAGTCAAAATATGCTATAATTTAAAATATGAAAAATAAACCTTTAATAATACTGATTACAGGCGCATCAAGCGGAATCGGTCTTGATACAGCGCTTTCATTTTTAAATCGCGGAGCTGTTGTTTACGGAGCAGCACGCAGAGTGGAACTTTTAAAGCCTCTTGAAGATAAAGGTGGCTATGGAATTTTCTGTGATGTAACTGATGCTGCTTCTATTTTGAATTGTGTAAATAAAATTATTAAACGCGAAGGCCGGATTGATATTCTCATAAACAATGCAGGATTTGGACTCGGAGGCTCGGTCGAAGAAGTTCCACTTGAAGAAGCAAAAAAACAGTTTGATGTAAATGTTTTCGGGCTCACAGAAATGACAAAAGCTGTCCTGCCATATATGAGAAAACAGAAATCCGGAAGAATCATAAATATATCATCAATTGGCGGAAAATTCTCTTCACCGTTTCTCGGCTGGTATCACGCATCAAAATATTGTGTCGAAGCTTTGAGTGATTCTCTCAGAATGGAACTTCATCAGTTTGGAATCAAAGTTTCAATAATTGAACCAGGGCTTACAAGAACTGACTGGGGTAAAATTACTGCAAAAAACATCAGAAAAAATTCTCTGATTGAAGATTACAGTTACAATGCAGACAAAGTTGCGGAGTACTACGAAAAATATTACGTTTCAACAAACACAAAAATTTCAAAACCTTCGGTCATTACAAAAATAATTCAGAAAGCCGCATTTTCGAAGCATCCAAAACCAAGATATAAGGCAGGAACTTTTTCATCGTTTTATATTTACGGTTCAAAATTTGCTCCGACATGGCTGTATGATTTTGCAATGAGAATTTTAATGAAAATAAAATGAACCGGGAATAAGAGAGTTATGATTAATGTACCTGTAAAAATAAAGCTCCCATTTTTGTGGGGAAAAGCTGTATTCAAAAAAAACAACTGGTCTCAGATTAATTTAATTGTCGGCCCTAACGGCAGCGGAAAAACTTTAATTTCCCAAAATCTCGCCGAACAGTTTGCAGATGCAGGATATTCTGTCCGCATTTTTAACACCGAACTTGCAGACGACAATGAAATTTATTATTTACTCAGCGAAAATCCAAAACTCACTGCAAAAATTGAAAACGTTCTTTCAAATATGTTTTCAAAAACAATTCGTTTTGAAAAGGCTTCTGACAACACCGTAATTCCTGTTGCAATAAACAAAGCCCAGAACATTGAATATTCAATCACAAAAAA
>JAGHVB010000068.1 GCA_018064525.1 Candidatus Treponema merdequi | reverse complement strand
TTTAAAAACCGTTTTATTGATTTTTAATATTATATTTTATTTTTATATATGGTTTAGATCCGGAAGATTGTTTGCAGAAAAAAATTATAAACTTGGCGGGTTGTTAGTATTTTATATTGTTTTATTTACCGGTTATTACCTTGATATGATTTTTATAAATGTCATTGCAAAAAGCGTTATTCTTTTTAGTGATATAACACTGCTTATTATTGCAATTATAAATGAATCGTACATGGCCCTGACGCATCAGAAATATTATCATCAGTCAAATAAGGCGATGATAAATTTTGAAAAAATTTATGAAGAATATGAAAAGTTCATTTCAAAAGATGTTCTAAAAGTAATTTATAAAGATAATCCTGAACTTGTAAAACGCGGAGACTTTTCAAAATTCAACACGACTATAATGTATATTCAGATGACTGTAACAAATGATGACAATACAACAATTTTACCTCGCACAGAATTTGAAACATGCAGCATTTATATTTCTGAAATTACAAAATGTGTAATTGAAAACGGTGGTTTTATTTCTAATTATCTTGGCCGTGGATGTGTTGCACTTTTTGAAAAACCTGATAATTCTCTTTTTGCTGCGAGAGCTATCATTCAGAAAATTAATGAATTAAATGAAGCAAGACGCGCAAACGGTTTATTCTATGTAAAATTTGGAGCTGGCATTCATACAGGTGATGTTGTTATCGGAACAATCGGTGAAGATGAAAGACTTGATAATGCAGTTGTCGGCTATGGAATGAATGTTGTTTTCAGAATCAGTTCTGTTGCATTTAATGAACAGGTTGAATTTCTTGTTTCAGAAAAAACTGTTGATGTAATTGAAGGATTAAAAGGCTGTGATCTTAATCTTTACGAACATTCGATTGATACACCTGAACTGAATGTGGTCAGACTTTATAGATGCTTCAACCGTGACGATATGTTAAGACTTAATCCTCAGAATGTAAAACCAGAAGTTTTGTCAATTCGCGATACTGATAAGTTTGTAAAAGTTCTCTGGTAACTTAAAAATGCCGGGTTTTTAAATAGGACCCGGTTTCTGAACTGAAAACTGATTGCACAAAATTCCACTAAACATTAAAATAATCTCATTATGGAAAACTCTAAAAGAACAGTAACTTGCGGTGAGCTGACAAAAGCTGACGTCGGCAAGAAAGTTGTATTGAATGGCTGGGTAAGCCGTACTCGCGACCTCGGTGGTCTTGTTTTTATTCGTCTCCGCGACCGTTATGGAATTACTCAGGTTATGGTTGGAGACAATGCAAGCGATGAAGTTAAGAAAATCGCTTCTTCTCTTAAGTCTGAATATTGTATCGCAGTTGAGGGAACTGTAGCTGCCCGCGCTGACAAAGATGTTAATAAAGATATGGCAACTGGAGAAATCGAAGTTGAAGCTGCAGACATTGAAATTTTTACAGCTTCACAGGAATTGCCTTTCTCAATCGAAGAAGTTAGACAGAAAGATGGAACTGTTGTAGTTCCAAACGAAGATCTTCGCTTGAAATACCGCTACCTTGATTTGCGCCGCGATCCGATGCAGCACAATATTATTTTGCGTTCACAGGTAGCTTTTGCAACTCGCGAATATTTGACATCAAAAGGATTCCTTGAAATCGAAACTCCTACATTCATTAAATCAACTCCAGAAGGAGCACGCGACTATCTCGTTCCATCACGCGTTCATCCTGGAAAATTCTATTCACTTCCACAGTCACCACAGCTTTATAAACAGCTTTTGATGGTATCTGGTTTTGACAAGTATTTCCAGATCGCACGCTGTTATCGTGATGAAGATGCACGCGGTGACCGTCAGCCTGAGTTTACTCAGATTGATATGGAACTTTCATTTACAAACCGTGAAGAAGTTCTTTCTACAACAGAAGGAATGATGGCTCACATTTTCAAAAAGACTTTGAACTATGAACTTCCTGTAAAATTTGACCGCATCGCATGGGAAGATGCTTTTGACTGGTATGGAAGTGATAAACCGGATCTGCGTTTTGATCTTAAGATGCAGGATGCAACTTTCATGGCTGACCTTGCAGACTTTAACGCATTCAAAGCAGGAGCGTCAAACGCCGGCCGCGATGTTCAGAGACACAAACGTTCTGGACTCAAAGCTCTCGTTGTAAAAAATGTTGCTGATAAATATTCACGCAAACAGGTTGAAGCACTCGAAGCTGTTGCAAAAACATACAAGGCAAAAGGTCTTGCATGGATGAAGGTAAATCAGGAAGGAGTATTTGAAGGTGGAATTTCTAAGTTCTACACAGGTAAAGAAGCAGAAATCTGTTCTAAACTTGGTGCAGAAAAAAATGACCTTCTCTTGTTTGTATCAGATGAAAACTGGCAGCTTGCTTGTACAGCACTCGGAGCAGTTCGCAAACAGCTCGGAAAAGATTTGAATCTTTATAATCCAAACGATGAATTTCATTTTGCATGGATCATCGACTTTCCATACTTTGCTTGGAACGAAGAAGAAAATCACTGGGAAACAGAACACCATATGTTCACTCTTCCACAAAAGCAGTATTGGGACACACTCGAAAGTGATCCGGGCGCTGTAAAAGGTGACCTTTATGACCTCGTATTGAACGGCTACGAACTTGCATCTGGTTCTATGCGTATCAACGATCCTGCTCTCCAGCAGCGTATTTTCAAAATCGTTGGATATTCAAATGAACGCGCAGAAAAAGCATTCGGCTTCTTGGTTCAGGCATTCAAGTTTGGTGCACCACCACACGGAGGAATCGCACCTGGGCTCGACCGCCTTGTAATGCTCATGTGTCACGAAGAATCGATCCACGAAGTTATCGCATTCCCTAAGAACAATTTGGCAATGTCGCCAATGGATGAATGTCCGTCATATATTGATGATGCACAACTTGAAGAGCTGCATATTAGATGTGTTGAAAAAGAATAGCGGCGACATTTATATGGTATGAATGTCCAAGGATGTTTTTATTCGTCCAGGATATTAAAATAGAAAAGCAGTTTCCCTCAGGAAGCTGCTTTTTTTATAATCAATGCATTTTATAAAAAATTTCTTAAAATTAAGGATATAATTGCAACTCAACCAACGGTTTGTTTAAAATAGATGTGTTCTCCGTTATGTTTGAATCATCAAGAAATCAAATGAGTCTTGATAAAAAATTACATGGAGTTTTTAGGAGTAAATTATGGATCAGATTAAAATTGGAAAATTCATTAGTGAACAGAGAAAAGTGCACAATCTTACACAAAGTGAACTTTCTGAAAAGTTAGGCATTACAGACAGAGCAATTTCAAAATGGGAAAGAGGAATCTGTCTGCCAGATGCAGGACTTATGCTGGATCTATGTAAAATCCT
>JAGHVB010000071.1 GCA_018064525.1 Candidatus Treponema merdequi | reverse complement strand
CTTTCTGAAAAGTTAGGCATTACAGACAGAGCAATTTCAAAATGGGAAAGAGGAATCTGTCTGCCAGATGCAGGACTTATGCTGGATCTATGTAAAATCCTGGAAATCTCCGTAAACGAATTATTAACAGGAGAAAAAATACCTATGGAAAACAACACAGAAATCATGGAAAAAAACCTTATTGAAATGGCCGCATTAAATGAACGCACCAACAAAATGCTTATTCACACAGAATATGTTCTTATTGCATTAATGGTTTTTACAATTGTTGGCGGCTGCCTTATAAGTTCTTATCTGGTTACTGAAAACTGGATTCGAGGCATTATTCTTGGAATTAGTTTTTTAATTGTCCTTTTAGTTGTACCTTTCTGCTGGAGAATTGAAACAAAAACCGGTTATTATCAGTGCAGCAAATGTGGTCATAAACATGTTCCAAGTTACAAAGCTTCTGTCTGGTCACCACATATTGGTCTTACAAAATACATGAAATGCCCGGAATGTGGCAAAAAAAGCTGGCAGAAAAAAGTTCTTAAATAACAGGCCGTTCCCCCAAGTTCCGTCTTTCAGCCGTAACTTGGGGTCGCTACGTCCGCCCTTCGCTACCGCTCACCGTCCTCGCTGCGCTGCGGTCGGCAAGGGGCTCCCATCGCTAACGGAAAAAAGCTTTCCTTTAGACTGCCGTTTTTGTTTATGAATTAGATATAGTATTATGTATTATATTTTTCAGACATATCGGAAATCATGAGTTCAATTGAAGAACGTGGTTTTGATGGTATGGAATTGAGTTTTCTTATTATAACTGCACTTTTATAAAGATCATCAATTTCATTTTGAGCTTTAGTTTTGTCATCTGAATAGGAACCTGTAACTAAATATTCAACAGTAGTATTTAGGTATTTTGCGATTCGTACAGCAGTATCAGCAGCAGGTATATTGCCCTCTCTTATACCTTTTCCAATATTTGAAACATCAAATTTAGCATAAGCAGCTAATTCTTTTCGAGAAAGATTTTTATTTTCCAGCAGAATATCTACTCTTTGCCAAAAGTTTTCATCCATAAAAATTATTATAAGGAAAAATTCATATTAGGTTGCAAATGTGGGAAAATTCCATATAATTAATATAATAAGGAAATATCCCTTTTTATATTAAACGCTGGGATATTTTCAAAACAAAAAAGGTATTGTTTTGGAAAATAAAAAATCACAAATCAAATCCAAAAAACGTGTTGCAGATCACGGAGAAGTTTTTACCGCTGAACGTGAAGTAAAAGCCATGTGTGATTTAGTAAAAGATGAAACAGAACGTTTGGACAGCCGCTTTTTGGAACCTGCCTGTGGAGATGGAAATTTTCTTGTTGAAATATTAAGCAGAAAACTTGCTGTTCTTAAAAAGAAATATAAAAAATCCTATGAAGAATATGAAAAATTTTCGGTTGTAGCAGTTGGAAGTATTTATGGCGTTGAACTTTTACAGGATAATGCAGAGCGCTGCCGTGAAAGACTGTTTTCTATATGGGATAAAGAATACACAAAAGTTTGCAAAAATAACTGTACAGATGAATTCAGAGATGTAATTAAATATCTTTTCAAAAAAAATATTCTCTGCGGAAATGCGCTTAGTTTAAAACAAGTTGATGAAAATCAAAAAGATACAGAAATACCAATTATTTTTAGCGAATGGTCGCTGGTAACAGGAAACAAAATTAAGCGTCGCGATTTTAGATTAGACCATCTTCTTGATCGCAAAAACAATACTCCAGAAATTTTTGAAAATGATCTGGAATATGACAGTAACACACAGACATTTATTCCAAAACCAATAAAAGAATTTCCTCTTATAGATTTCAGGAGAATTAATCAGTATGAGTGATGTTTACGAAGCAGTATACAATCCGGATGTTCTGGAATGTATTGCAAACCTTAGTAATGATGAAGTTTTTACTCCGCCGGAAGTAGCAAATGCAATGTTAGATTTATTGCCGCAGGAATTATTTTCCGACCCAAATACAAAGTTTTTAGACCCTGCATGCAAAAGTGGTGTATTTTTACGGGAAATTGCAAAGCGACTTTTGACAGGATTGGAAGATAAAATCCCAGATTTGCAGGAACGAGTAGACCACATTTTTAAAAATCAGATTTATGGAATTGCAATTACAGAACTTACCAGCTTATTAAGCCGTCGAAGCGTTTACTGCTGTAAATATGCTGATAACAAATATTCTGTAACAAAATTTAACGATTTGCAGGGAAATATATTTTTTTCAGAAGCAAAACATTTGTGGGTAGGTGGAAAATGTCTTCACTGTGGAATTGGCCAGCAGTCTTTTGAAGAACAGTTTGCAGATAAAGAAGAAAAACACGCATATCAGTTTATTCACAATGCCATACCAGGAGATTTAGAAAATATGAAGTTTGATGTTATTATCGGGAATCCGCCGTATCAGTTAGATGATGGGGGAAATGGTGCAAGTGCAAGTCCTTTATATCATTTATTTATACAACAAGCTAAAAAACTTAATCCTAAATATTTAACAATGATTGTTCCTGCGAGATGGTATGCCGGTGGAAAAGGATTAGATAAATTTAGAGATGAAATGTTACATGATAAGCATATTATTGAATTACATGATTATACTGATGCTTCCCAATTATTTAGTGGGGTTGAAATAAAGGGTGGTGTTTGTTATTTCCTTAGAGATAGGGAAGTTAGTGCTGATTGTAAAGTTACATCGCATTTATTGAATAATGTTCAATCTGTTATGAAACGTCCTTTGCTGGAACAGGATAGTGAAACATTTATCAGATATAATGAAGCTATTGATATTCTTAGAAAAATCCAAAATATCGATAAGATTTATTTTGATACATTAGTGAGCCCAAGAAAACCATTTGGATTTCCTTCTAATTTTAGAGATTATGAAAAAGAAAAAAAAGCCGATTTTGATATTTTTATATATGCACAAAAGGATCAAGGTTATATAAAAAGAGATCAAGTTATAAAAAATAAAGATTGGATTAATAAATGGAAAGTATATATTCCAGAAGCAATAGGTTCTGGAAATATTGAAACTGATATAGTAAAACCAATTTTAGGAACCCCAAATACAGTTTGTTCAGAAACTTATGTAGTAGTAGGTCCATTTGAAGATAAAAATGTTGCTGAAAATCTTATCTCGTACGTAAAGACTAAGTTCTTTCATTTCATGTTAGGATTGAAAAAAATAACACAACATACAACAGCTAAAACTTATTCTTTCGTCCCTCTCCAAGATTTTTCAAAACCATGGACCGATGCTGAACTTTACCAAAAATACGAACTTACTCAGGAAGAAATTGATTTTATTGAATCAATGATTAGACCAATGGAGTAATAATAGAGAATTATTTATTTGAATAAATCAGAATGAGTGCCTGTATCGATAAGTGTAAGAATAAGTTTTGTCTCTGTTTTTTTGTATTCCAAAAGCCAGTCTGGGCGGATATGACACTCACGGATTCCTTTAAGCTGGCCGGTAAGTTCGTGGTCATGATGATTTTCTTCAAGAGGAATATCGTTTGCAAGCTTTGTGATTATATCAGCAAGTTCTTCAATAGGATAACCGCGTTTTACACAAAGTTTGTAGCTTTTTTTGAATTGAGAAGTGCGAAAAATTTCGTATTTCATGCATTGAGGTCCTTAAAAAGTTCTTCTACGGAATTAAAACCTTTTGCGTTTGGATTAGATTCTATTTCGTGGGCTTCTTTTACGGCGGCTAAAAAATGTTCTGTAGGTTCTGGGTTACCTGTAATTTCAAAAGGAATTTTATTATCGCGAACTACGCGTTTTGCAAACATGTTTATTGCGGCAGAAGTTGTAAGTCCTACTGATTCACAGAATTCAGAGAATTTAGTTTTTGTAATATCGTCCATTTTTATACTAACAGTTGCCATGGTGTTACCTCTTGTATATAAAGTAATACCATTTATATAAATCGTCAAGTAACTAAGCAGTGTTTTAAAAGGAGTTTTTATGGCTAATAACAATCAAGATTTTTTTCCTCAAAGACCGGAGTTTAAACCTATTATTTATGCTTATTCTGATCCTACTTATCCTGGAATGTTAAAGGTTGGGTATACAACTCGCAATATTGAAGAAAGAATGCATGAGCATTATCCAACTTTGCGGCCTGATACTACAAAACCTTATACTGTCCGCCTTATTGAAAGTGCCATGTACTGTGACGGTGGTTCTTTTTTGGATTATGAAGTTCACAGGGTTTTGGAGAAAAAAGGTTTTAAGGCTTTAAAAGATTCTGACGGTAAAAAAACTGAATGGTTTAAGTGCAATGTTGATGATGTAAAATCGGCGATTATTGCTGTAAAAAATCATACTGAAAATGTTGAAAACAGAACTCAGGTTTTTGAAATGCGTCCTGAACAGAAACTGGCTGTAGAAAAAACTGCAGCGTATTATGTTTCTGCAAAAAAAGAACAACCTGATAAAGCGGCAAAGTTTTTGTGGAATGCAAAAATGCGTTTTGGTAAAACCTTTACTTCGTATCAACTTGCAAAAAAAATGCGATTTTCTAAAATCTTGATTTTGACTTTTAAACCTGCTGTTCAGTCTGCATGGAAAGACGATTTGCTTCATCATGTTGATTTTGAAGGCTGGCAATTTATTTCAAGACCGGAATATTCTGGTGATGCAAATATTGACCAACAGTACCAGTCGGCTGATAAGTCGCGGCCTATAGTCTGTTTTGGTAGTTTTCAGGATTTTTTGGGTACAAATGAAAATGGTGGTATTAAGGCTAAAAACGAATGGGTTCATACAACAGACTGGGATTTAGTAATTTTTGATGAATATCATTTTGGTGCATGGCGTGACAATGCAAAGAAACTTTTTGAAAATGAAGACGAAGAAAATGTCTATGAAGATGAATTGTCTGAATCTGATAAGGCAAATAATGCGGCAAATGCAATTGATGAAACCTGGCTTCCAATTTCTACAAAATATTATCTTTATTTAAGTGGAACTCCTTTTCGCGCGCTTTCTAATGGTGAATTTATTGAAGAACAGATTTACAGCTGGACTTACAGTAATGAACAGGAAGCAAAAGAAAACTGGGATGATGAAAAAGGCACAAATCCGTACGAAGCTCTTCCGCGTATTGTAATGCTCACTTACAAAATTCCAGATTCAATTCAAAGTATTGCTCAAGGTGGTGAATATGATGAATTTGATTTGAACGAGTTTTTTGTGGCAAAAGGAAAAGGAACAGAAGCTCAGTTTATTCATGAAGCATATGTTCAAAAATGGCTTGATTTAATTCGTGGTTCTTATCTTCAAACTTCTGTTGATGAATTAAAACTTGGTGCTGAAAAACCGCCAATGCCTTTTAGTGATACTCGTTTATTGAATGTACTTTCGCATACTTTATGGTTTTTGCCAAATGTTGCAAGTTGTTTTGCAATGGCAAATCTTTTAGCGCAGAAACAAAATGTATTTTATCACGATTATAAGGTGAATGTTTGTGCGGGTGCAAAAGCAGGAATTGGAGTTGCAGCACTTGAACCTGTTCTTGAATCTATGGGAAATCCACTTGAATCAAAAACTATTACTTTAAGCTGTGGAAAACTTACAACTGGTGTAACTGTAAAACCTTGGACTGGTATTTTTATGCTTCGAAATCTTAAAAGTCCTGAAACTTATTTCCAGTCCGCATTCCGTGTTCAGTCTCCTTGGGAAGTTCATTCTGAGGGTGACAACAGTAAATCTATAATTGCAAAACAAGAATGTTATGTTTTTGACTTTGCATTAAATCGTGCACTTAAACAAATTTCTGATTATGCCAGAAATCTTGATACAAATGGTGGAAACCCGGAAAAGAAAGTTGCTGATTTTATTAAGTTTTTACCAGTTCTTGCTTATGATGGTTCCAGTATGCGTCAGGTAAATGCCGGCGAAATTCTTGATATTGCTATGTCTGGAACTACGGCAACAATGCTTGCAAAACGCTGGGAAAGTGCACTTTTAGTTAATGTTGATAATGGCACTTTAGAAAAATTGCTTGCAAATGCCGAAGCGCTTGCCGCCGTAAATAAAATTGTTGGTTTCCGTTCGTTGAATAACGAAATTGAAACTATTATCAATAAGTCTGAATCCATTAAAAAAGTAAAAACTGAAAATGATGGAAAATTGACTCAAGCGGAAGCGAAAGAACTTTCTGAAGAAGAAAAAGAAATTAAATCTATGCGAAAACAAATTCAGGAAAAACTGATTAAATTTGCAACAAGAATTCCAGTCTTTATGTATTTAAGTGATTACCGTGAATATTGTCTGCGAGATGTTATTCAGGAACTTGAACCGGAATTGTTTAAGCGTGTAACAGGTCTTACTGTAAAAGATTTTAATCTTCTTGTAAGTTTGAATGTATTTAATGAAGCGTTGATGAATGATGCTGTTTATAAGTTTAAACGCTACGAAGATGCAAGTTTGAGTTATACAGGAATTGATAAACATGCTGGCGAGCAGGTTGGTTTGTATTCTACAGTTTTAAGCAGAGTTGATTATGATACTTTGTCTGGAAATACTGGAGAAAAATTAGTGGCACAACCAAAACCTATATTTAAATAAAAAAAATGCACCCTCTAAAATTGAACTTTATTTGTCCAACTTTTTGGGTGCACTTCAAAAACTACCAATTCAAATTAATCTAATTCGTAGCTTTCGCCATATTTAACTATAGTTACATCTTTGAAACCGTTTTCGGCGAGATAATTTTGTAAGAATTCCTGGGCGTCCGTTTCGCCGTGTACCATGAAGATGCGTTTAAGCTTGCTTGTGTCGATTGCTTTTAACCATGCGAGGGTTTCTTCGTAATCGGCATGAGCTGAGAAAGCGTTTATCTTCTGAACGTGTGCATTAACTTTATACCACGCATCCATGATGTGAACTTCTTTTTCTCCTTCGAGAATTTTTCTTCCCAAAGTATTTTCTGCCATGTATCCGACAATCAGAACAGTATTTCGTTCGTCAGAAATATTGTTTGCAAGGTGATGAAGAACACGGCCGGCTTCACACATTCCATCTGCACTGATAATAATCATCGGGCCTTCTTTTTCATTTAAGGCTTTTGATTCTTCAACGCTTGTTACGAAAGTCAAATCTCCGAAACCAAATGGATTTTTATGATGCTTCAGGAATGCTTCTGTTACTGTTGCATCGTAGCATTCCGGGTGTACGCGGAAGATGCTTGTTGCGTTTGATGCCATCGGTGAGTCAACGTAAATTGGTATTGATGGAATCTGACGCTGGTCAACAAGAAGGTGAAGGTAATAGATGATTTCCTGTGTGCGTTCGATTGCGAAAGATGGAATGATGATTTTTCCTTTTTTGGAAATTGTGGAACGGACAAGGTCTTTGATTTCCTGAAGTGCAATTTCTGTCGGTTCGTGCTTGCGGTTTCCGTATGTACTTTCGAGAACGATGTAGTCAGGGGCCGGAACATTTGTTGCAGGATTTCTTACGATTGGTTTATCGTTTCTTCCGAGGTCTCCGGTAAATAAAATTCTGACATCATCTTTTCCGGGTCTTCTGATGTTCATGTCGGCAAATGCAGAACCAAGAATATGTCCGGCATCGTAAAATTCCAGCTGAACTTCAGGACCGATATAAAGCGGTCTGTTGTATGAAAGTGTTACAATCTGATTTGCAGCTTTTACGCAGTCTTCTTCGTCAAAGATTGGGTTCCAGTTGAACTTGTCCCCTTTTTTCTTTGCCTGCTTTCTGAGGTATTCTGCGTCGCGTGCCTGGATTCTGGCGCTGTCCATCATTACGAGAGATGCAAGGTCGCGTGTTGCAGGAGTGGAATATATGTTTCCGGTAAATCCTTTTTTAGTGAGGACAGGTAAAAGTCCGCAGTGGTCAAAGTGACCGTGAGTTAAGATTACTGCTTCGAGTTTATCAGGCGGGTAATCGAAGTTTCGGTTTTTATTGTCAGATTCTGCACGTTTACCCTGAAAAGCACCGCAGTCAACCATGTAACTGCGTCCATCAATTTCTACAATATGTTTTGAGCCTGTAACTTCCTGAGCTGCTCCGAGTGAATAAAGTGTAATTGCCATAATCTTCTCCGTAAATTTAGGTTCTACTTATATTTTACCCTTGAATTTCTGAATTTTCAAATATATCTTCATAAATAGGATATAAAATGAGAAATTCAACATTAAAAAAATTTACAGCAAAACCTAACTCTAAAACAGAAGCAGCAAAAAAACTCAGAACAATAATGTTCAGCAGAATGTTTTTTATTGTCGGTTTACTTTTTGTTCAGTTTTTGATTTATCTTTTTATAACTTTAAAATTGCAGCGTTATGAAATATATTTTTTTGGAACTGGAGTTGTAATCTCAATTTTATTTCTTTTGTATCTTGTAAATACTCCGGGTAAAAATGAATTTAAACTTGCGTGGATTTTACCTGTTCTTGTTGCTCCGGTTTTTGGAATAACTTTATATTTTATGTATAAATATAATCAGGGTGGAATCTGGTTAAAACGAAAAATTAAAAAAATTAAAAATATTTCGGAAAAGTTTCTTCCACCGGAGCATGAAGTTAAAAAAATTGCAGAACAGTATCCTGAAGTAAAAGATATTTCTCATTATCTTTTTCATTCCGGAAAGGCTCCTTGTTATAAAGATAATGAAACAAAATATTTTTCGTGTGGTGAAGATTTTTTTGAAGATTTGATTGATGAACTTTCTGTGGCAAAGAAATTTATTTTTTTTGAATTTTTTATTGTTGAACCATGTCAGATAATGGATAGACTTTTGGAAATTCTTTCACAGAAAATTAAAGAAGGTGTTGAAGTAAGATTTCTTTTTGACAGCATAGGATCAATTGCACTTTCAAGTTCACTTTTGAAAAATTATTTAACATCATATGGAATAAGTTCAAAAGTCTGGCTAAAGTTCATTCCTGTTTTTAATACCGGATTGAATAACAGAGATCACAGAAAAATAGTTTCGATTGATAATAAAGTGGCGTTTACAGGCGGAGTGAATATTACTGATGAATATGCAAATCTTGTTTCAAAAAGATTTAATTACTGGAAAGATTCCGGAATAAAAATCAAAGGTCCTGCAGTACGTTCTTTTACGCTTATGTTTTTAGAGCAATGGAATGTTCAGAATAAAAAAAACATTCAATGTGAAAATTTTGAAAAGTTTATGACAGAAAAAGCGGTTCTGGAAAATTCTGTCAAAAATAAAAATGGAAAAGAATTTGTAATTCCGTATGGAGATGATGCTTACAATGGTGAAGAAATTGCTGAAAATGTCTATAAATATATTCTTGATAAAGCACAGTCAAAAGTAAGGATTATGACTCCTTATCTGATTATTGATAAAGCTCTTTATGAAGATCTTGTGTTTACTGCAGCACGTGGAGTTAAGGTTGAGATTATAGTTCCGGCACATTATGATCATTTTATTTCTTTTTGCGTAGGAAGAACTTTTGTAAAAAATTTAATTGAAAAAGGAATTAAAATCTATGAGTATGAAACAGGATTTATTCATTCAAAAGTGATGACAGCAGATGAAAAGTTTGGTGCGGTCGGAAGTGTGAATCTTGATTACAGAAGTTTTTATCATCATTTTGAATGCGGAACTTTTTTGTATCAGACGGATTCGATAAAAGATGCAGAAAAAGATTTTGATAAAACAAAAAAAGAATGTAAAGAAATTACATTCGAAAGATATAAAAAAATTAAATGGTATGTAAGAGCTGTCGGCTGGGTTTTCAGAATTGTCGGACCGCTTTTGTAATGTTGAGTTGCTTCGGTTTTTAATTTACACCTTTTCCAAAAAGCGCAAAGTCCAGTCTGCAGGGATCATCGTCAAATATTTCACGTGCGGTTTCTGTCAGTTTTTCGGCAGTCTTTCTCGATGCCGGTGCGTCTTTTGCAATAAGTCCAAGTTTTTGAGCCTCAGAAATTACATGAACATCAAGTGGAATTATTAAATCGCGTGAAGAAAACCACGGCCAGAGTCCTATATCAACCGGAGAATCGGTTCTGACCATCCATCTTAAGAACATACAGAGTCTTTTCTTTGCAGAAGTTTTAGTCTGCGGAACGATTGCACAGTCAGGAAAACAGTCTGCAATGACATCAATCAGATGGCGTGGATTCTGGACAGGCTTATTTGTATCAGGATCGATACGGTTTAATTCTTCGACATATTTTGCATGAAAAAAAATTCCAAGACTTTTTTCAACATCTAGAAACATGAAAAGTCTGTTGAAAAGATAATACATGTCGCGGTAAGAATAGAAACGGTAAAATTTTGTATTGTCAGAAACTGAAAAAGTTTTTTCAAAATCTCTGTTTTTTATCCAGTGATAGATTCCACCGGAGATGTCGGCTTCCGAAAGAATATATTTTATTTTTGGAATGAACTGTTTTCTGTTTCCGAATGAGAGAAGGGCTGCAGTAAAGGCTGCTAGTTCTGTGTCGACAGGTTTTTTATACCAGTAAAGAAACTGACTCGGGTCTTCGGTTAAAAAATCTTTTGTTTCATACTTTCGGGCAAGAGTGCGGAGAAGAGACACTGTGTCTGCACTGATTTGTAGTTTTGAAATGTTTTTTGAAGTATTTTTTTTAGAAGACTGTGTTTTTGTTTCTTTCATTATTTTTTCTCGAGAATGAAAAGATATTCTTTTACATGGATGTTTCTGTTGTTTAAGTTTCTGCTGCCACGGAATGTGTTGTAGAAAATTTCTTTTGTTGTGAGTTTTCCGTATTTTTTAAGCATAGATTTCATATCTTCAAATGAAATAAAGCCTTCGGAATTGTATGAAATGATTATGTATTTTGCATCGAGATTTTCGATGATCTGTGTCATTGATGAAAGCGCAAGATTTTTTTTGTTGAAGTCTGAATGGTTCCAGCCTGAAACGATTCCTGAGACTGGACTTGTTGGAGCTGTGATTTCATTTTTTAAAATGAGGTTGAGCATAAAATAGTTTGAGCCGTATGGATGCTGGTTATACGGAGGATCAAGATATGCGATATCGATGTTTTTTAATTTTCTGCTTAATTCGATTGTGTTTTCCTGATGAAGTTCAAATTTGGAATTGAAATTTGAAAAGACAGGTTTTTTTAATTCGATTGTTTTTAAGATTCGTGAAAGCGCGTTGCGGCCTGCTCCACCGAATGTACCGATGCCGGTTTCTTTATCTTTGTAAAATCCTTTGAAAACTCCTGAGGTATTTGTGTGAATCGAAGCTTCTGTAATCAAAGGGGCTAAAAAGTACTGCTTAAAATCTTCGTCAACAAACTGATCAGTCAACGCGCGGTATGTGTCGATGAGAAGAGCGTTTTCTTTTGTGTAAAAGACACGGTCAGTTTTCTGAATGTTGTTTTCGTCATGTGGAGAATAATTTTCTGTTATAATTCCACTTATCAATTTTTTTGAAGCAGCTGTAAGAATTTTATTTTTTAAATAATCATATTTTTCAAAATCGAAATCTTTTTGATTTGTCAGATAGCATGAGTTTATCACGTAGGAATAATTTTCAAGGTCGTTGCAGATGATTTTTGACGAATGCTGTTTTAACATTCTTGCGACAATTCCGCTTCCTGAAAATAAATCTGCTGTAACAAGATTTTTTTTGGAAAGTTTATTTTTAATATCAATAACAACGGGTTCTATGTCGTGAATAATTGTCCGCTTATTACCGATGTATGTAATTATCTGCTGTGTTAAGTAATCCTCGTTTTCAAGCACGTTATTGTTGTCCGGTTTTTTTGTAATATTCTAAAACTGCTCTCGCAAAAAGTTTATCGTCATGTGCGATGTGAGATAAAATCCATTCGTATAAAAATTTTACAAACTGAAATGCAGTAACAATTGATGCATCATTAAAAGTTGAAACGGATGTTAAGATTTTTTGTGTAAAAGTATCATGGACTTTTTTATGATTTGCATAATCTGCAAAACCGGCTGCTTTCATGAGATTTTCTTCATCTCTGAAATGTGTCTGAACATATTCAGATCCCTGCTTGATAGCGTTGATAAAGGCTTCACGCCAGTCAGTCTGGGCAAGTGCTTTGTTCTGCATAAGTTGTTTGTGAAGATCATTGCAGAGTTTAACAAGAGATTTATGCTGTTCGTCAATCAATGGAACTCCGATTTCAAATCGTTTTTCCCATTTGATGTATTCTTTATCAGTTCCATTTGAGGAATTAATCAATTCATTAACATCCATAGTTTTAAATTTTATCATATAAATTCAAATTTGCATACTATCAATTTTTTAATTTTGAAAGAAAATTAAATTGTAGAAAGTTTTAAAAAAAAGAAATATGATGTTAGAATCGAGGTTTTAAATGAAATATTTTTCTAATAAAGTTTCTAAAATTTTAACATTGGCAGTGGCTTTATTTGCTTTTAATATAAGTGGAATTAAAGCACAGAACAAAAATCTTTCGAATGACATTGTGATTCTGTATACAAATGATGTTCATTGTGCAATTGAAAATAATATCGGGTACGCAGGTTTTAAAGAATATAAAAATGAATGTCTGGAACAGACTCCGTTTGTAGCAACTGTTGATGCAGGAGATGCGATTCAGGGTGAAGTTACTGGTGCGATTGATAAAGGTGAATCGATTTTAAAATTGATGAATACTGTCGGATATGATTTTGCAGTTTTTGGAAATCACGAGTTTGATTATGGAATGGATCGTCTTACACAGATTGTGAAAAAATCGAAGGCACAGTATTTGTGCTGTAATTTGAAATATACTGGTTCCAAAAATAATTTTCTTAAGAATACAATTCCATTTAAAATCGTAAATTACGATGACATTAAAGTTGCATATATCGGAATCTCAACACCATATTCCATCAAATCATCAACACCAACTTTCTTTATGGAAAAAGAAAAATATGTTTTTGATTTTGGAACTGGAAACGGCGGAAAAGATTTTATCGAACGCGTTCAGAATGCAATCGATGCTGCAAAAAAAGACGGAGCAGATTTTGTAATTGCAGTTGCACATCTTGGAATTGATGATGAACCTGGATTTGAAGCTTACACTTCAATAAATATGATTAAAAATACCACGGGACTTGATGCGGTAATTGATGGCCATTCTCATACTGTTATGGCTTGTGAAAAAGTTCTTGATAAAAACGGAAAAGAAGTTTTACTTTCACAGACTGGAACTAAGTTTCAAAATTTTGGAAAACTTGTAATCAATAAAGATAAAAAGATTTCAACAGAATTGATTTCTGTAATTGAAAAGAAAGATGAAAAAGTTGTTTCATTGATTTCTGATATTAAAGTTCAGAATGAAAAACTTTTGAATCGTGTTCTTGCGACAAGTGATGCTAAGCTTGATATCAATGATAAAAATGGTATGCGTCAGATTAGAAACAGGGAATGTGGAATTGGTGATTTAGTTGCAGATTCCATTGCTTATGCCGGCGGAACTGATATTGCATTTGTAAATGGCGGTGCAATCAGAAAAGCACTTTCTGAAGGGAATGTAACTTACGGAGATATTTTTTCAATTATGCCGTTTGGAAATACAGTTTGCACTGCAGAAGTTTCTGGACAGACAATTCTTGATGCACTCGAGTTTTCATATCGCTTTGTAGAAAATGAATCGTCTGATGGAAAGAATCCAATCGGAGAAAGCGGCGGATTTTTTCAGGTTTCTGGATTAAGATTTTCTGTTGACCCTAAAGTTAAATCAACTGTGAAACTTGATTCAAACGGAATGTTTATTTCTGTTACAGGACAGCGCCGCGTTAAAGATGTAAAAGTTTTGTGTGGAGATCTCTGGACTGACATCGATCCAAACGCAGTTTATTCTGTTACAAGTACAGATTACATTTTGAAAAGTCAGGGCGATGGATATACTATGTTTAAGAATGCTAAAATTACCTGTGACAGCTTTATGTTTGCCTATGAGACGATTGAAAAGTATTTAACTAAGCAGCTTAAAGGCAAAGTTAAAGAAAAATATGTTGGCTCAAAAAATGAAAGAATTAACATTTCTGAAGCAAAATAGTTAAGAAAGCCTCTGAAAGTTTGACAGTTTAGTGTTCCGCTTTTATAATTAGAAGTTAAGAGAGAGTAGAGAAGTTGAACACACAAAAGATATTCTATAGAGTAATTTATATACTCTTCATTATTGGGATAATTGCGTTCATTATAAGTGAAGGCGTTCTCCCGGTCGAAACGTCGATGGAAGGGCTTAATGCCAATACCTATCCTGAAAAATGGTTTTACAGGGACGAATCTGGCGCAAAAGTCTATTTCGAAAATAAGGGCTACAAAGTAAATAACCCGCGTGGTAAACCTTTCATCGTTGAGTCAATAATTCCACAGGACATTACAGATGGTAAAAGTATCTGTATCAGATCTTCGCAGCAGAATATCGATTTTTACATCGATGGAAATTTGCGCTATAGATACGATTCCAAAGATTCGCGAATCGGCGGTAAAAACAGTCAGAGTGGCTATATATTCTGTCCGTTAAAAAAAGAAGACGCAGGAAAAACGGTTCAGATTCAAACAATAAGCTATACTCACTTTTCTGGATTAACAAATCAGATTTATCTTGGTTCTGAAAATGAAATCTGGGGCAAACTGATGAGGACATATTTTATTGAGACAGTAATTTCTGGAATTATGTTCTTTCTTGGTTTGATATCGGTTATCGGTGGTGTAGTTGTTCAAAAGCGATATAAAAAGCGCCAGATAATCGAGGCTTCTGGATGGGTCGTAATGCTTGGCTCTCTGATTGCTCTGAGTGAATCTCCGGTAAGACAGATGTTCTTTCCGAACTTTACGGCGATTGCAGAATCAACTTATTACAATCTTCCGATTTTGATGATGGCAATTCTTTTGTTCGTTGATGTTCTTCAGGAAAGACGATATCACAAAGCATATTTCTTTGCGTTCTGTGCGATTGTTGTTTGTCTTGTGATGGAATTTACGCTTTATGCATTGAATGTAATCGAGCTGTTTAATTATATCTGGGTTATGCTTGGTGTATGTATGGTAGCTCTTCTGATAATTCTTTCAAACACAGTTGCTGATATCATTCATCATGATGCAAAGCGTTATGCCGGAATGATCTGGTCGATGATTATCTTTCTTCTGTTTGCACTTATTGGGAATATCCTTGTAAATTATTCGAGGGCTTTGAAGTCTCTTGGAATTTTCCTCAGCAGCGGTCTATTCTTTACTTTGTTTGAATCCTTGAAAATTACTTATAACGATATTATCGAAATAGAAAACCGTCAGATTAAAGCTGTTTCTCAGAAAGAAGCCCGAGAGAAATTCTTTATTTCCATTTCACATGAAATTCGTACACCTCTTAACGGTGTTCTTGGGTTAAATGATTATATTCTTAAAAATTCCACTGAACCAAAAATTGTTGAATATGCAAAAAAGATTGAAAAATCTGGTGAACTTTTACACATGGTAATCAGTGATCTTCTTGATTTTTCAAAAGCAGAAGCAAAGAAACTTAATCTCGTTTATGCACCTTACGATACGATAAAACTTTTTGGTTCTACATTTGATATGTTTGAAACAAGTGCAGCACTTCGCGGGTTGAATGTAAGTTATGAAATTTCAGAAAGTCTTCCGTCAAAGATGGAAGGCGATGAATATCGAATTAAACAGATTTTGATGAATCTGCTTTCAAATGCCGTAAAATACACAGAACAGGGTAGTATTACTGTGTCGGCAGATTTTGAAGAAATCGATGAAGAAAATGTTTTGTTTAAAATTTCAGTAAAAGATACAGGACAGGGCATTAAGGCAGAAAATATTGTTAAACTGTTTGATACATTTGAGCGTCTTGAAGAAGAAAAAAATAAGGCGATTCAGGGTACAGGACTTGGGCTTGCTATTTCGAAGAAACTTGTTGATTTGATGCATGGAGAAATTAAAGTTACAAGTGAATATGGAAAAGGTTCGTGTTTTTCAATTTACATTCCACAGAAAGTTGTTGACATAACAGCGATCGGAAAATTTGAAGCAAAGCGTGCCGAACTTATTTCTACAAAAAGTGATAACGATGTGATTATTGTCAAAGATAAAACTGCTCTTGCAGTTGATGATAATGAAATTAATCTTGTTGTAATAGAATCGCTTTTGTCTCAGGGTGGAATTAAAGTTGAGAAGGCGTCGAGTGGAGTTGAAGCAATAGAACTTTGCAAAAAACAGAAGTTTGATATGATATTCATGGACCACATTATGCCTGGCATGAATGGAATTGAAACAATGCAGAAAATCAAATCTCAGGAATCTTCACTTAATAAGAACACATTGGTTATTGCGCTTACAGCTAACGAACATCCGGGAATCAGACAGGAATATCTGGATAAGGGATTTTCAGAATATCTTTCAAAACCGATTAAAATTCCTGATTTGAATCAGATTCTCAGCAGATTTGTATAAATGGTCTTACAAGTTTGACACTTTACATTTCAAATTTTATAATAGTAATCAAAATATCTAAAAACGAGGAATATTATGGCATCAATCAATATGAAGCAGACAGACCCTTACAAAGTGCTTGAAGATTACAGAGGAAAAGATTTTACTGGTTCCTGGCCGACAATGAACGAAATGTTCAGTATTACAGTAAAACGATATCCTGATAATAATTGTTTTACAGATTTTGATGGTCCTGGTGGAACTCGTAATACACTCACTTATTCACAGGCTTTTGAAAAAATCAATCAGCTTTCAAAATGGCTCAGTGCAAACGGTGTAAAAAAAGGAGACAGAGTTGCAGTAAGCGGAAAAAACTCTCCTGAATGGGCAGTTGTTTATCTTTCTGCTTTTTACGCCGGAGCAATTATCTGTCCTGTAGATTATGGACTTCACAATGAAGAAATTGAAAATCTTTTAAATACTGCAAAACCAAAATTCTTTTTTGTAGACACAGAAAAGTATGAATATTTTACTTCAAAGAAGTTTGACTATAAAGTTTATTCCCTTAATAAAAAGCAGGAAGATAAATATGTCTATACTTTGAAAACAGACAAAGAAGTAAAAATTACTCTTCCTCAGGAAAATGACATTGCCGCAATCCTTTTTACTTCCGGTACAACCGGAACTCCAAAGGGAGTAATGCTTTCTCATAAAAATCTTGTTTCAGATTGTTTCAACGCACAGACAAACATGAACATCTATTCAACAGATGTTTTCTATGCACTGCTTCCGATTCATCATGCTTACACAATGACAGCAGTATTTATTGAAGCGATTTCTGTCGGTGCTGAACTTGTATTTGGAAAAAGCATGGCAGTAAGCAAAATGATGAAAGAACTGCGCGAAGGAAAAATCACAATGCTTCTTGGCGTTCCTCTTTTGTTCAACAAGCTTCTTGCCGGAATCATGAAAGGAATTAAAGACAAAGGTCCAGTTGTTTACGGTGTGATTAAATTTTTACTCGGACTTTCTTATATCATCAAAAAGATTTTCAAGGCAAATCCAGGAAAGGTTTTGTTTAAAGCAGTTTTGAAACAGGCAAACATTTATACACTTCGAATTGCAATCTGCGGTGGCGGACCTCTCGCTCCAAGTGTTTTCAAGACATACAATGAACTTGGAATTGACTTTGTTCAGGGATATGGTCTGACAGAAACTTCTCCTGTTATTGCTCTTAATCCTGTTTATGCATTCAAGATTGAAAGTGTTGGAAAAAATCTTCGCGATGTTGAGTTTAAAATTCTGGAACCGGATGAAGATGGAATCGGTGAAATCTGTGTAAAAGGTCCGATGATCATGCAGGGTTATTATAATATGCCGGAAGCTACAAAAGAAACATTTACAGAAGACGGCTGGTTTAAGACAGGGGATCTTGGCTGGATTGACCGCGAAGGTTATGTAATGCTTTCTGGTCGTGCAAAGAACATGATTGTAACTGCCGGCGGAAAAAATGTTTACCCTGAAGAAATTGAAAACGCATTCCAGCTTTATGACGATATGGAACAGATTACAATTGCCGGATATAAACCTGACAGAGAAAGTGCTGCAGAAGAAATTGAAGCAATCGTTTATCCGTCAGATGCAATGCTCAAACGAATCGGTGCAAAGCGTGAAGATAAGGAAAGTGCACAGATGATTTACGATGAAATCTTAAAACAGATCAACATTGTAAACAAGACACTTCTTCCTTATCAGAGAATTACAAAACTTACAATTCTTGATAAGCCGCTTGAAATGACAACGACAAAAAAAGTTAAAAGAAACTATAACAAGAAATAAAAAAAAATCCTGCAAAACAAAATCAAGTTCTGCAGGATTTTTTTTTATTTGCTTTAATTAATTTTTAGCTTTTGGCTTTACAAGGCAGCAGCAGAGAAGCATTGCAACTGCATATAAAATTGTTGTTACGATAAATACATTCTGATATCCGACAGGGTTTGCATTAACGCCTGCAACTTCGATATATTCACCAGTATGTTTTACGATGTAAGAAGCAAGCTGATTTCCAGAAAGTCCTGCGAAAGCCCATGCAGAAAGTGTGATTCCGTGAATTGCAGAAATGTTTCTCATTCCGTAGTGATCAGAAAGTAAGGTCGGAACATTTGAGAATCCTCCGCCGTATCCTGCGTTAACGATAAAGATTACAGCAAGAACAAAAGTAATGAGAAGTGCATTTGATGCACCGTTAGCGATTGCTTTTGTTAAGATTACTGCGAGTGATGAAACGATTGAAAGAATGAAAATCCATTTGAAAACAGAGTTGCGGTCTTTTAATTTGTCTCCCCATGTTGAAAAACCTACGCGGCCTGCCGCATTGAAAACTGCAGAGATTGTTGAAATGAGACCTGCAAAAGCTCCGAGTCCGATACATTTAACAATCATTTTTTCCTGAGAAATAATTGCAAGACCACAAGTGATGTTGATGTAGAACATAAGCCAGATTCCGATGTAAGAAGAAATCGGTTCTGATTTGAGGGATGCACGAACACCCTGTCCGTCAACTTTTTTCTGTGGTTCAACCCAGCCTTCTGGTTTTGCAAGCATGAAGTGACCAAGCATCATCATTACAAAATAAACGATTGCAAGGATGTAGAACATTTTATAAATTCCATCTTTACCCATGTTGTCGAGCATTGCCTGCATGATTGGAGAAGCGATTGCCTTTGCAGCACCAAAGCCTGCTACTGCAAGACCTGTTGCAAGACCTTTGTTGTCTTTGAACCAGAGCATCAGAGTTTTAACAGGAGAAAGGTAACCTGTTCCAAGTCCGATTCCCATGATGAAACCGTATGAAATATAAATTCCAACTAAAGCAAGAACGCTCGGAGTTCCACTTTCAAAACATTTTCCACCATACCAGATGAAAAAAGAAGTTCCCAGCATTCCGAGTGTGAATGTAATTGTAGAAATTAATGATGAGCGATGAATGTTTTTTTCAACGAGTTTGCCAAGACATGCGGCAGACATTCCAAGAAAGAAAATTGCAAAACTGAATGCCCATTCGATTGCGCCTTTTGAAAAGCCGATGTAATTTGCGATTTCCTGTGAGAAAATTGACCAGCAGTAAACTGTACCGATACTGCAGTGAAGAAGAAGAGCCGGGATGGCACCGCGGATCCACTTGTTCTGAATGTTTTTCATGAGAATAAGTCCTCTTGATAAAATAGAGATTATGGACTTATTCTATCAAAGTTTCGTGCAAGTTCCAATATGGTTTGTGTTTTAAGTGGAACTTGCACGAACGATTTTTACTTATTTGTGATAATTTTCCAATTTGAGTCTGCTGCAAACTGGATTTTTGTGTCAGGGTTAACTGTTTTGAGTGTTTTGAAATATTCTGCAATAAGGTCTGTTGTGCAGTTTTTTCCGGCAGGGAAAACTCTGTCGCTCGACCAGATTATGTCTTTTTCAGAAACACCTGTAATTTTTGTAAAATCGTAGCCGCCTGCTGCTCTGTAAGTTGTCATTGCGACTCTGATTTTGTCTTTATATTCTGCAAGTGGAATTCCGTTGTAAAGGGCTTTTGTTACGCGTTTGTTTTTTGGTTTTGTGAGATCGTATTCGTATTCGATTCCGTAAATTGTATCAATTCCATAAATTGAAGCACCTTTTGCAAGGACTGCAGTTCCATTTGCATCTTCAAGATTGTTTGCATTCGCATTCATCCAGGCAAGAATCTGAGGCCCTGTCATTTCGATTACGCCTGTGATGTTAGTCGCGTATCTGTAGAGTTTTGAAATTGTGTTGATTGAAATTGAATCGTTATCCTGTGGAATGTAAGTCAAAGTTGAATCTTTATTTTTTGCAAAAGTTGGTGAAGTGAACGCAACTGTCGCACCTTCAAAATCAGGTTTCTGCCATGTTGACCAGATCATTGACTGCGAAATTAATCTTATAAGCGGATGCTGTTCTGTGACAAAGTAGTCGTTAGTTTTATTTGCAAGAGGAATATTTTTTTCTGTCCAGCCTTTTCCAAATTTTGCAAAAGGTTTTGCAGCCCATGCCTGAACCTGCTTTTCGTATTTCAAAGTATTTTTTGCAACTGCAGGATCAGGTGTTTCATTTTTGAGTGAAAGAAGATTGTTTTCGATATTGAGATTTGAAATATCTCCTTCGTCGTCAAATGAAATTGTGAAAAGACTTTTTGTTACAGAAGTTCCACCGGCATTTACAATTGCAGTTGCATTACCATCTGCATTTTTCATTGTTTCAATGTTCTGAAGATGATCATGTCCGTAAATTACAAGATTAACTCCGTGTGATTTTGGAATTGCAAAAGCGATCTGAGATTCAGGTAAGAATTTTAAATTGCCTGACATATCGTCTGTGTATTTTCCGGAGTGAGCAGTAACGATGATTAAATCTGCAAGATCATTGTCGTAAATATATGAAGTCCATTTATTGATGTCGTTTTCAAGTTTTTCATCTGGGTTTTCAAGATTTGAAAACTGCAGGCCAGGAAAATTTTTTTCAATGTCCCAGTTTGCATTTGCTGTATTTCCGAAACCGATTACGGCAACACGAACTTTATTTTTACCGGACTCAAATGTTTTGATAAAATACGGATCGTAATATGGAGAACCTGCTTTTACATTTTCACCTTTAAAATTAACACCGTCATTTTTTAATACGATATTTCCACCGCCTAAAATTTTTACACCTTTTGCAGAAAGTATTTTAAGCTGTGAATCTCTGTATTCAGGACCATAGTTAAATTCATGATTTCCCATTTCGATTGCATCGTAGCCGATTGCAAGAACTGCTTCGTACATCGGATTTAATTTTGCTGAGCCGGTTGTTGCAGCATACTGCATTCCGAGTGTTCCCTGAATAAGGTCACCGTTATCGATTATGATTGTGTTTGAATATCTTTCTTTTTCTTTTTTGATAATGGATGCAACCTGATCAATTGAATTTGTTTCTGTTCCGTATCTTCCATGAATGTCAGTTGTAGAATAAACTGCGAAAGTGATTTCGTTATTGCTCTGTGAAAAAGTAAGTGCAGAACAAAGCAGAACGAAAATACCAGAGATGATGGTTTTAATTTTGTTCATATTTTTTCCTTTTAGGTTAGTATAAGTGGAATTTCAAAAGACGCATCTTTAGAAATTCCACAAAACATTTTACTTTAATATCTGGGGAAAATAAAGACAAAAAAAACGTGGTTATTTGAAAGACCCGCGGAACTCGAAATGACCGTGTAACTCGAAAGCCCGCGGAACTTTAAGGACGCGGGTCATTCGAAAGACCCGCGGTCACTTTAAAGATCCGCGGTCCTTCGAAAAGACTCTATCTTAGAACAGAGTTGAAACCTGCTTTTCGTATTTTTTTACGATCTTGTAGCGCATCATTTCCTGTTTTGCAGAAAGTTCTGAACCGACTTTGAAGCTTTCTGAAAGTAGGGCAAATCTGTTGATTTTTTCGCAGCTTCTGAATCCGTTTGAAATGCTTACGAGTGAATTGATTTCCTTTGAGAAAAGCGATTTAACTTCGTCTGATTCGAGAAGTGATTCGTAATTGTCGTAATCAATTTTATTTGATTTTGCAAATTCAACGATGCTGTCACGTGAAGGAACGATTAAGCATCCGAGATAAGCCTGATCCTGACCGAGAACGATAGTGCTTTCGATAAAATCGCTCGACAGAAGTGCGCTTTCGATTACTGCTGGTTCTATATTTTCGCCGCCAGATAAAACGATTGTGTCTTTTGCACGTCCTGTAATTTTAATTTCGTGATCAAATGTTTCTATTCCGATGTCGCCTGTGTTGAGATATCCGTCTTTATCAATAATTTTTTCTGTAAGGTCAGGTCTTTTGTAATATCCTTTCATAACCTGATCAGATTTAACAAGAATGATTCCTTTTTTGCCAGGACCAAGCGGCGCAGTGTCTGTGATGACACCGTTTTCTTCCTGACAGACTTTTAATTCTATTGTTGGAAAAATTGCTCCGACACATCCGGGACGTGCTTCTTTTGGAATTCTGAATGAGATTACAGGAGCGCATTCTGTAAGACCATAACCTTCGAGAAGATTAAATCCGATTGCGCGGTAAAAGTCGTCAACATCTTTCTGTAAAGCTCCTCCTCCTGAAACTGCAACATCAATTCTTCCACCAAACTTTGCAAGAATTTTTTTGAATACAAGAGCATGACCGAGTACATGTACCGGATAGAGAAAAAGAAATGGAATAATTCCGCATAAGAAATCTAAAAATTTATTTCGTTTAGTAAGCCGGCAGACATGACCACAGACTTTATCTTTAGAGTCGGCATAAAGTTTTCCGGCAGCTGTAAAGAAATTGAAAAGTGCGAGAACGATTCCACCAGTTTTGTTCATAGTTTTTTTGACACCATTTGCAAGACCTTCCCATAAACGCGGAACACCGCACATCCAGTGAGGTCGTACAGCCTGCATGTCAGAAAGCATTATCTGTGCAACAGGTTTTGAATATGCGATTGAACATTTCATTACAGGAACAACATACTGAATGATTCTTTCAAAACTGTGCCATACAGGAAGAATTGTGAGCCAGATGTCGCCTTCTTTGCATGTCAGGAAATTGTGGATGACTGAAAGTTCTGTCATATAATTTTTATGTGTGAGCATTACTCCTTTTGGAACGCCTGTTGTTCCAGAAGTGAAAATGATTGTTGCATTGTCATCTGGCTGTGTTTTTTCCATTTCATTTTCAATCTGCTTTTTGTAGAGCTCAGTATCTTTTTCGAAAATCGTTTTACCGAGTTCCATGAGCTCATCAAAATATAGTACTTTAACTTTTTTTGTTTTTGTAATTTTTTCTTCGTCTGCATTCGGATGGTTGAAGAGAATTGCAGTTTTAAAATTCGGACATTCTTCTTTTTTTTCTAAAACTTTTTCAAGCTGATGCGGAGTTTCAAAAAATCCGAATTCACAGTCAGCAAAGTTTATGATAAAGCGGATTTCGTTTCCCATTGAATCGCAGCCGCGCGGAACATCGGCAGCACCGAGTGATAAAAGCGCAAAGTCAGAGATGAGCCATTCGCGGCGGTTGTCTGAGATGAGAGCGACATTGGCTCCGCGTTTGATTCCGATTTTTTTGAGTGCGAGGGCAAGCGAAATGACATCGTTGTAAACGCGTTTGTAAGAATAGTTTTGAAATTCCCCTTTTTCATTTTTGGAACGCTGGAAAACTGCGTCTTCGAGTTCTGCAGCGCGGTTTTTAAGTAAGAGTGCGAGATTTTTAGGCATCTGTCTGAAAGTGAATTTTGGCATGGTGGCCTCCTGAATGTGTAAAATGCATGATTTTATGCAGTTAAAATGACAGTTTTAATATATTTGTCAGTATGACATTATCATAGAATATGTCATTTTGCAAGAGAAATTTTGACAAAAAGTGAAAATTTGTCATAAAAACCACGCGTTTTCAGATGGGGACAGTTTGTGTGGTGGTGAGGAACGTGAGGATTTTAATCTGTTATTTGCTGTAAAGTGTAGAAAATTCGTTTTCGCGGTGACAGAGTTTTAAGGCTTCTTTTACAAGCGGAATGTTTTCGTGTTTGTTGAACTGTAAAAGTGCGCGCTGAAGTCTTCTTTCATGGGCACCGCGTGCGACATAAACTTTCTCAAAAGAGCCGTCTTCGAGTCTGTTCCACGGATTTAAACCTGTCCAGTACATGCAGGTTGAGAGGCTTCCTGGTGTCGGATAAAAATCCTGAACCTGGTCCGGAACAAATCCTGTTTTTTTGAGGTAGAGCGCAACATCGACTGCGGCACTTAAGTCTGCTCCCGGATGTCCTGCAATGTAATATGGAACGAGATACTGCTTGAGTCCGAGCTCGCGGTTGATGCGTGCGTATTCTGCTGCAAACTTTTCGTAGACTGCGTGAGTTGATTTTCTCATCAAGCGGAGAACGTTGTCGTTTACATGTTCAGGAGCTACTTTGAGCTGGCCTGAGATGTGATGTTTGCAGAGCTCGTAGAAAAAAGTTTTGTCTTTATCCATGATGAGATAATCAAAACGGATTCCGCTTCTGATGAAAACTTTTTTTACAGATGGAACTTCGCGAAGTTTTTTCAATAGAGCAACATAATCTTCGTGATTGACTTTTACATTCGGACATGGATTTACGCCGAGACAGTCGCGGTTTTTGCATGCACCGTTTTTTTTCTGATTGTCACACGCATCGCATCGAAAGTTTGCAGTCGGACCTCCGACATCGTGAATGTATCCTTTAAAATCAGGATCGCGTGTCATGAGCTCTGCTTCTTTGACAAGACTCTCGTGACTGCGACTTTGAATTCTTCTTCCCTGATGAAAAGTAATTGCACAGAAACTGCACGCACCAAAACAACCACGCGAACTTGTAAGCGAAAACTTAACTTCAGACAGCGCCGGAATTCCACACTTGCCGTTTTCTGCTTTTGCATCGTACATCGGATGCCATCGTCGCATGAATGGAAGTTCGTAAACAGAATCCATTTCTTCTGTTGTGAGTGGAAGCGACGGCGGATTTTGAACGACGAATCGTGAGTCTGTTTTTTCTATGAGAATTGATGCGGAGATTGCATCTGTGTTCTGTTCCTGAATGAGATAACTTTCTGCGTATTTTTGTTTTGCTTCCGGTGTGTCAGATTTTATTTCTTCGAACGATGGAAGAAAGATGATTGAGTTTTTTTTGTCAGTGGAATTTGCGCCGCTTGAAATTCCATTTGTAATACAAGCATCACTCGAATTAATTTTATCACTCGAAGTGCACGCGTGACCTGCGATTAAATCATCGATGTCGGATTGTTTTCCGGTGTACCATGATGTGCCGCGGACGTTTCGGATTTCGCGTGCGGTTTTTCCGGATGCGAGCTGGTCTGCGATTTCGATGATTGAGTGTTCGCCCATTCCGTACATGAGAAGATCGGCTTTGCTGTCGAGCAGGATTGAACGCTTGACTGTATTTGACCAGTAGTCGTAGTGCGAGAAGCGGCGGAGGCTTGATTCAATTCCACCGATAATTACATTAACACCTTTATAAGCCTGGCGCACACAGCCTGCGTATGTGATGACAGCGCGGTCAGGACGATGACCTTTGACGCCGCCGTGTGCGTATGCATCTTCTGAACGAGGTTTGTTGTTTGCAGTGTAATTTGAAACCATCGAGTCCATTGCACCGCCTGAAATTAAAAATGCGAGACGTGGTTTTCCATAAACGCGGAATGCTTCGATGTTTTTATAGTCAGGCTGAGCGAGAATTGCAAAAGTGTAACCATGGTTTTCGAGAAGGCGTCCGAGAAGTGCTGCTGCAAAACTCGGATGATCTACATAGCCGTCACCGCTTACGAAAATAAAATCAACTTCTGAAAGTCCGCGTTCTTTCATGTCCTCTGGAGTTGCAATCAAAAAATCGTTCATGAGAACATTATAGTCGAGAGTGTAATGAATGTCACTTGTTAAAAACGGCCGGCAGAATTTGATAAATTCAATATTAAAAAAAATATAAAAAAAGTGTATGAAATCGCGGAGTTATTTGTTATATTTTATGAAGTAATTTTTTTGAGGTTGTCAGATGGATGAAATTCAGAAAAGGGACATTTTAAATTTAGCTGAAGAAATTATTGCGGAACTTGATAACGCAGAGCACTATCTTAAAAGTGCACGTAACTGGGGAATCTGGGATCTGTTTGGTGGAAGATGGATTGTTGACCTTATAAAACATTCAAAGCTCGGACATGCTCAGTCTTCGATGCAGCGGGTAAATTATCTGATGCAGGAGTTTAAATCTAAAACTGAACAGATTTCAAATGCAGATTACAGAATGAATGTGTCAGGCCTTCTGACTTTTGCAGATTTTATGTTTGACAGTGGAATTGTAGATTTATATATGACTGCAAAAATCATGAAAAGCCTTGAACAGGTCAGACATGTTAAAAGTCTGATGATAGATTTTAGAAACAGATTTACCCGTGGATAATTCAATTATCAAATCAGAAACTGAAATCTTATTCAGTTTATAATTTAATCGAAACAGAAGAATCAAGGCCGGATTTCAAAGTAAATTCGGCCTTTGAAATTCCATCACTCAGTTCATATTTTCCTTTAAATCCTTCAACTTCAACAAAACCGTTTTCATCAGTAATTAAATCAAGTTCTGTATGCCATTCTTCTTTTATGAGTTTGTGAAGTCTTGTGTATGCAGGTTTTAAAGAGCCGTCTCTTCTGATTAAACCGCTTGGTGCGTTGAGCCATGCACCGTCAGTGTAGTCCCAGTTTGTGATTGCAGTTACAAGAGGATGGTTTTCAAAAAGATTTCTGTACTGCTGTTCGAGTGCGTCTGCCTGGATTTCTTCGTATTCCGGAGTTGATGCATCGTCCTCGTAATGTGCATCCTGAAGGTCTGTGATTTCTGGAGCGACAAGTGGACCTGCTACAATTGTGTTTTCTGTAAAGTGAATTGGAAGTCCGAAGTGTTCAAATCTTTCAAGAGTTTCATCCTGTTTTTGTTTTCCCCATATTCCCTGATGCTGGTGAGACTGAAGACCGATTGTATTGATTGGAACACCTGCATTAAGACATCCGTCGATTAAAATTTCATAGTTTGTTGAAAGATTGAAATCGTTAATTAAAAAAGTTCCATCCGGATTAGTTTCATATGCTGCTTTGAAAACTTCTTTGACTAAACCGACTCTGCTTTTTTCTTTACAGATGCGTGTAACAGCATTGTCATACTTGTCATAAATCGGCATGATTACAACTTCATTGATGACATCCCACATATCGATGACACCTTTGAAAAGTCCGACATCGCGATGAATGCGTTCAATCTGTTTATTGAAAATAGTTTCGTTATCGTATTTCATGAGCCACGGAGCGCAGACTGTATGCCAGCAGAGAGGATGACCTTTTACTTTGACATCTTTTTCTTTTAAGAATTTTGCAGCTCTCATCATCACATCAGAAATCGGTTTACCTTCTTGAGGTTCATAAGTTCCCCAATAGAATGGAAGAGTGCCGTAGTTAAAAAGATTGAGCCATTTGTTGAGACGGTCATCGTCGTATTTGCCGTCAACGTAATCAAGTGTGTGAAAAGCACCGCATCCAAAAAGAAATTCGTGATTGATCTGGTTTACATTTATTTTTGTCTTTGCCTTTGGTGTTCCGTCTTTGTTAAGAATCTGAATTTTTGCTTTTGCTTTTCTGTGAGATAAATCTGCCATAAAGAGACCTCCATAACAGAATAATTATAAATTGCAGAAACTGAATTGTACAGAAAAAACAAATGAACAACAGTCAGACAAAAACTGAAAGAGGTTCTGATGAGCGGTAATCAATTTTTAGTGTAAAAGGCATAAGACGAAGTGGAATCGGTATCTGCAAATGTTGTGTCAGTTGATCTGCAGTTGATGATGATGCACGCTGTGAGAGCGAGTACCGCAAGTGAGATTGTAAGTTTGTGAATTGTTTTTGTTTGTTTTATGGTTTTAGTGTAGACGAAGATTGTGTCGAAATTATGGCGAGAATGTGTTATTATTTTTTTGCAGAGGATTTTATGAAGAAAAGATTTTTGTTTGCTGCGATGTTTGTGATTGCGGTTTTTTGTTTTGGGCAGAGTTTTAGTGCGGGCGGATATGCGTTTGTTGATGCGTCGTCAGGATTGCGTGTGCGTGATGGCGCGAGTTTGAATGCAAAAAAGATTGGCGTTGTTTATGACAGGATGAAAGTTAAGATTTTAGAAGTCGGTCCAAAAGTTACGATAGATGGAATTTCTTCAAACTGGATTCGTATCTTGCTTCCGGTTGAAAGTATAAAAGAAAGACGGACAGTTAGTGGCTGGGTTTTTGGCGGATATCTTACTGAGAAATTGAAACCGTTTTCGACTGCGGAATGGACTGATCAGGATTTGATTTTATATATGGGTAGATTTGAGTGGCGTGGAGAACGTTATCTTTGTAATTTTAAGCAAACGCGGGAATGTTCTTGTGGACTTCCGGAATCCGGTTTCGGAGGAAGTGGTTCATATAAAGTTTCTATGATAAATAAAACTGTTGATATGAAATTTGAATTTGGTGATGATTCCGGGGAGTGGTCTGATAAAAGGGAATATCATTATAAAATTATTTCTATCGAAGAAGATAAAATTGTATTTAATAATGGAAAAGAAAATATTACCTATATTCCGGCATTTTATTCCTATGATATGCTCTTTTATGATTTCAAAATTTACGAAAAAATTCCAAGTCTTAAATATAATGATAAATGGATTTATGTTTTGTGCTATGAGTTTGGTCAGAAAAAATTACGTGAGTTTGCAAAACAAGGCGAACTTAGTGAAACGCTTAAGAATAATTGTAAGTTGATGGGAATTGATGTTGAGTAATTTTTAATAACGAAAAAAATTATTTACAATTTTTCCATTTGCAAATTTAATTTGGAAAGCAGCTGAGATATCGAGGCTGCTTTTTTTTCGTCTGCTGCAAGTTTTATAATCTGACCACATGTTCTTGAATCTTCGAGCGCATTGTGTGCATTGTATTTGATATTAAAATGATTACCAAGATCTGTTAATCTATGAGTTTCAAAATCAGGCCAGGTTCTTTTTGCGATTTTTAATGAATCAAAAAATTGAATGTCAGGAAGTTCCATTCCATATTTTATGAATGGAGTGCAAATATGATTAAGCAGTTGGAATCAGAGTATGAATTAAACGAAACATTTTTTAATAACATGATAAAGATGGGAATTATTCTTCCGTGGGATGAAGATTACATGAGAGTGTATCACGGATATTGGGAAGAAGTTATTTCATTGGAAAATTAAGTCTGAGATTCATATAATTTGGATTGAGCAGTCAGACAAAAACTGAAAGAGGTTCTGATGAGCGGTAATCAATTTTTAGTGTAAAAGACATAAGACGAAGTGCAATCGGTATCTGCAAATGTTGTGTCATTTGAAGTTAGGTGAAATTTTGAAATTGGAATTCGGAATGGGGTTGCATTGTGTGTGAGGAAGTTGTTTTGAAAAGGGGGAAAGGGTATAATTTAAAAAAGAGGAATTTATGAAAAAAAGAATTTGGATTTTTGTTTTGATGCTGGCATCGTCTGTTTGTTTTGGGCAGAAGTTTGAGAGAGGAGATTATGCTTATGTTGATGCGTCATCTGGACTTCGTGTAAGGGATGCGGCAAATTTAAATGCTAAAAAAATAGATGTTGTTTATGACAGAATGAAAGTTCAGATACTTGAAGTAGGACCGGAAGTTACGATAGATGGAATTTCTTCAAACTGGATCCGCATTCTGCTTCCAGTTAAAACTATTGAAAATACGCGTACAGAAAGTGGCTGGGTTTTTGGCGGTTATCTTTCTTCTGATTTGAAGCCGTTTTCTGTTGAAGGATGGACTGACCAGGATTTGATTTTGTATTTGTGCAGATTTCAATGGCATGACGGAAATTGGAATTTTTCTGATTTCTATCCAGATGGAAAATGTTCTTCTTATAAACCTGAATCAAGTTTTGGCGGTAACGGAACTTTTTCTGTTTCAATGAAAGATAAATCAATTGATGTCACAAACAAATACTGGGATGACAGCGAAGAATGGGAAAAAACAGTAACTACTCACTATTCTATAACGATGATAGAAGAAGATTATTTTGCAGTGACTTTAAATGGTGAATATTTGATTTATGAGCCTTCTTTTTATACATACCCGGACTATTTTAACAGCTTGGGCAGAGAAAACGTTGAACTTTATGGTTACGACAGAGGATGGATTAATGTTCTCTGTTACGAGTTTGGTCAGAGAAAGTTAAAGGAATTTGCATCAGAAAGACAAGTCGGTGAATATTTTATGGCAAACTGTAACAAAATGGGAATTGTAATAGAATAAAAAAACAATCAATTGAAATTTTATTTCTAAAGACAGTACATTTTGAATAGAATGATTGAATTTCGGCGATGATGTTTAACTTTACATTTTGTAACTCTGGCATTATTATAAAAGCATGAAAGAAATTATCAAATACCTTCGCCAGCTTAATTCGTTTACTCAGGATGAAGCTGCGGGCAAACTTGGAGTTACGCGCCAGTCTTACATTAAGTATGAAAATGGAAGTGTTACGCCTTCAGAAAAAATGATTGAAAAAATGGCGGCACTTTATAAAGTTTCAACTGATTATATTCACCAAAATAGACTTCCGCAGCCAGGAAAAAGTGATGTTTTCTATCCTGTCAAATATGACGGGCCAAATTTTGTGACAGACGCAACGCCTGAATATTCAGCTTCAGGTACCAAAACTTATGATGCGTGGTTTGATGGAAATACAGTCCGCGTAATGGATTCTGATTTTAAGTTTACAAAAGGTCAGCGGTTTAAAATTATTGTCGAAGATGAAGAAGAGGTAATAGCTCGTAAAAAAGAAGCTTGGGAAAATATTAAAAAAATAATTCGGGAAAAAGTAAAACCATTTAAATTTGATGATGATGACCCATACTACAAAAAGGCTTTAATGGAGGCATTGGATGAAAAATATGGTCTTATTGATTGATACTAATATTTTAATCGATGTTCTTTGTGAGCGTGAAGAATTTCTAGATGATTCAAAGAAAGTCTTTGATTTATGTTATTCTGGAAAAATAAAAGGTATCATTGCGGCTCATTCAATTACAAATATCTTTTATATTTTGAGAAAAGGTTATACTGATGAACAGCGGAGAAATCTGTTGTTATCACTTTTTACTTATTTTGGTGTTTCTTCAATAGATGAACAAAAACTCCGTTCCGCCCTCATTCGAAGTGATTTTAATGATTTTGAAGACTGTCTCCAAAACGAATGCGCGGTTGAAGAAAAAGCCGACTGCATCATTACCAGAAATAAAAAAGATTTTGAAAATGCAGATGTAAAAGTGTATACGCCTGGAGAATTTATTGAATATTTAGAAGAAATGTAAATCACTATTCCCCACGTTCCTTAATTGTAAAACCGTAAAAAAAATTCTGTACATTTATTGTATAAATTGTACATTTTGAAATGCGTATATATAAAGGAGTTTTGCAAATGGCAGACACAATGCATGCTTTGGAAAAAAATCCAAATTGGAAAGGACGCCGTGGACCAGTTGTTTTGGTTATTATGGACGGTGTTGGTTATGGTAAATATGAAGAAGGAGACGCTGTAAAGGCTTCTAAAATGATTACAGAATGAATGTGTCGGGCCTTCTGACTTTTGCAGATTTTGTTTTTACTGTCAGTGCTTTTAACTAGTGGCGTGTAGCGTGCCTTGATGCACTGGAATTTAATTGCTTTTTTGACTATAATAAAATATTATTGTCTTTAAGTCACACGAAGTGAAAGGAGTTTTAAATGAAAACTATTTTGAAAAAAGTCGCAGGGCTTGCAGTGGTGGCAGTTCTTGCATTTGGAATAGCTGGTTGTTCAAATCCAGGTTCGTCACCTGAACCAGAAAAGCAAAAAGTAGCAACCCCAGCATTCAGCGTAGATTCAGGTGAAGTAACTAGCGGAACAAGTGTAACAATCAGCTGTGCAACAGAAGGAGCAAAGATTTATTACACAATAGATGAAACTGCCCCAACACCAGCAAGCACAGAATACACAAGTGCAATTAGTGTAACAGAAGCCGTAACAATTAAAGCAATTGCCGTAAAAGACGGAATGAATGACAGTGAAGTTTCAAGTGCAAGTTATACAATTAAACTTAATTACAGCAAATGTTTAGTTGGAGACTTTATCTTAAAAGACGGAACAATTTTGTCTAAAGATAAAAGTCCAGAAAGTGATACAGTTGCCGCAGTAATTGTCCGTGCCGCAGCAGATGGCAAGCCAGCCCTTGGTGTTGGAATTGTCCATGACAGAAGAGGTCTTGCATGGTGTACAACAGAAGCGTCAGGATACATAACAAATATTTCTGATTTAGTGGGAGATAAAACAAAAGGCTATATGAATGGCAGTAACAGCTGGGACATACTTGTTGAGAAGTGCGATGATTTGAAGAAAGCAACAGAAGAAACAATTGAAACTGTTGCAGAAAACTATCCTGCATTTAATTACTGTAGAAAATATGGAACAAAAAATGACTTGAAAGGAGAACTTGCAAATGGCTGGTATTTACCAACAGTGGCAGAACTTAACACAATCTACCAGAACATACCTGATGTAAATGCAAGCCTTGAAAAAGCAGGTGGAAGTAAATTTAGCACAAGTTTTTACTGGTCGTGTTGTCAGCACCCTTCCAACGATGGTAAGGCCCGGGGGCTGGATTTCGACGGTGGCTTTATGGACGACAGCGGCAAGGGCAACGATACCAATTATGTTTGTAGTGTTAGGGCTTTTAACTAGTGGCGCGTAGCGACACGCATTTAACTATTTAAGCTATAAGACCTGTCATCGACAGGTCTTTTTTTCTTGTATTCGCTTAATTGTAAAACCTTAAAAAATTCTGTATATTTATAGTAGAAATTGTACATTTTGAAATGCGTATATATAAAGGAGTTTTATAAATGGCAGACACAATGCATGCTTTGGAAAAAAATCCAAATTGGAAAGGACGCCGTGGACCAGTTGTTCTGGTTATTATGGACGGTGTTGGTTATGGTAAATATGAAGAAGGGGATGCTGTAAAGGCTTCTAAAATGAAGTACTTGGACTGGTTCACAGCTAACTGTCCACACACACAGCTCAAGGCTCACGGAACTGCTGTTGGTCTTCCTTCTGACGACGATATGGGTAACTCTGAAGTAGGACACAACGCTATTGGTTGTGGTCGTGTATTTGCTCAGGGTGCTAAGCTTGTAGGGGAATCTATTTCTTCTGGAACTATGTTTGAAGGCACTACATGGAAAAAGCTTGTTAAGAACGTTCAGGATAAAAATTCTACATTCCACTTGATGGGACTTGTTTCTGACGGAAACGTTCACTCACACATTGATCACCTTAAGGCTATGATTACACAGGCACATAAAGAAGGCGTTAAGACACTTCGCGTTCACGCACTCCTCGACGGCCGTGACGTTCCACCTACATCTGCCCTTGAATATTTTGAACCACTTGAAAAATTCCTCGCAGAATTTTCTGACGTTGATTATCAGATCGCTTCTGGCGGCGGACGCATGTACATCACAATGGACCGCTACGGTGCTGACTGGTCAATGGTAGAACGCGGATGGCACGCACATGTTTTGGCTGATGGACGCCAGTTTGCATCTGCAACAGAAGCTATCAATACATACAGAAATGAAAATGCAGGACTCCTCGATCAGGACATGCACGAATTTGTAATTGCAAAAGATGGAAAAGCTGTAGGACCAATCGTTGACGGCGACTCTGTAATCTTCTTCAACTTCCGTGGTGACCGCTCACTCGAAATCACAGCTGCATTCGAAGAAGACAACTTCCCACACTTCGACCGCGTACGCCGCCCGGCTGTAGAATACGCAGGTATGATGGAATATGACGGCGACAACCACAAGCCAGCTCAGTTCCTCGTAAATCCTCCAAGCATTGACCGCACAATGGGTGAATACCTCACAAAGACCGGTGTACATTTGATGGCAATTTCTGAAACACAGAAATACGGTCATGTTACATACTTCTTCAACGGTAACCGCCCTGGTGAATTTGACAAAAACCTGGAAACATACGTTGAAGTTCCATCTGATGTTGTTCCATTCGAACAGCGCCCATGGATGAAATGTGCTGAAATCACAGACAAAGTTATTGAAGCTATTGAATCTGGAAAATATGATCACATCCGTTTGAACTACCCTAACGGTGATATGGTTGGACACACTGGTGTATTCAACGCTGTATGTTGTTCTATGGAAGGTATGGATCTTCAGCTTGGTCGTCTTAAGGCTGCTATTGAAAAGGCTGGTGGTATCCTCTGTCTTACAGCTGACCACGGAAACTCTGATGATATGTACGAACACAAGAAAGACGGAACAGTAGCAAAAGATGCTAATGGAGAGCCAAAACCAAAGACATCTCACTCATTGAACCCAGTTCCTGGTATTATTTATGACCCTGAATATAAAGGGGAATATGAATTGGAATTGAATAGTGGACTCGGAATCTCTTCTTGGCCATCAACTTTGATGATGCTTATGGGATTCGTTCCTCCTACAGATTACGATAAGAGTATGATTAATCTTAAATAGATTTTGAAAACCGACAGCCACTTTGTGTCTGCGGTTTAAAATCATTCTATATCTGGACAGCTTGCGCTGCCAGATAAATCAGTTTCAACACCGACGCTACGCGCGGGTTAAACCATAGTGAATGCGCTCGTTCTCGTTTGAGAGCGGGCGTTTTTTTATAGACTCAAAAAATCTTAGATGTTATATTTGATTTGTAATTTATACCAGACCAGAGGCAAAAACATGGAATTCCGAACACTGACCGAAACCGACATCCCATCACTTATAGATTTATACAAGCAGCTTGATCCTGTAAATGAATCTATGGAACTTGAAGAATCAAAACAAATCTGGGAAAAAATCTGTGAAGATAAAAATATAAAATATTTTGTTGCAGTTGATGGGGATAAAGTTGTTGCTACATGTTGGTCTTGTTTAATGCCGAATATGACTCATCACGGACGCCCGATTTGTTTTATTGAAAATGTAGTTACTCACAAAGATTACCGCAAACAGGGACTTGGTAAAAAAGTAATTCAAATGGCAACAGAGGATGCAAAAGAAAATAACTGTTA
>JAGHVB010000019.1 GCA_018064525.1 Candidatus Treponema merdequi | reverse complement strand
TTAGAAATATCTTCAATAAATGGTCTGTACATCATAAGCGCATGATTTTCTGTTATAAACTGTTCTTCCAAAGTTAAAAGATTTTTTCTGAATATTTTGTTATGTCTTACAAAAACTCCTGCAGCTTCCTGTGTTATATGCGGATCTTTTTCAAAAACTATATACTGTTCTTTCTGCCTGTGAACGGTTTTCCATTCTGCGACAAGTTTATCATTTTCGATTTTTACTTCAAGTTTATAAATATTGTCAGTTTCATTTTTTATCATAAGATCTCTGTAATTATAAACACATGTAGCTCCGCTTCCAAAAGGACGCTTTCTGTTTGAATCTGGAAAAACGTCATAACTGTGACGAAATCTTTCTGTTACGGTAAGAGGTGTGTGAAGGGTAATCCAGTAAATTAAATTTGAAAGTGCACATAAACCGCCGGCAGTTTTTGCCTGTGGTTTTCCGTTTACAAGCATCATTCCTTTTTGATAGCCTTTTAATCTTGTAGGATTTCCAAGCAATTTCCAGTAAGAGAATGTTTTTGATGGTAAAAGAATTACGCCATTAACATAATTAACTGCAATTTTTAAGTTTGTTACTTTTGCATCCTGTAAAATTGAATCTTCTTTAGAAAGATTTCTGTAAAGTTCACTTGAATCACAAAAAGCAGAATAAGAAAAAGTTTCTTTTGTGTTTTCTGTAAGTGAATTTTTGATTGAATTTCTGTGTAAAAATTTTTTTGATTTTTTTAAAGTTGCAAAATTCTTGCTGTTTTTTATCCAGAAAAAAAAGCGTAAAGTTGAATAAAATAAAACGCCCAGCTTTATTCGTAAAGATGAGCGTTTTTTCTGCGGAATGTATTTATACATTATTCTGGAGTTGAAACAATAATAAAATCTTCTGGACTAAGAATCGTATAACGGACACCATTTAAGAAAATGTTATTTCCGTCAAATTTGATGATTGTTGAAGTTTCTGTTTCAACATAATCTACATAAGCTTTTCTGATAATTTTATAATCTTTTAATTCAAATTTTGGATAATCATCCCAGTAATAACTGTCCATTACAATGTATTTTGCATTTCCAAGTACTTCGGGATTTTCAAAAATGTTGATGTGTTCGCCTTTTTCTTTATCATAAATGTAAGCAGGTGAACATATATAATTTTTTACATTTTCAAGATCATCTGTTTTAAAAATTCTGTTTCTTTCCATGTAAGTGATTTTATTGTTATTTTTTATAAGGTGATAAGGATAATAATTGTCTTCCGGTATTAAAATTAAATCACCATAATTATCACTTCCATTTCTTAATTTAAATAAAGAGAGGAAATCTTTTGAAAAGTTTTTTGCATCTTTGGTAAGAAGCATTCTTGAATTTTCATTTTGAACTGCTTTTAACTGTTCAACGCCTTTAAATGGAATTACTTTTTTCTTGCAAAGAAATCTGATGTCAGAAAGACATGTATCGTCAAAGTTGGTGCCTTTATAAACGTCAAGAATTTTTATTGTTAAAATCTGAACTGTCTGAAGCTGTTTGAATTTAATTGACTGCCAGTCTGGAACATTGTCTAAAAGCTCGTATTCTTTCTGCTGAAAGTGTTCTTTTGCAACCTGTGTAAGAAGGATTTTTTTAACGCGGTTATTCTGTTCATAAAGGTTCTTATAGTTAAAACCGTTTACAATCTGAATTTCGTCAAAGCTGAAAGGTTCAGAAAATTCAAAAGTAATAACTTCATTAAGACCTGGTCCGTTCTTTTCAGCTTCACACCATGTCGTAGACATATCTCCATCGAGCATATTTGCCGGTGAATAAAGATAGCGTCCTTCAAACTGTGCTTCTACAAGTTCACTCGTAGCAGATGCGGAAGCAATAGGAGCTTCATTTGACTGAGCTTTAAACCATTTTGATTTTGCCTGAGGAGCTGCAAAAATAAAACCAGAAACTGATAATACAAATAAACTTAAAATAATTTTACGCATTTTTATAATCCTGAATAAATTTAGATTAAAAATCATTCTATAAAAATTATATCATTTTGCATAATTTTTTCAATAAAAATGTGTTATAATGAATATCATTGAATTTAATTGAGGAGATTTTATTATGGTTGATTATACAGAAGGATCTGGAAAACAATATCATACAGGTGTCGGACCGGACGACATCGGAAAATATATCATTATGCCTGGCGACCCGAAACGATGTGCAAAAATTGCTGAGCATTTTGAAAACGCAAAGCTGGTTTCTGATGTTCGCGAATATGTAACTTATACAGGATATCTTTGCGGCGAAAAAGTAAGCGTTACTTCAACAGGAATCGGCGGTCCGTCGGCTTCCATTGCAATTGAAGAACTTTCAAAATGCGGAGCTCATACTTTTATCCGTGTTGGTACCTGCGGCGGAATGCAGGAAGATGTTTTGGGCGGTGACATTGTAATTGCAACTGGTGCTGTCAGAATGGAAGGAACTTCAAGGGAATTTGCTCCGATTGAATATCCTGCTGTTGCAAATATTGACTGTGTCAACGCACTTATAAAATCTGCACAAGATCAGAATATCCGTCATCATGTCGGTGTATGTCAGTGCAAAGATTCTTTCTTTGGTCAGCATGAACCAGAAGTTATGCCTGTAAGCTATGAACTAGAAAACAAATGGCAGGCTTGGATCCGCATGGGATGCCTTGCTTCAGAAATGGAAAGTGCAGCTTTGTTCATCGCAGGACAGTTTTTGCGCGTAAGAGTCGGCTCTTGTTTCTTAGTTGTTGCAAACCAGGAAAGAGCAAAAAAAGGACTTGAAAATAAACAGGCACATGACACAGAACTTGCAATCAAAACAGCAGTCGGTGCTCTTAAAACATTAATCGAAAACGACAAAAAGAAAAACAAATAATAAAAAAAATCAGGGATTGATGATAATAAATCAATCCCTTAAAGGACATTTTATGCTTCACATCGGATATCACGAATCAACATCAAACGGACTTGAAGGGCTTGGAATAGAAGCGCTTTCTGTAGGAGCTGATACTTTTGCATTTTTTACAAGAAATCCTCGCGGTGGTCAGTCAAAGCCATACGAAAAAGATGATATCGAAAAATTAAATAAAATCCTCACTAAAAATAATTTTGCTCCGCTTGTTGCTCATGCGCCTTATACGATGAATCCTTGTTCAAAAGATGAAGGCCTTCGAAAGCTTGCAATCGATATGATGGTCGAAGATTTTATAAAACTTGAAGCAATAAACAATGTTCTTTATAACTTTCATCCCGGAAGCCATACAGGTCAGGGAAGTGATGCTGGAATTGAATTTACTGCAAACATGATTTCAAGTTCCATTAAAGAAGCAGAAAAAAAACTCGGACATTCTCCGTCTACAGTTTTGTTAATCGAAACAATGGCTGGAAAAGGAACAGAAATCGGCCGTAGCTTTGAAGAAGTAAAAGCAATAATTGACAAAGCAGAAGAAAAGTACGGCTCTTCATTGAAAGGACGACTCGGAGTATGCCTCGACACATGTCACGTCTGGGACGGCGGTTACGACATTGTCGGCGACCTTGACGGTGTTATAAAACAGTTTGATAAAATAATCGGACTTGACCGCCTTAAAGCAATTCATCTTAACGACAGCATGAATGACCGCGACACACACAAAGACAGACACCAGAAAATCGGTGAAGGAAAAATCGGTTTTGAAACATTGAAAGCCGTAACAAGACATCCGGCCTTACATAATCTCCCGTTTATTCTCGAAACACCAAATGAACATGACGGATATAAGAAAGAAATTGAAATGCTTAGATAATTAAGAATTAAGAATTAAGAATTTAGAATTAAGAAATAATAATGCAGAATTAAGAAATAAAATTTTAATTCTTAATTCTGCATTCTTAATTAACTACGCCTGAAGAGCAGTAACTGCAACTGTTGCAACGATGTCGTCAACATTGCATCCGCGTGAAAGGTCGTTCAATGGTTTTGCAAAGCCCTGGCAGATAGGTCCGATTGCCATCCAGCCGCCCATGCGCTGGCAGATTTTGTAACCGATGTTACCTGCGTTGATGTTAGGGAATACGAATACGTTTGCGTGTCCTGCAACTTTGCTTCCTGGTGCTTTGAGTTCTCCAACTTCTGGAGCAACTGCAGCATCAAACTGGAATTCTCCGTCCAATGCTAAATCTGGAGCTGCAGCTTTTGCAAGTTCTGTAGCTTTCTGAACTTTAGAAACTGTGTCATAGAATTTTGCATCGTTTCCAGATCCCTTTGTAGAGAATGAAAGCATTGCAACGCGTGGATCGATTCCGGCGATTTTCTTTGCTGTATCGGCAGATGCTACTGCGATGTCGCAGAGTTCTTCAGCAGATGGTTCAATGTTGATTGCACAGTCACCGAATACTGCAACTCCTTCTGGTACATATTTGTTTCCGCATTCTGGAGCTACCATGATGAATGAAGAAGATACTGTCTTGATTCCAGGTGCTGTTTTGATAACCTGAAGTCCAGGTCTTAATGTATTTGCTGTTGAGTGGCATGCACCGGAAACGAATCCGTCTGCATCTCCTGCTTTAAGAATGAGGGCACCGTACATTGTATGGTCTTTGAGGATTGCTTCTTTTGCAGCGGCAACATCAGCATATTCAGGTGCACCAGTTTTTTTATTGATTTTTCCTTCGCGTGCTTTGAAAAGAAGTTCTGCATATTTGTCTGCGTTTGCGTCTTTTGCAGGATCAATAACTGTAACTCCAGAAAGATCTGCATCAGAACCAGAAGCTTTGATGTCTTCGTCAGAACCAATCAAAAGAATTTTTGCAATTCCTTCTTTAACGATGCGGCTTGCAGCTTCTACAACACGTTTATCTTCACCTTCGCAAAGAACGATTGTTTTTCCTGCAGCTTTTGCTTTTTTTAGCAATTCATCAACAAATGCCATATATAAACCTACCTTAAAAAATATAAAAAATTAATGTAAAAATTATATCAATTTGGAGAAATCTTTACAACTTGAAAAGAAGAGATTGAGAAAACTGACAAGTTTTTCAATAAGTTCTCTATTTTTTCATTGCAATTCTTACAACTTCAAGAGCTCCGTCGTAAATTTTTGCCTTATCATTAAGTTCTACAAATTTGATGTTCATCTTGAGAAGATCATCTTCTTCGATAATTGTTTTTAGTACGCGATGAAGAATATCTGGAGTTGTTACTTCTTTTGTTCCGTCACCGATTTCAGAACCGCGGATTGCACCCCAGGCTTCGTGTCTTCCAACTCGCTGAATGAAAAGTTTTGGAACAGGGTAGAACGAAAGTTCTGATGGTTTTGTAATCATAAAATCACAGTGACGCATCAAAAGGTTTGTCGCATATACAGCCCCGTAAAAATCTTTATGCAAAAAGATATGAACGCCGGAAATTATTGTTTTTGGATCTTCCATTGTCTTGATGAATTTCTGAGTTTTTGCCCAGTCATCGTGCATTATGTATGGAATTTTATATTTATCAAGTTTTTCTTTGAGAATTAACCATCTTCCTTCGTGGTCACCCATGTTGATAAGAAGAGTAGCTTTTTTATCATTAATATATTTTTTGCAGTATTTTGAAATGTCTGCAAATTTTAAAGCCTGAGCTCCGGCTCCACCCATTGTCAGAAGAATGCGTCGTGCGCGTCCTGCTTTGATTCGGTCAAGGCGTGCTTTGCAGTCTTTTGAAATATTTGCTTTTAGTTCATAGTCAATGTAATGGCCTGCATAGATAAGTTCTTCTTTACTGAGACATTTTTCGATTGCAGGACCTTTTTCCATATTGATTAAAGTTCTGTAACCCATGTATCCAGAAGGAGACTGGATTGTATGTATTGAACCTTCAACAAGCCAGAAAGCGAGAGGCAGGTTATCCGGAATCATGCTTACAACTTTTTTTGTTCCATTTAAAACTGCTGCATGTCCTACCCATGGATGTGCTGCAACAAGTGGAATTTCTTTTGGAATTTTTTCAAATGCCGGAACAAAGAATTCAGAAAGTGCCCTCTGCTGGAGCGATGAGTCAAGTGTAAGACTTGTCTTTGAAGTTACTTTTTCCCAGATTTTTTCGTTAAACCATTTCCATTTCTGAGAAAGGCGTGAAAATCCGTTGTAATATCCTTCGAGAAATTTAATTGATTTTGCGATGGATGTATCTGAAAATGACATCAAATCAAGAAGATATGATTTTACACCAAGTTTGTGTGCGGCAGAGGCGAGTGCGATTGCAATTCTCCAGTGACCAAAACCCATTCTGATAGTTCCGATGATGAGTGATTTTTTTGGATTGATTTCTTCGTATTCGAGGATTTTTCCGGTTTCTGGATCTGTCATTGCTGCTGTGTCATTGCGGCGGACAAGTGTCCAGACATTAAAATCTTTATAAACCTGTCCCTTTGGAATAGCGACGAGATCAAGCGGTTTTTCTTTTTTTCCAAAAAAAAGCTTGCAGAAATTAACACTCAAATTATTGAAGAAAATTGAGGATTTTGAAATTGAATTGCCAAAAGGCTTTGTATATTTTATGTTCATAAAGTAATTTTACAACGGGTTTTACGCATTGTCGAGCGAAAAGCAGATTACGAAATTCAACTTGTAAAGGGGATAAAATACTATTTGTCAAGAAAAAAAATGCAAAATTATGCAAAATAAGATTTTACTTGACAAAATACCGTAATAGATGCAAAATATTCTAAAGATTTACGAATTACTTATAAAAAAGTTTTGAGGAGTTATCGAATGGAAGACGATATTCTTACAATTGAAGAAGTAGCAAAATATTTGCGCGTATCAGAACGCACAGTATACGACTGGGCTCAGAAAGGTGAAATTCCATCTGGAAAAATCGGAACTGTATGGCGATTTAAAAAATCAGAAATTGAAAAATGGGTAAATGACAGACTTACATCAGGAACAAAAACAGGTTCTGTAAACCAGCCTGTTCAGATCAGAAATATTCTTTCACCAGACCGCATCGTATATATCAAACAGTCTACAAAGCATGATGCACTGGTAGAACTTGCCGCAAACTTGAGTTCAGCTCCTCAGGTAAAGTTTGCTCAGGAACTTGAAACAGAAATCTTAAAACGTGAAGAATTGATGTCTACAGCAATTGGCCGTGGTATTGCAATTCCACATGTAAGACTTTCTTCTATTACAGACCTCGTTATGTCAGTCGGAATCTGTAAATCACCGATTATTGACTTCCAGACAATCGATGATGTTCCGGTTCAGCTTTTGATTATGATCGGTGCGGCTTACAACCAGCATTCTTATTATCTTCAGACTTTAAGTTTCTTGAGTGCAAAACTTAAGAAAACAGAACTTCGTGATGCTCTTCTTGCTTCTACAAATCCAGAAGAAGCATACGAACTTTTGATTAAAGACTGATTGTAAAAAGTATTTTTCTATCTTTAATAAAACGCGGTCGTTATGTTAAAATAACGTATCGCGTTTTTTTTTATTTTATGAGGTTTTTATATGTGGAATTTATTAAAAAAGTTTTTTCTATTTAGTTTTATTATTCTTTTAGCATTTACTTCATGCGGAAAAAATAAAAAATTAAAACAATCTGCAGAATATAAACCGGTTACCAATTTTTTAACTCAGGGTACAAGTACGTATGAGTCAGATAATCAATATAAGGAAATTGAAGAAATTCCAGAGTTTAAAAAAATTAAACCGCAGTTTTCATATGATAAAAATATTGATGATATTTATTTTACCGAAATCCGTTATGCACATCCCGAAATGGCCGGAAGCTATATAAAAACTAAACCTGGAACATCCGTAAAAATGTATTCACATGCAGATTATACTTCTGATGAATATTATATCGGTGATTTTTCAGAAGGTGAACTTGCAGTCATTTTGTATGCTGACTGTTTTACTGAAACTCCCGGAGCATGTCCTTCATATTTGAAAATCATGAAACTTGATGAACCATATCAGATTGGTTATGTAAAATATGATTCAGAGTTTAACAATAACTTTTTGTGTACAGCAGATTATTATGATGATGAATATAAAGAAAATGTAATTCATAATATCAATGCAAGAGCAGTTTTTAAAAGCAGAAATTTTAAGCCTGTTTCATTCAGCTATAATATGTGCGCATCAAATGATAATTCAAAATTCGCTTTGCTTTGTAAAGATAAAATTTATATTTACAATTCCGAAGATACAGAAAATCCTGTTATTCTTGAAGCTGAAAAGTCAGGATTTAAATGTAATGATGATTCACTGATTGTATTTTCTAAAAAAAATGATCTGATTTATCTTGTAAATAAAAAGTCAGAATTATATGAAATTAATATTGATTCTGAAAAAGCAGAACTCAGATGGACTTTTATTGATAACAACGATACAGAAAATTTAAATCCTGAATATTTAAGAATTGATCCAGAAGGAAGATATTTATATTTTTCTGCATTAAATAAAATTGATTCTGATGTTTTGCAATATATTTATGCATATGACACATGGGATAAAACATCAGATGCATGTGAACAGATTGTTGAATGTAAATTAAAAAATCATAAAAATACATTAAGTGATTTTAATTTTGGAACAGCTTCAAAAGCTTTATGTACTTATGATGATAATGGAAAAATGGTCTTACAGACTTATCCTCATCACGGAGGATTATCAGAAACAGAAGAATTTGATTATAATCAGTTTAAAATTGATGAACAGCTTGATATTGATGATGTTTTTTATTTGAAAGATTCAGATGATTTTACATATGTAAAATCAAATCCTTATTGTTTTAAGTATGCAGATGAGCGTGGTGACTTTTATGAAGGCTCAGACAGTTTTATATATAATTTTGATTATTTTGACGGTAATGTTCCGTCAAAAGTTGAATTTCTTTATAATCAGAATGGCGATTCAAGTTATTTATCAGCATACGACGCAAAAAATAAATCAATTTACATTTATTCTGGGGATACAAGAAATTACCTCTTTTCATTTTCCACAGAAAATTATCAATCAAATGATAGAGAGAAAATTTACTGGAACGGAAATACTTTTTATGTATTTAATGACTTTGACAAATCAATTGAGATTTATAAAGTTGATTTGATTGAAAGAAATTCTCAGCTTGATTTTTCTTATGAATACGACAGTGATATTAAAAAAATGTGTGAAAGACCTTGCTTGTTTTATAACGAAGATCCTGACACTGAACTTTGGGTAAGTTTTTCGCCACAGGGCATGTATGCTCTTTTTGCGGTTGATAACATGAGTGGTGAAGTACGCGGAGTTTTGAGAGGAGAATATGAGTTTACAGGAGAAACATCTGCAAAACTTTTCAAAGCCCGTAATTGTTATGAATTATATGAATATCGTGAACAGTATGAAAAAATGTTCATGAATCTTCCGGTGTTGAATGAGGATGAATCATTTAACACTACCGAAATATATATTAATTTTAATAATGAAGATGTACGCGGCTATTGCAGCTGGCTTGAAAAATAAGAATATTATCCGAGATTATTTTATTAAAAATATTATTCGAGATCAGTTGATTCTGTTTATGGCAGATCAACAGGAATCCATTTTTCAGTATCGCGCTGTTCCTGAGCAATTAATCCGAAATCAACTTTCGCAGTTGTTTCTCCAAGATTGTATTCAATTCCGTCAACTGTAATTGCAGCACCTTTCTGTTTTGCATCAACACCGAAAACGGCATGTGAATATTCACGAGAAATAAAAAGTTCTGTTTTATAGCCCATGTGTTCGAGAATCGTGCACATTAAAAGTGAACGGCTGTCACAGTCAGAACCAACGCCCTGAACTGAAGCTGTTATCGGAGTAAAGTCAGTATTCTTTGTGTCTCTGACATAATTAAAATCCTGAACCCAGTCTAAAAGCATTTTTAAGATTTCGATATTTGGATTTTCAAAGTTGATAAGCTGTGCCTGCGGTAAAAGTGTTTTATAAATATCTTTTGAAACCTGATCGAGCGCAGAGTAGCTTTCTTTGAAAATTGTTCTGTAATAACGTTGCCACGCTTCTTTCCAGTTTTTCTGATTTGCATATATTCTCAAAACAGCATATTCCCTTTCTAAAACAAAAGTGCTTCGTTCTATCGAATCCTTTTTGATTTTTGATTCAATTCTTTTGCCGCCGATGTTGAGAATTACGCTGTCATCTTCTGATTCCGGAAATGCAAAAACTGTAACAGGACCCGGTCTTCTGAAATCTTCTGCAGTAAAGAAAATGCTGTCGAGAATTGAAAGCATGTACTGGTCGCAGTCGCGGCTGATTTCTGCATCGGCGTATGTTAAAAACATTATGTTGATTTTTTGAGAAGGATTATCTTTAAATGGAACTTGTAATGCCAGGCCCCATCCGCTGTAAAGTTTCTGGTCTGGCAAAACAAACTGAAAGGTTGAAATATAGCAGTCTCTTCCATACCAGTCGACTTCTTCGATTTCTCCTGTTGTACCAAGCTGCTTAAAAGTATCTTCGAGAGCAGTTTTCGAATCTTTGTAAACTTCTGTCGGATAGAGTTTTAGTGCAAGTTTTACTGGCATTAATTTTGATTCAAGAAAAATTGAAGTATCATTTATGTCAGAAATCGTAAAACCTTCAGGAATGTCCATTGTAAAATTGATTTCTTCAAGTGAAAAATATTCTGCGTTGACAGCTGTGTTAAATAAAAAGATAAATATAAAACAACTGAAAATGCGTTTTATAAAATTCCACTTAAAAAAAATATTTCTTGTTGTCATTTTCTGCCTCTTTTAATATAGTAAAACAAATGAACTTAATTCCAATTATATACGAAAATTCCGAAATTATCATCATAAATAAACCTCAGGGTGTTGCAGTGCAGGGCGGCCCGAATATTGCGCATCCGCTCGACAAAGAACTTCCTCTGCAGCTTGGTTTTCCGATTTATCTTGTGCATCGTCTCGACCAGGAAACTTCAGGCCTTATGGTCGTTGCAAAAACTCCGCAGGCTGCAAACAAATGGACAAAGTTAATCGGCGAAAAATCCGTAAAAAAAGAATATGATGCGCTCTGCATCGGAGTTCCTGAAAAAACAAAAGGCGAATTTAAATCTTCTATCAATGACCATGGTATTGAAAAATCAGCCCTCACGTTCTATGAAGTAAAAAAATCTTACCCCCTCGACGGTTACACGCTTTCATATATTCATCTCATAATTGCAACAGGCCGGATGCATCAGATCCGCATTCATCTTGCAAAAGCAGGCTTTCCGATTGCAGGCGATGACAAGCATGGAAATTTCAAAGCCAATAAAGCCCTTAAAAAGTTATGTGGAATTAAAAGACTGCAGCTTGTGAGTTCTGTTCTGACGATTCCTGTTGATGGCAAAAATATGACTTTTGAAATTGAGAACGGTTTTGATGAAGCAGTTAAAGAAAAATAATTAAGTAGACGATTTTTCAAGTTCAACTTATAATATTATATACACTTTTTTTTGTAAGAAGGAGATTTGTTATGAAAAAATCAAATTTTATTTTATCAGCCATAAAAATTTTATCTTTTACTTTTTTAGTTTTATTTTCTTCATGTGTATCAACACCAAAAACTGATCCTGTTGCTGAAGAATGGATGCAGAAATATCCATTGAATGATTTTTCTGAAACATTTGTTACAAAAAGAAATTCAGATGTAATTATTTCAGAAATAAAAAACTGGATTTCCAGAAATTATAAAAAATCTGCAGAATATGATGAAGATCAGGTTTCTGTTTTATCTTTCAAAGTAATTGATAAAGATAAAGTTTTGTGTACAATCGCCGGAAAAACAAAATATAATGGAGATCTTTCTTATAATGTTTTGATTGAAGCTGTTGATCAAAAGATAAATTTTTCAGTTAAAGATGCTCTTTTATATGCTAAATGTGCAACCGCTTATGATGTTCCGATGACATTTGATATTTCTATGAAACATTCTGAAGGTTTTACAAAGCCGGAATGGGAACTGTTTCGAAAAAATGGTTCTGAATTATATCAGAAGGAAATAAACCTTTTAAAAGATGCTGTTAAACAGATTGCAGAAAAAGAATAGCATAAAGCTGAACTTATATAGAATTTTTTAATGAATCTGTTTAAATAATTTTGAAAAAATAAAAAAAATGCAGACAAAACACTTTCTGTTGCATTTGTAAACGGATTTAATAATGAACTGTTGAAAATTGTCAGGTCTGTTCCTGGAAGAAAATGGAACAATGATGAAAAAGTCTGGACAATTCCCGAAATGAAATTTTATATGTAAGAAAGATTTATCAGACGGCTGGGGAAAAGTACTGCTTCCTTTGTCAGTTTTAAATAGAAATCCATCTTGTGCAAAACAATTTGCCTGGCAGTGGCTTTTTCCTCAAAAACACCGCTGGTTCAATCCATATTCCGGCGACCAGCGTTCGTGCGAGAGGGGGTGGGGTATACGGTTCCGTATAAGATACTTGAAATAATTGCTGTGTGTGGTAAACTAAAGGTATGTTTCTTTGAATAGAAGATTATACGGACAAAATTTGCCGGATAATCGATGGAAAAAAGGAACTGGAGAAAAATTGTTATGTGGATGCATCACTGGTGCACGGAGATTAATAATGAATAAAAAAATTATTTTTACAATATTTATTATACTTTCATATACAACAGCATCCTTTGCTAAAGAAAATATAAAATCGATTTCAGTCTCATCAACTTTAGTTGAAAAAGGAAAAGCTAGCGACTTTTACAGTTCAAGTAATCTGATGGATAATTCATACAAAAGTTGGGTCGAAGGAGTTGATGGTGACGGCATAGGCGAAAGTATCAGCTTTGAATTTGAATCTCCGATTGACATAAAAAGTATAGGAATACGAAACGGATACGGAGATTTACGATTTTATTTTGCAAATAATCGTGTAAAACATTTAGAAGTATATATAAATGATACTTATAAAACTTGTTTTCGTCTTGCAGACTCATATGATTCTTATATTTATTCATTTTTGAGATACGAAAATGTAAAAAAAATAACGTTTAAAATAAAGGATGTGTATAAAGGAACAAAATACCATGATACTTGTTTGAATGAAATTTATTTTTACACGGATTTTGATTATGACGAACCAGAATACAAGGAAGATGATTATACAAAAAAAGTAAAGGAGGCCTTCCCCAAGTATTCTAAACACTTTGATAAACTGCTTTTTTCTGCCGATGGAAATCCATATATTCTTCACCCGATAGATCCTCCGAATGAAAATGATATCTGGTGTTTTAATGATATGGAATTTTATTCATATAAAAATGGAGTCTGGAATTTAGATAATTACAATCCGATGTTTAGCTTGCTAAGAAAAGATATTGAGAATGCAAAAAACAATAAATATGAAATAGTGTTTACCTTCGGTCAGGCAAGTGGCTACTCGGAAAGTATGTATGGATATGTTTTAAAGGTGACAGCTCCATCATACACAGTATATGAATATGATTTTGACGGGTATACCTTTAAAACTCATGATGAAGAAAGAAAATATGAAAGATAAAAAACACATAACACAGTTTTCAAAGCCGACAGCGGGTCAAGCCCGCTGCGGTTTAAAACAATGTTATGTGGATTGCCACGGTGGGCAACAGGAGGTTTATAATATGGATAAAGAGTTTATTGAGAAACAGAAATCAATTCTTGTAAAAAAATTAAATGAAATTAATAAGTCATTGGAAAAAAAGAACGTTTATTTAATAGAAACAAAAAAAACTATCTTGGATGAACAATATTCTGGTTCCGATATTCAAAGTGATTTAGCAAGTGAAAGAATAATGTTGAGAATTGAAGAACAATTAGGAGTCAGAGAAACAGAAATCCTCTCTCAAGTTTTACTTTCACTTCAAAACATAGAAAAAGAAACTTATGGAATTTGTCAGCATTGCAGAAATCCAATTAGTGAAGATAGACTTGAAGCAATTCCTTATGTACAAACTTGTATAGAGTGCCAAAAAAAACTAGAAGATGATTTTCGTAAGAATAATGGTGAACGTATTCATTATTATTTCAAATACATTGATAAGCTTGATAGGGGTGCCTTCATAAGACTAAGAAGTGAAGAATGGGATAGAATTTATGGTAGAAGTAAGTAGATAAATCACATAACACGCATTTCAAATCACCGACACGCAGTCGAGCTGCGTGCGGTTTAAATGCAAGTTAGACGGACGGCTCACTGAGCCGCGTTTGTTAAACGAAAAGATCCTTCAGCACATTTTCGAATCATTCGTTGAATGATTAAAAATTAGGCTATGTACGGAAATAGTGTTGCTGGGCAAATGGTTGCTCAAACATCGAGCCACAAATGATAATTTGAATGTACGGAAGAAAAGGCCAGCGGCAACCGAGCCGTTCTGAA
>JAGHVB010000079.1 GCA_018064525.1 Candidatus Treponema merdequi | reverse complement strand
AAAGGTTTTGTTATACGCCATCTTAGAGAATTTTCATATTTACTGATTTCTCTGTTTTTAATACATTCATACGTATTTTCATTAATCCGGGATTTATTTACATACTGCTGTATTTCCTGAATTTCTTTTCCATATTTTACAGGATCAGTACTATTCAACAGAGTTTCTACATGCCTGCATGTAATAAAACATATCTCTTCGCGATATAATTCATGAAGTTCTGATTCCTTTAATAACAATTTAACTATTTGAAGAAAATCTTTTATATGATTATTTTTCCATGTAGCAGAAACGGAATCCTGCCGTACAAAATAATTGTATAAAGTATAATCAAAATGATAAATATTTTTTGCATTTGAATATGCCCTTACATTAAAGACAAGATCCTCTGCAAAATAGCAATCCGGAAATTGAATTTTATTATCTATTAAAAATTTTCTGTTGTAAATTTTTGCCCATGGACATGACGGTTCAAATAAAATTGCATAGCGATTATGTTCTGTACAAATCTTATCAGTACCGGAAAATTCTGAATCTTTTTTATCATGTATTATTTTATAATTGAAATTCAGAATATCAGTTTTGATATTTGATAAAACCTGTTTTAACTTTTTAAGCGAATCAGGACAAAAACAGTCATCACTGTCAATAAACCAGATATATTTTCCTTTTGCAAATTTTAATCCCTTATTTCTGGCAGCACCAGGGCCTGCATTTTTTTGTGATGCTATCTGAACAGGAAAATCAGCTTTAGCAGAAAGTTCTGTTAAAACATCAATAGTATTATCAGTAGATCCATCATTCACAAAAATAACTTCAAAAGAATGATAATCTATTTTATTTAACAATGAAAAAAATTCATCCAGAGAATTTGCATTATTATAGCAGGGAATAATTAAGGTAAAATCAACTTGTTTCATAACCGGTCAAAATCTTGTAAAATAACAATATATATAATATTATAATTGCATTGTTGATATATCTCAATATATTTACAGGATTTTTATGAAAACACTTTGCCTTATTGCAGATTTTGAACATTCTGGTGGAATTCGTACATATTTCAAACAGCTCATAAATTACTTTTCACATAATTACAAACAGCTTAAAATAGAAAAACTTTATATATTTTTATGGCAGTCACAAAATGACAATGAAATACAGACTTTATTGAAAGCATGTCCGGTATTTGTTCCAGTAGTACTTCCACGAATATTTCAATTTACAATAATTTCAAAAGTTTTTCGTAAACTTCATCTGCTTGACTGGTATGAATCAGTTTTTGAAAAATTGACAGTAAATAAAATGTTAAAATTCAAACCAGATGCAATGATATTTTCAATCGGAAACGGAACAAAATATTTTTATGCTTTAACAAAAAATATTCCGTGTCTTTTCATTTCACACACTTTAATGCAGCAATCTCCAGTTATTAAAAATTACAGAAAAAAAATATATAAAAAAATATTGAAAAACGTCAATCCTAAAAGCAGAGTATGCTCTGTTTCGCACATTGGAAAAACTTTATACGAAAAATTCCTTCCGGTACCATCAGGCTGCAATCTGTATGCAGTACTTACTAACCATGCTGGATCTTTAAACGATAAAATCAAAAAAACAAAACATTCAAACATCACAATTCTTACGCTTGGACTTTTAGCAAGTTTTAAAAATCCTGACTTATGGCTTTCAGTTGCAAAAAAAATTACTGACAGATGTAAAACAGAAAATGAGGAAATTCCTGATTTTATCTGGGCAGGTGAAGGAACATATTTTAACCGGTTAACAGAAGAAGCCAGAAATTATACAAACATAAAATTCATAGGATTTCAAAACGACACATCTTCTCTTTATGCCGGCTCTGATATTTATGTTCAGCCAAGTACAACAGAAAACTGCTGCCTCTCTGTCATTGAAGCAATGAAATTCAGCCTGCCATGTGTTGTAAGTAATGTCGGTGGACTTCCGGAACAGATTGAAAACGACAGAAACGGTTATTTATGTGCAAGCGGCAATGAAAAAGAATTTTTTGATTCAATTGTTAAACTTATCAAAAATAAAACAAAGCGTACATCATTTGGCAGAGAAGCAAGGTTAACATTTGAAAATACGTATTCTCAGGAAATCTGGAATAAAAGTTTTTCATCTTTAATTAATAATTTAATAAAATAAAAAAGGAGAATTATTCATGACTGATATACCGGCACTCATCTTTGTTCACAAAGGCTTTCCACTCTATTTTAGAATTGCTTTAGAACATGCCTGCATTACTCAGAAAGATTCACGCATTATTGTCCTAACTGATAATCCTTCATACAAAGAACAGATTTCTCCAGAATATAAGGAACGAATTGAATTTTATTCTATCAATGACTATTTTTCTTCAGCATGTAAATTTGAACCTTTATACATTCACATGTCACCAAATACAAAGGAGTTTGAATTAATCTGTTTTCAGCGATGGTTTGCGATAATGGATTTTGTAAACAGACAGAACAACATAAATAGTTTTTTCTGCTGCGACTCAGATAACCTTGTCTATTCAAATTTAACAGAAATTGCTGTTTCAAGAATGAATGATAAAGAAATAGCGATAACAAATCACATCTGTCCAAACTGTACATTTTTTACTAAAAAATCCATAAAAATATTTTGTAATTATATTATTGATCAGTATTCAAATGAAAATAATTTACAGCGCCTTAAAACTATTTATGAAGAAAAAAAGAAAGAAAACGGCGGAATTTGTGATATGACTATGTTCGACCTTTTTCAATCTGACAATCCAGAAGCAGTTCATGATTTTGGAACAGTTCAGGATGAACATGTATTTGATAACCAGTTTACTTCTCATGTTGGATTTCACGAAGAATACATGATGACCCATGGAAGAAAAAAAGTTTCTTTTGTAAATGGAATTCCAAAAGGCATGGCAGTCACAAACGGTAACAAAAAATCGGTATACTTTGATGTTCTTCATTTTCAAGGCTGGGCAAAAGCTTATATGTCAAAATACAGTTTTGTTTCAAAAAAGATTAAAAAGCGTTTTGAAAAAGAAAATTTTTCTTCTAAACGCTTTTTACAGGATTTAACTCCGGATTTTGTCCGTAAGATATATAAAATATTACTTCACCGGTAATAAATTACAATTGATAAATACAATCATTCTATATAAAATGAACTGAAATGATAAACAATAAACAATTAGAAACAGCATATAAGAACTGGCTTAACAATACAGAAAAATGTAACTCCCCGATTCCTCACATAATCCATCACATCTGGCTTGGAAGTAAATTGCCAGATCAATATAAACCCTTTATTGAAACATTCAAAAAATATAATCCCGACTGGCAGTTTATTCTTTGGGATGAAGAAAAAATTCTTTCCCTTCAAAATTTCACTTCAAAAAAAGATTATCTTACAGCTTCAAACTATGGAATGAAATCTGATATTGCCCGTTATGCAATATTAAAAGAATATGGCGGATTTTATTTTGATACAGATTTTGAATGTTTAAAAAATCTGTCCCCAATATCAGATAAAAGCTCATTTATTTCATGCCTTCAATTTACAGATAAAATTGAATTTGGTAATGCCATGATAGCATGCTGTGCACATCACCCTTTAATTGAAAAAATCAGCAGTTCAATAAAAGGAATCAATTCATCAGACATTCTTGAAATAATCAATACTACAGGTCCTGGATTTCTTACCAATATGATTATGAATAACATAAGCACAATTACAGAATTTGATGCTCTTTTACCTGCTGAATATTTTTTTGCTGTTCCTAATTCTGAAAAAGCAGATGTTCGTGCTGCAAAACATCGTTACATTACAGATAACTCTTATGCAATTCATTACTGGGAATCAAGCTGGTTTCAAAATGATTTATTTCATAGGCTTGTAAGAAAACTAAAAAAAATATTTTCAAAATAATTTTGAGGACACAGTATGACCACCTACATCAAAATCTTCGCAGGACTATGCAACCGGCTCTTTCAATATTCATACGGTAAATACCTTCTCACTCAGGGAAAATCTGTAAAATTTATCCGTGCAGATGACGGCAATACAGATATTCTTGATGTAATGGAACTTGGAGAAGACGAAAAACTTTTTTATACAAATTCAAAAAATACAAAACTTTTCGTCAACCTCTTAAAAGCACGAGTTAAATACATAACCCGTAACTACAAAATCGGATTTTACCAGGATCCTTTATATTCAGAAAACATAAATTTCAAATTTAAAAATATTTCTCTCTACGAAAAAGATTCAATTACAACAAAATTATCAGAATCAAATTCAGTTTCACTTCACATACGAGGCGGTGATTATCTCGACCCTTCAAAGGCCGGCAGCTTTATCGGAATCTGTACAAAAGACTACTACATCAAAGCAATAAAAACTACTCAGAAGAAAATCAAAAATCCTGTATTCTTCATTTTCACAAATGACAGACCTTATGCTGAATCAATCATCAATGACTGCTTGCAGGATAAATCATCTTCTTTGACAGAAAAAAATTTTGTTTTTGCAGATGATCAGAAAGATAAAAATTATGACGATGGATTTGATCTTTTTCTTATGAGTAAATGTAAGGCAAACATCATTGCAAATTCAACTTTTTCATGGTGGGGTGCCGTATTAAATAAAAATGCTCACACAGTAATCTGCCCGTCACACTGGACAAATGCAGAACCGTATGAGCACGATAATTTAATCCTTTCTGACTGGATTAAAATTTAGTTATTCCCAAAGATATCTCGAGTATAAACTTTATCTTCAACATCTTTCAAATCTTCACTCTTTCTGTTTGCGATAATTACATCACATTTATTCTTAAACTCAGAAAGATCTGAAGCAACAGGATATCCTTCAAAAGTATCCTGCTTCCATGTAGGTTCGTAAATTACAACATGGACACCACGGCTTTTAAGACGGTTCATAATTCCCTGAATTGCACTCTGCCTGAAATTGTCACTTCCGGCTTTCATTGTAAGACGGTAAATTCCGACTGTTTTTGGAGACTTTGCGCAAATCTGATTAGTTATATGCTCTTTTCTTGTGTCATTTGAAGCCACAACAGCACTGATCATATTCTGCGGAATGCCTGCAAAATTTGCTTTAAGCTGTTTTGTATCTTTTGGTAAACAGTAGCCGCCGTAACCAAAGCTCGGATTATTGTAGAAATCTCCGATTCTCGGATCAAGAGAAATTCCTTTAATAATCTGAGCTGCATTAAGACCGTTAAGTTCTGCATAAGTATCAAGTTCATTAAAGTAAGCTACACGAACTGCAAGATAAGTATTTGCAAAAAGTTTGATTGCTTCTGCTTCTGTACAGAACGGATGAAGAACTTCAATTTCTTTTTTAATAGCTCCCTGCTTTAACAATGCGGCAAATGTTTCTGCTTTATCTTTAAGTTCTGGTTTATCTTTTGGAAAACTTACTACAATTCTTGACGGATAGAGATTATCGTACAAAGCTTTTCCTTCGCGCAGAAATTCCGGAGAGAAAATCATATTTTCATATTCCATTTCTTTTCTGATGCGTTCTGTATAGCCTACTGGAATTGTAGATTTGATTACGATTGTTGCTGAAGAGTTATATTTTTTTACGAGGCTGATTACAGTTTCAATTGAACTTGTATCAAAAAAATTCTTTTCAACATCGTAATTTGTAGGAGTTGCAATAATTACAAATTCTGCATCACGATATGCTGATTCTGCGTCAGTTGTTGCTTTTAAATTAAGTTTATGAGATGAAAGATATTCTTCAATTTCTTTATCAACAATAGGAGATTTTTTATTGTTGATTAAATCAACCTTTTCTTTAATTACATCAACTGCAACTACTTCATTATTCTGAGCAAGTAAAATTGCATTTGATAAACCTACATATCCTGTTCCGGCAACTGCGATTTTCATAAAAAAAATTACTCCACAAAAATATTAATTAATATATTCAAAGTTATACTACTTATTAAGTAAAAACTCAACGCGTCTGTTTTTCCACCAGTTTTCACGGTCATTAAGAGCAGCAATTCTTTCGCGGCCGCCCTTACCTTCAACAGTCATGCGTTTTGACTCAATTCCATAAGCTTCAAGTCTTGTCTTTACAAACTCAGCTCTGTTACGGCTTAATGGAACAAGTGGAATATCTCCGCCTGTTTCTTCCTCTTCCGTTCCCGTAATATTATTTGCATGACCTGCAACTGTAATTGTATAATCAGGGAATTTTTTAAGAATATCTGCAACACGTTTCAATACGCGTTCGTTGTTAGCTGCCTGTTCAGGAGTTACTTTACTTCCAGGTGCCTCTTTTGCAGTCTTAAAGTCGGCGGCATTTGATCTGAATATAATTGACGGAACTGCCATCTTTAAAACTTTTCCATCCCGGATTACAAGAATATCTATTGAAATTTTTCCCCTGACTACAGAAGTCAATCCCAGACTGTCTGTCACAGTAAATTCCCAAGGGTAATCCATTGCTGACTGAACACGTTCTGCCTGTCCGTTTTTTTCTGTAAAAATATTGCTTAACCCGTTCCATGTTAAGATTTCTGAAATCTTTGCTGTTCCTTCCTGTTTCCAGAAAGGTTTTCCGGCTCTTCCAGATTCCTGCGGATTATAAATAATAAATGACCATGAAGTAAGTTTTGCTTTTGTCTTTGCAGAAAGATTTATAAAAAGATCATCATCCGTACCATCATTATCAGGACTGAAAAATTCTGGTGTTGTAATTACTCCAAGTTCTGGAGCAATGCTTGAACATATAAAACCAGGTGTTTTTTCTTTTACGATGTTTCCCTTCTCATATTCCATATTTAATTCTGCATAAAAAATACCTTCGGCAGATTTTGATTCAGAATCTTTTTCACCAGCAGACACTGTTCCATTCCAGAAAATTTCTTTTTCCAATGTCTTTGAATTTTCTTTATTAAAAGAATAAACCTTCTCGCCTTTTTCATTTTTTATATCTACTGTCCATGATTTTATTCCATCAGGAACAGATGTTCTCAGATTAATTTTCTGCTGTGTAAGTCCTGTTTTTGAAAGCGGAGAAATTCCGTCATACGCTCTTGTTATGTAAGCTTTTACAGGACGGGTATCAAGAGTTACTTTTGAAATAACTTTTTTATAACTGTTTCCGGCATCATCTGTAGAATTTATCAAAACAGAATACACTCCGTCAGAAACTTTATTTCCGCTGTTATCAGTTCCATCCCACTTTAATACAGAAGATGAAGTTCCGTTGATATATTTATTATATTTAAATTCTTTTACAGCTTTATTGTTTTTATCAAGAATGCTTACTGTCCATAAATTTTCCAGAGAACAGTTACTTGTCTGTAAAATAAGTTCTTCTTTTTTTCCATCACCATCCGGGCTAAAAATAATATTATCAGCTGTTACTTCTACAAAAGGAGCTTTTGTATCAAGAACAATATCACTCACTTCTGCTTTTGCAACTGACCCATTTGCTGATTCTGTTGTAAGAGTGGCTGTGTAAATTCCATCTGCAAGAATATTTTTTGAATTGTCCTTTCCGTTCCATATAAATGAAGATGGAACTTTTGAAGTTTCTTTCTGTGAATATACAACTGCATTTTTTGCATTTTTAATTTCAAAGTTATATTTGATTACATCTGCATTTTCTTTTACAACAGGAGTAAAAATTATTTCATCCTGTACTCCGTTTGAATCAGGAGAAATAACGAGATCATTTGCAGCAAGCATGATTTCTGTTTTTGAAGTATCAAGAGCAAATGATGTATTTGATTTTACCAAAACTGAGTTTCCAGCCATATCAGTTCCGTTTAAAACAAACACATATTCTCCATCAGCTGCAAGTTTTGAATTTTCATCAAGACCATTCCATGTAATATGAGCTGGAACAAATGAACCAAATTCATAATTTCTTACACATACATTTTCATCTTTAAGGCTGACGATTTTACCATTCCATTTTTCCATTGGAGAAGCAGTTTCTGTATCTTTTGCAATTTCAAATGCAAAATTGATTACGTCCTTTCGGCCATCTCCGTCAGGACTGAAAATATTTGTATCAGCTTTTACTGATGCAGAAGGTGCAACAGAATCTATAGTGAATATACTTGTATTTACAGGTGCTGTTTCAAATCCATTAAGATATTTAGCTCTTACAGTCGCAATATATTCACCATCAGAAAGCAGTTTACTCCGGCTGTCATCAGTTCCATCAAATACAATCTTTGACGGAATTCCTTTGAAATTATCTTTATTCCATGTTCTGCAGACTGTTTTTGTGTTACAAGCTGTTACTGTTACACTCCAGTCAACAAGCTTGTTTGCACTTTTTGGCTCTGGAATATCAACTGTAAAAGTAATCGATCTTTTATTACTTTTTTCTGAAAGAGAAAAATATTTTGTTCCTTCGATTGAAATATTTGAGGCAGGTTTTTCTGCAGAAAAGATAATATTTTTAAGTCCTGCATCTTCACTTATGTTTCCGGCTTTGTCTTCTCCGGAAAGAGAGTAATTATAAACACCATCCTGAACTATCATTCCGCTGTCATCAGTTCCATCCCAGACAAAATCTTCCGGAGCTGCATTTTCAAATTTAACTGTTCTTACTGTTTTTCCTTCAACATCTGTAATTGTTCCAGTCCAGATTTTTTCTTTTGATCCTGACTGAGAAATTTTCAATACTGATTTTTTTCCTTCACCAAAAATTAAATCATCACCTTCCAGCTGTCTGATTGAACATTCAGGTTTGGTGTTATCAAGAAATACATTATATTTTTTTGTTTTAGATTCATTTTCGTTTTCATCTTTTACAACAATGTAATAAAAATATTCACCGTCCGGAGCCATTGTTCCATCGTCCATTGTACCGTCCCATGAAACAAGTTCCGGAATGATAACGCTTTCTTTTGCTTTTGCAATCTGTTTTAATACACCTTTTGCTGTAATTTTTGTCGGAAGTGTTGTTTTATTTCCAATTGTTCTTACAACTTTTCCTCTGGAATTTTCAATTATCATTTTCCACGAAACAATTCGTCCGTCATCTTCTGCAGAAAATTTAACTTCAAGTACATCTCGAACGCCATCGCTGTTTGGAGAAAAATACTTTAATACTGTAAAGCAGAAAGCAAGTGATGCAAAAACTGCAAAAAGACCTGCTGTCAAAGTAATTTTAGTCTGTATTCTCATAATGTTCCCTCCATTGGGATAAAGTCTAATTAAAAAACCAGAATATTATATGTAAAGTTACAATCAGTCTTCAAAATCTACATCGTTCATTTTAATAGAAGGTGCTTTCTTATCAGGCTGACCAAGGTTGATTATAGTTCCTGCAGAAATTGCATTTACGCCATCGTAAATATTTTTCCATGCCACACTTCCCTGAATATCACTTTTCTGCCAGTCTTCTTTTTTTGTAAAACTTGTATCAAGTCCAAACTTAAATGAAAGGCCAACGGTAGGAATCCAGCTCATTTTTCCCTGAGCACAGGCAGCCATATCAAACTGAAAATTTGATGAAATAAAAATCATATCAATGATTTTTAACTGAACTCCGCCGTCCAGAATCAGATTCTGAAAAAATGGAGTTGTTACATCAAGTGAAAGTCCAAGAACAAAATCTTTCGTATTAATAAATTCCGCAGCTGCGCCTGCTTTCATTGTTAAAAATCCCGGAAATGAATTCCATTCATTATTATAATGAACACCGTAAATTCCATAAACTTTTGCATCATTGTAAACTTTTCCAAGATTAAGGACAGAAGCTGCAAGTCTGAAATTACGCATTGCACCAAGTTCACCCCATTTATAAACTGCACCAACATCAGCTGTCAAACTCCAGTCGCTGCCAAACCCCCACAGATAACCGCCTGAAATTCCAATTCCAAGTGCAAAATTTTCTGCAACTTCTTTTGAAAATGTTGTCTTTAAATTTACAGAATTACCAAGCTGCATTTTATAAGATTCTGCCCAGTTTGCAAAAATTTCGCCACTCACATTTACCCATTTTGTCGGAACAAGAATTCCACCGCCAAAACTGTGTCCATAAGGATTTCTGTCATCATTGTTAAGAAGTGCTGTATAACCAAAATCAAGACTTACACGATTCTGATATGCACCAAGAGAAGGATTTGCTGTTACGCTTGAAGGGCTGATATTAAAAAGAGGACCTCCGGCAACAGAACTTCCAACTGTCATCTGCTGAGGATTAATAAAACCAGTAAAATTTTCCCCCTGAACAGGCGGATTATAGGCAAAAACACATACAGCCATACAAGATGCTGCAATTAAACTTAAAATCTTTTTCATTTAAAAATCTCCCATATTTATTATAATAAATATAGTGATATTTTAACGAAATTCAAAGTTTAGTGGAATATGGCAGTTTTTTTATCTTATGCGTCAATTGAAAAGAGACTTCCAGACTGTGGTTTTACGCCAGAAAGGAGGTATGGATTTGAACTTGCCTGAGCCACAGTCTGTTTAAGCTGTGTCTGGTAGTTTTTAATAAGATTGTCTACCTGTTCGTCAGAAAGATGAGTTTCTTTTACAACAGGATTATTTTTTGCCGTAGATTTTATTCTTGAAAGATTTTCAATTAAGGAATTGAGAATCTGAATTTTCGAAACAGAAACTCCGCGCTGGTCGCCTTTTACTGCGATTCCGGAAATATGATCAAACTGAGCATAAATCACGCTTGAAGGACTTACCGGAACATAAAGCTTTCCACCAGCACCGTATGAAGCAACGGAATTGTATGAATAGGGACTTAAATTATGCATGCTTGTCATCATATTCCATTACCTCCTGAAAATAGTTTCTACTATTTATATCGGATGTACCAGACAAAACATTAGTAAAATTTTGTAATTGTTATTTAAGATTGAATTGGTTAAAATGTAATTTATGAAAAACATTAAATCTATATTCAGCCTGTTCTGCACAGTTTTTTATTCCATGCTTCTATTTTCATGCAGCAAGGAATATCAAAAAAAAAGTTTTTTATTTCCATGCCTTCCATTTTCAGAAGAAAACAGTTCTGAAGTTTACAATCTGGATTCAGACAGCAATAATGAGACAATAACATTTTATGTACTTGATGAAATTCCGGCAGGCTATTTTGCACTTCCCGTTAAAAAAAATGGAATTTTGTACTACGGAGATTCGGAAGAATACCCGCTTTTCAAATATGAAAAAATAATTTCAAAAGTTCCACCACAAAATAAAAAAAACAATCTCTGTTTTATCGCATCGTGCGGTGACATAATCCTCAACCGCGGAATCTACGAAGTGCTCACAGAAGCAGCGACTGCAAAAGCCGTTTTTACTGACACAATGCCTTTGCTCCGCGATTCAGATTACACAATCGGAAATCTCGAAGGCGCCGTCACAGAAAAAGATAATCCATGGCCAAAAACATACCGCTTTAAATTCAAAAAAGAAGCCCTTCACTATCTTCACGAAGCCGGATTTGATTATCTCATGATGACAAATAATCACTGCTATGATTATAACGAAGAAGGTTTTATAGATACACTTGCCGCAGTAAAAGATGATGATTTTGCAACAAGCGGTGTCGGTCTTACAATCGAAGAAGCAGAAAAATTTTATGAGACAAATGTTAAAAATACTGGTTTAAGCATTCTGTCTTTCGGAGCTTTTCCGACAGAAAAAACCGGTTTTGACTGCTTTCTGCATGCAAGCGTAAATGAACAAAGAGCAGGCATGCTTTGTAACAGTCCCCGTATTCTCGATTTAATCCGTGAAGAAAAAAAATCAGGAAATACAGTAATTGTAAATATTCATGGTGGCTACGAATACTGTCTTTCTCCAGCATCTGATCAGATTGAATTATACCAGGCAGTCTGTGATGCTGGAGCCGACATTGTTTTTGGAACACATCCTCACGTTCTGCAGCCTGTTAAAATGTACGGAAAATCATTAATATGCTATTCCCTCGGAAATTTTGTTTTTCCTGGAATGGACGACATGCCGAATGCAACTGACACAATGATTGTAAGAACAGGTCTTTTAAACGGAAGACCTCTTTATTTTGAAAAACATCTTTGTAAAATTAAAGACACAATGGTCGTATTATCAGACTGATAATTTTAATTCGCAAAAAACCTTAAAAAAAAATGAGCCACAATCGTGACTCATTTTTCAATTATTTCAAGACAGCTGTTTTTCTGCTTTTATCTCTGCTTGAAATATTCAATTGTTCTTTTTAAGCCTTCTTCAAGATCTATTTCCGGTTTCCAGCCGAAAAGTTTGCCTGCAAGAGTTATGTCAGGACGGCGCTGTTTCGGGTCGTCACCAGGAAGCGGTCTGTAAACGAGTTTTGATTTTGAACCTGTAAGCTTTAAAACTTTTTCTGCAAGCTCAAGCATTGTAAATTCACCTGGGTTTCCCATATTTACAGGACCTGTAATTTCATCACCGCTGTTCATAAGTAAAAGCCAGCCGCGGATCAAATCATCACAATAACAGAAACTTCTTGTCTGACTTCCGTCGCCATAAATCGTGATATCTTCGCCGTTCAATGCCTGCATGATAAAGTTACTTACAACACGACCGTCTTCCGGATTCATGTTAGGACCGTATGTATTGAAAATACGGACAACTTTGATTCTTGTTCCATGTTCCCTGTGATAGTCAAAAAACAATGTTTCAGCTCCGCGCTTTCCTTCGTCATAGCATGAACGGATTCCGTGAGGATTTACATTTCCCCAGTAGTCTTCTGTCTGCGGATGAACAAGTGCATCACCATAGACTTCTGATGTCGAAGCCTGAAAAACTTTTGCATTCCATTTATCTGCAAGTTCAAGTGCATTGATTGCACCAAGCACGCTTGTTTTATAAGTTGAAATCGGATCGCGCTGATAATGAGGAGGACTTGCCGGACATGCAAGATTGAAAATTTCATCAACGTAAAAACTGTAAGGAAGAGTTACGTCATGAACAAGTACTTCAAAATCGCGGTAATCTTTTAAAGGTGCAATGTTTCTTTCACGTCCCGTAAAAAAGTTATCCATACAGATAACGCGGTTACCATGTTCCAGCAATGTTTTACAAAGGTGAGAACCTAAAAATCCTGCACCACCTGTTACTAAAATAGTTTTTTTATCCATAAAACTAACTATACCACAAAAAAACCATTTTGTCATACACACGGAATAACACAAAAAACAGAAATCACAGGCTGTACTTAATGCTAAATGACAACAGCTCTTTTTTATGCTATATTAACACTATGGCAAATTTTGACGAAAAAACAATTTATATTCTTGATTCTTACGGTTTAATTTACAGATGCTATTTTGCATTCATCTCACGCCCTCTCACAAACTCAAAAGGCGAAAATGTTTCTGCACTCTTCGGATTTTTCAGAAACCTTCATTCAATTCTCGCACACTACAAACCAGAATATATCGCCTGCGCAATGGATTCAAAGACTCCGACTTTTCGTCACGAAATGTACAAAGATTACAAAGCAACAAGACCTAAAACTCCGGAAGACCTTCACGCACAGATTCCATGGATCTGCGATGTTTTAAAAGCACTTGGAATTCCTGTTTTGCAGTGCGACGGCTATGAAGCAGATGACATCATCGCAACAGTCGCAGCTCAATGTGAAAAAGCCGGAAAAACTTGCCGTATCCTTTCGGGCGACAAAGACCTTATGCAGCTTGTAACAGACTCGACTCAGATTTTAAAACCTGATCATTCTGATGTCTGGAAAGTTATTGGAGCTGAAGGCGTAAAAGCTGAATGGGGCGTTGAACCGAAACTTATGCTCGATCTTCTTTCACTTTACGGAGACACAGCCGATAACATTCCGGGCGTAAAAGGATGCGGCGTAAAAACTGCAGTCAAATTTCTTGACCAGTACGGTTCTCTCGAAGGAATCTACGAACACGCCGATGAAATCAAAGGCGCAATCGGACAGAAAATCCGCGACGGAAAAGAAAACGCTTTCTTCTCGCGCGATCTCGTAAAACTCTGTACAGAAGTTCCGTGTCCCGAAATCGATATAAATAAATTTACAAAACTGACACTCAACTACAAAGCCGCTGCCGATGAACTCATGAAATACCAGATTCCATCGTGCGCAAAACTATACGCTGAACTTAATAATTCAGAATTAAGAATTAAGAATGAAGAATCAGAAAATAATGATATCTCTTCTGGTTCAGCACACACCACTCCACGCTCATCGAAGACCAGCACCTCATCAGCAAACAACAACACTTCACAAACCGATGACAATTCCGAATTCCGAATTTCAAATTCCGAATTATCTGAATCAGAACTTGCAGATTTCAAATCAAAACTCATTCCGCTTCACAAAACCTCAGGAACATATAAAACTCTCACATCACTTTCCGAACTGACATCTGCTGTCGACGGATTAATCAAAGATTCTTACCGTATCTCACTTGCAGTCGAAACAGAAAACCCCGAAGACTATTCATCACAGCTTCTCGCGCTTTCATTTACAAATAAAAAATCACAGGGCTTTTATGTTCCATTTTCAAAAGGTGAAGATTTATTCTCGTCTGCAAATATTTCTGTCTCAGATGGAATTTCTCAGATTGCACGTCTCTTTGAAAAACCGGAACTCACGATTGTACTTCACGATTATAAATTCATTTACAAAGTTCTTCGTCACAACGGACTCAAAGACATTTCAGAAAATTCCAAAGAGCCGAAAATCATCGACACAATGATTGCTTCATGGCTTTTATCACCAGAAGAACAGGGAGCAGATCCATATTCTCTTGAAAGCATCGCTGAGAAAAAAATTGCAGTCATCAAAACTTCTTACGATGAAATAATGTCTAAAGACCAGAAGTTTTCTGACATCGACCAGAATACAGCACGGGACTTTGTTGCAGAAAAAGCTGACATCACGCTTCAGCTTTGGACAACAATCGAACCGTTCATAAAAAAATATTATAAAGAAAAACTTTTTTACGAAATGGAACTTCCGCTTATTCCGATTCTTGCAGAAATGGAACTTAATGGAATTCATCTTGATACAAAAATGCTTTCTGCCTATAACGCAGAACTTTCTTCTCAGATTTCAGAATGTGAAAAAGAAATCTATTCAGAAGTCGGACACGAGTTCAACATTTCTTCAACAAAACAGCTGCAGGAAGTTCTCTTTACAGAACGCGGACTTAAACCAGGTAAAAAAACAAAGACAGGTTACTCAACAGATACATCAGTTCTCGAAGAACTTGCAGTTTACGATCCTGTTCCAAAAAAAATTCTCGAATACCGTGAACTTTCAAAACTGCAGTCCACTTATGTCGAAGCACTTCCAAAACTTACAGACAGAAACGAACTCATTCACACAACCTTTGTCCAGACAGGAACAGCCACAGGCCGTCTTTCATGCAAAGACCCTAACCTTCAGAACATTCCGGTCCGTTCAGAACAGGGACGCAGAATCCGTTCGGCCTTTACAGCAAAAAAAGGAACTGTCCTCATTTCTGCAGACTACTCTCAGATTGAACTTGTAGTCATGGCACATCTTTCAGGCGACAAAAATATGTGCAGGGCTTTCCGCGAAGGAACTGATGTTCACAAGGCAACTGCAAGCTTGATTTACAAAGTTCCTGCCGATGAAGTAACTCCTGAAATGAGACGGCTTGCAAAGACAATCAACTTTGGTGTTATCTATGGAATGAGCGCATTCCGTCTTTCAAACGAACTTGGAATTTCACGCACTCAGGCTCAGGAATTTATTGCAGATTATTTTACTGAATATTCTGCAATCCAGAAATTTATCACAGACACAATCATGAGCGCTCACGAAAAACGCCGTGTTTCAACAATTTTCGGACGCACAAGATTCATTCAGAAAATAAATGATACAAATAAAAATGAAGTTGCAGCCGCAGAACGAATCGCAGTAAACACACCGATTCAGGGCTCTGCTGCCGACATCGTAAAAATGGCAATGCTCAAAGTAACTGATGCACTTAAAAAAGAACCGACAGGTGCAAAACTTCTTTTACAGGTGCACGACGAACTTATCTTCGAATGCCCTGATGACAAAGAAACAATCGACCGTACGATTTCAATCATCCGCGACAGCATGGAAAACGCATTCAAGCTTTCAATTCCACTCCGCGTCTCAATCGAATACGGCAAAAACTGGGGAGAATTTCATTAATTAGGAATTAGGAATTGGGGGTTGTGGGTAAGTGAATGGAATGTTGAGGGGTGCGGGAGATAAATAGAATTTTTTAATCTGTGTAATCTGTGTGATCTGTGTGATCTGTGGCCGACACTTTCTCCTTATTTAAAGGATATTTTATATGAGAATTAATAAATTACGAGACATTCTTTCATCTGACTCATTTCTTGTTCTCGGAGTTACGGGAAAAATGGCTTCCGGGAAAAATTTTATCTGTTCGGAACTTGAAAAACTTGGATTTGTTTCGGTTGACTGCGATAAAGAAGTTCATAAAGTTCTTGAAGAAAAAAAAGAAAAAATAATAAACACTTTTTCAGATTATGCAGACAAAAAAAATCTCATCCTCAGAAATTCTGACGGGTCTTTAAACAGACGAAATCTCGGCGCACTGCTTTTTCAAAACTCAGAGCTTCTTTCTCTTCACGAAAGCATCGTCTACCCGGCCCTTACAAAAAATGTAACAGCCCTCATAAATTCTGCACGCACTTCAAATTCCACCCGCGGAATCATAATCAACGCAACCGTTCTCTACAAAACACCAGAACTATTAAACAAGTGCGACAGAATAATTTATGTTCAGTCAAACTTCATCACTCGATTTTTACGCGCAAGAAAACGTGACAGAATGTCTTTCGGACAAATAAAAAACCGCTTTCTCTCGCAGCTCCATCTTAAAGACAGATACAAAGAAAGCGGTATTAAAATCATAACAATCCGAAACTAAAAATCCACGGACATTAAAAATCACGCCAAACAAAAAAAGACCCGCGGGCACTTCAAGTGACGCGGGCTTTATAATCAAATCAATTCTTTAAAAGCGACTCAGTTCACTGTAATATAACTCTGAACATTCTTAAACTGCTCAATCTGAGCAACTCTGTTTTTCCAGTATTCAGCTTCGCTCTTAGTTGTGTATGGACCAACTCTGAGTCGATAGAAAAGTTTATTCTTAGAATCTTTGAAAGTAAATACTTCTGCAGGAATGCGGCTTTCTTCAAGTGCCGCACGTGCAAAGTCTGCTGTTTTCTTGCTTGTATAGCTTGCAGCCTGAACCCAGTATTTTGGAACTTCAACAGAAGTCACAGGAGCAGAAGCAGGTTTTGAAGCAACTGAAGTACTCTTAAGATTTTTATTCATTGCCGCAGCTTTCTTTTCTGCAGTTTTTTCTACATTTGATTTTACAGCAGGAGCTGCTGTATAAATTGTAGAAGCTTTTTCAGATTCTTTTTTATTCTGCATTGCTTCTTTTGCAGCATTACTTTTTGCAACAACATTTCCATCTGAACTTGTATTATTCAAATCAATTGTTACAGTTCCATTTGAAGTAACATTTAGATTTTCAACATTCACTGATTCTACATTCAATGTTTCAACACCAAGTGAATCAACGCATGCCAGATTTGAAACTGCATTTCCATCAACAGCTTCTTCTGAAACATTTTCATCACTTTCTGCATTTACAGAAGTTTCAGTATATTCAACAGGCTCTGCTGCTTTCGGCTTCTCAATTGTAGTAACAGATGCCGTTCTTGGAACGTCTGAAGCATCAGCTTTGTTTACAAGCATTGCTGCAAGAATAACAACAGCAAGAAAAAAACCAGCCGCTGTAATAATCCATAAAGTCTTTTTCTGTTCCATAATAAACCTCTATTTATAATATCAAGTTAATTTTCAATATTTATTCAGATAAATTATCGGAATCTGAAAATTTTTTTTTATACTTTTTTTTACAAATTGATAATATTTTTAATAAACATCAGTACTTATTAAGTATGAAATTACGCTCAGTTTTATGCCCCGTACTCTCACTAATTTTATGGTTGAATCTGCCAGTTACGGCATTTTCTTCTCCGTCGATGTCACTCAACAGCGGAATAAATCTTTTTTACGGACCGCTGGACATACGCGCATACCAGAAAACAAAAAGCATATCATTTGACAAAATTCCAGACATTTCAGATTTTTCAGACTTTGCATCACTTTTTCAAAAACCTGTATGGTCAATTACAGCAGATTCATCAAAATACAAAAAAACTCCTGTCTCTTTTAAATTCCAGATCGGAGACCTTTCTTATTCAGGAGCTGTTTCACACTTAAGAAATCCGGCTTTTTCAACAAATTTTTCTTTTTTTGCACAGACTCCTCAACTTTCAAATGATCTCGGTATTTCAGTTCCACAGGCAGAAAGTTCTTCAAAAACAAAAAGCGCTTCACTTCAAATCAAAAACAAATATGGTAAATTTTCGTTCTCATGTGATTTTGAAGGTTACATAAAATCATGCATTTCATTAAATCTGCGTCCGGCTGATTTTTTTAAGCTTTCCATTCTTTTTTGCCTTGCAGATTTCAGTTTTACGCAAAAAACTCAGAGTTCATGGCGCCTGTCAGAACCTGATTTCATCTCTGACAGAAAAAATGCCTGCTATTTTGAATTTCTTTTTTCAATTCCACTGTTTAAGCTTAAAATCGATTGCGGAGCAACAGAAAATCCTTACAATACCTTGCGATTTTATTCTGCTGCAGAACTGCTTTTTCATTATGGAATTTTTTCTGTCGCTGTCTGTGCATTTACAAATGATTCTGTTTTTATGAACGATGCCACAAACGCATTTTCGATTTCACAGACAAAAAATTCCGTTCTTTACGAAACAAAATTTTCCCCTTCCTTCGACTTTTCCATAAAAAACATCAGTTTTAAAACAGGAATAAGTGCTCTATACATAAGTTCAATACCAGAAAATAATGTAAAAAACGAAAAACTATACCTTGCGGCAGGTTTTTCAGTTTTTTCACAAAAAGACATATTTTCATTACAATATAAATTACAAAACCTCGACATTTATTATTTTTCTCCCAAATATGCTTCACTTACCTTTTCAGAAGATGAAAAACTGAAACATTCACTTTCAATAAGATATACACATAAATTCACACCGCTTTCGCTTTCTGTAACAGCCCGAAGTACCGCAGAACCGAAAAGGTTTCTGGAAAATTCAATTTATACACAGGCGCTGACTTTTTCTGTCTGTTTCAGACACTTTTTCATAAAATCAGCTTCCATTTCTGCAGAACTGGAAGAAAAAAAATCTTCACTGAAAACCAGATTCAACGGCTCAATATCTGCAGAATATTCCGCTAAAAACCTTAAAATTACCGGGAAATTCGGGCTTTCAGAGTCTATAGTAGTTGAATAAGATGGCAATTTTCGATATTATTTCTAAATCTATCAATAGATAAAATTTTTTTAGTAATTTATTTTATTAAGAGGTAAACAATATGGACTATGATCTTTCGAAAATGAGAAATATCGGTATTTCTGCCCACATTGACTCAGGAAAGACTACAACTTCAGAACGTATCTTGTTCTACTGTAACAAGATTCATGCAATCCACGAAGTACGTGGAAAAGACGGTGTAGGTGCCGTAATGGATAACATGGAATTGGAACGCGAACGCGGTATCACAATTCAGTCAGCAGCTACACAGGTTCAGTGGAAAGACTACACAATTAACTTGATCGATACTCCGGGACACGTTGACTTCACAGTAGAAGTAGAACGTTCTCTCCGCGTTCTTGATGGTGCTATCATGATTCTTTGTGCTGTAGCAGGTGTACAGTCACAGTCAATCACAGTAGACCGCCAGCTTAAACGCTACCACGTTCCACGTATCGCATTCGTTAACAAATGTGACCGCCAGGGTGCTAACCCGGTTCGCGTTTGTAACCAGATCCGCGAAAAACTTGGTCTTAACGCACACATGATGGAACTTCCTATCGGTCTCGAAGACAAACTCGAAGGTGTTGTTGACCTCGTAACTATGAAAGCTATTTACTTCGATGGCGAAAGCGGTGAAAACCTCCGCTATGCAGAAATTCCTGCTCACCTCGCTGACGATGCTAAAAAATATCGTGAAGAACTCCTTGATGCAGTTTCTATGTTCGATGATGAACTCATGGAAGCAATCATGGAAAGTGGTTTTGACAACCTTCCGGAAGAAAAAATCCACAATGCTATCCGCAAGGGAACTCTTGCAGAACAGTTCGTTGGTGTATTCTGTGGTTCAGCTCACGTAAACAAAGGTATCCAGCCATTGCTCGACGCAGTTGCACGCTACCTCCCGGCTCCTACAGACGTTAAAAACGAAGCTCTCGACCTCGATAACAACGAAGCTCCAGTAGAATTGTCTTGTAACGAAAACGATCCTACAGTTGCACTCGCATTCAAACTTGATGACGGTCAGTACGGACAGCTCACATATACTCGTGTATATCAGGGAAAAATCAAGAAAGGTGAAGAACTTACTAACTCACGTTCAAAGAAACGCTTCAAGGTTGGACGCCTTGTACGTATGAACTCTGCTCAGATGGAAGATATCAACGAAGCAGGTCCTGGAGACATCGTAGCTCTCTTCGGTGTTGACTGTGCATCTGGTGATACATTCATCGGAAACGGAATCAACTACTCTATGGCTTCTATGTACGTTCCAAACCCTGTAATTTCTCTTTCTATCAAACCAAAAGACAAACAGGCTGCAGCTCAGATGAGTAAAGCTATCAACCGCTTTACTAAAGAAGACCCTACATTCCAGTCTTACATGGATCCAGAATCTGGTGAAACAATCATCAAGGGTATGGGTGAATTGCACCTTGCAGTATACGTTGAACGTATGAAACGTGAATATAAGTGTGAAGTAGAAACTGGTGCACCACAGGTAGCTTACCGTGAATCTATCACACAGCGTGCAGAATTCAACTACACACACAAAAAACAGACTGGTGGTTCTGGTCAGTACGGTCGTGTAGCAGGATTCATCGAACCTATCGCAGACAAAGATTACGAGTTCGTAGATATGATCAAAGGTGGTGCAATTCCTAACGAATACATCCCATCTTGTGATAAAGGTTTCAAACGCGCAGTAGAAAAAGGTACACTCATCGGATTCCCTATCGTTGGTGTTAAAGTAACAATCAATGATGGTCAGTACCACCCGGTTGACTCTTCAGATATCGCATTCCAGACAGCAGCTATCGGTGCTTTCCGTGAAGCATATGAAAAAGCAAAACCAGCTATTCTTGAACCTATCATGAAGGTATCTATCGAAGGACCTACAGAATTCCAGGGTAACATGTTCGGTTTGATTAACCAGCGCCGTGGTGTAATCGTAGATTCAACAGATGAAAACAACATGTCTGTAGTAAACGCAGAAGTTCCACTTTCTGAAATGTTCGGATTCTCTACTATCCTCCGTTCTTCAACACAGGGTAAAGCAGAATTCACAATGGAATTCCTTAAATACGGAAAAGTTCCAGGAAACGTTTCTGAAGAACTTCAGGCTAAATACAAAGCTGAAAAAGCAGCTGAAAAGAAATAAGGAGCTTAACTATGAATAAAAAAGATTTATTTGAATCAAGCCCTATCCGTGCATTTGACAAAATCACAAATGGCGGTCTCAAAGCTGGCGAAGTTGGACTCATCACTTCTAAGAAAGGACTCGGAAAAACTTCAGTTCTCGTACAGTTTGCTATGGATTCACTCTTGAATGACAAGAACCTTGTTCACGTATCATTCGACCAGGAATCTTCAAACGTAATTTCATGGTACTCATCAGTATTTGCAGAAATTGCAAAGAAAAAGAATATTGCCAACGCAGCTGAACTTAAAGAAGAAATTATGAAAGAACGCGTAATTCTCAACTTTAACCCGGAAAACTTCACTCTTGCAAAGCTTATCGCAACTGTTAAAGCTCTTAAAGATGCAGGAACAAAAGTTACAGCATTGGTAATTGACGGAGTTGCAATCAAATCTGTTAAAGCAGAAGATGCAAAAGCTGTTCAGGACTTTGCTAAAAACGAAAACATGACAATCTGGCTCACAGCAGAAGAAGAAAGCGCATCTCTCAAAGACTGCGCATCTGCAGATGTTCTTGCAACAATCGCAGCTGTTCTTCACATTGAAGCAAGATCAGAAGGTACAGTACTTTCAGTTCTCAAATTAAGAAATGAAACTCCTGACTCAAGCCTCAAGCTTGATGCCAAGACACAGCTCATTTCTGAAAAATAATTACCCCTCAAAAAGGTAAAGAAAAAAAAAGCGCGGTTTCGGCCGCGCTTTTTTGCTTCACAAAGGAGGAAATAATATGAAAAAGTTTTTAATCTTTATCACAGCATGTTTTACATTATTTGGAATTTTAGGATGTAGTTATGCTGATTCCCCGGCAAATGAAACTAAAACAATCCCTATGTATGTTTTTACAGAATATGAAAATCAGGCATTAGTTTTAATTCCATATAACAATAATGTAAAATCTGGAAACATATACAGACAGACAGGTCTTGGAACAGGTACTTACTATTCAATAAATAATAAAAATGAAGCATTTAAAGTTTTGACATGCAAAGTTATACAGAATTCATATAGCGAAAAATCTACTGGCGAATTATTTTATAATAATACTGAACAGAAATACGATTTCAAAAGCTCTGCAAATTATACATCTCTCCATACCACATGTGAATTATACAAAGCAAAATTCTGGGAATCTATAAATCCAGATCCACAGCCAGGAGAAACTATTTATGAAGATGAGGACGATCTTGCTTTTTTCTTTTTTACAGAAAATGGAAATTTATCTATGAGCCGTCCAAAATCTCAAGCATTCAACTGCAGATTAACAACACTGACATATGAAATCTGCACTGGTGATATCTGGTATGCAAAGAGTGATGTACCAGAATCAGAACTGATACAAAGACATTATTGGGGAAAAGCAACTTTCAACGGCAACACTGTATATTTTGTCGATGATTGGATTGAATAACCTGTTTTTATCAATAAAAACTTTTTAAAATTTAAACTTGACTTCTGCCCGATTTGTGATATATTTAAATATAAGCCAATGAGATTGTTCTTGTCTAATGCCTGATGATTACAAATTCTCTTTGACTCGACTGCTAATCGGAGCAGAAAGGTTTATAAGGATCACATGCGAGCTGAAACGCCCGTGTGATCAATTATTAAGGTCGGTTAATTCCGGTCTTTTTTTTTGCCCAAAACGCCAAATCAAAAGACATGAGGACTGTCCCACTGCTTTAAATTTGAACACGGGGACAGTCCCCTCAATAACAGAATTCCACTTTCCCCTCTATTTGACTTTTAACCCTTTATTTACTATATTCTATGTAAATTAATCATTGGAGTAATTATGTCAGAAAACTGTACACATGACTGTTCAAACTGCAGTCAGAAATGCGAATCACGTGATATGCATGTAGCCCCTCATAAAGACAGTAAAGTAAAAAAAGTAATCGGTATTTTAAGTGGAAAAGGCGGTGTTGGAAAATCTCTTGTAACAAGCCTTCTTGCCTGCAAAATGAATAAAGAAGGATTTAAATCTGCAATTCTTGATGCTGATATCACAGGACCTTCAATTCCTGAAAGCTTCGGTGTCGGTGACAAACGCGCAACCGGCGGAGACAACTGCCTCTACCCTGTCATCACAGACAGCGGAATTCAGCTTATGAGTATGAACTTTCTTCTCGAAAACGAAAACGATCCTGTAATCTGGAGAGGTCCTGTTATTGCAGGTGCTGTAAAACAGTTCTGGACAGATGTTGTATGGCAGGATGTTGATTATATGTTCGTTGATATGCCGCCGGGAACAGGGGATGTTCCGCTTACTGTTTTCCAGAGTCTTCCGATTGATGGAATCATCATCGTAAGTTCACCTCAGCAGCTCGTTCGCGTAATCGTAGAAAAGGCCGTTAAAATGGCAAACATGATGAACATTCCTATTCTCGGTCTCATCGAAAACATGAGCTATGTTCAGTGTCCGAAGTGCGACGAAAAGATTTACGTATTCGGTCAGAGCAATATCGAAGCAATTGCAAAGAGTTTTAATCTTCCTGTTCTTGCCCGTATTCCGATGATGGCAGAAACAAGTGCAGCAGTAGACGCAGGCGACATCGAAAGCCTCGATGCTCCTTATCTTGATGAAGCTGCAGAAATGATTAAAAAACTTTAGTTTCTGATTTTTATTAAATGGAATTTACAATGCCACAGTCATAAACTACCTGTGGCATTTTTTATTACAGATTTTTTTTTGGAGATTTATATATGAAAACAATTAAAGGCCAGGACCTTACAATCGAAGATGTCTGCGACGTTGTTTATAAAAATGAAAAAATTACGCTTCCGGAAGATAAAAGTTTTTGGGAAACAATTGAAAAATCCAGGAAATTCCTTGAAGACTATATTTCAACCGGAGTTCCGACTTATGGAGTTACGACAGATTTTGGTGACAGCTGCCATAATCAGATAAGCGTTGATAAAGCCGGTGAACTTCAGCGCGATATATGTACATATCATGGAATCGGGCTTGGTCCAAAATTTGATCATGAGACAGGAAGAGCTGTTGTGCTTGCCCGCTTGAATGGAAATGTCAAAGGCGGTCATTCTGCTATAAGACCTGAACTTGCAAAAATTATGGTGGAACTTTTAAATAAAGACATCATTCCGGTAATTCCCGAGCTCGGATCCGTTGGAGCTTCCGGAGACCTCACTCCACTCAGTTATCTCGGCGCTGTAATCATGGGCCAGAGAACTGTTTATTATAAAGGAAAAATTGTTCCAACAATGGAAGCTTTCAACAAGGAAGGAATTAAACCTCTTCCACTTGAAGCAAAGGAAGGTCTTGCAATCATGAACGGAACTTCTGTCATGACAGCAGTTGCTTCACTCGCATGGAAAAAAGCAGAACGTCTTGCAAAAATTTCTGACTTCTTTACTGCAGTCACTTCTGAAATTACACGCGGAAAAGACACACCGTTTGTTGCAAAAGTAAGCGAAATTAAAAATCATAAAGGCCAGTGTGAATCAGCAGCATATGTTTATGATATCATTAAAGATTCAAAACGCGTATGGCGCTATGAGGAATTTTTACAAAACCAGATTGAAAAAATGAACGGAAAAGGTTTTGTTGCACAGACAAATAAAATTCAGGACCGCTACTCTATCCGATGCGCCCCACAGATTACAGGCGTTTACCGCGATACATTGAGATTTGCCCGTGATCTCATTACAGAAGAATTAAATTCTGCAAACGATAATCCTCTTGTAGACATCGAGGCCGAAAGACTTTACAACACAGGAAACTTTTACGGCGGACATATCTGCGCAGCATGTGACTACATGAGAACAGCACTTGCAAACATCGCAGACCTTTCTGACAAACAGGCTGAAGTAATTATTGATGGAAAGTTCAATGGACTTACAGAAAACTTGATTCCTTTTACTCCGGCAGACCATCCTCGTGCAGGACTCAGACTCGGATTTAAAGCAGCTCAGATTACAATCAGTGCTATCCGTGGAGAAATTGCAACATACTGTTTTCCAGTATCTTTAACATCAGCACCGACAGAAGCTCTTAATCAGGATAAAGTTTCAATGGGAACAATCAGTGCAAGAAAGTTTGCAGAACAGATTGATCTTCTTTTCTTACAGTATGGAACTCATATGCTTGCTGCTATGCAGGCTGTTGACCTTGCTGGTTATGATGACTTTGCACCATTTACAAAGAAAGTACATGACGAAGTCAGAAAGATGAGTGCTTTTGTAGAAGATGACCGTGAACTTGATAAAGAAGCTACTGCAGTAGCTGAATGGTTAAAAACTACAGAACTTTTCGCGTAAATCAAAACAAAAAAACACAGTCTGAAGATTAAGAAAAACTGTTCAAAACTTTCTTAATAAAGACTGTGTTTTTTATGAATTAAAAATTATTTCTAATAATTCTTGAGGAAAATGAACAATTTTTTCTGCACCATGTTCGCGTAAAAAATTTTCATCACGAAAACCCCACGAAACATTTACAGCATCAAGACCTGCATTAATTCCAGTCTGATAATCAACATCAGAGTCACCGACAAAAAGAGTTTTTTCTTTTGAAATTTCAAGTGAACTCAAAATCAATTTAACGCCAGCAGAATCAGGTTTTACAGGCCGACCTGCATTTCCGCCTGCAACAATATCTACAAAACCCGGGAAAAATTTTTCACATATTTCTTTTGAGACGTCTTCATTTTTATTTGTGTTGACTGCAATTTTAATTCCACGAGTTTTCAGTTCAGAAAAAAGTTCAGTTATTCCGTCGTAAGGTTTTATTTTATCGAGGGAATGTTCTTTGTAATATGCTGTAAAATCTGAAAGAACTTTATTTTTTGTTTCTTCATCAGATTCTTCGGGAACTGCGCGTTCAATCAGTTTTCTGATTCCGTTTCCGACGAACATTCGGACTTCATCTTTTGTGTGAACAGGAAAATTATTCGCAGCAAGAACTGCATTACATGAGTCTGCAAGATCATCGAGAGTATTTAATATTGTTCCATCAAGATCAAAGATTATTAGCTTGTATTTCATCAAAGTTTCTTCTATAACTTTTAACTATTTTTGTTTTATCTGAATGACTTTAATTCTTCAATCATTTCAAGTTCTTCTGCCGTAAAATCTTTATTCGAAAGACTTTTTACCGAAGGAACATACCAGTTAAAGTTACTAAAAATATTCTTCCACTTTTCATCTTTAAAAGTATATCCGTGAATTGCATAAATCGAATTAATAATAAACTGCGCATATACTTTTGTAATTTTTGTTTTTTTTGTATCAATATCAAAACCAGAAACATACAAATCTTTTATACAGTCAAAAAAATCCTTTTTAGACATGCGCTTGATGGAATCTGAATAATCATATGAATAAACTTTCCATTCAAGCATTTCATAATATTCCGGAAATTGAGCAAGCATATCCTTAAGAAGAAAGGCTGCATAATTTTGAGATTCTCTGTCTGAAAGTGGCAATCGATATGAAGTATTTATATCTGCTTTCCAATTTTCTTTAGGCTTTATATTTCGTAAATTCCACTTAATAACCCATTCATCTTTAACATTGTCAAATCTTGCTTCATCAGGTTTGTATGAAAATCCGCATGAATAATAACTCATGTCGTTTATATTCCATAAATATTCTCTTTGATATTTACTCCAGTCATGTTTTGAATGAAAAATAATTTCTGCACTTTTAATTACATTGGCCCATGTACTTCCAGTTGTAAGAATATATTCCCACGAATGATATCCATATCCCGAACTGTCAGACCCACTTTTTCCACCTGCATTGTACGAATCTATAACTTCAAGTACTTCATCAGCTTCAAACTGCAAAGTAGCAACATAATAATAATCATACATATCACCATGAGCAGAAGCTACAAGTTTTCTTTCAAGAACTTTTCCATTGCAAGTACTCTTAAACTTGTAATAATCATCAATCATAGTTCGTGTCTGTTCATCATCTTTTAATACAACTTCCTCATGAGCACCAACCCCGTATTCACCACCCCAGTAAACAGGAAATCCAATCTGAACTTTCTTAGCTTCATGAGTCAAATTAGTAAAATGGAATTTTACACAGACATGATCTTCCCAAATTTCTACGACTTCATCAGTCATCTCAATATCTTCTGTATCATATAATTGAAATCCACCAAGAATCGGATCTTCAATTCCACGCCCGTCATCTGCAAAAACAAATGCAAAACTCAAACAAATAATTGAAAGTAAAACAATTAATTTTTTCATATTTTTTATTTTATTTTCTCCCATTCATTCTGTTCTCTATTTTTGTATAAAACAATTCCTGCAATAAGCATTATGATTCCGACACCGCCAAAAACAGCACACAATATTTCATTATCGTTTGAAGTATTATTTTTTTTACAAAAAACTACTGCTGTTAAAGCAATTGCTAAAATCAGAAAAATTGCACCCATAAAACAAAAAAGCATACCTGTCATTTCTTTTACTCTCAAATCTTTTGAAGCATTGATTTCTTCATATCTGTCTTTATCTTTATCATCGATTTTCAAAGAAGCAAACAATGAACCAAAAATAAAACTACTCACACAGAAAGGTAAAACATCTTTCGCATCTATAAAAAATGGAACAATAAGATCGACAGCTATAGCAATAACAGCTAAAAATAATGATGTATACATTTCAAATTTATTTTTACGTTTTACATTTTCAATTTTTACCATATCATTATGTTTTTGTATTGCATAATTTAAATTTGAAATTCCCCATACAATAAAAAACATCACGATATTTATTAATATAAAACAAGCAGCTTCTAATAATTCCATTTTTCTATAATAATAAACAGCGCTATGCAAAATACAGATAATTACAGCGGCAATAAAAATTAAAATACGATTTTTCTTTAAACTTTCAATTAATTTTTTCATCAGAAAACTCCTGTCAACTCACATTTTTTTTATCATTTAATCATATTTTTTCATACCTGTCTCCAGGCATCTCATCAAAATAACTCTCAAATGTTTTCTCCGCTTCTTCAAGCGTCTTGCAATTTAGCATCTTACTCTTTATATAATGCCCGAACGAAAAGTTATCACAATAATAAGCAAAAAATCTCTGCATCCTCGTTTCCCAGAATTCCTTCGGCTGATACAATCTGAGGTTTGCAATATATTCCATTCCTACCTTAAATCTGTCGACCAGAACATCTCCGTCTTTCTCAACCAGAAACCCTCTTTCAACCGCCCCACTCGCCCCAATTCCTAATTCCTCATTCCTAATTCCTAATTTACAAAATATCCACGGTTTCTGTGCGCTCATTCTTGCAATCATCACACCACTGGCATCAGGTGCTTTTGACATCGCATTCTCATACGACGCTACATCTTTTACATTTCCGTTTAATATGACTGGAATTTTATCTTTCATGTTGAGTGCAAGCTGCTCGACAAACTGATAGCGCGGCGGACGGGCAAGTTTTTCTTTTTTTGTTCTCGGGTGAAGTACTAACTGCTCGACTCCGTTTTTATAAAGCATCTCGCAAAAATCATAAAACTCGTCTTCTTTAAAATTTTCGTCACCGAGTCTGAGCTTTACAGAAAGACGCTGATGTCTGTGAATTAAATGAGGATTTTCAGAATCATTTGAAGTGACCAAAGTTTGATTGTTAAATGAATCAATTGCGTTTCTTACTTCACAAACGAGCCGCTCTGTTTCTTCACGCGGCTTTAACATCCACGCAATTCCGGCGCCCGACTTATAAATCTCAGGCGCACTGCATCCCATGTTGAGGTCGATTCCAATTCCACCTGAAGCACAAAGCTCACGCGCGCACTTTGCCATAGGCTCCGAATCTTTACCGGTCAGCTGCCAGACAATTTTTTCGCGGCCAAAATCGTTCAAAGCATAAAAGCTCTCAAACTGACCATGAGTCAAAAAAGATGCGGCATTTATCATTTCTGTGTAATACTCGTCACAGCCCCCAAAATCCTCGATAATCTTTCGAAGCCCCTGATGACTGAGCGTTGCCATAGGTCCGGCAATTAATTTTTTCATTTTTTTAACAATATCACAAAAAAACTACTTGTTCAAACGCCCAAAATTTTGATATAATCAAATGAAATATTCGAATTAATTGTAGAATATTTCGTCCTTTCTTCAATTAATTCCCAAGATATTTGCGTACGTTTATGTAAGTTTAATAATTCGTCTGAATTATTTTATATAAGTTGAATTTTTTTAATGCGGATTTTCGCTTTAATAAAATTCAATATAAACAAAAATTTTATTTTACAGGAGCTGCAATATGGCATATTTTTTTGAAGAACCATCACACACATTTGGTGAGTACCTTTTAGTACCAGGTTACTCTTCTGCGGATTGTATTCCGACTAACGTTTCCCTCAAAACACCATTAGTTCGTTACAACAAAAAGAAAGGCGAAACCTGTCCTCTTACAATGAACATTCCGATGATTTCTGCCGTAATGCAGGCCGTTTCTAACGACACGCTTGCAATTGCTCTTGCAAAAGAAGGTGGAATTTCTTTCATCTACGGCTCTCAGACAATTGAACAGCAGGCTGCAATGATTTCACGCGTAAAATCATACAAAGCAGGATTTGTAAGCAGTGACTCCAACATCAAGCCTGATGCAACACTCGGCGAACTCGAAGCTCTCGTAAAAAAGACAGGACACTCAACTGTCGCAATTACAGAAGACGGAACTCCAAACGGAAAACTCATGGGAATCATTACAGACCGTGACTACCGCTACAACCAGGTTTCTTCTGACGAAAAAGTTTCTAAATACATGACTCCGTTCGAAAAACTCATCACAGGTAAAGTTGGAATCAGCCTCGAAGAAGCAAACGATATCATCTGGGAACACAAAATCAATCAGCTTCCTATCATTGATTCAGAAAATAAATTACAGTATCTCGTATTCAGAAGAGATGCAGCAAGCCACGAAGAACATCCGAATGAACTTCTCGACAGCCAGAAACGTTACATCGTTGGTGCCGGAATCAACACACGCGATTATATGGACCGCGTTCCTGCCCTTTTGGATGCCGGAGTTGATGTTCTCTGTCTCGACTCATCAGAAGGATTTTCTGAATGGCAGCGCCGCGCATTGCACGACATTCACGAAAAATGGCCAAACGCAAAAGTAGGTGCCGGAAACGTTGTTGATGCAGAAGGATTCAACTTCCTTGCTGATGCCGGTGCAGACTTTATCAAGATTGGAATCGGAGGCGGTTCAATCTGTATTACACGCGAACAGAAAGGTATCGGACGCGGACAGGCAACTGCTACAATCGAAGTTGCAAAAGCACGCGATGAATATTACAAAAAAACAGGTATCTACATTCCTATCTGCTCAGACGGTGGAATCGTTCACGACTACCACATCACACTCGCTCTTGCAATGGGCGCAGACTTTGTAATGCTCGGACGCTACTTTGCCCGCTTTGACGAATCTCCTACAAACAAACTTATCGTTAACGGAAACTACGTAAAAGAATACTGGGGCGAAGGATCTAACCGTGCAAGAAACTGGCAGCGCTACGACCTTGGGGGAGCAAAGAAAATGGCTTTCGAAGAAGGCGTTGACTCATACGTTCCATACGCAGGAAGCCTCCACGACAACGTTTCAATGACAATTTCAAAAGTAACACACACAATGTGTAACTGCGGAGCCCTTTCAATTCCAGAGCTCCAGGAAAAAGCAAAACTTACACTTGTTTCTGCAGCTTCAATTTCTGAAGGCTCTGCACACGATGTTATCGTTAAAAATACAAGCATCAGAGCAGAATAAAATTTAAGGACGTTACTGAAAAAGACCCGGGCTCAATGTCTGGGTCTTTTTTTAGAAAATATAAAAATGGAAACCGAACAGAAGTTATATGAAATTGGAATTAATCTGAATTTACTCTTTAATAACCGGACAATTTTTGGTTCAATAAAAAACACATTTGTAATAGGAAAATATTCTGGAAGCAGTAAATATCAATATCTGTCATTCGATTTATTTTTTCCATGTAAACTTAATGAAGAAGATAAATCAAAACTGCTGTCTATGAATGATTCAGGTAACGGTATTGATATCTATTGTAATTCATCCAATGAAAATTATGATCTTCAAGTAAGTTTTCTTCATCCTTTCTTTACACCTGGTATCGAAGTAATTACAAAAACAATTACAGAAATTACAGATTACATCTATCAAAAATATCCTGACCTAAAAATTCATTGTATGACCCCGGATTGTACAGAAACTGAAAATCTGCAGTTAATCGATGAAGATTCCTATCCTCTTCTGATATGCCCGGAATGCTGTAAAAAAATCAAACAGAGCATAATCGAAGCAGAAGAAATAGAAAAAAACAAACCGAATAATTACAAAAAGGGAATCCGTTATGCAGTTTTATACTGTATTCCTGCACTCATTATTTCTTTTCTTATATTTCATTTTACCGAAACCGCAAAAGTATCAGGTTTGTTTTTCACTTTATTTACTTATCATGGATATTCTAAGTCAGGTGCAAAATATACAAAGGATGGAAATTTTCTGATTTTTATAACTGCTCTTTTTACGAATATATCTGGTGTTTTCCTATTATACATAATTCAAAGAGCCTCTGACTTTATATTTTACTATCAAAGATATATTAACATTATTTCTTTAATAAAAGATGTAATTATTGATAATACTGATTTCTATATTACTCTGGGTATTACTTCTGCCATCTGGCTTTTCGTGAGCATGTTTTATTTTGCTTTAAAAGCATCTTCAGATCAGTATATGGAATCATTGAAAACTAAGTTCTAATTTTGGAGTGCTTTTTTGAAAAAGTTTTTAACAGTTTTATTTTTAAGTGGAATTTTCTGTACTTTTGCAGATGACGGCGGTGCTAAATATCCTGATGAATGGACTTACGGAAATATTTATGTCAAAGAATCAAATCCGTATATCAGTCTTGAAAATGAATTTCTTTATGTAAATCAGATTTCAAAAGAAGTAAGAGCTGTTTTTGATTTCAGAAACAATACAAAAACTTCAGTTTCAGTTCCATGTGCATTTCCGGTTGTAATAAAAATTCCATATGAATATGACGGATCAAAAATTTTCTCAAATGACTTCAGAGTGTACTATGATCCTTTCGCGTTTGCTCTCGCCTTCAATAAAACAGAAAATCTTCAAGACACAAATCCTGTTGAATATAACAAAACTCTCCGCGTTCTCACAATTCAGGAATATGAATCTTTTATTAATCAGATAAGCAAGAACAATTCCGACAGATATTTCAAAGAAGTCTATTCACCGGTAAAGCTTGTTTTAAATGGAACAAAAGTTCCTGTAACTCATGTCGGTATTGAAACAGAAGTTGTTCAAAGCGATACTCTTGAAACTCCTGAATATGGCGGCACTCCTTCTTACAACGGAGAACTCACTTTAAGACTTCACTTTTATCACGAGCTTAATTTTGTTTCCGGAAGTTCAATTCTCGAAGCAGAATATTTTATTGACAACAGAAAAGGTCGAAAGCGCGGAGAATTTTTTGAAGGCTTTTATGACATCTACACAGGCGGCACATGGAATGGAAGTATCAAAAACTTCATTATGATATGTAACGGCGATTTTGAAGCAGTCAATTCGAATACAGCATTTGATTACAAAAAATTATTCAATTTCGGAAACTATTCATACGACTCAGGAACAATCATCTCTGCCAAAAACTACAAACCCGCAAAAGATGAATACTTTAAGTTCTGTTCATCGATTTATGACGATGAAATGTGCGATGAAAAAATACAGAACAGAAAACCTCTTGATTTTGTACAAAATGTAAAAGCATCTTCAAACTTACCGGGAACTTTTACAGTTGATGAAAAAACATTTAACTATGCGCCTGAATCTTCTTTTGACGGAGACGTTTTAAACGGCTGGGTGGAAGGTGTCAAAGGGGACGGAATTGGAGAATGGATTGAGTTCACTCTTACAAAACCTGCATTCGGTCCGTTTATGACAAACGGTCTTACAAGAGACTATTATCAAAAAGAAGACGACGAAAAATCTTTTTATGATGAAGAAGAAATTAAAAAGCCATTTTACTGGCAGGAAAATAACCGCATCAAAAGAATGACACTTCAAAACTGCAGTACAAAAGAAAAAATTATTCTTAATCTTACTGATGTCTACGCAGGTTTTCCGGCATACGGAGAAAATGAAAAAATCTGGATATCGAAAAATTCAAATGCAAACCTCTGTTTTTTATATCCCGGAACTTACAGGCTCTACATCAATGATGTTTATAAAGGTACTAAATGGGATGATACAGTTCTTGGAGAAGTCTGGTTCTATGATTTTGGAACTTCCGCAAATAACATAATTCTTGAAGAAAAAACTTTGAAAAAAAATTTTTTCACCTCTGAAATCACAAAACTTTTTCTCCGTTTTTGTGACCAAGCAATAGGAAATGAAAAAACTTCATTGTATTTTCTAAAGTAGTTCTTTACTATTCAGTTTCAATCACTGATATACGCGAACGTAATCAACTTCCATCTGACACTTTTTGAGTTTCTTTGGAACATCTCCTCCGAGAGTTCCACCCATTGCGACGTTCATGATTATGTAAAAAGGTTTGTCGTAAGGCCACTCGTGCCAGCCGTTTTCTTCTGCGTGAGGATTTTCATACGACACAGTTTCTGTTCCGTCGATGTACCATGTAAGTTTGTCTTCTGTCCAGTTAACAGCGTATGTGTGCCATGACGAAGCATCAGAAAGCTCAAGACCACCGTGTGCCAGTGCGTTTCCGCCGCTTCCTGCATAACAGTGACATGTTCCGTAGCACATCTTTCCCCATGTGTTTGTCGCATATTCCATTACATCGATTTCACCTGAACGAGGCCACTTTCCGTATGTATCACGCTGTGGCATCATCCAGAGTGCAGGCCATGAACCTGCTTCAACCGGAAGCTTTGCACGAAACTCGATATAGCCGTATGTGAAATTCTTTTTAAAGCTTGTCACAAGACGTGCGCTCTGCCATCGGCCTTTGTCATTGCGATTGGCAACGATTTTTAAAGTTCCATTTGAAACAAAAGAGTTTTCACGCGACATCGTATATGTCTGAATCTCGCTGTTACCCCAGCCGCTTCCACCGACATTGTAATCCCAGAAGTCCGGATTCGGCTCATCGCTTTTCTGTTCAAACTCATCAGACCACACAAGGCTCATCGAATTTTTTACAAAGCCAGGAAGAGTGTCTTTATCTGCACTTTTGTCTTTACATGAAGTTATTGACGCAAGAAAAATTAAAATGATTAGTGATAAAACACTTCTTTTCATGAATAAAATTATAAATCCCGAAAAAAAAATCCGCAACATTTAATAGCAATATAACCAAAACTGTTACGGATTTTTTGATATATATTTGAACTTTTTATAATCCAAAGACTTTAATAAGTACAAATCAAAATTTTATCAGTTCAATTAAAACAATCTCATCAGATCTTCAATTGTTTCGCGTCTTCTGATTTCTTTTACGCTGCCGTCTTTACAGATCATTACTTCTGCAGGACGAGGGCGTGAATTGTATGTTGAACACATGCTCCAGCCGTATGCACCTGTATCAAGAACTGCAAGAAGATCATCTTTTTTGATTTCTGGAAGTTCACGGTCTTTTGCAAGAAGATCGCCTGATTCACAGATATTTCCGCAGACAGTCTGAGTCTTAAGGCTGTCGCGATTTACGATTCTGTCATCTCTGATTACTTCGATATCGTGCCAGCTGTCATACATTGAAGGACGAACAAGAACATTCATTCCGCAGTCACAACCTGCAAAATGGATTCCGTTGTTTTCTTTTACGGCATGAACACGTGTCAAAATTAAGCTTCCTTCTGCAACGCAGTATCTTCCTGGTTCTGATTTGAAAAGTGGAACGTAACCGGCCTTCTCAACAAATTCATCAAGAATAGTTTCAAGTTTTGCCTTAAAGTCTTCCATCGGAAAATCTTTTTCATCATCTAGCTTGTGATATGGAATTCCATAGCCGCCGCCAAAATCAATGAATTCGAGTTTTCCGAATCTCTCAGAAATGCGGAGAATATTTTTTACGGCTTCAAGATATGGAGTCGGTTCCATAAAAAGAGATCCGATGTGCTGATTGATTCCGGCAATCTTAAGATTCTGCTTTTTACAGATTTCAAAAATCTTATCGATATCGCTTTCAGAAATTCCAAACTTAGTCTTTTTTCCACCGGTTACAACTTTTTCGTGATGACCTGCCCCAACGCCCGGATTGATTCTGACAGCACAATATCTTGCTCTGTCATCTTCTGAAAGACCAAGTCTGTTACATACTTCGCCATATCGTTCAAGCTGACAAAGCGAATCAAGGCTTGTCATTATTCCATTGTGGATTGCAAATTCCATTTCTTCTTCTGAAACATTATTCGGAACAAAGAAAATTCTTTCTTCGCTCATTCCGGCTTTTAAAAGAAGTGTCATTTCTCCGACACTCATAGCATCACAGTTGATATTTTCATCAATTGCAAGTTTAAGTATGCTGAGGTTTGTATTTGCCTTAACAGAATAGTTTGCAGTATAAGGATATTTTGTAATAACCTGCGACACATTATGCATTCTGTTTCGCAGAATTTCTTCACTGTAAACATAAAGCGAAGTTCCAAACTGAGAAGCAAGGTCTTCTGCACTGTTTCCTTTCAAAAAATCAGATTCGTTAATAAATGAATTCATCTTATCTCCAAAAAAATAAACTGTTCATACCCGTGAGTCAAATAACCGGGCATTCAATTAATTACAGCAAGTGTGCGCGGATTTCTTCTGCGCTCATCATGCTCAGCATTGCAGGCGGAACATCAAAAACTGTTTTGCATCCAAAGTCACCTTTCTGATTCATGCGGTAAACAGCTCTTGCATAAGCTACAATTACGCTTGAAGTAAAAGCAGGATTTGAATCAAGCTTTAAACTGTATTCAATTACATTGTTATACTGTCTGTCCCATCCTGTTTTTCCAGTTCTGATTACAAATCCGCCATGTGGAATTTCTTTGTGATTGCGGTCAAGTTCTTCCTGTGTGATGAAGTTTACTGTTGTGTCGTAATCTGCAAAATAGTTTGGCATTGTCTTGATTTCGTTTTCGATTCTTGCAAGGTCTTCTTTTGTGGCTCCTTCTTCTGCAACTACGAAACATTCGCGTGTATGTTTTTCGCGTGTTGTAAGTTCAGGATTTTCGCATGCACGGACTTTTTTAAGAGCATCTTCTACAGGAACTGTATACTGTCTTGCGTCTTTTACTCCCTTGATTCGTCTGATTGCATCTGAATGTCCCTGTGAAACACCTTTTCCCCAGAATGTATAATCTTTTCCTTCTGGCAAAACGCAGTTAGCATATAGTCTGTTCAAAGAAAAAAGTCCCGGGTCCCAACCGCATGAAATCAAAGCTGTGTGCTGAGATTTTACTGCAGCGTCATCAACATTTGCAAAGTGTTCAGGAATCTTTGCGTGTGTGTCAAAGCTGTCAATTACGTTAAAATATTTTGCATATTCCGGAGTCTGTTTTGGAAGATCTGTTGCACTTCCACCGCAGATAACGAGAACATCAATTTCATCTTTGTGATTTAAAATATCATCAACGCTGTAAACTTTTACACCTGGTGTCATGACTTTTACAGTTGACGGATCACGACGAGTAAATACTGCTGTAAGTTCACAATCTGAATTCTGTTTTACAGCACATTCAATTCCCTTTCCGAGATTACCATAACCTAAAATTGCAATTTTCATTTTTTTTATCTCCTGTTTTTTAGTTGAATTAATCAAACCGCTTTGATAAATTCAACTTTATAAATTACCTTTTATTTTTTTGTCTCCTGCTCAAGTAAGACAATTTTATTTTTCAAAGCTTCCTTCATTACATCAACAAGATTTCTCTTGCCGGAATAAAGACACGTGTCTTCCAAAGTTCCATTAAACTCGCCAGTCAGAACATACAGCGAATCAGTAATCAACCTCACCTGACCTTCTTCACATTCAGTCTCATAAACCTTTGCACCAGAAATTTTAAAACCGTCAGATAAGATGACAATCTTCTTTTTTTCCTGAGCAAGATTTTTAAGTTCCTCCGAAAAAATACTGATAATATCTTTTGATGCCATAAAATAAAGACGCTTTTCTGTATTATCAAGCATTACACGGATTTTATTTTTTATATTTTCAAAACCTTTTACTGTTATATATCCTTCTTCAGTTTCTTTTTTGGACGGAAGCTGTAAAAGAACTGCCTGTTTTTTATCAGAAAGAGTTCTGATTACATTTGATAAAAACTCCTCTGGATTTACGGCATCATATTTTGCTGTCTCTCCTTCTGATAAAACGGCAGCACCTTTGTTTACAAGTTCCGAAAGTGAAGAATAAACATTGGAACGCGAAATACCGGTAATTTTGGAAATTTCATAACCTGTGCTCTGACCTAGTTTGATAAGTTCAACATAAATCAAAGCCTCCTGACGGGACAGTCCAAAATTCATTAAATTTTCAATTAAATATGAATTCATAAAACTCCTAGTAGTTCTATTTAATACTACTATATCAGCAAAATATAAAAT
>JAGHVB010000036.1 GCA_018064525.1 Candidatus Treponema merdequi | reverse complement strand
GATATAAGTTTAGAATTAAGAAAGAAAATTTTAATTTTAATTTCAAGCAATTTAACAATTTTAATTGAATCAAACGATGAGTTTCAAATTGCATTAAATAAAGATTTCTTTTTCGACATCGAAGACGGCCTTCAAATGCAGTGTGCAGAATCCGCATGTCTCGACTATATCGTAACCGAAAACACAAAGGACTTCTCAAATTCCATCATCCCCGCAATCCCCATTACAGACTGCGCCGAAAAAATTTAAAAACAAAACCCTCTTCCAGTTCTCCCAGAAGAGGGGTTCTTATTTTAAAACTCAAAAACAAAAATCTGTGTTAATCCGTGTTTAATCTGTGGAATCTGTGTCCACCATTTATTTCAACAACAAATCAACTTACAGACTTGCTTCAAGTCTCTTTCTAATCTCAGCAATGTACTCCCATGAGTTCAATACGGCTTTTGCGGCAGGACTTGCGATTCTTGCGATGTCGCCTGTCATGTAGCCTTCTTCGATAGTCTTGAGAGTTGCTTTTTCAAGTTTTTTTGCAAAGTCTGTAAGTTCTGGAGTGCCATCAAGTTCACCGCGTTTTGCAAGAGCGCCTGTCCATGCAAAGATTGTTGCAACAGGGTTTGTCGAAGTTTTTTCGCCTTTCTGGTAACGGTAGTAATGTTTCTGAACAGTTCCGTGGCTTGCTTCGTATTCAAAGTTTCCGTCAGGGCTTACTAAAACTGATGTCATCATTGCAAGACTTCCGCATGCAGATGCAATCATGTCACTCATAACGTCTCCGTCATAGTTTTTGGTTGCCCACATAAAGCCGCCTTCACTTCTCATAACGCGAGCAACAGCATCATCGATTAAAGTGTAGAAATATTCGATTCCGGCTGCATCAAATTTTTCTTTATATTCTTCTTCAAAAACACGCTGGAATATTGCTTTAAAGTTTCCGTCGTATGTTTTTGAAATTGTGTCTTTTGCACCGAACCATACAGAGATTTTTCTGTCGAGCGCATAAGTAAAGCAGCAGCGTGCAAAGCTTTCGATTGATTTATCAAGATTGTGAATTCCCTGAATGATACCAGGTCCTTTCATATCCATGATTGTCTTTCTGATTTCTTTTCCGTCAACACCTGTAAAAACAAGTTCTGCTTTTCCTGCTGTAGGACATTTGATTTCGCAGTTTTTATAAACATCACCATAAGCATGGCGTCCGAGTACAATCGGCTTTTTCCAGCAGCTTACAGTTCCGTGTACATTTGAAACAAAAATCGGTTCGCGGAATACAGTTCCATCAAGTTCTGCGCGGATGATTCCGTTTGGAGAAGGTGTAAGCTGTTTAAGATGGTATTCTTCTACGCGTGCCTGGTTAGAAGTAATTGTCGCGCATTTAACACCGACATGAAGGCGCTTGATTGCTTCGGCAGATGCATAAGTAATTTTATCATCTGAATCGTCGCGGCTCTTAAGTCCGAGATCGAAATATTCAGTCTTTAAATCAACAAAAGGCAATAAGAGTTCATCTTTGATTACCTTCCACAAAACACGAGTCATTTCATCGCCATCGAGCTCAGCGATAGCATTTTTCATCTGAATTTTTGCCATAGTGATTGAATTATAGTGAATTTTGGCGGAATATAAAAGTAGGATTATTAATATGTCTGTTTTTTTTGTATTCCGGTTAGTATAAATATTAGATTGACTTGTGAATAAATGAATTATAATTTATGATTGAGAGGAGGGTAAGAATGAAAATGAACAGAATATTAAATTTATGTTTTTGCGTTTTATCTGCAGCAGTGATTTCTGGTTGCAGTCTTTCAGATAACAGCGGTACTAAAAGTGGTTTATATGGAACCGAAAGTGAAACTGAATTCAGAAATCCGAATTTATGTCCGGGCTCAAAATTAAAAGAGAAATGGATGGATGATGCAACAGGAAATATTAAAATCAGCGGATATACAATTGGTAAAACTTCAGAAGTCGTGATTATTCCATTTTCAAGTTATTATTATCTCGATATGATTGATGACTCAAGTTATTGCGACTACATTGAAAATTTTTATATTGGTACAGATTTTCTTTATGGAGGAGTATTTTATAAGGGAAGAAAGGTAAGACTCGATGCTTTTGCGATGGGACAGTATCCTGTTACCCAGGATTTTTATTTAAAAGTTATGGGACTTATTGATAAACAAAATCCAAGTATGAACAATTCTAATCCTCCTCAGGGCGAAGTTCAGAAAAACCGTCCGATAAATTATGTAACCTGGTATCACGCCTGTGCTTTTTGCAATGAACTTACAAGAAATACAATGTCACCAAATGAATGTATTTATTACAGCGATCCTGAATTAAATCATATTTATACAATAGCAGATGCGGGATTAAAAAAGAAAGTCTATCCTGCGTATAATTACGAAAGAAAACTCTGGGCAAAAAGCGGATATCGCCTTCCGACAGAAGCGGAATGGGAATTTGCGGCACGTTCCGCAGACGCAGAAAAACCGGAATGGCGTTATGCATATCCTGTCATGCAGACATCACAGAAGAGTTTAGACGTATATTTGAGACAGAAAGAAAATGGTCTTGAAAAATTTGCATGGTATACAGGATGTGTAAACCAAAATCTTCATGAAGCAGGCTTATTAACACCAAATAAAATTAATCTGTTTGATATGTGTGGTAACGTTAATGAATGGTGTTATGATGCTTATGATTACCTTCCATCTAACTTTGAAGAAAATGACAAAAAGTTTTTAGAAAAAGGAATTGTTAAAAATCCAACATGTTTTGCAGAAGCAGACAGTTACAGATGTGTTAGGGGCGGGGGATATTCAGATTACTGCAAGCAGTGTATGGTGTCATCGCGTGATGGAAGAAAGCCGGATTTTATGGGAAATGTAGGCTTCAGGGTTTGCCGTTCAACAGTTTCATATTAAAAAGATAAAAGACTTTTAATATAAAACTGTTAAAACGTAAAGAATTAAAGTGAAAGGTCTCCGTCTTTTATCCATCCTAGTTTTCTTTCGATTTCACAGAAAATCAGTGAAAGAACAGCAGGTAAAATAAAGCAGATTAAAGTGAGACCGAGCCATTCAAAAGCTCCTGCCTGTAATGAAAGTGCTCCGTGTTCTATTGCCTGAGCACTTGGAGTAAACCATCCTGTAATTACACCGATTGGACCAACAAGACCGCATGTTCCCATTCCGGAAGAAATCGCAGCGCCATTCATTTCCATTTTAAAAAGACAGGTTGCGAGAGGTCCTGTAATCATTGAAGCGAGTGTAGGTGGAATCCAGATTAACGGATTTTTAATTATGTTCGGCATCTGGAGCATTGAAGTTCCGAGTCCCTGACTTAAAAGACCTGAGACTTTATTTTCCTTATAGCTCATTACAGCAAATCCAATCATCTGTGCACAGCATCCTGCAACCGCAGCGCCTCCTGCAAGACCAACAAGTCCAAAAGCCGCACAGATTGCCGCAGAAGAAATCGGAAGAGTCAAAGCGATTCCGATTACTGTACTTACAATTATTCCCATTGTGAACGGATGAAGTTTTGTTGACCATACGACAAATGTTCCGATTGAACTAGCGCCCATTCCGATGTATTTTGCAAATGGAATTGCAAGAATCAGACCTGATAAAATTGTAACAAGCGGAGTTACGATGATATCAACTTTTGTTTTTTTGCTTACAAGATTTCCGAGTTCGCATGCAATGATTGCAATGATTAAAACTGCAAGCGGACCTCCTGATTTTCCGAGTTCATTTGCAGCAGCACCGACAGTTGCAAGTGAAAAGAGAACCAGAGCAGGCGCATTCATTGCAAAACCGATTCCGATTGCCATTGCAGCACCGACTGTTTTTGCGTTCATTGCAAAAGTTCCGGCGTCAATTAAAAACTGAAATCCTGCGAATGATGAAAGTTTTAAAAGCTGTTCGCCAAGTGTCTTGATGATTGTACCGATTAAAAGCGACGCAAAAAGCCCCTGTGCCATACCGCTCATTGCATCGATTAAGTATCTTTTTATAAATCTGTTCATTTTTTTTAATTCTCCTTTTTATATTTTAATTATATTGAATTTTATCAGAAAGTTTTTCTGTAACCTGCTTTAATTTTTCCTGTGAAATACATTGATTCAAGAATATTGCATGCACCAAACTGACCCATGATTTCAAGCTGCCCGTTTGCAACCGGGAAAATCAAGTAAGGAGTAATGTAAGCATTGAATGAATTCATTTTTGTAAAATCAAATTCATTGGTGATTGCACTTATAAGGCTTTCGTCTGAAAATGAGCCGATGATATGACATCCTGCTGTCATGTTATTGTTTTTAACAGGAATCGCATCTGAATAAAAGTTAACGTCAGCACCAAGCGGATCGTTAAGATAGAGTAAGTCTTTAAGCTGGTTCTTTGGAAGTGAATATGCACTTATGCGGAATTTAAAATGTTTTGAAGTGATTCTTGGTTCAACAATAAATGAAAAGTCTTTTATACCTTCAAAAGAATCTTCAAACGATCCCGGATTTATAGCTATGTTTTGAATTCCTCCCTGAATCAAAAGAGAGTGAGTATACTGATTTCCTAAGAGAAGGCTTAAACCGCCGTGAAGATAAAGTGTATCAATGAGAAGAATTACATTTGTTCCTGCAGCTTTGTTCTGAAGCGGTGCGCCGATACCTGCGGCAAAATCAACAGTTAAAAGTTTTGTTGACCATGCAGTTCTTATATCAAAGTTTAACTGCGGTGTTGAATTTTCAATTAAGTTTATATAAAGATTAAAACCGAGAGAACCTGGAACATTGTTGTAATCCATTACGTAAGAAAAACCTGTTCCGTAATTTTCATAAAGAGGAAGGCCGCATGTCAGTGTAGTTTCACTTTTTGTAACAGAAGATGTAAAAGGTTCTATTCCAAGATGTCGCTGAAGATATTCATCTTTTCCTGCAACTTCGTAAGTTCCAAGATAAAAACCGAAATAGTTTTTAATTGAATTTCCTGCTTTAGTCAAAACAAGAGAAATTTCATTCATCTTGAGAACGGCATCCTGACCTTCGAAAATATTTTCATTCGCAATATTTTTTGCAGAAAGTCCCATATTTGCACGGAAAATTCCCCATGAGCCAAAATTGAATTGCAATGCGGCAAATGCATTGAACGGAATATTAAAAGAGGAATCATCTTTATTAAAGATTCCGGAAAATCCGGTTGAACCTCCTGCCATTCCACTAAAGGTGACATCAGCAAAGCAAGTTCCACCTAAAAGCAAAACAGAAATTATGACAGAAAAAAGTTTATTCTTTTTCATGATAAACCACCTTTATATTTTCATATTATTTTAAAAAATCTATTTTTACTCTTTCATTATCGGCACATTCTGACTAAAACATTACAGCTTTGTAAAATTCCACTTGCTAATTTTTTAATATTGCAAAATAATAAATTTATGACACCATCAAGTTCAAGATATTACAGAATTATGAATACAAGCGTTTCGCTCAAAAGTGAAATTCCGGATTATGTTGTCGGAGAAAGAATTCTCGATGTCGGTTCGGGCGGCGGAGTAATGCTTGATGCTCTTGAAAAAAAATTCGGTGATACAAAAACTGTCATCGGAACAGAAATCTCTCCGATTGCAATCGAATATCTCACAGAAAAAAAACTTGAAAACAAAAGTCACTGGACTTTAGATAAACATAATTTCGTAGACGGTTCGTATCCGATAAAAGTTGATACGATTATTTTTTCTTCCATCCTTCACGAAATCTACAGCTACACAGTTACAAACGGACGCAAGTTCAATCTTGCATCCGTTACAAAAGCGCTCGACAACGCATACGACTCGCTCAATCCGGGCGGACGCATTATAATACGCGACGGCGTAAAATCTCCTGATTACAAAGAAATCAAGTCAGTTACAGTACGCACAGAAGAAGGAATTGAATTTTTTAACCGTTTCATAAAAGATTTTAAAGGTTTTCCGACACTTCCGCGTGACTTTAATATAGAAGACAGGACTATTACAGGTCCATTTGGAATTCTGCAGGAGTTCATCTTTAAATATGACTGGGGCCCGATAAGCTATGACCGCGAAATTCACGAACAGTTCGGTTATCTGACAAATACGGCTTACAATGAGATTTTAGAGTCGATGGGATTTACTGTTGCAGCTTCAAGAGCTTATTTTGAAGACGGTTACCGCGAATTTCTGGACAAAATCTTTGAAAATTACCCGAAATTTGACACAAATCAGTTCATAATAGCTGATAAGCTGTAATTCTGATGGAATTTGAATGCCCTGTGCGTGAAAATTTATTTACGTGGAGATATTTTTTTTTCGTTGAACTCAATTTGACATCTCTTCGCATATATTAACATTCTTTGCTATATCTTGAATTCTCTCTATATATTGTGATATATTCACCTTATGAAAGTTGCAATTTTCTTTGGTTCTAAATCAGACACAGAAAAAATGAAAAAAGCTGCGGATGTTCTCGCAGAATTTGGTGTTGAGTACAAAGCTTTTGTTTTGTCAGCTCACAGAGCGGGTGCTTTACTTCACGAAACAGTAAAACAGGTAGAAAACGACGGTTACGAAGTAATCATCGCAGGTGCCGGTCTTGCGGCAGCTCTTCCTGGTGTAATTGCAGGCATTACAACAATTCCGGTTATCGGAGTTCCACTTGAATGCATTTCTGCAAATTCAAACGGGCTTGGTGGAATGGATGCGCTCCTTTCAATCGTTCAGATGCCTCCACAGATTCCAGTTGCAACAGTCGGAATCGGAAATGCAAAAAACGCCGGTTACCTCGCAGTAGAAATTCTTTCAATCAAATACCCGGAACTAAAAGAAAAATTAAAATCCTTCCGCCAGAAATTAGCTGACGAAGCGAAAATGAATTCTGTTATAAGTTTATAATGATTGTAACAGAATTGGATATACATAAAAAGTATAATAAAGTGATCTGTTATAAATGATGCGGAGTCGAGGTTGTGACCCCGCAAAAATTCTGCACAAGCGAAGCGCGGAAGCCTTTTGCGGGGACACGTTCTCGACGGGAGTATCATTTATAACAGGGTTAATAATAAGATAATTTTTAAGGAGGCCGATTATGGCTACAATCGATTATAAACAGTCAGGTGTTGATGTTGAAGAAGGTTACCGTGCGGTAAATAAATACAAAGATCACGCTAAGCGTACAATGATTCCAGGTATGCTCACAGGACTTGGAAGTTTTAACGGAATGTTTGAAGTTCCAAAAGGAATTAAAAATCCTGTAATGGTTTCTGGAACTGACGGTGTTGGAACAAAACTCGACATCGCATTTAAAATGAAAAAATATGATACAGTTGGAATCGACTGTGTTGCGATGAGCGTTAACGACATTCTCTGTTCAGGTGTTCAGACACAGTTCTTTCTTGATTATGTAGCATGCGGAAAACTTGATGCAGATGTTGCAGCAGACCTTGTTAAAGGTGTTGCAGACGGTTGTGTTGATACAGGTTGTGCACTTCTCGGTGGTGAAACTGCAGAAATGCCGGACTTTTATGACGATGGAAAATATGACCTTGCCGGATTTGGTGTAGGTGTCGGTGATAAAAAACAGATGATCACAGGAAAAGACATCAAGCAGGGAGACGTTTTAATCGGACTTTCTTCTACTGGTGTTCACTCAAACGGATTTTCGTTAGTCAGAAAACTTGTTCCAAACCTTGATGACAAATTTGTATATGACGGAAAAGATACAGGAAAAACAATCGGAGAAGTTCTTTTGACTCCGACACGTATTTATGTAAAACCTGTAATGGAAGTTCTTAAAAAATACCGCAAGGCAGTTCATGGAATGGTTCATGTAACAGGCGGCGGATTCTATGAAAACATTCCTCGTATGTATCCAAAAGCAGAAGGCTCAAAACGCCAGCTTATTTCAATCATCAAGCGCGACAGCTGGGACATTCCTCCAGTATTCGGTGAACTTATCAAACGTGGTGCTGATGTAGAAAAAGTTTATAACACATTCAATATGGGAATCGGTTTTGTTCTCGCAGTTAACGCAAAAGAAGCAGATGCTGTAATCGAAATGTTCAACAAGAACGCTTCAAAATATTCAAAGCCGGACATTCCGGATATGAAAGCATATAAAATCGGTCGCGTAGCTTACGCAGAAGGCGAAGTAAACGGTCAGAAAGATGCAGTTCTTTTTGAGGACTAGGGTTAATAAGGAATTAGGAATGAAGATTGCGGTTTTAGTTTCGGGCGGTGGAACAAATTTACAGGCGCTTATTGATTATGAAAAGGCGCATGCGGATTGTCCTTATGAGATCGTTTGTGTTTTGAGTGATCATAAAGATGCTTATGCGCTTGAGCGTGCAAAGAATGCTTCGATTGAAACTCACATCGTCAGTCCTTACGCAGTTATGGGAGCGGAAAATGCAAAAGCTGCAACCCGCGAAGAAAAACGAATCCGCGTTTCTGACAAAGTCCTTGAACTCTGCAGACAGTACGGAGTTCAGCTTATCGTTCAGGCAGGCTGGCTTACAGTTCTTTCCGGGGCAATAATTTCAGAATACAAAGACCGCATCATCAACCTTCATCCGGCTCTTCTGCCGAAATTTGGCGGAGTCGGAATGTGGGGACATCATGTTCACGAAGCTGTTCTTGCAAGCGGTGAAAAAGAAAGCGGCTGTACTGTTCACATTGCAGACGGCGGCTGCGACACAGGACGCATTCTTGTTCAGAAAAGCGTTCCTGTAATGCCGGGCGATACTGTTGATACCCTTTATGCCCGTATTGCTCCAAAAGAAAAAGAGGCTTTGATTGAAGGCGTAATCATGCTTTCGAAAGAAATTGGTAAATAAGTGGAATTTATAAAACCTGCATTTTTTTGATAAAAAAAAATGTGTTTTTGTTGACGATTTGGTCAGTTTTTTACTATTTTTACTATTGATAACATATTTTTTAAGGATTTTTAGGCTACATGGCAGAAGAAGAAGTTAAAGAGCAGAACGAAAAAGCAGAAGACGAAACTCAGACTGCTCAGGATCAGACAGAAAGCGAAGAAAAAGCAGAAGGTGAGAATGCAGATTCTTCAAAAGGTGCGGACGGCGAAGTTCCATCAGAAGAAGAAAAAAAAGAGGTCACACCTGAAGAAAAAATCGCAGAACTTGAAAAAGAAAACGCAGACTTAAAAGACCAGCTTTTGCGCCGCGCTGCAGATTTTGATAACTACAGAAAGCGCATGATCAAAGAAAAGCAGGAAACTTTCGACTATGCAAATGCAAACTTACTTGCAGATCTTCTCGATTCACTTGATAACTTTGACAGAACTGTAGACGCAGGGGCTACTGCAACAGATGTTAAATCAGTTGTCGATGGAATCAAGATGGTTAATTCAAATCTTGTAAAAATGCTTGAATCAAAATACGGACTTACTTCGTACGGGGCAGAAGGCGATGAATTTGATCCTGATGTTCACGAAGCAATCGGCCGTGTAGAAGAAGAAGGCAAAGACAAAGAAACTTTAAAGCAGGTATACCTCAAAGGATACAAGCTCAAAGATAAAGTAATCAGAAACGCTAAAGTAATGGTAAGCGTTCCGAAAAAATAGGAGATTATAAATTATGTCTAAAATTATTGGTATTGACTTAGGAACAACAAACTCTTGTGTAGCCGTAATGGAAAACGGTGAACCAGTTGTAATCCAGAACTCAGAAGGCGGACGCACAACTCCATCTATCGTTGGTTTCACTTCTAAAGGAGACAGAATTGTCGGAGCTCCTGCTAAAAACCAGATGGTAACAAATCCAAAGAACACTGTATATTCAGCAAAGCGTCTCATCGGACTTAAATACAGCGAACTCAAAGGCGAAGCTACAAAATTCCCTTACAAAGTAATCGACAACGGATCTGACTGCCGCGTTTCAATCGAACAGAACGGCGAAGAGAAAAAATATTCACCACAGGAAATCAGTGCTTTCGTTCTTCAGAAGATGAAGAAAACTGCAGAAGATTATCTTGGACAGGAAGTTACAGAAGCTGTTATTACAGTTCCAGCTTACTTTAACGACGCACAGCGCCAGGCAACAAAAGACGCAGGTAAAATCGCAGGTCTTGATGTAAAACGTATCATCAACGAACCAACAGCTGCTGCTCTTGCATTCGGTTTTAACAAAGACAAGAGCAAGGAAAGAACAATTGCTGTTTACGACCTTGGTGGTGGTACATTTGATATTTCTATTTTGGAACTTGCTGATGAAGTTGTAGAAGTAAAAGCTACAAACGGTGATACACAGCTTGGTGGTGATGACTGGGACCGTGTAATTTCTAACTGGCTCATCGACGAATTCAAAAAAGATACTGGAATTGATTTGTCAGGAGATCCAATGGCAATGCAGCGTCTTCGCGAAGCTTCAGAAAACGCAAAGATTCAGCTTTCAAACCAGACATCAACAGACATCAACCTTCCATTCATTACAGCAGACGCAACAGGTCCAAAGCACCTTCAGAAATCTTTGACACGCGCTCAGTTTGAACAGATGACAGACAACCTCTTTGAACGCACAAAGGAACCTTGCCGCAAAGCTCTTGCAGATGCAGGACTTACAGCAGACAAGATTGACGAAGTTCTTCTCGTCGGTGGTTCTTCACGTATGCCTAAAGTACAGGAAGTTGTTAAATCAATTTTCGGTAAAGAAGGAAGCCGCGCAGTTAACCCGGACGAAGCAGTTGCAATTGGTGCTGCAGTTCAGGGTGGTGTACTTAAAGGTGATGTTAAAGACGTTCTTCTTCTTGACGTTACTCCACTTTCACTTGGTATCGAAACAATGGGTGGCGTTTGTACAAAACTCATCCAGAGAAATACAACTATTCCTACAAAGAAGAGTCAGATCTTCTCTACAGCTGCTGACGGACAGACTGCAGTATCAATTCACGTACTTCAGGGTGAACGCGAAATGGCTGACCAGAACAGAACACTTGGCCGCTTTGATTTGACAGGTATTCCTGCAGCTCCACGTGGAGTTCCACAGATTGAAGTTACATTCGACATCGATGCAAACGGTATCGTACATGTATCTGCAAAAGATCTCGGAACAGGAAAAGAACAGCACATCCAGATTACTTCTTCATCAGGATTGAGCGAAGAAGAAATCAACAAGATGGTAAAAGATGCAGAAGCAAATGCCGCAAGTGATAAAGCAAAACGTGAAAGCGTTGATGCAAGAAACGAAGCTGACAGCTTGATCTACGCAACAGAAAAGAGCGTTAAAGATCTCGGCGATAAAGTAAACGGTGCTGACAAACAGGCAATCGATGATGCAATCGCAAACCTCAGAAAAGCTCTTGAAGGCGACAACACAGAAGACATCAAAGCAAAAACAGAAGCCCTCAAACAGGCATCATATAAAATTGCCGAAGAAGTTTACAAACAGCAGCAGGCAGCTGGAGCAGGCGCAGGCCCACAGGGTGCCGGTCCACAGCCAGGTCCAGATGCTAACGCAAATGCAAACGATTCAAATGCCAACAGCAGCAAGTCTGGCTTTGACAAAGGCAGTGCCGAAGACGTAGACTACGAAGTTCACGATAATTAGTACCAAAAAACTGCTTACGACAAAAAACGAAAGCGCTCCGTTACGCGCGCCATTCATAATGGGATTCATATTTCATAATATCCCTTCCTGGCTTGTGAAACTCCGCGGTTTCGTTTTTTGTCTCCGCATTTTTTTACTACTATTTTCATACCACCATCGCAATAATCGCGTTGGTGACATAAATCTTTCAGCGACCACATACATCGCTGGAAGTGATAAAAACTGCGTAGACACAAAATTAAAATGTGGAGCTTCGTAAGTCTATTCCTTACGCTCCCGCCAGGCGCACGCTGCGTAACATTTTAATTTTTGTCGAGAGCAGTTTTAGGCATTTATAGAGACCTGTATGTGATTGAAGGAAAATATGGCCAAACGAGATTATTACGAAGTCTTAGGTGTTGAGAAGGGAGCTTCTCTCGAGGACATTAAAAAAGGTTACCGCAAACTTGCAATCAAATATCATCCGGACCGCAATCCTGGTGATAAAGAAGCAGAAGAGAAATTCAAAGAAGCGACAGAAGCTTACGAAGTTCTTTCGGATGACCAGAAACGACCAATCTATGACCAGTATGGTTTTGCAGGCCTTGATGGAATGGGAGCTGGCGGCGGTGGTGCCGGCGGTTACTCACACGCATTTACTGATTTTGCAGACCTCTTTGGTGGAAGCGGTTTCGGCGATATTTTTGAAAATCTTTTTGGCGGCGGTTCACGCGGATTTGGACGAAGAAGTTCAGAACCAAATCAGGGTGCATCGCTCAGATATGATCTTGAAATTGATTTTAAAGATGCTGTTTATGGAACTAAAACAGATCTGAAGTTTACACATGAAGTTGCATGTTCTTCATGCGGCGGTTCAGGCTGTGCAGCTGGCGGAAGCCGTAAAACTTGTCCTACTTGTAATGGAATGGGACAGGTTGGAAGAAGCGCAGGCTTTTTTACAGTTCAGCAGACATGTCCTACATGCGGCGGAACTGGAAAAACAATTGATAATCCTTGTAAAAGCTGCCGCGGAACAGGTGTTGAACAGAAATCAAGTACTGTAACACTTACAATTCCTGCAGGAATTGATGAAGGCCGCAGAATTACAATTCCTCACCAGGGTAATGCCGGAAGAAACGGCGGTCCTGCCGGTGATCTTATCGTAGTAGTTCACATTAAAGACCATAAATACTTTGAAAGGGACGGTTACGACCTGTACTGTGCAGCACCTGTTTCAATCACACAGGTAACTCTTGGGGCAACAATCACTATAAATTCCCTCGATGACAAAAAAATTGATGTCAAAATTCCGGCCGGAACTCCTAACGGAAAAATTCTCCGCATAAAAGGAGCTGGTATTCCTGCTGCTGGCGGAAGAACAGGCGATTTATACATCAAACTTATGGTACAGATTCCATCAAAATTAACTTCTGCTCAGAAAAAACTTCTCGAAGCCTATGCCGCTGAAGAAAGAGCATCTTCTGAACCGGAATTAATTTCGCTTTCATCGCTTTCAAGATAAATTTTTCTCCCAAATCTGCCGATAATATGCTATAATATTGTGACTATTTCTCTCTTATGGGGTCGGTATGCTTAAACAACGAAAAAGACACGTAGAAATCATGAACTACATACTATCTACAGTATTGTTCATGCTGGTTTCTTTCTTTATTTTACCAAAAGTAACTGTAATGTTCGAAACAATGTATTTTATCATGTTCGAATTTGTTCTTTTGATGTTCTTTATTATCATGAGTTCTTCTGTAACAAAAGTCATCAACAAGGCTCTTGAAGATAAAGTATTAAAAAGGGAAGAGACAAAATATCTTCAGTTATTCATTGACAGTCTCAGATTCTGTTATACACTTGAAGACTTTTACGAAATCATACAGACAATCCTTGAACAGAAGGCTGACTGTTCTGTTTTGTATATCGACAGTGAAAAGGAATATGTTCTCTATAATTCCCCGAACAGAATTACCTGTTCAAAAGATACCCTTCGAATTCTTGCAAATAACTTTCCGGTAACATGGCCTGACGGTTTTGACTTTGTCGGTGACAAACTCGGTATTACTTCAAAATATAGAAAGGCACGCGGATTTGTTCTCTCGCAGGACAAGTTCCATTTCTTTGTACTTTGCCGTTATACAAGATTTTTTGATACTGGAATTTATAAGCAGCTCATGGATGAATTTTCCCGCTTCAGAAAAAGAACCCAGACAATTGCATCTCTTTCAGAAATTGCAGGTCTTTCAAAAGAATGGGAACAGCTTGCAGAAACCCAGCGACTCTTTTTACCGGCACAGATGCCTGACACAAAGAGACTCAAGATTGCAGCATACTTCAGACCTCTCGTAAATGTTTCTGGTGACTATTACACAGCACTTCCGATTGATGAACATAAAACACTTCTGATGCTTGGAGATGTTTCCGGTAAAGGACTTCCAGCTGCCCTTATCATGGGTCTCGTAATGAACACTGTTAAAATCATCGAAGACAAGGAAGATTTGATTTCGATTGTTCGCGCGGTTGATAAAGCAATTAAGGGAATGAAACTTCAGGATAAATACACAGTATTGTTCATCAGTATTGTTGATACACAGAAGATGACAATACGTTATGTAAATGCTTCGATGTCAGATCCTCTTATCGTAACCCGCGCGCCTGACGGTTATACAATCAAGCCTCTTACTTCAAACTGTGGTGTAGTTGGAATTATTGATATTGATGATATCCGTATTGATGAACAGAGATTGTTCCGTGATGATCTTATTCTGTTTGCATCTGATGGTGTATCGGAAGTTATGAATGACGAAGGAGTGGAACTTGGAGATACTCAGCTCTATACAGATACAATCAAAAATAGTGCTGCAAAAAATCCTCAGGAATTTATTGACGATGTAGTTAAACTTATTTTTGACTACAAAGGAAATAACAAGCTTCATGATGATATTACTATGATGGTAACAAAGGTGGTTTACTGATGATATACATTGTACTTAATGCAGTTCTTGCTGCTTTTATTATCTGGACATCAACCAGTGTTGATAAAAAACGCCAGGAAGGTGATGCTCCTGTTGTAAATATTCTTTTGTTCTGTGCAGCAGCTTCTGTCATAATGTTTTTTACAGTTCTGTCTGTTCTGTATGGACCGGAACGTCTTTCAATTCTGCTTGAAAAGACAACAGTATTTCTTGTAAGCTGCGCCTTTGTAGAAATGTCGACAATTTTCCTTAACATAAGTAAATCAAAGGCTTCTGCATTTTCAAAGTTTTTTAAAATCATTCTGATTCTTTTTGCAGCTTATGTCTGCTTCTTTAAGTTAAGAATGGAAAATTATAAAAACTTTATCTTTGCTTTTGACTTAGCTTTTTCCGGACAGTTTGCAGAACTCATTCCTATTTCCTGGATTCATGTTTTTGTCGGGCTTTATATTTTTATTGTTCCATTGTTCGGACTTATGATTATGCTTCTTCATGCGGAGAATTATAATTCAAGACTTCTTCTTCAGAAGGCATTGATAGCTTTTGGTTCTTTGCTTTTCGGATGGATTGGTCTTACTCTTGTCTATTATATTTCAGACATGCTTCCGATGATGCGTTCTCTGTTTATGTACATCATAGCCGTTATGTCTATCATGATTGCTAATTCAATCAACCAGCAGAAGATTTATGACGGATCTATGATTTTCTCATCAATTCTTTCTCTTTTGATCAAGTATTTTGTACCTGCTGCAGTTGGTGCTGTTGCTTATGTTGTATTAAGACCTTTGTATACAGAAAATTATTATCTGTACCTTGTAATTATTTTTGGTGCAACTTTTGTGTTGATGATTTTGGGACGTTATTTAAGTACATCAATGTCAAAGATGATCAACTACCGTTCAAGCCAGTATGAAGTAGAATTTGAATCAGCTCTTGCTTCAATTGATTATGAAAGTGAACTTTCTGATATTTCTGCAGAGTTCTTAAAAGCTTTCCGCGAAAATATGCAGACAACGACAATGACAATGCTTGTTGATAACGGTTCTGAATATGCTACAGCATACGATTCTGAAAAAAGAGTTTATCAGCTTCCGAGAAACAGCAAAGCGCGTGAAATACTCATGAACAATGATATATATATTTTGTTCCGCGAAGAAGTAGAAAATAATTATAATCTTCAGGAAGTTAAAGACGAAATATATAAAGTTTTTGATGAAACAGAATCAGAAGTTCTTATCATTCTTCACGAAGGTCGTCAGGTTCTCGGACTTCTTCTTCTTGGTGCAAAACATACAGGCTCAAGTTATGATGAATATGATAAGACTGTTCTTGATAAATTCTATTCATATCTGTTCGTATTCGGCTACTACATGAAGAACATTGTAAACGCTTCTGTTGTCGGAACAGTAAACCGCGAAATCCGAATGTCTGCTCAGATCATTACATCAATTCAGGAAAATATGGATTTTATTCATAATCCAAAAATTGATGTCGGTTATCTCATGGTTCCTGCACACAACATTGGTGGTGAATTTGTAGACCTTATCCGTCTGAATGAAAACCGTCATATTTTCATTACCGGTGCTATGAGCGGTAAAGGTATTTCTGCTTCAATGAGCATGGTAATCTTTAAATCGATTATACGAACATTCCTTGCAGATACACATGACTTTAAAAAGTTGATCATCAAGTTAAATTCATTTATCAGAAACAATCTTCCAAAGGGAACTTTCTTCAGCGGTTTGTTCTGTCTTATGGATTTTGCAACTGATACAATGTATTACATCAACTGTGGAATTCCAACATTGCTTATGTATTCAAAAACGTATAACAACGTAATTGAAATTCAGGGAAAAGGTTATGTTCTTGGATTTGTGAAAGATATAAGTCCTCTTGTAAAAGTAAAACAGATTAAATTAACTTCTGGAGATATGCTTGCTGTTTCGACAAATGGTTTGATTAATTCACATTCACTTCGCGGTGAAACTTTTGGAAAAGAAAGAATCAAACAGACCATCATGGATAACTACACATATCCTGCAAACAGAATTACAAGATTTGCATACGATAATCTTCAGCGTTTTATGTCAAAGGAACTTGAAGACGATATTACAATGCTTGTAATCCGTTACTTTGGTAAAGACGGTTCCGGATATTCTGATGAACTTGAAACAGAACAGATAGCAGATCATGCAGAGAGTTTTGATGCGGATGCACTTTTTGAAAGTGCAGTTGATGAAACTGTTTCTGAAGATTCAGTTTCTCAAAATACAGAACAGATTTCAGAACCTGGAATTGTTCAGACAGATGAACTTTCTGCTGGTGATTTTAACATGGTTGTAGAAAATCCGGCTGTAGATATTCCGGATGATATTGCAGATGATGATATGTTCAGTGCAGATTTTTCTAACCCGAATGAAAAGTCTGCGGATAATGCTGATATAAAAGCTGATGATATTGTTGATCCGGAAGTTTTTGACGGATCGTCTCTCTTGTAGTAATAAGGAGTAATGAAAGATGGAACAGCTATCAATTGTAGAAAAGCGTGGTGCAAACTATATTCTTTTTGAACTTACAGGTTCATGTAACTCATATAATATTGATGAACTTCAGAACCGTGTTTTTGAAGAAATTAAAACATCAAATGTTGTTTTGGATCTTTCTCAGATAAGTCATATTGATTCTACCGGCGTGGGCATGCTTTTTGCGGCATTTAATGACAGCCTTGAATCAGGAAAGAAACTTTATCTGATGAATATGTCTTTTAACGCTATGAATACAGTAAAAGAGACTGGATTTCTTGAAGCTTTCAATGTAATTCAGTCGGTCACCGAAGTTCAGTAATATACCAGATCCCTTCTTACGAAGGGATTTTTTTTTAGCCACAGATTTCACAGATTGCCACAGATGTTAGTTTATAAATTTGATGATTATAGTTGAGTGTATATATTAGATAAATGAATTTAGATGATGGTTTTTGAAAAGATTCATCGTAAACGTAAATTTAATTTGCGGATACTTTACGGCTCATATTCATCCAAGATTTCAATAATGCTCTTTTCATATATATTTCCGTTTGCAAGTTCAAACCCATCATCAAGAAATGTCTTTAATACCTCTTTGGTTTTAACATTGTAAGGATTATAGTCTGCTTCACTAATGAGCCAAGGTAGTACTAGAAAATAATAAAGAGAGTGTAGACGCTATGCTTGCATAAGCGGATACGCTCTCTTTTTATTTTCGTGCACGGTTTGGCGACAGACAGATCGTGCGAATAAAGGAATCTCTGAAAGAAAATAAGGAAAGAAAAGTTAAGAGACAAAAAAGAACTGAGAGAGAATAAAAAATTATAAAAATTACTAAAAATCGATTGAAAGTTAAATGAGATTGCTTTATAATGAAACAACATTCATTATAATAAATGCAATTTCATTATAGAGAGTTTTAGAATACTCATTTCAACTAATAATATGAATGTATTCCAACAAATGGTGAAGAAAGGACTATGTATGGCTAGGGTATCAAAAGAATACTATGAATTCCGAAAAAGAGAAATAATTGATGCGGCATTAAAAGTATGTGAACAGAAAACGGTCAGTAGTATGACAATGCAGGACATAATAGATGCGACCGGTTTTAGCCAAGGTGCAATTTATCGATACTATAAGAATATTGACGAGATACTAACGGATTTGCTAAGCAGAATTCACATTGAACAGTATGAATCGATAGACAAACTTAATGTAACAATTACCTCAAAATATGATGAGATTGCAGCTTTAAGAGGGCTTCCGTTAAATAAGGAAACTATAGAAAAACGAAGAGCATATGTGGCTGCTGTAATCAGAGAGATTCATGAACTGTGGGCAGATGAACTTACTAAATTCATGTATCCCCATAAGAAAATTGAGTTTGAATTTCTTGTCCTTGCCAACAACTATCCGGAAAGAGCAAGAGATATCTTTCCCAAAGTGATTGAGGGTAAAGATATCAATCTTATGTTTAGTGAGTTAGCCAAGGAAATAGAAGATGGAGTAATCACTCCGAGAATTTCGCTTGAGGAATTTAGAAAATACAATGATGCGGTGTATCACGGAATACTAAACAGAGCTTTTGCTGAAAACAGTTTGAAGCGTAACAGGGATTTTGATGAAAGCAACAGTTATGATTTGAGGAAGCGTTATGAAACTTTTGCATATTCGAGCTGCTTCTTTCTGGGATTAGAAGAATATTTATCAATAGGAAAGGATTAACATATGGAGTATTTAGTTTACTTAATTTATCCGGCGATGTTGGCACTATTATTTGTCGGAGCAAAATTCAGTAAAAAAGGCGTATGGAATGAAGAATTTATGGAATACGGACAAACCAAATATCTGCAGGGATTTCTGGCCATCTGTATTATGCTTCATCATATAGGACAGGAGATGTGTGCACCGTGGCAAACATATAAGTTATATCCGGGCTTGGAATTCTTTATTCTCCTGGGTTATGTTTTTGTAGGTATCTTTATGTTTTGCTCCGGTTATGGGCTTTGGGTCAGCTATGAAAGAAAGCCGGACTACCTTTCGAAGGGGTTTTTTAGGAAAAGGGCATTGCCACTTATTATCGGTTATTATGTTTCAGCCTGGATATTCTTTATCGTAAGGCTTCTTATGGGGCAAAAGATAAACGGATGGAA
>JAGHVB010000009.1 GCA_018064525.1 Candidatus Treponema merdequi | reverse complement strand
CAATCAAAATAAAAACTGTCCTGATTATATAAATATTTCTGATTATGATTTTTCAGATTATAATTTTGTAATTCAAGGCAGTGATTATTATAAAAAAAATAAATTTATTGTATTTACAAATTGTAAATTTAAAAGTTTTCGAAATGATTCTGCTTCACCTCTTGCAAGCAGAATGTATTGTATTTTTAATAACTGCAGTTTTAGTGGAGGTGTTAATTCTGCATATTTAACATTAAATAATTGCAAGATTGGAGGCTTTACTTCTGATGGAATGAATCCGCTTCGTGAAGTTTATTGCAACAATCTGTATATCTATGATTTGATGCATGAAGGAAATCAGAATGGAACTCATGTTGATGGAATTCAAATATATGGGGACCAGCGTTCCAGAAATAACGAAGTAAATGGATATTGGATTTCAAAAGTTGAAACTGGCGAGATTCATATGAAAAATATTCGTTTTGAAATTCCATCAATAAATTTCGAAGGTAGTACGACTGCTGTTAATGGAAGCCTGATGTTTGCACTTGAGTACAGCGATGTTGATAACTGCAGTTTTGAAGATCTGTATGTGAATGGAGCAGGATTCTGGCATTCAATTTCATTGGGTGGACAAAAAAATTCTGAACGTTCAATAAAAGGTGGATGGAGTCATAGAAATCTTATTTTAAAAAATGCTCTTGTTTCAAATAATTACGGTGGTATTTTTTATAATAATTCCTATTCAGCTGATGTTGTTGAAAATGTTTATAATCATGATTTGTTATTTGTATCTTCTGTATGGAAGGATGAAAGTGGAACAGTACATATAATAGTTTCAAATGATACAAAAAATGATCACGAACTTGTCGTAAAAACGGATAAAGGTAATTATACTTTTTCAATTCCGCATTGTCCGAGTGATTTTGCACTTCATGGAAATATTGTCAGCGGAAGATCTCAGATAAATAAAGCAATTCCAGATGAAGCACTTTCAGATTCAAATGGAAGACCTTATACTACTTACCGCTGGAATGATATGCCGTTTGATGTTGATTTTACAATTTCCGGAAATCCAGCTTTTGTTGTCTGTTATCATAAGGGACTTCAAATCAGATATGTTCCATTTGATAATAGGAATCACTATTACAGCGAACTTAAAAATTAGTTAACGAAATTAAACAAACAAAAAATTTTTTTCCACAATTTAAAAATTCCATTATATAATTAATAATTAAAATATCAAAACAGGAGTCGTGCAATGGAAAAACTTGATTCGCGAACCAAATGGTGTTATACAGCAGGAGCGACAGGACGCGATGCTGCGTGGACACTTATCAGTATGTATCTGATGAGTTATATTCAATATACAATGAAGCTGACAGCTGCACAGTTTGCGGTGATCGGTGCAATCATGATTTTGTGTCTTGTATGGGATGCGATTAATGATCCGATGATGGGAATCATTATTGAGAACTGTCATTTTAAATCCGGAAAATATAAACCGTGGATTTTTACCGGAGCTATTTTAAATGCAATTGTAATTATTCTTCTGTTTACTCTTCGTCCGACAGGTTGGGGTTTTGTTGCTTTCTTTGGTGTGGGTTATCTTTTGTGGGGAATGACTTATACTATGAATGATATTGCTTACTGGGGAATGTTGCCAAGCCTTTCATCGGATCCAAAAGAAAGAAATACTCTTGTTACAATGATGCACATTTTTATCAGCATCGGTCAGTTTTCTGTTGCAGGAATCGTACCTGTCATTATTGCCGGAAATGCTGTAAGTGCATATAGAATCGTTGCACTTTGTGCAGGCCTTGGGCTTATTGCATTTCAGATGTTGACAACATTTGGTGTAAAAGAAAGACATCACGCTGCAGAAGACAATGTTGAAAAACTTTCGCTTAAACAGATGTTTCAGATTTTTGCAAGAAATGATCAGCTTGTAGCAGCAGGTATTGCATGTGTTTTATTTTATATCGGACAGAATCAGATTTTTATGTTTGGAATGAACTTTTTTTATTTTGAATTCGGTTATTCGCAGACTGGAAGTCTTCTGTTTATTTTTACTGTAATTTATGGTGTTTCAACTCTGCTTGCACAGGTTGCATTTCCGTTTGTATCAAAGCTTGCAAAAAGACAGAAGCTGATAAAAGTGCTTGCAGTAATTCTTTTTACTGCCTACATTCTATTCTTATCAATTGGATACGTACTTCCAAAGATTCCCGTACTTGTATTTATTCTGGGAGCAATAATTTTCTTCTGTCAGTCACTCTTTGCTCTTATTATGATTGTAATGATCAACAACACAGTTGAATATGATGAATATAAATTTCATGAACGACATGACAGTGTTATTTCAACTGTAAGAAGTTTTTCTGTAAAACTTGCAAGTGCTGTCAATCAGGGAATTATAAATCTCGTTTTGATTTTGAGCGGTTTGTTTGCAATAAGTCAGAAAGTTTCAAATCTTGAAGCTGCAAAGGCTGTTGGAGAACTTACATCAGACCAGGTCCTTTCTCAGGCAGATTCTTTTTTGCAGTCGACAGCGCCGTCTCAGCTTTTGATACTCAGACTTGGAATTGTTCTTGTTCCGGTTATCGCCATTACAATTGCCGCTGTAATTTTGAATACAAAGTATAAAATTACAGAAGAGATGTATGACGATATCAGAAAGAAGCTTGATTAAATGATGAAAAAACTGATTTTGATGTAAGTTGAAATTGAAAAAAAAGATGTTAAATTTAGTTTAAAATCAGAAAAAAAACGGTCCAGAATGTCAGTAAAAAACTGAAATTAATTCTGGACCGTTTTTTTTATCTTGTCAGATCTTTAACCCACTTGTATTTTTTGAAGTGAAAGATTACCCACGGAATTTTTCCGACTTCATCAAGACAGGTGCAGGCATAAACAAGATATATCGGCCAGTGAAATACGAATGTTCCAAGAGCTGCAAGTGGAACGGCGATTCCCCACATTGTAACTGCAAGGCTGTACATATCAAAAAGTGTGTCTCCGCCTGCTGCAAAAACTCCGTTGATTACAATCGTATTAAAATATCTTCCAAACATATAAATGCTCATTACAATCATCATCTGGATTAAATATCTGTCTGCTGTTTCAGAAAGTTTTCCAAGGTGAATTGAAAATGGCGTGATTATAAAACATGTGATAACAACAATAAGCCCGCTGACAGAAGCAAGAACAAGCATTCTGTCTCCGTAAAGTTTTCCTTTTTGAAGATCACCTTTTCCAAGTTCATTACCGACAAGGATTCCTGCTGCGTTACAAAGTCCGTTACAGACACAGCAGAGAAGATCGCGGATGACAGCTGCAATTGAATTGGCTGCGGCTGCGTCAGTTCCAAGATGACCCATAAAAGCTGTGTAAGATGTGAATCCAACGCCCCAGAAAAGAGAAGCACCTACGAGAGGATAAAGAGTCTTTACAAAGTCGAGTGATAAAAGTTTATCGAAAGAAAAAAGAAATTTGATTTTAGGATGAACATAATTCTTTTTATAAGAAATTATGATACACCATGTAAACTCGATTATTCGTGAAAGAACTGTTGCAAGGGCCGCACCTTTGACATCCATTTTTGGAAGACCAAATAAACCGAAAATGAAAACAGCATTCAATATGATGTTGATTACAACAGTGCATGAACTGATCAAGGCTGTGCGTTCAGGATGATCGGTGATTTTCATTATGCAGAGGTAACTTTGAGAGATTCCTGTCAAAAGATATGACCAGCCGGCGATCTTAAGATATTCGATTCCGTATGGAATGAGTTCTTCGGAATCTGTAAAGATGAGCATTAAAAAGTGCGGTGCAAATTCACATGCAAGAAAAAAGAAAAGTGAAACGGCAGCTGACCATTTTAATCCTATGCAGAAAATTTTATTTACAGATTCTTTGTCACCTTTTCCCCAGTACTGTGCACCGAGAATTGATTCAACAGATATGATTGAAAAAATTATCATGTTCTGTACAAACTGAACCTGTGTTGCAATTGAAACTGCGGACATCGAGTTCTGATGAATCTGTCCGAGCATGAGTGCATCTGCTGTAGCAACGAGAGCAAGCATTAAGTTTTGAAATGTGATTGGGAGTGTAATGTGAAAAAGTTTAGAAATAAAATCTTTATCTTTTCGCATCGACATTGTGTTGATCATAAAGTCTCCTGATTTTTTTTTCGTAATAAAAAAATAATTTTTAATTATTTCCAAATTTTATGATTATCTGTTTTTTTACAATAAGATAACGCCAGTACGCAGTAATTCCGGCCAACGCCCAGACTACACCTACTGACCACCAGATTCCCCATACGCCGATTGCAGGAATTGCTGTTAAGATAAATGGAACTGTAAAGCGTCCGATTACTTCGACAATTCCATTCAGCATAGAAAAGAACGCATCTCCGACACCATTAAGTATACCACGGACTGTATAGATTGTACCTAAGAAAAGATAGAAGAGGCTTGAGATTCTGAGCGCTTTTGCTCCCATTATGACAACATCAGCTTCTTCTTTTTTGACAAACCAGCTTGTAATTGTTTCGCCAAAAAGCTGGATAACCGGAAACATGATTAAAGTAAAGACAGCCATGATCAGCATTCCTTTTCTGTATCCTGAAATTACGCGTTTGATTTTTTTTGCGCCGTAATTCTGTCCGCAGAAAGTTGCAAGGGCTGCGTTTAATGTCTGATATGGCATGTGAATAATCTGTTCGATTTTTCCGGTTGTTGTAAAGACTGCTGTTGCAAGTGCGCCATATCCGTTTACGACAAACTGAAGTCCCATGCATGAAATTGCAATCAGTGAAAACTGAAATGAGAGCGGAAATCCGATTTTTAATGTCTGTCTTATTATTTCGTGATTATGTTTTAAATTTTCTTTTTCAAGTTTAAAATAATCGTTATATCGGAATGCAAGAAATAAAACTAAAACAGCAGAGAGTAATTGTGAAATAACAGTTGCAATTCCAGCGCCGAAAACTCCCATATGAAAATATTTGATGAATGCAATATCAAGAAAAATATTCAATACACATGTAAAAATCAGACAGTAGAGCGGAGTTTTTGAATCTCCGAGTGCACGAAGCATTGATGAAGCATAATTGTAAACTGAAACAAATAAAAGTCCGAGACAGAGTGTTTCAAGATATTTTTTTGCATCGAGAAAGCTGTCTGCTGGAGTCTGAAGTAAAGTTAAAATCGGGTCTGCTAAAAAAAATGAAACGATTCCTACAATGAGTGGAAATACAATCATAATGTATCCGGTATTTGCGATACAGGTTTTTACTTTTGATTCGTTTCCTTCACCAAAAAACTGCGAAGTAACAATTCCACCGCCTGTTGCAATACCATTGCATAATGCGAAAAAGAAAAATGAAATTGAGTTTGTTGCACCGATTGATGCAATCGCGTTTTTACCGATCAGCTGACCGACGATAATGATGTCAGCAAGATTGTAAATCTGCTGAAAGATATTTCCAATCAACATTGGAACAGAAAAAACTAACAAAAGTTTGACAGCGCTTCCTTCTGTCATATCCATTGTATTTTGTTTCATATAAGATAACTATAGCAGATGGAATTAAATAGTTAAATGGTATAAATTGATAATTTTGTGTCAATTTTGATTGCAATTTTTTTTTAATTTTGGCTGGTGGAATTTGTATATTACTGTTTTATGAGATTTAATAAATCTGATGGCGTTTTTATGATAAAGTCAGCGTCAGCTTCTTTGAATTCTTTTTCATTTCCAAATCCCCAGAGAACACCGCAGGTTTTGAGTTCTGCCTTGTGGCCTCCGATGATGTCGTAATTTCTGTCGCCGACCATAAGAGTCGTTTTTTTATAATCTTCAAGACTGTTTTCTTTTATGAGATAGTTTATTACATCGATTTTATTGATTCTGTTTTTTTCTTCCATATCGGCTCCGGCAATAAAATCGAAAAGGTAAGAAAGATTTTTCTTTTCTGCAATATGTCTTGTGTAAAGTTCCGGTTTGCTTGTTGCGATATAGGTTTTGATACCGTATGATCGAAGTGTTTCAATTGTTTTGATGATACCGTCGTATGGCGTACATTCGAACATTCCTTTTGTGGAATAATAATCGCGGTAAACTTTGATTGCGTTTCGGATTTCTGTCTGCGGTAATTTGAAAAATGTCGTAAAACTTTCTTCAAGAGAAGGGCCAATCATTTTAAGAAAAGTATCCTGTCCGTATGGAAGGGAATAGTGATCACAGACGCGCTGCATCGAAGCGCAGATTCCGGGAGCTGTGTCGCAGATAGTTCCATCAAAATCAAAAAAAATATGTGTAAATGAAATCATGAAAGTTTTCCTGTCTGATAATTATATATGTCTTCTGTATGAAAATTATAAACTCAAAAGAATTAAACTTCTGTTCGTCCGCGAAAACTTCTTGCAAGTGTAAGTTTATCTGCATATTCAAGATCACCTCCGACAGGTAGTCCTGATGCAAGGCGGGTAACTTTAATCTGCGGGGATGCAGTCTGAATAATTCTCTGGAGGTACAAAGCAGTTGTATCTCCTTCGACTGTCGGATTTGTTGCAATGATTATTTCTTTTACGGAGTCATCTTTTGTTCGCTGCAGAAGTGAAGAAATGTTAAGCTGGTCTGGTCCGATTCCATCAAGCGGTGCAATTACTCCGCCAAGAACATGAAAGAGTCCTGAGAACTCATGTGCACTTTCAATTGTTGAAACATCCTGAGGCTGTTCAACGACGCAGATGATGGAACGGTCGCGAAGTGAATCTGTGCAGATTGGACATGGATCGTTTTCTGTCCAGGTTCCACAGACTGAACATGGTTTGATTTTATCCTGAAGAGTTGAAAGCTGTGATGCAAATTTATTAACGTAAGTTTTGTCTGCTTTTAAAATATAGTTAACGAGACGGCCTGCACTTTTTTTACCGATTCCGGGAAGGCGGGAAAAACTTTCTGTCAATTCATCGATTGCATTCATAATTAAAGTCCCGGAATTCCCATTCCGCCGAGAAGTGGTCCGTACTTTGATTTAATTGTATCAGCGATTTTTGTCATTGCGTCGTGATGTGCAGCAATGATCAAGTCCTGAAGCATCTGAACATCACGTGGATCAACACAAACAGGATCGAGCTTGATGTTTGTAATTTCAAACTTTCCGTTTACTGTAACATTTACGATGTTTCCGCCGGAAGAACCTGTTGCAGTAACATCTTTCAATTCTTCCTGAATGTTTCCAAACTGGTCTTTTAACTGATTAATATTTTTTAACATATCAAATGGGTTCATCATTAACCTCCGATAACGCTTCCCTTAAAAACTTTACACAATATATTTACCTGTTCTGGAATTTCTACAGGTGTTGTATTTGTTTTCTGCTCAAACAGATTTATGGAAAATTTAATTTCGCGTCCCATGATTGCAGAAATGCAGGATGAGATTTCTTTTATTTTTGCATCAAGCTGTGATTTTTGAAAAGAAGATTCAATTGTTGTGGAAATATTGTTTTCGTTTAAAATCCATTTTCCAGTCTGCATAAGACCAGCACTGACAAAAGCGTCATTTACAGACATTGTTGCAACAACTTTTGCTTTTAATGCTTCGAGTTCATCTGTATTGTTCTGTGCAGACTGTGTATTTGAAAAATCTGCTTTAAATTCAGTTTCGTTTGTGGCTGCCGCTATTGTTTTAGGCGGCAGGGCACCGCCATTGTCAAAAGGGTCTTCTTGAGGCTCCGGTTCTGAGGGTTGGGAAGAATAATTCTGTCCGCTCGATTCCAGTGCTTCAAATGTTGCCATTTTTGGAAGATTCGGGTTTATGAACTGCGATGAAGAATTTGAAGAACTTGCTGCGGAATAACTGCTTTGAGTTGAATTTGTGCCTGACGAAATTCCATTTGCGGAATTTTTTTCTGAAGAATTTATCTGTGATGTTCCGTTCATTAAAAGTGCATGTGCAGCATCAACAGCTTTTTTGACTTCTGCAGGACTTACATATTCTTTTAACCAGCAGAGTTTGCTGAAAAGAAGTTCAATTTCATAGCGCGGTGAAAGTGAAAAACGGATGTCGCGGTAAAGATTTAAGAAAAGAGAAAGAGCTCTTTCAATCTGAATCGATGACCATTCTGTTAAAACTTTTTTGCTGTATCGTTCGATTGACTGGCCGAGGAGTGCTTCTTTTGTGACTCCATTTTTAATTAAGAGACAGCTTCGAAGATAATCTGCACTGTTTGTAATAAGCTGGTCGATTGAGATTCCTGACTGAAGGAAAGCATCGAGCTTATCTGTAACAGCAACAGGAGATGCGTCAACACATGCATCAAAGATTTCGTTTAAGCGTTCTGTTCCGACAAGTCCGAGTTTGTCACGGATTTTTTCATATGTGATGTGACCTTCTGAAAATGCTGCAACCTGATCAAAAAGAGTATACGCATCTCGCATACTTCCTGTTGATTCGCGTGCAATCCAGTAGAGAGCTTCGTCTTCTGCAGTGATTCCGATTTCGCTGCATGCAGCTGCAAGCTGTTCCTTGACTTTTTCAATTGGAACAAGTCTAAAGTTAAACTGCTGACAGCGGCTTTTTATTGTGGCTGGAACTTCGTGAAGTTCTGTTGTTGCGAAAATAAAAATTACATACGGAGGTGGTTCTTCGATTGTTTTGAGAAGTGCATTGAATGCGTTTGTTGTAAGCATATGAACTTCGTCGATGATATAGATTTTATAGCGGCAGGAGTTTGGCGGGAACATGACTTCATCTTTAATCTGACGGATGTCGTTGACACTTGTGTTTGAAGCACCGTCAATTTCGATTACGTCGAGGCTTGAGCCTTTTGTGATTTCCTGACATGTGGAACATTCTCCGCATGGTGTTGCTGTCGGACCGTGCTGACAGTTAAGTGCTTTTGCAAGAATTCGGGCTGTAGATGTTTTACCGCAGCCTCTAGGTCCTGTAAAAAGGTAAGCGTGAGCAATCTGTCCGTTTTCGATTGAATGTTTGAGAGTTGCCGCAACAAATTCCTGGCCTATGAGGGCGTCAAATGACTGCGGTCTTCTTCGTGTCGCTGTTACTTCGTATGCCATAGAAAGTATTATAGTGGAAATTTAGATAATAGTCGAGATTAGGAAAATCGTAGGATAAAATTCCTATTTTTAAAAACTTACTTCCGGTCAGAAAGCAGACCCCGGCACCGCTAGCTGGCGTCGCTGGACATGAAAGTCGGCAAGGAAACTATCTTTTCGCCTTTCAAGTCCTGCCGGGCTCTGCTTTCTTCCCTCTCGCAGGTTTTTAACATAGAAATTTTATCATACGATTTATCTTAATAGAGTTCAAGTTTACATGAATTTTCATTTGGTGTGACTTTCAATTTGCCTTTGATTTCAACGTAATCATCTTTGCTGGAATTATTTTACCTTCATTTCAAATACACCGTCCCATTTTGCAGGAGGTGGCGTAAATTTAAAATGTCTTATTCTTTCCAGAAAAACCTGACTTGGAAGATCATAATATTTATCATTACATTCCTTGAAATAAAGTGCAGCCTTTTCCCAATTTTGTCTTCGATAAAAGTGCAGACCTTTTTCAAAAAGTGATTTTATTTCGTTAAGTTTTTCAGAAGCCTGTGTTTTTAACTGCAGAATTTCATAGATGCGGACCGGTTCTGATTTTCCTTTTACTTTTATAAAATCGAGTTCACGGCATATAAAAGTTTCGTTCAGTTTTTCGTAAACAGCTTCTGTAATGATGGCTTTTGAACCGTATGCTTTGTTTGCTCCTTCAAGACGCGCTGCAAGATTTACGGTGTCGCCGATTGAAGTAAAGTCCATCCTTGTTTTTGATCCGACAGAACCGAATACGACATTTCCTGTGTTGATTCCAATTCCGATGGAAATAAAATCACTTCCTTTTGCTTTTGAAAGTTTCTGCTGTTCTTTCATTGCAGCGCGGATTTCCATTGCGGCTTTGCATGCATTGATTTCTTTTCTTGGACCGGCAAAGAATGCCATCATTTCGTCTCCGACAAATTTATCGATGTCACCGCCGTTTTTCAAAATGATTTCTGTTTCGATGTCGAGATAATGATTGAGAATTGAAACAATATCTTTTGGAGCGCGTCCTTCACAAAGTGTTGTAAATCCACGGATATCTGTAAATAAAAAGCAGAGTTCACGCGATACGGATTTTTTTGTTTCTGCGTCTGCGTGTTTCAGGGTAGAGAAAGAAATGTATGGAACAATTCCCCGGATTAAAGAAACCATATTGCCGATTTCTGTTGAAAGATCTTTGATTTCATCTTTAGTTTTAATTGTGTCATCGAATGTAATTGTTTCTGCCTTGATTTTTCCGCGGCCAGATAAAAGTGTTGAAAGTGATTCTGATGTCTTTCTGACATTTGTTCGTAAAAAGAGAAGAGGGTTTGCGATGTAGTCAGAAAGAAATAAAGAAAGAATTACAGAAAGATAAAGAAATACAAATGAAAGTGCAAAAACAGAAACTTTAGTTTTAAAAAATGCTTTCATTAAGACATCTTCACGGTAAGTGACAATTGAAAAACCTAAAAGTTTAAGACCTGCTTTTTTTGTAAATGTGACTGGATGAATAAATTTGCATGTTCTGTGTGTTTTATTATAAACAGGTGTTTTACGGTAAGCTCCTGACTGATAAAGCTTAATGTATTCGTGTGCTTTTTCTGCTGTAATTGAAAGTTCTTCTTCTGGAATAAGTGAACGTTTTGAAGTTGTGTAAGCAAAAACATTGTAATCCGGAAGTTCTGTTTCAGGAGTAATGTTTTCCAGATAAATGTTTGTTCCGGCATTTGTAATGATAATATCAATTCGTTCAAAAGGAGTGTCGGCAAAAGAATTTGATTTTTTCTGCTGACTGAAGAAAAGTGAAATCTTGTCATTTTTTCCTTCTGCAGTTTCATAGATTGCTGCTGTCTGTTCTGCCTGAACTCGTCCTGTTTCGCTTACAGTTTCTGTAATCAGGTTTTCATATCTTCTGAGAATTAAAACCATAAATGAAAAAAGAATAATGGCAATTGCAGAAATAATTGAAAGAGTAAGTTTTGTCTTGATGTTTTTTTTCTGCAGTTTGTCAGAAAGATTTTTGCATTTTAAAAGTTCATCTTTTCTGAGACCTTTGTATTGTGCATATTCAGGATTACTGATTCGGATATAAAGTATTCCTGTAATGCTTAGTGCAAGATGTGATAAAAATGCAAGAAGAAAAAATATGTAAGTTATAGGTGGAATTTTTGAAAACCATATTATTGTATTTGCAGAAATAATCATGCAGGAAACAGAACAGAAAATATAAATTGTTAAACCTGCAAGAACAAAATAAAACAAAAGTTTATTTGAAATTTTTTTTACAAAAATAGAAGTTATCAGAATAATGACTGTTGCTGGAATAAAATAAATTATAAAAAACAGAAAATGTAAAACAGGAACATAAAAGTCTGAACTGCTGCAGAAAGGAAGTAAATAAGCGTAAATAAGTTCTACAGGGGAGAGTGAATCATACAGATTGATTTCTTTTATGCTTATTGGAAATAAAAATAAAGCCAGAAGAAATACAGCAGGGAAGATTCTGCAAAAATAAAATAAAAATTTTTTAACTTTTTGATTATCCATTTTTATAAATTCCACTTGTAACAAAAAAAGCCCCGTGAAAAACACGAGGCTGTAAAATTAAAGTTTATTTCTGTTCAGAAGGTTTTTTCTTTGCTTCTGCAACTGCTTTTGCCATTTTAGCTTTTGCAGCTTCCATGTCATTTACCATAAGGATCGGCTGACCAGTTGCATCGAGTGTATCACGCCACAAAGAACCTTCCGGGTTAACGGCATTTCTGTGCTGTGTAACCATTTTGATAGGAAGGTGAACGAATTTGTCGTGAACAAGACCGATAACAAGCTTTGTTTTTCCGGCCATTGCAGCGTGAACTGCATTGTTTCCAAGACGTTCGCAGTAAACAGAGTCAGATGCAACAGTAACTGATGCACGGATCTGATATCCCGGGTCAATGTATTTAAGGTTGATTTCTGTACCTTTTTCTTTGAAATATTTTTCAATCTGAGATTTAAGGTAAACACCGATGTCTGCAAGTTTTTTGTTTCCAGATGCGTCAGTTGCATTTGTGCTTGTCAAAAGATCCTGACCTGCACCTTCAGAAACTACGATTACAGCGTGACCGCGTTTTGCAAGTCTGCGTTCGAGACATGCGAGGAATCCGTTTTCGCCTTCGAGTTCAAATGGAACTTCTGGAATTAAACAGAAGTTTGTTTCGTGGCTTGCAAGTGTTGCGGCAGTTGCAATGAATCCTGCTTCGCGTCCCATGAGTTTTACAAGACCGATTCCGTTAATCTGTGAAGCTGCTTCCATGTGGATTGCAGCGATAGCTTCTTTTGCTCTCTGAACTGCAGTTTCAAATCCGAATGAACGGTCAATGAACATAAGGTCGTTATCAACTGTTTTTGGAATTCCGACTACAGCACATTTGTAACCTCGTTTTTCAACTTCGCATGCGATGTCGTATGAACCGCGCTGTGTTCCGTCTCCACCAATGATGAAGAGCATATTGATGTTGTCGCGTTCGAGACAGTCTACGATGTCACCGACTCTCTGTCCGCCGCCACGGCTTGTGCCGAGGTAAGTTCCACCAATCTTATGAATTTCGTCTATTAAATAACGGTCGAGATCAATTGGTTCGTATCCTTCTTCTGCGAAGAAACCGTGAAAACCAAACTGATAACCTTTTATTGTTTTTACACCATAACGTGTATTCAAACAGCGGACGATTGCACGGATAACGTCGTTAAGTCCCGGACAAAGACCACCGCATGTACAGATTCCAGCTTTAACATGTTTTGGGTCAAAGAAAATCTTTTCGCGGGGACCAGCTTTTTCCATCAAGTTTGTCATGTCCAAAGCATCATCGTTTTTTCCTGAAACATAAATATTATTTCTGATAAACTGATCATCACGGGCATAGTTTGCTCTGTTCTGTCCGTCAACGCGTGAAAGTTCAATCGGTGAATTAACAGTGCAAGGTCCCAATGATTCAATTGTAAAATCTAATGTATCGCCAGCCATAGAAAACTCCTGTTTCTACTATAAATAATGTAGTTATTCTAGGATATAGTTAATACAGCTTTTTTGCAAGGGGGAAGTTAATGCGGAATGTGGAATTTTTGGGGTGTGCGATGGATGAGGGGCACTTCAAAATGGTTAGTTTTTTTATTTCAATCCAAGAAGGTGCATGAAGCCGAAGCGGAAGAAGTCGGACATGTCGGTGATAAGTTTTTGGGCGGCTTTTTTTTCGAGTCTGTGCAGGATGATTTCGCAGTAGCTTGTGATGATCATATCTGAGATTACGTGAATAGACATCTTGTCGATTTCTTTACGTACGTGGAATTTTTTCTTTAACCACGCAAAAAGAGCGGTACAGTTTTCTGTGTGAAGGTCTGTCATTTCTTTGACAAAGTTTTCGTGCGTGCTGCCGGCAGCTTTTGTCAAAAGAAGTTCGAATGCGTCGAAATGGTCATAGATGTAATCGAGAAAGTCAGACATGATTTTTGTTTCTTCGTCAAAATGTTTTTTACCCATTACATTTTCTTTTGAGTTTTCGTGGAATTCGACGCTGCCTGTTGAGATTACGCGTTTTGAAGTTTCTATTGCATCGTCAACGAGAGCACAGAAAAGGGCATCCTTGTCTTTGAAGTGACGGTACATTGCACCGGTTGTCAGGTCTGCATTTGAAGCGATTGTCCTGAGTGAAGCATTTGTAAAGCCGTTTTTGAGAAATTCTTTTTTTGCGCTTTCGAGGATTTTTGTTTTTGTTGCTTCTACTGATTCTGACATAGCTTAATTTTACCGAAAATCCGGTCCAAGTCAAGAAAAAGTGATAACAATGTTATTTTTTTTACAGAATTTGCTTGACAAGATAACAGTGTTATCGTTATGATAACACTGTTATCGGAAATTGGTAACAGTGTTATCAATTTCCGTTGAATATAAACATACGATGTCTGCAGTTGATTAAATGATTTCACGGAGGTGAAGTATGAAGATTTCTGGAATTAATTCTTTTTTTGAAAAGTTTGGAAGATTTCAGATTAAAAACAGATGGGCGTTTCTTATCGTTCTTTTTGTTTTTTCAGTTGTAAGTTCTTTGGGACTTTATAAGCTTAAACTGAGTAACGGTGAAAATGACTGGTTTGACAACTGGGATCAAGTGAAGATGAATCAGGATCACTTTGAAGAAATTTTTGGAAGCTGTGATTCTGTTGTTGCGTTTATTCGTTCGGATGATGTTTTTGATCCGGAAGTTCTTGAGATGATTGATGCTTTGGGTGAAAGACTTTTGGATGAAGTTCCATACGCATCAAGCATTACTTCTCTGACAGAATTAAGTATTCCAGTTGGAACTGATGAAGGATTTGAAGTTACTAATCCGTTTGAAGACGGTGTTCCAACAGATAAAGTTGAGCTCCAGAAGAAAAAGGAATTTATTTTAAGCCGTGAATCACTTGTAAATGCAATTGTAAGTGAAGATGCAACAGAAACTTTTATCGTTTTGAATATGGAACAGTATTCAGAAGATATAATGACTGCAAAAAATATAATTGCTCCTGCTGCAATGAAGATTTTTGATGATCCTCAGTTTAAATCTGATAAATATGAAATTCTTCCTTCAGGTTTTTCTTATACAGAATATGAAGAAGAGATTGCAATGATGAGTCAGTGTGTTTCAAGAATTGTCATTGGATTTTTGGTAATGCTTCTTTGTCTTATTGTTTTTATAAGGTCGTTCAGGGGAGTTGCAGTTCCTGCGATTGCAACTGTTTTTGGAATTGCATCAATGATTGGAATTTCAAGCTGGATGAATATCGAAGGAAATACAATTTTGATTATTCTTGTAGTTCTTCTTTCGATGGCTCTTGCTGTCGGTTATTCAGTTCACTACATAAACAGTTTTAAGATGTTGTTTCGAAGAACTGGAAACAGAAAAGAATCTTGTGTTGCTGCTGTCCGTGAATCAGGCTGGCCGATTTTATTTACTGTAATTACAACGATGGGCGGTATGCTTTCGTTTTATGCTTCGGGCCTTCGTCCAATGAGATGGGTTGCAGGAATTTCTGCAGCATGTGTATTTGGTGTTTACATTTATGTAATGCTTCTTCTTCCGGTTTTTTACAGTTTTGGAAAAGACTGCGAACCGGATATAAAAGCAAATGCAGAAGGAAATACAAACGCAGATTTAAGTATTGAAAAAATGGGTACGCATATCATCAATAGAAAATGGATTTCTGTAATTGCCGGTTTTACAATTATGATTTTATGTATTCCCGGAATTATGAAAATTGAAATCAATATGAATTATTCAGATATGATGGGCGAGAAAATTCCATATATCGCAAGATTGCTTAAGATTGCACGTTCACAGCTTGGAAGTCAGTATGGATATGATGTTCTCATTGAATATGAAGAAGAAGATGCAATCAAAAATCCAGAAGTGTTAAAAAATATGGATGAGCTTACAAAAAGAATCGGAACTTTGAGAATGACAAAGATTTCCAATTCTAAACCGAGAGTAAGTTCTGTTACAAAAATCGTAAAAGAAATGAACAGAACATTAAATGAAGACAGAGAAGAAATGTATGTAATTCCTGATGATGAAGAATTTGTAAGTCAGATAATGTTGTTGTATGAGATTTCCGGTGGAAACGATTTGTATGAATATGTAAGTGAAGATTTTCGTGCTGTATATCTTCATGTTGAAATGCATGATTATTCGGCAAATGAATGTATGCATGATGTTGAAAAAGTTGAACTCTGGCTTAAAGAACTTTTTCCAGATGCAAAAACAAGCGGTATAGTTGGAGAAGTAATGCAGTATGCCGCGATGAATGAAAAACTTGTTAAGGGTTCTGTTAAATCGATTGGAAGTTCACTTCTGATTATTTGTATTCTTTTGATTATTGCTTTTGGTTCTGTTAAGACAGGTTTGATTGCAATGATTCCGAATATTGCGCCTGTTATTCTTATTGGTGCTGTCATGGGATTTGCAGAATATCCTCTTGATATGATTACAGCTCTTATCATGCCGATGATTCTTGGAATTGCTGTAGATGATACGATTCACTTTACAAATCATATTAAATATTATTTTGAACTTACAGGAAATTATCGTACTGCTGTTTTGAATTCATACAGAGAGATTGGAAAATCAATGATTATGACAACTGTAATTCTGTGTGCGATGTTCGGTGTGTTTATGACAAGTCAGATGGCTGCGCTTGTAAAAATTGGAAGTCTTTCTGTGATTGGAATGGCTTCAGCACTTATTGCAGACTATACGCTTACACCTGTTTTGATATATATGACAAAACCATTTGGAAAAGAAAAAAAATAGATTTGATTTTTAACGATAAGGAGATTTTATATGAAAAGAGAAATTGTACTTTCCGGTTTAATTATGATGTGTGCAGATATTTTTGCACTTGATGGTTATCAGATTGTAAAACAGATGAAAGAAATTCCAGAACCAGAAAATTCATCTGTAAATGCTGTTCTGACAATTCACAGCAAAAAAGGAAATGAAAGAGTAAGACAGATTCTTATGAAAACGAAAGATTTTGGAGAAGTAAAAAAAGAAGTTATCGTTTTTAAAACTCCAAAAGATGTTGAAGGTGTCGGATATCTTATGTTTGATTATCCGGAGGATGCTTCTGGAAATAAAAAAGACAGTGACAACTGGCTTTATATGCCTGCAATGAAAAAGACAAGAAGAATTGCAGCGAGCGGAACAGACAGTGAAAGTCAGTTTATGGGAACTGATTTTACTTATGAAGATATTGGAGAACGTGCACTTTCCAAAGATGACTACAAGCTTTTGGGAGAAGAAACTGTAAACGGCGTTTTGTGTTACAAAGTTGAGTGTGTAAGTAAATCAGGTAAAGAAAAAGATCCGAGAAGAATTGTTTACTGCGGTAAAGAAGATTTCCTTTTGAGAAAGTGTGAATTTTTTGACAGGCAGAATGCTTTGCACAGAGTTTTAACAGCATCTGATGTTCAGACGATAAAGGGTTATAAGGTTACTCTTGTAATGAAGATGGAAAACGTTCAGACAGAAACATGGTCAAAAATTGAAATGAAAGATGTTGTTTATGACAATGCTTCAATTGATGACAATATTTTTACAGTGGCTTCGCTCGAGAGAGAAAATATCAGATAGTGTGTTTGAATTTATGTTTCAATTATTATGACAAAAACATAATTTGATTTTTTATTGGAGCCAAATAGATATGAGGAAATTTAAAATAATAATCGAAATCTGTTTTTTAGCGATTTGTGCATCAAATCTGTCTGCAGAAATTAATTTTTCAGGAAGTGTACAAACTGAAGCTGCAATGACACTCTGGTGGACAAAAGAGCCGGGAAAATTTGTAGTTGCAGAAACTGACGTAAACGGAAAACTCAAATACTATGGTGATAAGACGGCACTTGTTGTTGATGGAATGGTTTCATACAATCCCGTTAAATATAATTTCATCGACTATTCAGTCGGTTATGATTTTGGTAGTAATGCATTTAAATTGAAATTGAATGAAGCATACTTTGATTACAACGGGGGCTTCTGGTCTTTCAGAATTGGGAGACAGCTTGCAACATGGGGTGCTGGCGATAAATTTGTTGCTGTAAATATTTTGTGTCCGGTTGATGAAACAATGCTTGCATCTCAGAAAGTTTCTGAAAAGATGATAGGAATTGATGCTGTAAAACTTTCGTTTAACAATGATGTTCTTCTTTTTGATTTTTACTGGATTCCGTTTTTTACACCGTCAGTTTTACCTGTTGATGGAAAATTTATAAGACCGGAACTTTCTTTGTGGAATGGAGAAGCTGCTGCGAGATTGAGCGCGTATTTGGGTTTTGCTGATTTTTCTTTGTATGGATTTTACGGTTTTGAAGACAGTCCTTCATTGAAGTATGATTTTAACGGAACATCTTTTGAACTCAGAGGAGAGTACGAGCGTGTAACAATGATTGGTTTTGATTCATCGGTTCCAATAGGGGAAATGACAGTAAGATTTGAAGCTGCTTTTTATCCAGAAAGAAGTTTTTCAAATATGATCTCAATTGAAAAGCATAATAATCTGATAGGAATAATCGGTTTTGACTGGATGAAAGGAGATTTTACTTTAAGCGGACAGTATTTTGCTGATTACGTTTTTGGCGATGTAGAAAAACTTGAAAGAAAAAATTTTGATCACAAAGCAAGTCTTATGCTTAAATATTCCATTACAGATATTAACCTTGATCTTTCTTTGAACGGAATAATTAATTTGAATGATTTAGATTCTGTGATTGCCGCAGGTGCAGAATATTCTATTACAGATGAACTTAAACTTTCTCTTGAAGGATTTTTTCTTATTCCGGGTACAGAAAGAGAAGGTGAATATGGAAAGTTAAAAGACTTTTCATGCTTTAAGCTTGGAGCAAAATATAGTTTTTAACTTGTAAAGTTTTAATTTCCTGTAAAGATTGCGTTACAACATCAAAACTGATATAGATTTTCATTTAAGCAGTTTACCGATAATTTCTGCAACTTCTTTTGGCTTGTCGGCCTGCGGTGTATGTCCGCATCCTTCAATTTCAAAAAAAGCTTTGTCAGGGGCAGTGATTTCTTCTGAATATTGTTTTGCTAAAGATGGCGGACAGATCCAATCCATCTGGCCGCTTATAAAATATACTGGAATTTTAAAATCTGTTCCGAATGTCTGAATTGGTTTTTTTATAGAAAACATGTAGTTTATAAGAATCGAATTATTTTTCTGAACTTTTCCTGTTGAACTGTTGTCTATAAACAACCATCTCATATCATCAATTCCAAGATATGGAGAAATAGCCCCATGAAATATTGCTTTTTCCGGAACGGAAGGCTTGTTGTAAATGCCTGTAATTTTTCTTAAATCAGTCAGTGTAAAAAAATCTGGATTTCGTCTGTAAGAGTTAAATGCATCTGTTATTTTTGAAATGTCATCACCTTTATTTTGTGCTTCTCTTACGGCATTGTTATATGCAAGTTCATCGCCGTTCATAATATTTACAATCTGTCCAATACAGATTGTTTTATTAATTTTTTCCGGATGAAGAAGAGAATATCTTACTGCAAGGTATGATCCCCACGAATGACCGATGATGTTGACTTTATTGCAGCCGAATTTGTTTGAAGCGTATGTTACAAGTGCGTCTATATCTTCGAGAATCTGCTGTGGAGTTGCAGTTTTATTTTCTGGATCGGCTTTGTGATTCCTATAGTAAGTTCTTCCGCATCCTCTCTGATCCCATATAATATATGTGAAATCATCAAGAAGATAATTCATAAATACATAGTTCATTGAACCGTCAGGACCTCCAGGTCCTCCGTGAAGAATAATTATAACTGGATTTTCCTTGTTTTTCCCAATTACTCTTATAAACTGTTTCTGACCGTTAAGTTTTACATAACAGTCTTCGTAAACAGGATTTTTTGCACCGGCAAAAGCTTTAATAAACAGAACATTTTTAATTCCAAAATAAACAGTTAACGCGAGAACAAAAACGCAACCTAGAACAGCACATGTTTTTTTCAGAATACGGACAGGCAGCTTTCTTTTTGATTTTCCTACAACAGCATTTTTGTGCTGAACGTGAATTCCGATATGACCGATTCCAAGAATAATAACAGAAAGCATCAGAAAAAAGTTTGAACCGTAAAGACCAAGTAAGAAAAATGCAAGAATCGGACAGGTAGCTCCAGCGACTGGAATTCCGAGAAAAGAAGAATAAAAATCTTTCATTGTTTTTTTACTTTTAAAATAACGGAGCCAGTAAAGTTCGTAGCAGATCATAAGTAAAAAAGATAATGCAAGAAGCGGCAGGGCAGAGAGTCTGTCTGTATCAATGTTGAAATCTTTGAAAATCAAAACAAAAACAGTTACAAGTGCCTGACCGATGCGTTCAAATATTAAAAGAACTTTATTTTCACCGGCTGCTTCTTTATCGTAACCGGCAGGTTTGTTTTTTGTCCAGAAGTAGTTTGGAATAAAAAGCATCAGCAGCCAGATTAAACCGATATAAGAAAAACCAAAGTGAAACATAAAATTCTCCTGTAATCTAAACATTAAATAATATGTATTCTGTTACTTTTTCATAATAACTGCAATATATAAAACTTATTTTTCAGAAATGTCTGGAAGATTTAAAAAGATTTTTGTTGACGATTCTTTTAATTTCTACTAATTTTAAATAAATTATCTTTGGAGGGCTTGATATGAAAGCTTTTGGTAAATTTGTACTGGTGTCTTGTGCAGTATTGGGATTTGCTGCCGGTTTTACAGGATGTAATTATAATGCAATGGTAGCAGCTGATGAGGCTGTTGAAAGTCAGTGGGCTCAGGTTCAAAACCAGTATCAGAGACGAATGGATTTGATTCCTAATCTTGTTAATACAGTCAAAGGTTATGCAAAACATGAATCAGATGTTTTTACTCAGGTAACAGAAGCACGTTCTAAAGCAGGCGGAGTAATCAATGTTGACTCTTCAATTTTGAGTGACCCGGAAGCATTTGCACGCTATCAGAAAATTCAGGATGAACTCGGATCAAGCCTGCAGCGTCTTATGGCAGTTTCAGAAAACTATCCTGAACTTAAAGCCGACCAGAACTTTCTTGCTCTTCAGGATGAACTTGAAGGAACAGAAAACAGAATCGCAACAGAAAGAAAACGCTATAACGATATGGTTAAAACATATAATAATTTAATCAGAAGATTTCCTGGAAATATTTTTGCGGGAATGTATGGATTTGAAAAGCGTTCATATTTTCAGGCAGCAGCAGAAGCTCAGTCTGCTCCATCAGTGGAATTTTAAAATAAAGGCTTTCTGATGAATACAAAGAGTGTCGTAAAAAAACTCGGACTCGATGAAGAAGGTTTAAATAAAATCAGACAGGCTGTGAAAAATGCCGAAAGTAAAACATCAGGTGAAATTGCAGTCTGTCTTGCTTCTGAAAGTTCTGACTATTCAATCTGGGAACTTGCTGCGGGACTTACTGCAAGCATGATAGTTTCTTGCATTCTTCTTTTTTTCTCTTCGTCGGTAAAAACATTTATTGAAAACAGAGTATGGCTTTATAATGATTTGTATTTACCAGCATTTTTTGTTTTTACGATTTTTGTTCTTTCGCTTATTTTTTTCGCAGTTTGTAATATTCCATTTATCGATAGAATTATAATTCCAAAAAACTTTAAGAAAAAAAATGTTACAGAAAAAGCATTTTCTTTGTTTGCACAGACTAATGTTTACTGTACTCAAAACCATAACGGCATTTTAATTTTCGTTTCGTATCTTGAACGCGAAGTACGAATTATTGCTGACAAAGGAATATCAGAAAAAATTTCTGATGATGATTTTTCAAAAATTGCAGATGAACTTTCAAAAGACATTCAGAGCAAAAATGGCGTTGATGCATTCTGCAATGCAATTGAAAAGTGCGGTGAACTTCTTTCAAAGCATTATCCGATTAAGAAAGATGATGTCAACGAATTGCCTGACGGGCTTTTGTTTGTTTAGTTTCGGAGTGTGAGATGATTTTTTCTAAGCTTAAAAAATATATAGCGTTTTTCCTTTTTGTTTTTATAAGTGGAATATCTGCATTTTCACTTTCTGTTCCGGAACTTTCAGGACCTGTCGTTGATAATGCAAAACTTCTTAATCCATCTGATTTTCAGATGCTGACTACTGAACTTTTATCAATAAGTGAACAAACTAAAAAACAGATTGTAGTACTGACAATTCCATCATTAAAAGGCGAAGCCCTTGAAGCATATTCAATGAAAGTTTGCGAAAAATGGAAAATTGGTTCTAAAGAAAACGATGACGGTGTTTTGCTTTTGATTGCTTTTGAAGAAAAGAAAATCAGAATTGAAGTTGGATACGGGCTTGAAGGCCAGCTTACAGATACAAAATGCGGACTTATCATCAGGCAGATTATTGCTCCTGCTTTTCAAAGTGGAAATTACAGCCGCGGAATTCTAGAAGCTGTACAAACAATAGAAAATATTATTGGAACAGATGGAATACAGCCGGAAATTGCAATTCGTGAGCAGGAATCTGGTGATCCTGTTTCTGCAATAATCGTTTTATTTTTTATGTTCTTTTATTTTTTTGTTTTTTCCGGGGCACTTTCAAGAAAATTCAAATGGCTCAGCTGGCTTCCATGGTTTTCTCTTTTTCAGGGTTCTTCGAACAGACGCTATAATTCAAATCATCACGACGATTTTTTCGGTGGCTTTGGTGGTTCCGGCGGATTTGGCGGCGGCGGTTTCTCTGGAGGCGGCGGAGGCTTTGGTGGTGGCGGCGCATCTGGCGGATGGTAAGATTCAGTCTAACTGGAAATTTAACAGAACATCTTTTATTTGAAAGTTTAAAATTGGATATATTTTTCATAAAAATTCGTACTATATCTGCAGGAGATAACAATGCAAAATACATTATTCCCTGCAGAAAATATTTCACAATCAACTGATTCCATCACATCAGCAAAAACTCAGTTCCAGTTTCGGGACAGATTATTTAAGGCAATTTTTGGCCGTGAGACCGAACAGAGCAAACGCTGGCGGCTCGAACTTTATAACGCTCTCAATGATTCAAACTACACAGATCCTGATTTACTTGAATTAAACACAATTGAGAATGTTTTGTACATCACGATGAAAAATGACATTTCATTTCTTGTTGATTCCCAGATGACGCTTTACGAACAACAGAGCACTTATAATCCGAATATGCCGCTTAGGGGACTGTTTTATTTTTCCCAGCTTTATCAGATGTATTTAGCGAAGAATAATAAGATTCTTCATAAGTCGACAGTCGTAAAAATTCCCTCTCCAAATTATGTCGTGTTTTACAATGGAAAAAAGGACTTTCCTGACAGACAGATTTTGAAACTTTCTGATACGTTTGATGGTGAGGTAAAGTCTGGAAGTTTTGAATGGACATGTGAGATGATAAATATAAATAAAGACCATAATTCTGCTCTTCAAAAAAAGTGCAAGCCGCTGTATAATTATGTAAGTTTTGTTTCAAGAGTTAATAAAAGCAAAGAGAGCGGCCTACATACAAAAGACGCAGTTAATGAAGCAGTGGAATGGGCAATCGGTGAAAATCTTTTGGAAGGCTTTTTCAAGATTCAGAAAGAGGAGATATTGGGTATGATTCTGACAGAATATGACGAAGAACTGACATTTCGCAACTGGTTTGAAGACGGCGTTGAAGAAGGAATCGAGAAAGGAATTGAACAAGGGCGCGAACAGGCTGTACTGGATAGCGTAAGAAGCTTTTATTCCAATGGAGTTTCGATTGACCTTATTTCTAAATCGCTTAATTTGACTCCTGAAAAAGTTAAAGAAATTGTTAAAGATGTTGTTGTTGTTTAACATATCTGAATTTTATATATAAATTCCATATTAAAATTATTCCCTTAAAAAATACATGAAATTACAAAATTAAGTAAATTCCCTTCAAAATTCTTTTTCGTTGAAATTCCACAGTTTATTCTATATAATAGTAATACTATGGATTTATTAAAAAAACTTGAACAGTGTGAAGCTCGTTTTAAAGTCGTTTCAGAGCTTGTTCAGTCACCTGACCTTGTAAAAGACGCTAAAAAATATAAGGACACTATGCGAGAGCATGGTTATTTGGCAGGCGTCTGTGAATTATATGATGAATACAGAAAGGTTTTATCTGGAATTGAAGACGCAAAAGTTTTGATTACAGAAGAAGATGACGTTGATATGAAAGAAATGGCTCGTGAAGAGTTAAAGGAACTGGAAGAACGTCAGCCGAAACTTGAAGAAGAAATCAAGCTTAAATTAATTCCACCTGATCCTCTTGATGAAAAGAACATCATTCTTGAAATCAGATCGGCAGCAGGCGGAGATGAAGCATCTCTTTTTGTACGCGACCTCTGGGAAATGTACTGTCATCTTGCAGAACGCAAAGGCTGGAAGACTGAGACAATGGAAGCTCAGGAAACAGAAGTCGGCGGCTTCAACAAAATCGTAACTAATATTTCCGGAAAATTTGTTTACGGAACTTTGAGATGGGAATCTGGTGTTCACCGTGTTCAGCGTGTTCCACAGACAGAATCTCAGGGAAGACTTCAGACTTCAACTGCAACTGTTGCAGTATTACCGGAAGCTGATGAAGTTGATATTCAGATTAACCCGAATGATGTCCGTGTAGATGTAATGCGTGCAGGTGGTCCTGGCGGTCAGTGTGTAAATACAACTGACTCTGCAGTTCGTCTTACACATATTCCGACAGGTCTTGTTGTAATTCAGCAGGATCAGAAATCTCAGATTAAGAATAAAGAAAAGGCATGGTCAGTTTTGCGTGCGCGTCTTTTTGATCTTGAACAGAGTAAAAAAGATGCAGAACGTTCTGCTGCCAGAAAGAGTATGGTCGGTAACGGAGACCGCTCTGAAAAAATCAGAACATACAACTATCCTCAGGACCGCGTAACGGATCACCGCATCAATTACAGCGCCCACAATCTTCCAGGCTTTATGATGGGAAATATGGACGATATGCTTGATGCTTTGAATGTTTATGCAAAAGAGGAACAGTTAAAAGCTGATATTACAGAAATGGGAAATCAGTAAAAAGAGAATGAATAAAAGGACTGTCTTAATCATAGACGAAGAACAGATCAATAGAAGTGTACTCGCAAAAATTCTGCAGGAGGAATATTTACTTATTCTTGCAGTTAATGAAGGTGAGGCACTTCGAATTTTAAAAACGAATTATAAAAGAATATCTGCAATAATTCTTGATCTTGAAATGTCTTATTCTAATGGTTATGACCTTCTTAAAAAAATTCATTTGAATGATAATTATTCGAAAATTCCAATTCTTGCATCAAGCAAGGCAAGCTCCGAAGAAGACGAAGAAAAAGCGCTTGCTCTTGGTGCATATGATTTTTTTCAAAAGCCGTATAATCCGCAGATTATTAAACACAGACTTGCAAATACAATTGAACTTATGGAAGCTGTTAAAGTTGCAGGTCTTGTCAGCCGTGATGATCTGACACCTGTTTATAACAAACAGTATTTTATGACAAAAGTCCGTGAGATTTTTACAGAACATCCTGATGAGGAATTTGATGTTTTATGTCTCGATGTTGAACAGTTCAAGATGGTAAATGATTCTTACGGAATTGCAACAGGTGATAAAATCCTTTTTAAACTTGGTGAAATTCTTGAAGCAGCAACCCGTGACTTTGCCATATGTTCGAGATTCAGTGCAGACAGATTTTTTATTGCAATTAATCACAGAGAAGAAGGCTATGATCTTTACCTTGAAGATATTTCACAGCAGCTTCATAAATATCTTCCGAGAGTCGGCGTAAAGATAAAATTAAAATTATGTCTTGGTATTTATTATATTCATGATAAATTAATTCCGATTCAGGCGATGTGTGACCGTGCTGAACTTGCAACAGACAGCATCAAAGGAAAGTACGGACAGAATGTTGCTTACTATCAGGATGATATCAGAAAACACATGCATGATATCCAGGCTATTACAAATATGATGGAACATGCACTCAAGAACAATGAGTTTAAAGTTTTCTATCAGCCAAAGTATGAACTTTCTTCTGAATGTGTTGCAGGTGCCGAAGCTCTGGTCCGCTGGGAAAACTCTGAACTTGGTTTTATGTCTCCAGGTTCTTTTATTCCGCTGTTTGAAAAAAACGGATTTATTACTCAGCTAGATATGTTTGTCTGGGAAAGTGTCTGCAGGGATATGCAGGAATGGATTGAAAGCGGCGGAAAACCATTTGCAGTTTCTTTAAATGTTTCACGCGCAGATATTTATAATCCAAAACTGATAAAAATCTTAACAGATCTGAGCGACAAGTATAAAGTTCCACGTAAATATTTACACCTCGAGATTACAGAAAGTGCATATACAGATAACCCTGAGCAGATTATTAAAACTGTTACACAGCTTCGTAATAAAGGTTTTCCGATAGAAATGGATGACTTTGGTTCTGGTTATTCTTCACTTAATATGCTTTCAGAAATTCCAATTGATATTTTGAAACTCGATATGGGCTTTGTAAAAAATGAGCTTGAAAAATCAAGTGGAAAAGGAATTTTAGGATTTGTAATCAGTCTTGCAAAGTGGCTTAATCTTGCTGTTGTTGCAGAAGGTGTTGAAACTGTTGAACAGATAAAAATTCTGAGTTCGATGGAATGTAATTATGTACAGGGTTTTTATTTTGAAAAGCCTTTGTGTAAAGAAGATTTTTTTGAACTTATGAAAACCGGCAACATCAAGGAAATGTATCTTACAAGCAGCAGCGTAACTTACATTGAAAAAAGTAAAACGAAAATTCACAAAGCAAAAGGTAAAAAAATCGGAACAATGCTTGTTGTTGACGATATAGAACTCAGCCGTGAAATTATCAAGGGAATTTTCGAAAATGATTATGATGTTGTAGAAGCCGGCGATGGAAAACAGGCATGGAATTACATTGAAAAAAATTACGAAGAGATAACTGTCATTTTAATGGATCTTCTCATGCCTGTAATGGACGGTTACCAGCTTTTGAAAAATATCCGTGGCAATGAAAAGACACAGGGTATCCCTGTTGTCGTTACATCCCAGGGTGATGAAGAATCTGAAGAAAGAGCTCTCGCAATGAGTGCTGATGACTTTATTTCAAAACCGTATAATTCTGTAATTTTAAAACATCGTGTAAGAAATGTAATTTTAAATTCACATGTTCAGAAACTTGAATTTGAAAAACAGCTTAATAAAGAACTTCTCGAAGCAGAACTCGCAGTCAACAAAGATGCGCTTACAGGACTTTCTACAAGAAAAGTTCTTGAGTCAAAAGTGAATGACTTTTTTGCAAGTGAAGATGACAAGGGTGCTGTCTTTGTAATGATTGATGTTGATAATTTCAAGGAAGTTAATGATACATACGGACACATTAAAGGTGATGAAACATTAAAGTTTGTTGCAGATGTTCTGCAAAAGTCATTTAGAGATGAAGATATTATCTGCAGAATGGGTGGCGACGAATTTGCAATTTTCCTTCCAAAAGCATTTGATAAAGAACAGCTTGAATTAAAGCTTACAAGACTATGTGACAATCTTTCTTTCCTTGTAGAAAAGATAATGGTTACCTGTTCCATCGGTGCGTGCCTTGCTCCTGAATTTGGAAAAGATTATCAGACACTTTATAACAATGCTGATATGGCTTTGCTTGCAAGCAAACGTTACGGAAAAAATCAGTATCAGATTTTTAACGGGCAGACAGTTCTTCCGTCATATATCTTTTACAGAAATATGGACTGGCTTCTGGATGAGTTTAATGATGCGGTTATGGTATGTGCAAAAGATACTTATGAACTTTTATATATCAACAAGAATGCATGTTCCATTGCTCAGAAAGAAAAGCGCGAATGTATGGGAAAAAAATGTTACGAGGCTTTGTGGAATTCAAAAACGCCGTGTAAGCATTGCCCGAAAAATCTTTCTGCTTCAACAGAGTTTGTTGAAACAATTGCCGAAATTAAGGGCGAGCGTTATATAATGCGTACAAAATTAATAAGCTGGGGTGGAGCTCCGGCCCGAGTTCAATATATCCAGAAAGAGAACAACGGTTTTATTGATAAACTCATGAATTAATATGACTTTACAGACAATTAAAAAAAATACAGTCAAAGTACTTGAAGCCTCTGGTTCTCCGAGTGCTTCGCTTGATACTGACTGTCTTCTTCAATTTTTTCTTAAAAAAGATAAAACTTTTATTTTAACTCATCATGATCTGGAATTATCTGAAACTCAGATTTCTGATTTTAATGCACTTGTTCAAAAAAGAAAAACCGGTTTTCCGATTGCTTATATTACAGGTGTAAAAGAATTTTTTGGTTATGATTTTTTTGTAACTCCTGATGTTCTGATTCCAAAACCAGACACAGAGATTTTAGTAGAAGATGCAGTTAATGAGATAATGGAATTTTATAATGCGAAAATCAATTTGAAAGATAATATCTCTTCAAATGGCTATTTAAACAATAAAGACATCGCTGATAATTTCCGCGTTATTAAAATTGCTGACATCTGTTCTGGCAGCGGATGTATCGGACTTTCTGTTTTAAAATCTCTTGAAGAAAAAATTACTGACAAAAATATTTTTGATTTGACGATGACAGATTTAAGTGACAAGGCTCTTGAAGTAACAAAGAAAAATGCAGAGTCGCTTTTTGAAAAAGATTTTTCAAAGATAAAATTTCTTAACGGAGATCTTTTATGCGGACAGTCGGGATTTGATTTTATTTTATCAAATCCACCGTATGTTCCGCATGAAATGACTGAAGATCTTTTGAGAGACGGACGCTCGGAACCGAGACTTGCACTTGACGGTGATAAAGATTGCGGAAAATATTGCGGTGAAGAACAGAAACGCGATGAAAGAAATTCCACTTGTAAAAATAATTTTGATTTGAAAGAAGTTCCTTTTAATACGAATGATGGACTTGCGATTATCCGCCGTTTGATTCCACTTGCGTATGATGCGCTTAATGATGGCGGAAGTTTTTTGATGGAATGCGGTGAGTATCAGACGAGAAAAGTTAAGTTGCTATTTGAAGATGCAGGTTTTTCTGATGTGAAGATTTTGTGTGATTTAAGTGGCCAGGAAAGAGTCGTGAAGGGATGTAAGGGATAATTTAGAATTAAGAAGTAAGTGATTTGGGATTGTTTTTGTGTTTTTTTAATTTGGCATAGATAATATTTTTTTAGATAGAATCAAAAAATTAATATATTAGACTTTTTTTTATTTTTTTAAATTTTTTTCTTTACAGAATTTATTTTCACTTATAAAATTATGAATATTATTAAAAGTAAATCGGGGTTAGTTTAAAATCTGTTTTTTGGATTTAATTATGAAACATACCCCTGTCTTCATTACTGTGTTTTTATTTTTAGTAATGTCTTTATTAATTTGCTGCAGCTATGCAGGAGATTCTAATCAACCACAAAATACATCGACAGAAGCTTCATACAAAGTTGAATATTATCAGCAGAATATAACTGATGATGATTACACTCTTGTTGAATCTGATACAGAAATATTAAAAGGAATTTCTGGATCGTTGACTGTCGCAGCTGAAAAATCTTATGACGGATTTACAGCAAAAAAATTTAATCAGGAAACAATTAAAAGCGATAATTCCACTGTAGTAAAAATTTATTACGACAGAAAAATATTCAAACTGTCATTTGATACTGATGGTGGAACTTCTATCGATGACATCTCTGTAAAATATGGAGCACCAATAGTTCCACCGGTAAACCCAACAAAAGCAGGATATTGTTTTATAAACTGGAATCCTGAACTTCCGCAGACAATGCCGCTTGATGGCTTTAATACAAAAGCAGTCTGGCTCAAAGAAGGAATTACAATTTCACTGCCGGAAGAAGACGCTGATAAAATCAATCTGACTCTTACGCTATCTGATAAAACTGGTGCAAAGATTTGCACTGCTTCATCAATAACTGGTGCAACATATAAATGGCTTCTTGATGGAACTTTGCTATCTGGTGAAACAGGCAACGTTCTTGAATTGAATTATTCAAAAATAACAAAAGGTTATCACAGCGTTCTTGTTGTTGTGGAACTTGACGGTAAGTCGTATACCAAAATCGATTCGTTTAATTACATTGACTAGAGGTTTGACATGAAGAAATATATTTTTATTTTATCTTTAATATGCTGTCTTACAGCCTGTAATAATTTAAATGGAATTTTCGATCAGAGTTTTTCAAATGATGAAAATTGTGAAGAAGTTGTAAGCGGATTGCCGTGTACGATTGATGTTTCTGTTTCACTCGATGCATTGGAAACTGCCAAAACAATTACACCGGGTGCTTTAAGATGGGATGAGATTGCAAAAATCATACTTCTTGCAAATGACAGCGAATTTAAAACCTGGACTTCAACTGAAGAAAAAACTGCCTATGAAGTAATGCAGTCAGATTCCATAATTAAATATACAAGTGGAACTTATACTTTTGAGATTCAGTTGTTTAATTCAAATGGAACTGTTTTAGCGAGTGGAAAAATTCCAAATAAAGCAGTTTATTCTGACAAAAAAAATCATTTGAATTTTACAACAGAAAGAACTTCAACTTCTGGAAAAGGAAATGTTCACATCGAGTTTAACTGTAAGTCTGAAGATAATATTTATATGATCAGGGCAAAAATATTTTCATATTATAATCCTTCAAAACAGCTTTACGATAATTTTTTGTATGATTCAAAAAATAAAAATCAGTTTGTATATTATATAGGCGCTATTGAACCTGGAAAATATTATTTACAATATGTTTTAAATAGCAAACTTCCAGATAGTGACAGTACATATCCATTTAAAACTGTAACAGATGTAATTGTTGTAGAAGCTGACAGAACAACAAATGCTGTATTAAATGTAACTTCAAGCGATGTAATTACTCCTATAAGCTTTAATCTTGGCACAGGAGGAAGATTTAAAGACGGCTATACCCCTGTCTCTTGTAAAAATCCTGGTGAAGAACCTGCTTTACCGACAAAAGATGATATTGAATGCGATGAAGGCTATGAGTTTTTCGGGTGGTTCAACAGAGAAAACCTTTATGGTCAGAAATTTACTTCTATGCCAAAAGAACTTTACAATCCGACAACATTTTATGCATGTTATACTAAAATAATTAATGTTTCGTCTCTCTGGTCAGAACTTTCTTCACTGAAAAGCGCTGGAAAAACTGGAAGCTTGAAAATAAAAGGTGATGGAGTTACAAGTTTTAATTCAATAAGCAGTTTATTAAAAAATTCTTCTTTCAAAAGTGGAAATGGTTTACGTGTTCATCTCGATCTGTCTGAATGCACAGATGTAACAGAAGTCGCTAAAGAAGCATTTGATGATTGCTATGAATTAGCTTCTGTTATCCTGCCGGAATCTATTACAACAATTAAAGAGAGGGCATTTTATTACACATGGAACATTACTTATCTCTACATTCCTGAAAGCGTAACAACTTTAGAGCCTTGGGCACTTGCAAATATGCGCACAATAAAAGAAATTAAACTTCCGTCACGCATAACAACTATTCCAGATAACTTGTGCAATGGCTGTAATGAACTTGAGAAAATTAATATCCCGGACGGAGTAACATCAATCGGTAAGAGTGCTTTTATGAATATAAATGTCGAATCAATTGATATTCCATCTTCTGTAAAAACTATTGGGGAACGGGCGTTTGCTGTAACAGATTTAAAAGAAGTAACAATTCCTGAAGGTGTTACTTCAATAGGAGATAATGCATTCTGGGGTTGTTTTTATTTATCAAAAGTTTCATTACCGGAAAGCCTTGAAACAATTGGAAATGGTGCCTTTACTGGAAGTCGTAATGTAGAAACCAATCTTCCGAAAAATCTTATTAACATTGGAGCTAGAGCCTTTGAAAATTGTTATAAAATTACATCAGTCAATTTTTCTGATAAATTAAAAACTGTAGGTGAAAAAGCATTTGCAGGCTGCAGTATAAAAGAAATCTATATTCCTGAAACAGTTGAATCAATTGGTGGCGGAGCATTTGCATGTTCTTCACTCGAGAAAATAACAGTTTCATCATCAAATCCTAAATATGGCAATCGTAATAACTGCAATGCAATAATTGGAATTGAAACAGATGAAGAAACTAAAGTTCAGGCTGTTGTATTGCTTCAGACTTGTAAAAATTCGGTTATCCCTGAGGGAATAGAAAAAATAGATTCTGCATATTATCACAGTGATATAAATGAAATTACGATTCCAGATTCTGTAAAAGAAATAACTGATTATTCATTTGCATATTGTACAAATCTTGAAAATATTGAAATTCCTGGTTCTGTTAAGACAGTAGGGTATTGTGTTTTTGAAGGTTGCAGTAAATTAAAGAAAATCGTTTTTTCAGAAGGTGTAGAAAAAATAAATGGAAATTGTTTTGAAATGTGTGAATCACTTGAAGAAATTGTTTTTCCATCGACTTTAAATGAATTGGGAGATCAAAGATTCGACTCAGTTTATGGTTTGAAAAAAATTACATTGCCTAATGTAAATCTTGATGGAATTGGTCTTTATAATTTCTTTGATCTTGAAACAATTACCTTCCTCGGAACAGAAGCCGAATGGACAGAGAGAGCTCAGGGAATGTATATTCCTGATGGCGTAGAAGTCATCTGTACTAAAAACTAGGAGTGATAAAAAATTCCATCAAGACTTTTTTATCACTTTTAATTCTATTATTTTCGTTGACTTTAACAAATTACAAAATTCCACTAGAATGCTACTATGATTCAATTAGTAGCATTTCTAGGGAATTATGGACGAGAGTATGAAAAGACTCGACATAATACGGCCTGGCAGTTTGCAGAAAAATTGCCTTTCTATTCTAAATTAAATTTTTCTTCAAAGTTTCAGGGACAGATTGCAAATCTTGATTATGAGCAGTTTGTTAATTTTGCGCAGAGTGCTTATCCTGATCTTTCTAAAAGCGGTGAAATAAAAATTCCTGCTAAGGCTCCGAAAAAAATATATTTCCTCAAACCGGAAACTTACATGAACCTTTCAGGTCAGAGTATTGGTGAAGTATGCCAGTTTTATAAAATCAAACCTGAAGAAGTTTTAGTTGTTCACGATGAACTTGAAATGAAGCCTGGATTTTTTTCTCTTAAGTGGAGCGGCGGTCTTGCGGGACATAACGGACTCAGATCGACAAAGGCTGTTTTGAATACTGCTGATTTCTGGCGTCTTCGTTTTGGAATCGGCAAGCCTGCAAATGTTGATATTGCAGATTATGTTTTGAGTAATTTTTCAAAAGATGATGCAATTTTAATGGACATTGTTTTTGAAAAAGCTGGATTTCTGCTTGCGAAAGTTCTGCTTTCTTCTGATCCGAACCGACTGCTTGGTGAATGGGGAAAGGTGAATGTGATGGGGTAATTAGGAATTTGATTTGGGAATTAGGAATTAGGAATTAGGAATTAGGAATTGGGAATTGGGAATTTGATTTGGGGTAATCTTGTGAGTAATAAAATTGATTTCGATAGTGTGATGAGTGGTGATTTTGGAACTGCGGAGAAGGCGTTTAACAGATTATTGAATGTGATTAAGATTCTGCGTTCTGAAAACGGATGCCCTTGGGATAAAGAACAGACTCCGCTTTCGATGAGACGGGATTTGATCGAAGAAGTTTTTGAAGCAGTTGATGCAATTACACAAGAGGATGCAGAACACGCAAAGGAAGAGCTTGGTGACGTGATGCTCAATGCGACAATGATTTCCTATATGTACGAGCAGTCAGGTGATTTTAAGGTTGCCGAAGTTTTTAACGAACTTTCTGAAAAACTGATAAGACGTCATCCTCATGTTTTTCCTGACAGTGAAGGAAAAGTCTGTGCAGAAAAAGAAGTAAAAGATGCGTCACAGGTTCTGTCTCAGTGGGATAAAATTAAAGAAAATCTTGAAGGCAGAAAAACAGGATGCATTCTTGATGAAGTTCCCGGAGGATTTCCGCCTTTATTGAAAGCTTATAAATTACAGAAGAAAGCTGCAAAGAAAGGTTTTGATTGGGATAATTCAGATGATGTAAAAGCCAAAGTTCTTGAAGAAATTGATGAAGTTGAAGAAGCGAGAGTGGCTGCAGAAAAAGCACTTGATAAACAGGAAGCTAAACCGTTTGAAAAAAAATCTGGCTCTGATGCAAATTCCACTCAGTTAAAAGTTGAAGAAGAAGTCGGCGATCTTTTGTTTGCAGTTGTAAATTATGCAAGAAAGCTTGGAGTTGATCCTGAAACGGCTCTTAATCTGGCAAATGAAAAATTTTACAGACGATTTTCATACGTTCAGAAAAAAATGGAAGAAGCGGGAGATGAAATGGTTCCCGGAAAACTTTCGGTGATGGACAGATACTGGGACGAGGCAAAGTCCCGCGGGCTTTAGAACGGGCTTTTGTTTATAAAATGAAATTTGGGTGTTCGGGTGATTTGCGGTCTTGAAAAATCTGGAGATGACTGTATTTGAGGTATTTCGGCGGGGCAAGTTCCACTAAAATCTCATTTACTTTTTGACGGTTTTTTACTATATTAATAGTATGAATAATATTTTTTTGAATGATGAAAAAGAAGACGAAAAAAAGGACAAGGGACCAGACGCTCTTGCCGAAAAATTTCTTAAAACTCGTCAGATTCTTTTGTCTGGAGAAATCAACAAAGATTTAGCTGAAAAATTTAACAAGCAGCTTTTGCTTCTCGAAGCAGATTCGAGCGATCCTGTTTATGTTTATATCGATTCACCTGGTGGAGATGTAAGTGCGGGATTTGCAATTTATGATATGATTCGTTTTGTTAAGTGTCCGGTTGTTTTGATCGGTAACGGACTCATTGCAAGTGCAGCTGCTCTCATTTTGCTTGCAGTTTCAAAAGACCACCGCGTCGGATTTGCAAACAGTGAATATCTCATTCACCAGCCGATGAGCGGAATGCGCGGAACTTGCAGCGACATTCAGATTCATGCAGAAAATCTTGCTAAGACAAAAGCAAAAATTAATAAAATCATTTCTGAAGCAACTGGAAAAGATCTTGCGACTGTAGAAAAAGATACTGACCGCGATTACTGGCTCAATGCAGAAGAAGCAATTGCGTACGGTCTCATCAGCAAAGTGATTTCCAATCGCGATGAATTGAAAAACATTAAGTAATTTTTGTAAGTGGAATTTAATAGTGCGCCATGACTTTTGAGCTAACTGATGAACTTGTAGATTCTATTATCTCGGCTCTTGATAATCAGGAAAAAAAATTTGTCATCGACGCAGAGAACAATTCACTTGTAGAAATAAATGATGAAATAACTTGCGACGAAGAAGTGTTTTACGAAATTCCATCATGGACAAGCAAAGACGGTTTTTCTTTGATGGAACGATTTGTAAATGAACTTCATTCGCCGATGGCCAGAACGGATTTATTAAATGTACTTCGTTCCGGAAGGGGGGTGTTCAGAGGATTTAAAGACGTATTAAAGTCATATCCCGAAGTTGAAAAGCGTTGGCACTTTTTTAAAAATAAAGAGCTTATTGTTTATATTAATTCGTGGTATAACTCTTTGCGTGAAACATGGGGCCTTGAACAGATTGATTGTGAAGTGGAAGAAACAGAAGAACTTCTTCACGATGACTTTGTGTTTACGCCATTTTATTTTGAAAGTGACAGAAATGATATTTATAAATGTTTAGATTCTGCCACATTTGACAATGTAGAAAACTGGCCGTCTGAAATTGAATCGGCTTTATCAGATTTAATAAAAGATAAAACACAGAGATATCTTTCAAAAGATTCCTGCGGATTTGTCTGCCGTTCCATTTTAAAAGATTTTATCGGCTCTGCAGTTTTTTCTCCATGTCTTGGTAATGCACCAAATACTGTTTTACTCACCAGTTTTTTTGTGCAGCAAAAATTCCGCGGTCTTGGAATCGGAAGTGAACTTTTAGAACAGTCGCTTACAGAATTGAAAAGCCGCCATTTTAAGTGGGTACTTATAGCAGACATTTTTATAACAGACACTCTTACACCTTTATTGATCAGAACAGGTTTTAAGAAATTGGGGTCTGGATATATTTTATCTTTGTTTGCTGAATAAATTTTTTTTAAGAGGTATTTTTTATGTCATTCAGAAGAGAAAACGAAATTGATTTGGATCAGCTTGCAGCATTTTTACAGGACGCAGTTGATAAAGTAAAAACACAGGAAAATCCTGATTTATTAAACGACATCAAAAAAGTTTTCAAGAAAAATGTTCCATTCTCACTCAGGATGTATGTAGCAGCATATCTTACAAAACAGTGCGGTTCACACTTCAGACCAAGAAGAGAATTTACAAACGACAGAAACAACCGTCGTGACTTTAGAAAAGACAATCAGAAAAATGAATATCGCCAGGACAGAAACCGCGATAATACAAATGACAGCTCAGAAAACACAGAAGCTCGTCAGCCACATCCAAGAGTTCAGATTGATGAATCTCTTGCAACAACAATCTTTGTAGGAATCGGACGCAACCGCCGTGTATATCCACGCGACCTCGTTGGACTTTTGATCAGTGTTGCAGGTCTTGACCGTGACAGAATCGGTGACATCAGAGTTCTTGCAAATTATTCTTTTGTTCAGCTTTTTACAGAAGATGCAGACAAAGCAATCAACGCATTAAACGGATATGATTACCGCGGAAGAAAACTTTCTGTAAGCTATTCCCGCCAGAAAGGTGAAGAAGGTGCAGAAGGAACTGATAGTTCTGATGAAACAATTCCAGCAAATGTAGATTCTGGTTATACAGATCCACAGTCAGAAGTAGCAAAAGATGATGCAGCAGCTCTCGCAGCAGCAGAAAGAAATGCAACAACAGAAGCTGTTTCTACTGATTCAAACTATTTAGTTTAATTCAAGGTATCCTTAATGGAATTAGAACCTATACATACAGGCATTCTTGGAGTAAATACTTACATAGTTCCGCTTGCAGGACAGGCAGTTTTAATTGTCGATCCTGCCTGTTCTGAATTGACAGGCGACGAAAATATTCTTATTGACTATCTCAATGAAAAAAATCTTGTCGCCGTCGGTATTCTTCTGACACATGGACATTTTGATCATGTTGCAGGTCTTTCAATTCTTAAGAAAAAGTGGCCGGAACTTTGTATCGCAATTCATAAAGATGATGCTGAATGTATAGGTCTGTCATCTGCAATTACGCAGGAAAAATTTTTAGGCAGAATGGGGCAAGGTGCAATGGAACTTTTACAGTCTGTTTCCAATTTGCCGGAACCTGATGTTCTGTTATCTGATGGAATGATGCTTGATAAAGTCATTACACCAGAAATGATAGTCGCAGCTTTTAACGGAAGCGATAATGCTCCTGATGTAGAAGCTGTGACAAATGCACTTTCACATTGGAAAGTTTATCATACACCGGGACATTCAAAAGGCTGTGTCTGTTATTTTAATGATGCGGAAAAAGTTTTGATTTCTGGTGATACAATTTTTTATGGAACATACGGCCGCACAGATTTGTACGGCGGAGACGAAATCACAATTAAAAAGAGTATCTGTCGTATTACAGAAACCTTACCGAAAGAAGTAAAAGTTTATCCCGGACACGATATGTACGGTTTTGAACTTGAAAAAATGTAATATAACCTGCGGGTGTTACAGATGAGCGGGGTACTATAAAGTTCCATCTATGCAGGTTACTTATGTTATAAAAAAATCTTTCAGACGTTCAATCTCGATGACAATTTCTGACGATGGAACTGTCCTTGTCAAAGCACCGCACTTTGTTTCTGAAAAAGAAGTTCAGGATTTTATCGTTTCAAAAAAATCCTGGGTTACAAAGCATATCGAAAAAACTTTAGCCACAAATGAAAAAGTAAACGAACTAGGCATTCTCACAAAAGACGAAATCAAAAAAATAAAAAAAGAAGCCAAGAAAATAATTCCCGAACGCGTAAAATATTATGCATCGTTAAGTGGAATTACATACGGCACAATTTCCATCCGCCTGCAGAAGACCTGCTGGGGAAGCTGCACTGCAAAAGGAAATTTAAATTTCAACTGTCTTTTAGTTTTAATGCCGAGAGAAGTTTTAGACAGCATCGTAGTTCACGAACTTTGCCACCGAAGACACATGGATCACTCGAAAGAATTTTATGCAGAAATTGATAAAATTTTTCCTGAGTATAAGAAATGGAATAAGTGGTTAAAAGAGAATGGAGATGTATATTTGAAGAGAGCGGGAGGAAAAAATAAAAAATAAAATATCAGGAGTTGTTTGTGATATCGGGCTGTCTGCATTTGCGGGCAGTTTTTTTTTATTTTTTAGGTGGAATTTTCGTAAACGCGCGTATATTAAAGGACATCTTAGACGGATGGGGCAAGGTGTCTATGCCACAGAGTGCGGTTCGAAGAAATTCCACTTATGCAAAAGAATTCGGATGGCATATGGATGAAAGTCTTTTACAAAGAGCGGGTGAAGTAATAAGCCCGCTTGACAGGGAGTTAGATTTATAGTGGATAATAATCTAGATATAATTAGAAAATGAGTGTAACATAAAATTGTATCCGTCAGGGGAGTTCTTAGATGGACAGGTTTGTGTAGTATCTTGGATTTTGATGGATGAGTAGAAGATGATGTTATGGTGACACGCCAATGGTGCGCATAGGAGAAAAAAAATGTTTGAATTAAAAATTGATATAGTTAAAGATTTTGAGCAATATGTGTTAAATGATATAGATGAATTCAAGAAATTAGGATTTAAATTTACAGATTATAATGAATGGGAACAACAGGAGAGAATAAAAGATCAAAAATTTGAAGAAAAATCTGAAAAAGAAAAAAAAGAATTATATAATCAGCATCTCATTTATGAATATTCAAATTTGCGTGAAAGATTAATTCCTGCAAAGCCAAGAAAAATTATATATTCGCAAAATTTCATAAGAAAACCAGATTGCGAAAATGGGCTAAAACTTTTAGAAGAAAAAATTAAAAATGGAAAAAGTTTGACCCCTCATTTAAGTCGAAAAATATTGCAAGCTAAATATTCCGATGGTCTTCTATTTGATTTCGGAATATATCATCTTCATTTAGGAGCACAGCAAGATGAAAAACATCCAATTTTAATCGAAGGAAAAGATGATATTTTATATGTAGTTTTTACAGAAAATAAAGCATTTTTTATTTGTATTGACAAACATGGAAGATGGGGCGATACAGAATTATTAAAAATAATTCAAACTGAATTTCCAGAAGTATTAGAAAAGTGGGAATTGCCTAACGTAACAGGACTATCATTTTATCCTACTGAAGAAGAAAGAATTAAACTTAGGAAAATAGGTATTAATACTCCAGTAGAAGTAAACGGGAAATATTATATAACACCTGGTGGAGGAATAAATACGGCAAAAACATCTTCTTCTGGTGTTCTAAAAATGAATTTGCATTATCATTTTTATGAGCAAATTGATACTCAGTTAAAACAGTTTATTGCTAAACACAAACAAGAAATAGAAGAAAGTATAAAAATATCTGGTGAATTATGTTTTGTAATGACAACAATTAATCCAATGGAATTTACAGATATAAATAATAAATTAAAATTAATTCCTAATATTAAAGATAATAATTTAATTGGAATTACAATTAAATCTATTGAATAATCACATAACAAAGGTTCGTAGCCGACAGCGGGTCAAGCCCGCTGCGGTACAACCAGTTGTTAGGCGGACGGCGCACTGCGCCGCTGGTTTTTAAAGTATAAAAATTCCTTTGTAAAAGCAAAAATCCGCTGTACACCCTTTACGGGCTAAAAGAAAAATTACTTGTAAACGCGAAATAAAGGAAAAAGGAATATTTTGAGAGCAAGTCAAGCTTGCTCTCAAAATGAATTGAACGAATAAATTAAAAAATCTCCTTGTCGGAGCTGGCTTTGCAGGCGAAGGGGATTTGATTCTTAGTTTAGGCTTGCATCTGTTGCAACAAAGATTAGCAGCCGTAATATTAATAGGAATTAATTGTAAAGTGCAGTTTTAAGTCACTGCTGGACTGATATTTGAGTACAAACTGTTAAAACGCTACTGCAAGAAGCTGTACTTACTTCCTTGTGTAGCTCACATCAGAAAGCTCTTTTTTAAGCTCGGCACTTGGAGTAAAAAGCACACGTAAGTTCTTAATATCAGAAGCACTTACATCGTCTTTCTTCTCGTGCCTCACCGAACTGAATGAAAGCTTAAATATACCAAACTTGTTCAATCTGATGCGGTTTGAACTTTTCAGGTACTGCGGCATCTTATCCAAGAAACTCTCAATAACTGCTACAATATCTGCCGGGGTCAGAGTGCAGGACTTGGAAATTTCCTTAGCCAAATCATTGACATCGATTTCTTCGCCATACTCAGCTGACGCATAATACTTAGAATCCGCCTGTCTGTCGAGCGGGTTCTGACGCTGTTTTACAGAATACATCATAAAATGTACCCTCCATAATAATAACTTTTGAAGTACCTTATAAGCACCTCCGCTAGCGATAATTTGAAGCTCACAACGAAGCCC
>JAGHVB010000070.1 GCA_018064525.1 Candidatus Treponema merdequi | reverse complement strand
CATTGGTCATCTTCAAAATGCCCGTCAAAGCCTTCCTCTGTTACAAGTTCAGTATTTTTTGCATAAACCTTATTACCAACTTTATAAACTTTGTTCAAAGGTTCAGAAGGTAATACCTTTTCATCAACAACAGCAATTGAATTAATATTGTTATTTTCGTCTTTAGAGATTCCGTCAACTCTTACAACTGCTGTATCTTCAATGTATTCTTTGATTGTTCGTGTGTCGCTTGTTTCTGTTGGTGTTTCAATTGGTGTGTTATCACCATATACAGTTACATCCCCGGTTTTCCTGTTTACAGATGTGACTGAATCCTGGCTTTTTAATTTCTGCCATTCACCCCGCGAATTGAATACAATTAAATCATTTACATCAAAATCCCATGAGAAAGGGAATTCAGTATCTGCATACAATCTTGTATCAATATCTCTAGGGAGATTAATTTCAGTGTCATCTGCAAGACTGATTTTATTTGTGCTTACAGTTAAAACTTCTGTTTTGATATCTTCCACATCAACATAAATTTTTAATCCGGATGTAATAGCCTGATTAATCAGATTTGCTTCAAAAGCAGAGATCGCTTCATACTGTGGAATTACAATATCACTTCTCATTTCTGTAAGTGTGCCGCCTACAGATACCCGGTAATAATCACCTTCTACTCTGTTTACAGTTGAAGGGAATACACCACTTGAACAGTCATAAGTTCCGATAAGTCTTAATGACTTAACATTCATCTGCTCAATTGGAATTCTTCCGTCTGCATCCAGTGTTGCAACACCACCAGCAGAGCCTTTTTCTGTCTTTCTGATAAAGAAATCTTCAAGCTGTTCATAATTTGCAAGCTGCACAAAAGTATTTTCTTCCTTGTTGCCTACAAAATAATCAAAGTGCTCAACTGTTTCCTCAATATCCCAAGAATATGGGGTCTGACTGTTCAATGTATCTGCATACAGCCCCGAAAAATCTTCATTTGCATAAAGAGAAACATTGAAATTTGAAATGAAAATTGATTTAACCGGATTCCCGTTATATGTAACTGCATACAAGTCACGGATAACATATTTTCCATTTGAAACAAGTTTAAAATAACTGCCGACTAAATCAATCGGTGTTTTTTCCACTGTTTCGCTTTTTGTATATTCGTGGAATTTCGCATAGATTCTGTTTTCTGCCTGTACCGGGAATTCTTCAATTCTTTCAATAATTTTCCCTTTCAAAGCATCGTATTTTTCAAGCTGTTCTTTTGTAATAAAGTGCTGCATCTTTTATCTCCTTACCCAGTCAAAATCATCTTCTGTTGGTTCAGCTCCGTTGAGCCATACCCCATAATCTTCATCTTGCCATGTCACCGATTCATGCTTTATGTCCATAGCTTCATTGCTGGTGATTTTCCCTGCGTTCCATTCGCCCTCATCAACTTCACCAAGTTTTGTAAGAGGGTTATAGGATTTCTTTTCATCTCCTATTTGTGTATTTCCTGGTACATTACGATAGTTTCCGGCTGAAATAAAAAATTCTGAATAATAATAAGATTCACCAACCTTAAAACTCCATCGCATTTCACCTCTAGCCGGATATGAATCTCTAGTTAATGAATATTTAATACCCGGCTCAAGAATAACTTCAAATTCTTCGGTGTAATCACTGTTGAATAAGTTTTTTACGACAGCTTTAACTAAAACTTGATAAGACGCAGAATCGCCTTCATCAACCAAAATTTCAACATATTCAGGATTGAAAAACCATTCTTTTGTGGGAAGTGTTATTACTTCACCGGCTTTATTTTCAACTTTTCCATTCCAGTGTGTAAGGGTGTTTACAGTAGGAAGTTTTTCAGCATTTCCAAAGCCTTTAAATTCTCTCTTGGTGATTATTTCTGTATGAGTATCTATATATTCAAGAGTTCCTGTATGGTTATCTTCATAATAAATATCTGAACCATTTGGGAAGAATTCTTCTGAACCGTCAAGATGTAAAATAATTAAATCACCAATATTAATAACGAACTTTTCACCTTTAAAGCCTTTTATTATTACTTCTTCTATAACATCAAAAATTTCTTTTCTATAACTGAAAGTAAAATCTTTAACAATGGCAGCATCATCTGATTCTTCCAATTGAACCGCAATTCCTCTTTCTATAAAGATATCTTCATTTTCATAAGCTGCATAAAAACCAGTTTCAACTCTTACATCTTCACTTATTTTTTCTGTGACTGTAATCTCTTCTGTTGTTTCTACATATTCATCTTCTGTTAAAGTGATTGCACCTGTTTTTGTCTGATTTACGGGGCTTTTCCAGATTGGTTTCCCTTCTTTGTTACTTACATAATCATTGTCAGAACCTTCTGAATATTCTCCTTCTTCAACTTCTGGAAGAAGAAGTTTATTGTCAATCTGAACGCTCTCTCTGATTATCAATTCTGAAATTGTTGTAACAAGTGGAACTGCTTTACCATTTTCATTAGCTGCAAAAAGTTCAATTCCATTTTCATTCACAACTGCATAAAGATAATCTTTCAAGACTGTTTCCGGAATTTCATCGACAAAGATTAACTGCAATCCGCCGCCTTCTCCTGTCAGTTCTCCGGCAATTCCGAAATACTCAACATTCTCTTCTTCATAAGCTGTTGCTTTTTCAACAAGTTCAAAATGTGCATCAATATCACTGTTCCCGAAATTAAGAACAGAGAATGTAAGGTCAGTGTTTGGATGATAGAAATACACAAAAGCAACTACAGTATCATTTTCTTTTGTAATATCGATTCTTTTAATCGTGAGTTTTGGATTTGTGTATTCAATTGCTCCGTTCCATGTTAAAGCCCATGGATCGTCTGCATCTTCCGAGTAAATGATTGCTCCGGCATTAAGTACAAATTTAAACTTGTCTACATATTCATTAGAGCCATAACTCTGTGAAGAATAAGTCTGTTTTGATTTGATGTTTTCAACTGTCAATTCATCCAGTGTTGCAGATTCACCGACATAGTTTTTAATTTCTGCCTGTTTTGTTTTGAATGAATCTGTTTCAAGCTCTGAAATGCTTACATTTTCAACTTCAAGATTTGTAACCTTTGCGTTTTCAGCATTAACATTGTCTGCGTTTACATTTGTGATATTTCCAGTCTGTGCCGTTACAGTTTCAGTATTAATGTTTGTTGCGTTAATAGTCGCAATTTCTGCAATGATTGCATTGATGTTTTTTGTTTCAACTTCATCAGAAAGAAGTGCTTTGAGTTCGTTAAGACTTTCAGTAAGCTCTGCAAAAGCTGCAGAAGTCATTTGCTGGGTCTGAATAACATCGTCAAGAATAAGAGAGATTTCTCTTAAATTTCCCTGTACTTCTTCTATCTCTGTTCCTGTAGAGCCGTCTAAAGATGTAATTCTGTCTGAAAGTTCATCCAGCTGTGTCTGAATGTTTGTCAGCTGGTTAGAAAGAAGTTTATTTACTGAATCGTTTTTCCCTGGGTTAATGATAATCATTTTCTTTTTCCTCTCACTGCGTTAGCAATTGAAATTGTCCGTGTAATCTCCGGAATTTTGTAAAGTTCATCATCTGAATAAAGATCTGAATCTGTGAGCCGTGATTTAATAGTGATTTTCCCACCTGCAACCGGTTCTATAATTACCTGTGTATTAGGGTGTTCGTCTGCAATTTTGAATAAATCTTCAACGAACTGCTCCGTAATTTCCGACTGCAGCAATGCAGATTTTGCTTTTCTTTCTCTTTTTTCTCTGCGGGTTTCTTCAATAACCCTTCTTAAAATCTTGAACATATAACTTAATAAGGACTAAAAAAAAATCACCCGGCTATTAACCGAGTGATTTAATTTTTGAATCTGAAAAAGATTAATGGCGTGGTGTGTAGTTGTCTACAGCATCATCGATATCGGCTTTATCTTCTTCCGAAATGCCGGTATTTTCTTCTTCCTCTGTTGTTTCAGTTTCTGCTGTTGCTTCTTCTGTGACATCCTTTTCAGGCTCTCCGTCACCGTCAGCATCAACCTTTACTTCTGTTTCTCCGTTTCCGTCATCTTTGATTTCAACGGCAGTATCAGCTGGAAGCCCCAGTTTTTCTTTAAGATTCTGGATAACTTCTTCTGCATTCTGCACAACAGTATCAATGAATTCTTCTTCTGTTGGTTTTGGCTCTTCCATGTCTTTGTAAGTGTCATAAGCACCGCGCACAATGTCAAAGTCATCGCCTTCTGTTGCTTTCAGTGTTTCACCGTATGGAGCAAGTTTTTCTCCGTACTTTTCATTGAATTCATTGAAGTTCTGGCCATCAACATATTCCTTTGCATAAGTATCTACACCTGAAATCATTTCTTTAAGTGCTTCAACTTCTGCCTGTCTTAATTTCTCCTGTGTTACCAGGAAACGCAGAACCTCTTTAATTTTTGGAAGGTCTGCATTTTCGATTGTTTCTTCTGTAATATCGTCCATGATATTTACTCCTTTAATTTTTTAGTTCTGCGGGACATCAGCCATTTGTGGCGGGTCTTGTGCAGTCTTTGCTATGTCATTCCGCGGAAGCGTTGCATCCTTCGGATTGATACCATTTGTATTCTCTGAAACATCCTGAACTGCCTGCTGTACGTCTACAGCTTCATCTTCTGACTGTTCCATATCTTCCGTTTCTTCCGGATTTCCTTCTTCTGTTTCCATGTTTTCATCTTCAATACTTAAAGCAATTTCCCAAAGTTGCTGGAGCTTTGCAATATCTTCTTCGTTTGAATCTGTTTCACCCTGCGCACACTGTAACAATAATTGAGTATTGATAATCTCTTCTTTAAGCATTGAGATAGGGATAAAGTCAGGAATATTGAAATTATCCTCATAAATACATTTGTTTATGATTGTTGATACTGCGTTAATTGCATTAGATGTCAGATTGAATCCTGTCTGAATGTCTGGAAGTTCAAGAAGCTGGCCGATATGGCTAGAAGGAATCAAGCCAGCCTGTGCGAGCTGCTGCAACTGTTTCAACTTTTCGCTTGGATCTTTACTCAAAGAATCAGCAGAAGAGAACATTAAGCGCAGTTTCTGAATTTCTTCTTTTACTTCTTTCCAAGTTAAGCGCATTGTATATCTGTTGTTGTCTGTAATAGGTTCATTTGCGTATTTACCGGCACCCATTACTTCAATCATAATCTTTACCATTTTTGTAAAGGTATCTACATACTGCCTTAACTGCGATTCAAAGCGGTCTGACTGAATATCTTCCATTGTTGCAAGAGCAACTCCACTATCAAGTCCTTCTGTTTTCTTTCCCTGTGCCGATAACTGACTGATACCAACCATGTTATAGGCTCTTTCAATAAGGTCGTTCATAAGTTCCTGATACTGTGGATTTATGAATTGAGGATTGAAATTCTGAATGTCCATTGAATCGGTATTTACCGGGATAATATTACCGATTCTGTTATTAAGAAGTGATACCGGAACCCCGAGAGCCTTAGGCACGAAATATGTTCCTGCAACAGAAAGGCGGGATGCTTCTGTAATTTTCTTAGAAAGAATATCAATCTGCTGCTGGATTCCGAAAATCATGTCAGTAATTGACATTGGACTGTTACCGATAACCGGCTCTGTATAGTACAGAGATACCAGCGGAACTTCTTCATATCCTTTTTCGATGATTGCAATATCAGAGCCAAAAACGATCGCTTTTGTTTCTGTCTTTGTATCGTAGTAAATGCCATATTCAATATGCGTTTTACTTCTCATTGTTTTAGGAAGTTTTGCATAAAGTTCATCTGATAACTGATTTACCGGATAATTAGGAAAATAAATAAATGCTTGTGTAAGTTTAGAACCTGCTCCGGTTACTTCGTTAGGGTCAATGTATGTATTCCATGGGAAAACTCTAAGCCATTCAACCTGGTCAGGGTCAAAGTACATATACCCCACATCAAAGGTGCAGGCATCACGGAAAGCAGATGCAACTTTATAGTTGAATCTCTGGTCATCACAATAGATGTCCAGGAATGTCTGCAAATTCTTTGCAATCTGAATATCTTTGAATGAGCCGTTTGCAGTATTGATGTATGGTCTACAGCGAGCCTGTGACACCTTTGAAACGACTGCATCGATGCAGGATTTAACAACGTTAATGCGTGGTGTATCGTCTTTAAGGTTCTGTGAGAAATTAGAAGCCTGATATCCTGCTACAGCCGGATTCATAGAATTAAGGTCTGCTGTTGGATTTCCGGTATAAAGGCGATAGTTTCTGTAATATTTTCCGAGCCTTCCATTATCGAGATTTACGAGAAAATTAATGCGTTTTCTGATTTCAGATTTTTCAAGCATTACTGGCCTCCCGGTGTCCTCTGCATGATGAGTGTATTAACCATGCTTTGCTTTTTTGCAGCGGATATTTTCTGTTTTTTTGCCAGTTCAGCTTCATTGTTTTTCTTCTGAACTTCTGCATTTTTATTTGTTTCAATATTATTTTTTACGCCATTAAAAAAATTCATACCGATAATAAGGACAAAAGAAAAAGCGGTGATTTTCTCACCGCCTTATTTTTAATTCCTTACAAGGTTTTCTTCTGTCTGTTCGTTTATGTCCATCCAGTATTCAAGCATATCAGCGTTTTTCATTGATACTTCCGTCTGGAAATACTGCGCTTTTGTGTTCTTAGGGTTAAATTCCCATTGATACTCATTATCCACTAAATCCCTTTGTGTAAGGGTCTTAGTAAGAGTTTCAGAGAACATTTTGCGGCCTAAGAGCCCCGTAAGTGTTACAGTCAATTCAGCTTTATTTGTTGCGTTCAAAACATCAGAATAAATGCAGATTCTATGTTTAGAGCAGGTAACATTTTCAAGCCTTGAGCGTCCGATTTTGCATGACTTTATATTAAAATCTACTGCTACATCTTTTGTATCTTCTACAAGGTTCTGAATTGTATTGTTTGTACCAAAGTAATAATACGAGCCGTTAATTTTAATCAGTCCATATTCTTTGTGTGCTTCCATGATGTTTACACCCTGAACATCAATAAAGATTGATTGTCCGTTACAGATAATCAAAACACCGTCACTGAAAGCCATAGCGATAATGTTCATTGAAGGGATGTTTGTAACATCAATACCGACCTTTGAATCTCCGATAACTCCGGATTCAAGCGGAATTCTTTTATCTACTTCCAGGAACGCATTTAATTTATTTGCACCATTGAAGGTGTAAATAATTCCGGTTGCAGGACTGTAAAAATATCCCTGTTCTGAATCATAACCAAGGTATCTTAATCCTGTTACATCACAACAGTATGTATCTTCTGATGTGTCGTAAGGGTTTAAGATTTTTCGGTTATCACTTGAACCGCTTATGTAATATAAAGACCCCTGAATAACAAAACGCTGTTCTGTCGGGTCAATATGAATTGAAATTGGTATTTCACTATATACAAGAGCCGGAGTTGCTGCGGCATATGAATATTTCATTAATTCATAAGATTCTGAGCCAATTTGAATTATATTTATAATATCTGAGTTCAAGAATTCGGAAAAAAGAATTGAAGGTACAAGCTGATAATTTGCATTGTGTGTAAATATCTTAGTTTCTGAATAATCTCTGAAAAAACCTTCTGATGTAACTTTATATTGTTGAATCATTGGAGCACTGCCAATATCCGTATCTTGACTATAGATAAATGCAACAGTACCAGGATGCAAAGTGTATTGAGAATTTGCCCAATAATATGTAGGATTTGCAATTTCCAAAAAATCATTCAATTCATTAGATATAGCTTTGTTTGGAATATCATCAAAAGATAATGTTGCATCCCAGAAATGCCCAACCCTTGATGAAGATTTTAAAGTTGCATTTCCTAAAGTGGAAGATGTTGTAAAGAATCTTCCATTCCAGTCATCGCATGAACAGAGAACTTTATCCGAGTCATCATTATAAATTGCGTTCCAGTATGTCGTTGTATTGAATATCTTGTATCCGCCAATTCTTTTACAAAAATCGGATTCAATAATATTTACTTCTTCATCATATGCAGCATCAGGGAACATTTTATCAATGGAAATTTGATATAAAACTCCATTCTGTTTAATAAAACTGTATTTAGAATCACTTCCTAAATATTGAGCTCCCTGAGTATCCAACCTTGCAATGATTTTATAGTTATGTCCAAGTGATACCGGAATTTTATTTGCGTAATTTACAACGAATCCATTTTCGGTAAAAATACTATCATTTACATAATTAGAAACAAGTAATTCTTCATGTGTAATTTCAAATTCATCTGTTTCATCTTCATAAGAAAAAACTTGGTCTGCTGGTGGATAAGTCATATTAAAATAAATTGCATTAATATCTAATACAATTTTAAAACCGTCATTTATAAAATTAATTGGTTTAGGATTCCCCTTTGTTCCCCATAATGGAGAAGTAATAGATGTTCTGGCAGAAGATTCAAAATCAAGCCAATTATTTTTTAATCCAAAACAACCTATATTAACATAAGTGTCAAAATGTCCAACCCTTTCAGTTATAAAATATGCTAATGTAAAATATAATGGCCCTACATAAAATTGTGCTCTAGAAAAATTATCTTCTTTGTCTAAAGTAATATAAATTATGTCATTATTAGTTTCAAATATATCTTCACCTTCAAGAATTGAAT
>JAGHVB010000049.1 GCA_018064525.1 Candidatus Treponema merdequi | reverse complement strand
ATATTTATACTATATGATAAATGACAGGAGTTAAGAATGTCTGAAAAGTTAGTTGATATTCAGGATATTTTCGTAAGCATCGATTCAAAGCAGGTTTTAAGCGGACTGAATCTTCAGATTGGCAAGGGAGAAACACATGTTTTAATGGGACCAAACGGTGCCGGAAAATCAACTCTCGGAAATACTCTTATGGGAAATCCTCTTTACACTCTCGACAAAGGAAAGATTTTCTTTGACGGACAGGATATCACTGACCTTTCAACAGACAAACGCGCAAAACTCGGAATGTTCCTTTCATTCCAGAATCCTCTCGAAGTTCCGGGCATCAGCGTTGAATCGTTTATCCGCAGTGCACTCCAGCAGAAGACAGGCGAAAAAGTAAAACTCTTTCAGTTTCAGAAAGAATTAAAGGCAAATATGGAACTTCTCAACATGGCAGACGTTTACGCAGGCCGTGACCTCAATGTAGGATTTTCTGGCGGTGAAAGAAAAAAATCAGAAATCCTTCAGCTTTTAATGCTCAATCCAAAGTTTGCAATTCTTGATGAAACAGACTCAGGTCTTGATGTTGATGCTGTAAGAACAGTTTCAAAAGGAATTCAGGAATATCAGAAAAAACAGGACGGTGCACTTTTAATCATCACTCACTCGACAAAGATTCTTGAAAGCCTTCACGTTGACTACACACATGTTCTCGTAAAAGGAAAGATCGTAAAAACTGGTGACGGTTCCCTCGTACAGGAAATCAACGACCACGGATTTGAAAAATACATTAATCAGGATAACTAAACATGAGCGAAAACGAAAAGACAAATGTTTCTGACATCGACCGCTCAATGTACGACTTCCGTTACGAAGAAACAGCAGACTTTTACAGAATCAAAAGCGGTCTTACTCCAGAAATTGTAGAAACTCTTTCAAAAGAAAAAGGCGATCCCGAATGGATGCGTGAATTTCGTTTAAAGAGTCTTGAAATATACAACAAGCTTCAGGTTCCGGAATGGGGTCCTTCAATCGAAGGGCTCGATATCGATAACATCGCAACATACGTCCGCCCTAACACAAAGATGCAGGGCAAATGGGAAGATGTACCGGATGATATCAAAGACACTTTTGAAAAACTCGGAATACCAGAAGCTGAAAGAACTTCACTTGCAGGTGTCGGTGCACAGTATGACTCAGAACTTGTTTACCACAATGTTCAGGATGAAGTTGCAAAACAGGGCGTTGTTTACATGGGATTTGAAGAAGCGCTCAAATCTGAAAAATGGGGTCCGATGGTAAAAGAATATTTCATGACTCTTGTTACACCAAAAGACCACAAGTTTGCAGCGCTTCACGGAGCTGTATGGTCTGGTGGAAGTTTCGTTTATGTTCCAAAAGGAGTTCACCTTTCATTCCCTCTTCAGTCTTATTTCAGACTTAACGCAAAAGGGGCCGGACAGTACGAACACACTTTAATCATCGTTGACGAAGATGCTGATCTTCACTTTATCGAAGGTTGTTCAGCACCAAAATATAATGTTGCAAACATGCACGCAGGTTGCGTAGAACTTTTCGTTAAACGCGGTGCACACTTAAGATATTCCACAATCGAAAACTGGTCAAAGAACATGTACAACTTGAACACAAAGCGTGCAAAGGTTGAAGAAAACGGTTCGATTGAATGGGTATCAGGAAGTTTCGGAAGCCATGTTTCTTATCTGTATCCAGAAAGTGATCTCGACGGAAAAAATGCAAAAGCAGAATTTACTGGAATTACATTTGCCGGCAACGGTCAGAATCTCGACACTGGTGCAAAAATGGTTCACCGTGCTCCAAACACAACAAGCCTCATCACAACAAAATCAATTTCAAAAGGCGGCGGAATTTCAACTTACCGCAGCGCAGTTTATATCGACAAAAAAGCAACCGGCGCAAAAGCTTCTGTAAGCTGTCAGAGCCTCATGCTCGATTCAGAATCACGTTCTGACACAATTCCTGCAATGACTGTAATGACAGATGATGCAGATGTCGGACACGAAGCAAAAATCGGACGCATTTCAAGTGAAGCTATTTTCTATCTTATGAGCCGCGGAATTTCAGAGGACGAAGCCCGCTCAATGATTGTTTCAGGTTTTGCAAATCCTGTAAGTAAAGAACTTCCACTTGAATATGCAGTTGAAATGAACAATCTTATCAGACTCGAAATGAAAGGTACACTTTAAGGCAGGGAGAAAAAAATGAAAATTGATGCAAAAGTAAACAACATTCCAAGCCTTACATGGAACTGGCTTAAAATGAATGCCGCAGAATTGAAAATCGATTCTGAACTGAAAAATAAATCAAACATTTCTGTTTCAAAACTTGAAAACGGAATAACATACGAAAAAAATGCAGAAAAATATCTTTCAGGAATTACACCGATTGAATGCGGGATGGGTAAAAAAGTTACTTCTATTCTTGACGAAAACAACGTAATTCCACAGGCACTCATTGTAGATGCACAGAAAAAAATTTCAAAACCTGTAATCATTGATTTTGACTGTAAAAATGATTCCTATAATTTTTCTTCACAGATAATTACTGCAAAACAGAATTCTGAAATAACAGTAATAATGAATTTTACATCTGACAAAAATGCAAAAGGAATTCACATAGTTCAGACAAAACTCTATGCAGAACAGAATGCAAAGATTCATCTCATAACAGTAAATCTTCTCGGAAAAAATTACATCCACTTAAACGACATCGGCGCTCATACAGAAGAAAATGCAAACATCGAAGTTACTCAGATTGAACTCGGTGCCGAAAAAACTTACACAGGCGTTTCTGCAAATCTTAAAGAATATCAGTCAAGTTTTAAGTCTGACACAGCTTATTATACACGAGGCAGCCAGACACTCGACATGAATTATCTCTGTACACATAACGGCCGCAAGACAGACTGTCAGATGATGGTATATGGAACTTTAAAAGACAAAGCTTCTAAAACATATCGCGGAACAATTGATTTTAAAAACGGATGTCAGGGCGCAACAGGAAATGAACAGGAAGAAACTCTCCTTCTTTCTCCGACAGTTGTCAACAAATCTATTCCTGTCATACTCTGTGATGAAGAAGATGTCGCAGGTGAACACGGTGCAACACTTGGAAAACTTTCAAACGAAATTCTTTTTTACATGAACGCACACGGAATCAGTAAAGAAGCTGCAGAAAAAATCATGTGCCAGGCAAAAATCAGCCGCGTTGCACAGATGATTCCAGATGAAAAAACAAGAGAGAAAATTTCTGATTATGTTGAAGAGGCTTTCAATGAGTAATATAGATTTTTCTGCTCTTAGAAAAGATTTTCCGGTTTTCAATGCAAGTGAAAACAAAGGCCTTATTTATTTTGATAATGCCGCAACAAGCCAGAGACCTCTTTCTGTAATTGAAGCCGTTTCTGAATTCTATAAACGCGACAATGCAAATCCACTTCGCGGTCTTTATGACTTAAGCATTCGCGCAACAGACGATTACGAAAACGCGCGTTCAACAGTTGCAAAATTTGTAAATGCAAAAGAATCTTCAGAAATAATTTTTACACGAAACACATCAGAAAGCTTAAACCTCATCGCCTATTCTTACGGAATGCAGAATGTAAACGAAGGCGACGAAATCGTAATTTCAATCATGGAACATCATTCAAACATTCTTCCATGGCAGATGGTCGCAAAAGCAAAAAAAGCAAAACTTGTATGGCTCGAATGTGACAAAAATACAGGAGTCATTCCGGAAACAGAATATTCCAAAATCAATTCAAAGACAAAAATCGTTTCTGTGACTTATGTTTCAAACGTTCTCGGAATCACAAACCCAGTAAAAAAAATCGCAGAGCTCGCTCACAAAAACGGCGCCGTAATGGTTGTCGACGGTGCACAGGCCCTTCCTCATAAAAAAGTTGACGTTCAGGATATCGACGCAGACTTTTTAGCATTCAGCGGACACAAATTTTTAGCACCGACTGGAATCGGCGGACTTTACGCAAAAAAAGAAATCCTTGAAAAAATGAATCCGTTCTTACGCGGCGGAGAAATGATAGAATATGTAACTCGCGAAAGTGCAACTTACGCAGAAGTTCCGCATAAGTTTGAAGCTGGAACAGTAAATGTCGGCGGCGCTGTCGGAATGAAAGCTGCGTGCGATTATCTTAGCGCAATCGGATTTGATGCAATTGAAGAACACGACAATGCCCTCTGCGAAAAACTGATTTCGGGTATGCGTAAAATTCCACATGTAAAAGTAATCGGACACCCTGACGCAAAAAATCACTGCGGCATTGCAACTTTCACAATCGACGACGTTCACCCGCATGACATCTCAAGCATTCTCGACACAGAACACATCGCAGTCAGAGCCGGACATCACTGCGCACAGCCACTCGGTGCATACCTCGGACTTCCTGCAACAGCACGCGCATCACTTTATTTTTACAACACAGAAGAAGAAGTTGACATATTCCTTTCAAAGCTCAAGAATGTCAGAAGCTGGATGGGATATAAAGATTAATCTGGAATTTGGAAAACCAGTTTCAATTCAGAATAGGAGAAACTTATGGACACAAAAGAACTTTATCGCGAAATCTTAAACGAACATAACATCAACCCTACTCACAAAAAAGAAATTGCAGACTTTACATTTTCTCATCCAGGCGTAAATCCAAGCTGCGGTGACAACATCGTATTAAATGTAAAACTCGAAGACAACATAATTAAAGACGCAAGCTTTACAGGAAGCGGATGCGCAGTAAGCCAGGCTTCAGTTGACATGATGCTTGACCTCGTAATCGGAAAGACAAAAGATGAAGCAATGAAGCTTCAGGAAAATTTCATGGCGATGATTCAGGGAACTGCATCTGATGATCAGATTGAAACTTTGGATGAAGCAGCAAGTTTACAGGATATTTCAAAGATGCCTGCCCGCGTTAAGTGTGCGGTTTTGGGCTGGCGTACAATGAAAGAATGCTTTGAGAAAAACTGCAGCTGTGCAGGATGTGAAAATCCAGACTGCTGCAACATGAAGTAAAAATAAATTATTCCAATTTTTTGGGGGCCAATTATGAAAAGAATTATCACTGTTCAGGATATTTCTTGTGTAGGCAAATGCTCATTAACAGTTGCCCTTCCTATCATTTCTGCAATGGGTGTTGAAGCTGCAATCCTTCCGACAGCAGTTTTATCAACACACACAATGTTTCAGGGATTCACATTCCACGATTTAACAAAAGAAATCACACCGATTTGCGAACACTGGAAAAAAGAAAAAATTGCTTACGATGCAATTTACACAGGCTATCTCGGATCTTTCGAGCAGCTCGACTTAATGAAAAAAATGTTTGCCGACTTCAAAGGCAAAAAAACTCTCGTCGTAGTTGACCCATGCATGGCCGACAACGGAAAACTTTATACTGGATTTACTCAGGACTTTGCATTTGCAATGGCAAAGCTTGCAGGACTTGCAGATGTAATTTTACCAAACATGACTGAAGCATCTTTCATGCTTGGAGTGGAATATAAACCATCAGGCTATGATTTAGATTATGTAAAAGACATGCTCAAAAAACTTGCATCTCTCGGCTCTAAAAAAGTAATTCTCAAGGGAATCGAATTTGATAAACCGCAGCCAGGAATCAAAAACGTAAAAGGCAAAATCGGAATCGCATGTTACGATGCCAAAACAAAAAAATTCTCTTTCTACTTTCACGAAAAACAAAAAACATCTTTTCACGGAACAGGTGACATTTTTGCAAGCGTCGTAGTAGCAGCACTTATGCGCGGAGCATCACTTGAAGATTCATACAAACTCGCAGCAGACTTTGTAGAAGCCTCAATCAAAGAAACCGTAAGTCACAAAAACCACAACACATACGGTGTTGATTTTGAAGCCTGCTTCCCGCTCCTCTTGAAAAAGCTTTTGAAAATTGTTAAATAAAAAAAGCTGACAATTTCTGTAATTTAAAGTATGTCAATTAAAAAAAAACGCGATGACTTTTTATCATCGCGTTTTTTTAATAACCTGTAATTCAGGTATTACTGATTAGAACAATCCAGAAATTACACCGTCGTCATCAACATCGATGTTGAGTGCTGCTGGTAATTTTGGAAGTCCTGGCATTGGAACGATTTCACCGGCAAAGGCAACTACAAAGCCTGCACCACTGTAAAGCTGAACGTCGCGGATCGGGAATACATATCCCTTTGGAGCGCCGACTGCATTTTTGTCGTGGCTGATAGAGTTCTGTGTTTTTGCCATGCAGACTGGAAGTTTTCCATATCCCATTTCTTCAAAGTTCTTGAGTTTTTTCAAAGCTGTTGCTTCAAATTCTACGTGGTCTGCACGGTAGATTTCTTTTGCAAGAGTTTCGATTTTCTTTGTAAGTGGAAGTTCAAGATCATACAAAGGTTTGAAATCTGACTTTCCGCTGTCTGCGATGTCGCATACAACCTGAGCCAATTCTTTTGCACCTTCTCCACCTTTTTCCCAGCCTTCTGAGAGAACTGCTTTTGCACCGAATTTTGCGCAGAGATCTTCAAGAAGCTTAACTTCTTTATCAGTATCTGTAATAAATTTGTTTACTGCAACAACAGCTTCTACACCGAACTTCTTGATGTTTTCGATGTGAACTGCAAGGTTTTCAAATCCTTTTTCGAGAGCTTCAAGATTTTCTGCCTTGAGATCTGTTTTTGCAACACCACCGTGCATCTTAAGAGCGCGGATTGTAGCAACGATTACACAAGCAGAAGGTTTGAGGTTGTTCATGCGGCATTTGATGTCAAAGAATTTTTCAGCACCTAAGTCTGCAGCAAATCCTGCTTCTGTGATTACATAGTCACCAGTTGCAAGTGCACAGAGTGTTGCGTTAATTGAGTTACATCCGTGAGCGATGTTTGCAAAAGGTCCGCCGTGAACAAAGGCCGGAGTCTTTTCGAGAGTCTGAACGAGGTTTGGTCTGATTGCATCTTTTAAGAGAGAAGCAATTGCACCAGTGCATTTAAGGTCACCAAATTTAACAGGTTCCTTTTTGTAGTTCTGACCGATTGTAATATTTGAAATTCTTTCTTTTAATTCTGAGATAGATTTAGAAAGACAGATGATAGCCATGATTTCTGATGCAACAGAAATACAGAAGTGATCCTGGCGTGGAACACCGTCGAGTCGGGTTCCGAGTCCGATTGTAATATTTCTGAGTGCGCGGTCGTTAAGGTCAACGCAGCGTTTCCAGCTGATAGTGCGAGGATCGATTCCAAGTTCATTTCCCTGCTGAATATGGTTGTCAATTAAAGCTGCAATCAAGTTGTTTGCAATACTGATTGCATGGATGTCTCCAGTAAAATGGAGGTTGATATCTTCCATTGGAACAATCTGAGCATAACCACCACCACATGCGCCGCCTTTTACACCAAAGCAAGGCCCTAACGAGGGCTCACGCAATGCGATAACAGCATTTTTGCCGATTTTACGCATTCCATCTGCAAGACCGATAGATACTGTAGATTTTCCTTCGCCGGCAGGAGTCGGTGTGATTGCAGTAACAAGAATGAGCTTACCTGCTTTCTTGTCATTTAAAACTTTTGACTGAAGTTTTCTGAGCTCTGCCATTGTAACTTTGGCTTTGTACTTTCCGTACATGTCCAGATCATCTTCTGTCATTCCAACTTTTGCTGCGATTTCCAAAACCGGAACCATCTCATTTTTCTGTGCAATTTCAATGTCTGTTAACATTTTTTTTACACTCCAAAAAAAATAAATATTAAGTGAAAATCAACGGAAATTCACTCTTAAACGGGAAACAACGGAATCCCGAAATTAAGCAAAATCAAGAATAATTGTATATTACATCAAAATAGAATATTATGCTATATAGTATGAAAGTTAATAAATTATTGATAATTACGGCATTTACTGCAATTTTTTCAGACACCTTGATTCTGACTGGATGCGGCTCAAAAAATTCAACCTCTTCAAAAACAGAAAATATTCAGGTTTCTGGTGGAATAAATGAAATTACTGTTTCTAAATCAAAAGGAGATATCCTTTTAGAATACGATGAAAATGATGAAAATTTGAAAGCAGTTAACATTGAAAGTTTCTATAAAAAAAATGGTCATCTCATAGATACTGTTTTCATAAAAAATACATCAGCTTATGCAATTCCCCTTAATAGCAATGATAAAGAATTTTTTACAGCAAACACTGTTGTAAAACTTATTGCATTAAACAGCAAAAAAGCACTAATTCTTCTTCCACCTTCCCGCTGCATAAATAAAAAATCCCCGGTTTATGCTGTAATTAATTCCGATGATTTAACTCCCGCAAACTATATTCCAACAACATCTTACGAGCATGAAATTTCAATTTCTGAATATTATGATCTTCTTAATTCTCACGAATGGTATGGCTTTTTTACTCCGGCAAAAAAACTTCTCAATACAGACAATGCTTTCGGTATCTTTCATTTTATGACCAGTACAGACGATACTACATCTTTTACTTTTGCAAACAGCGACGGTGCTCTTACCGGAACTTACAATATTTCTTACAATGGTGACAGTAACGAACTTCAAATAAAAATCTTTGACAATCAGAACAATTATTACGATGATTCAACAGATTCAACTTCATATATTTACTATATTCGTGGAAACACAACAAAATCATATATTTCGTTATCCTATCCATACGAAGGTCAAAATGATTTATTTTACAATATAGATTTTACATCAACTGATAAACTTAATAATTACGAGTTTGTCGATTTATGCCGTCATAACAATGACTATTTTTTTGATACAATTGATTGTATTGATCCATGCTCTCAATATCTTTTTTCTAATCCAAAAAACAAAGTATTCATTCAAAATCTTTTCATCAAGTTTGGTCTCTATATTAATTCCAAAACATATCTCAAAAACTATGATGAATACTGGAATCCGATAATGAAAAATTTTCAGACAACACAATGTCCTGCTTATAATATTTCATATGACACAGAATCAAATAACAATCCTTTCACAACAGTAAATGAAGAAGATTATTATACTGCAAATGTAATTCAAAATCCAAACCAGTTAACAGTCGAAGATGTTTTTTCTGATTATGAAACCTTAAAAAAATTTTATTACAAAGATTCCGAATTATATCCTTACGCCTACATTCATGAAGACTCAGAAAGATACAATAAAAACATAAATATTTATAAATCTCCCGATATAAATTCTGAAGTTGTATTTACAGAAAATTTCTTTATGGCAAATATTTCAGCAATCGGAAAAAAAGCAACTGTAAACGGTCAGACTTCACACTGGGTAGAAATTGTACTTCCAAGATTTATCTGGAAATCCAATGAGCCAGAATACGGATGGGTATTTGGAACAAATGTTCATTTCGATAAAGATTTCAAATATCCATTTCACTTCTCCTGGTCTCTGCTTGAAGAAAAAAATAATATCAATGACTTTGATTATGATCCTCTCTATCTTTCACAAAACCAGCTCGATCCGATTTTTTCAAAAAAAGATCTTTATGATATAAATGAAGGTGAACATTCAAGTTATCACAGATATCTCCTTACAAAAGATACAACTCTTTCCGGAGAACTTGAATTCATCAAATCAGGCGTATATGCACATATCAGGTATCCGGACGATGAAATAGAAAAATGTCTTTATCTTGAAGAAATAGTAAACAGCAATCAGCAGCACGCCCGCTCTCTCTATCCTGTATTTATCAAAGATGTTCCGAATCTGACAGACAGTAAAAATCATCCTGTTGTAAAATCAGAACTTAACGGTTTTACTTTTGAAACAAAAAATTCAGAAAAAGTTTTTTGCAGATATCCGTACAACTATATAAAAAACAATGTTTATTACAGCACAATAAAAAACAAAGCTTCCCTGATTAAAGCTGACATCGATAAAGATTTATTTATGGTATATCATTCGTATGTAGATTTTGAATACAGAATTCACGATTCAGTAACTTTGATTGAGTGTTCTCATTCCGGTGAAAGTAAAGTTATATATTCATGGAATTCTATTTTTTATGATGTCATAAGCCAGACAAAAACAAATGTAATCTTTGTTGACGACAATCCAAAACTTATAGTTCAACAGCTAAATGGAACTTTAAGAAA
>JAGHVB010000059.1 GCA_018064525.1 Candidatus Treponema merdequi | reverse complement strand
TCAGTAAAACAGCATTATGGAGTTTCCAACATAAAAGAGAGAGTTGCCCTTCTTGGCGGAACAGTAGATTTTATTCATGAAGGAGGAACAACAATTGCAATCACAATTAAAGATTCTGTTCGTTGATGACCACGTTGGTTTACGCGACGGTATGACACAAATGCTTAAACAAAAGGATGATTCATTTGAATTTGTTTGTGCCAATGATTATGAATCAGCTGTAAATTCATTAAAAGAAAATCCTGATGTAAAACTCGCCATACTTGACTTGAACCTTGATGGTAAGAACGGGCTTGACCTTATTCCAGAACTTAAAAAAATAAAGCCAGAACTTTTGATTATTATCTACACAATGTTTAACGATGTAATTCATGTAGAAAATTCTCTGCTTAATGGAATTCAAGGCTATGTTACTAAAGATTCAACAATCGACGAACTGGCAACAGCAATAAAAACCGTTGCAAAAGGAAATTCTTATTTTAACAAAGCGGCTACAGAATTAATGCATTCACTCTTAAAAAATAATGGACGAGCTCATAATATTACAAACGATTTAAGTTATCTGTTTGATAATTACAAATCACTTTCAAAAAAAGAACTGGAAGTATTTGTTCTTCTTTCACAAAATATGGATGTTTACGACATAGCAAAAAAACTTAAGAAATCTGAAAAGACAGTTATAAATCAGAGAACGGCTGTGTATTCCAAATTGAACATTATAGACCGTCATGATTTACTTGAAAAAGCAAAACTTTTAGGACTTCTTTTATAGGACTTTATTCTATGATTCAAAAATTATCTGCAAAAAAAATAGCGTTTATAATTACAGTTACCATAGTTTCAATATTAATAAATTATTCAGGTTCAGTTCTTGCAGGAATAATTGCTTTTCCGCTGTATCTTGATTCAATTCTTACAATTGCTGTTGTAGCGTTATGCGGATTAATTCCAGGACTCATTTGTGCAGCGTTATCAAATTTATTGCTTTGTATTTATGCACATACTGGTATTCTTTTTATGACCTGTCATCTTTCTACAGCGATTGTTGCATGGCTTGTATTCCGTAATGAAAACAAAAAAAATCCTTCATCCCCTTTTTCTACAAGCAGTTTCATCTGGGTCGGTTTTATTTCTGCTATTACAAATTCAATTATAGGTGATTCAATTTCAAATTTTGTTTATGCCGCAAATACTTCCATTCCTCAAGTTGATAACGCAGTTCAGGGAATTTATGTTGTAACAAGAAATCTTACATACGCCGCATATTTTGGCGGAACTATGACAAATCTTGTAGACAAACTTATCAGCGCAACAATTTCACTTTTTGTTTACAGAGCCTTGCGCCGTTTTAGTACTGATTTATAAAATGCTATCATGACGTACCTGTTTTTTTTCGCAAGAATTTTTATAAGGAAGTGTTGGTGCCACGTTTTATTTTTTAACAGCGACATTGTATTTTGTCAAATAATCTCTATACAGCCAGATATCTGCAGACAGTGTAGAACTATTATATATCACACTATACTGTGTCATTGAAGTCATTTCCGGGGTCATCTGCTGAGCAACAAGACTTAACAGATTTCTTGCCAACTCATTTGTAAGATGTGTCTTATAATTATTATTAATATCGAATTCTGCATACTGCTGCAGGGTACTGGCAACAATATTGAATCTTTCGTATCCGTGTCCGTAACCATATTGATAATTCATATATGTCTTGGACAACTGTGAATCATTTTCATACTTTATTGATGTCTTTACTTTGTGAGGTGCAGAATCATTCCATGTCTGATAAAAGTTTGTAGCAATATCGGTATCTGCGACACGAATTTCATCATAACGCCATTCAATTACTTTTGAATCACCGCTGGCATCAGAAACAAAAATATGATCCAATTTTTTACTACCAGTATATGGCATGACATTATATTTATGAGCCAATTGAACAGCTTCATCTACTGTCGCACATTCATCCAGCATATATCTTAATATTGTTCCAATTACACAAGTCTCACATCCATGCTTAAATACATTATAGCAATACTCATCTTCACTCAAATCTGAGGATAGAGTAGATACCGTCAGTCCTTTCTCATTCATTCCATCAAGCGTATCAAATATTCCATATAATACATTGCTAACATCTGACTTTCCATCATCAAGAGCTCCAGGATGACGCATGCCACCTTCCTCTCCAAAGTATTTTGCATCTCCAATGCTGATAGATTTATACTTTCCAACTGGATGACAGTGATAAATTATAAATATTCCTGCAGCATCTTTTTCATTTTTTGCCCTATGATTCGTGTCAAAATTCCGGCAGGTAATCACATCATTGTTCTCGTTATGTGTCATAAATGAAGTACAACCATGATCATGGTTGATATAATTTTCTTCAGCGACTATTTTTTGCATAGCATCGCTATAATAATCAAACGTAACATCCATTTCGTAAAGCATGCCCGAAGAGTCTATTCTTTTTAGAGAATCCAACGACCGACGCATATCATCATCCAATCTTGTATCGTTTTTCGGATTACGATTGTTATTTGAAGAACTTCCACATGCAGTAAAGGAAGAAATAACCAATACTGTAAATAATAAGGCTGCAATTGTACGCTTAAAAACAGTTCCTGATTTCATTGTCTACTCTCCATTCATTTGACACAGTTTCTTTTAATATTCGTTTGTTTTTACTTAAGTTTAATATTAACTCATTCACCCCAAAAGCCCTTTAACAAAAATTTCAATTCCAATACCAATTAAAATTACGCCACCAAGAATATTTGCTTTGCCGGCGAGCTTTGTTCCAACTTTTTTTCCAATGATAAGACCAAAAATACAGATTGCAAAAGTCACAACCGCAATAATCAAAGCACAGATGAGCGCCATCAAAAAATTATAACCGGCAATTGTAAAACCAACCGAAAGCGCATCAATCGAAGTTGCCACACCCTGAATCATAAGCGCACCAAGCGAAAGATTTTTTACACCTTCGTCGTCGTCATCGCCGCCTTTAATTCCTTCAACCAGCATTTTTCCGCCAATGTACAAAAGCAGAACAAGCGCAATCCACGGAATAAGTTTTTCAAACCATGAAAAATATTGAACGATTGTATGAACACAAATCCATCCAATCATAGGCATCGCAGCCTGAAATACTCCAAACACGCCGGCAATCAAAGACATCCGGCCGGCCTTCATTTTTGGTTCATTCAAACCGTTAGCAAGCGAAACAGAAAACGCATCCATCGCAAGACCCACGCCAAGCAGAATGCTGTTCACAAAAAAAGTAACATTAAAAAACATATCAGAATTTTCCTCTATAATTTACAAAGTTTTTCTACAGTGTCTTCGATAGTTGAATCATTACAATCTATGATAATGTCCGCGTACTTTTCGTACAGAACTTCTCTCCGGTGGAACATGTCTTCGACAGTTTCTCCTTTCTTTAAAAGAATTCCACGCGTTTTCATATTTGTAATCCGCTTCATCATTTCGTTAAAACTGATTTTAATATAAACGACAGTTCCAATTTCTTTAAAATGTTTCATCGCAGAATCATAATAAACGGCACTTCCGCCAGTAGAAATCACACTGTTAGTTTCGTTTACGCCAAGAAGAATTTTTTCTTCAAGAGCCGCAAAATAATCATTTCCTTTCTGTTCAATAATCGACTGCAAAGTACAGCCCTCTTCCGCCTGAATCAATAAATCAGTATCAATAAAAGATTTGCACAATGCCTTAGCAACCAGAACCCCTGTTGTACTTTTCCCGCATCCGGGCATCCCGATAAGAATAAGATTTTTTTTCATAACATCACCATTTACAGACATTAAAAACTATTTTTTCATCAAATTGTCAATATCATTACCAGACTACTTCTACATCATAGCGTGGAAATTATTCTGCAATTAACTGTAATTTTTCGTCTGCGGCTTTTATCAATTTAAAATGTTTGTCATTTGTGCAGACAGAACAATTATATTTTATCGCAAGATAAGAAATAATTGCATCTTGAACTGGAACAATCAGTCCTGAATCTCGTAATTTTGCTATGAACAGTCCTATCTGTTTCCAGTCGTTATTTTGTAATGGAAGAGAATCTATGGAGTTTACAAAAAGTTCCACAGCTTTTTCTTCCTTTGCATTTTTAATTCCACGATAAAGTTCAGTTATTACAATTCCACATAAAACAACAGAATCCTGCTGCAAAAGATTCCAGTGAGAATCATCTTCATTGTTTATCA
>JAGHVB010000005.1 GCA_018064525.1 Candidatus Treponema merdequi | reverse complement strand
AGAGGAAATACCCGTTCCCATACCGAACACGGAAGTCAAGCTCTCTAACGCCGATGATACTGCTTAATTGTGGGAAAGTAGGTAGCTGCCAGGCTTTTTTTTGTTTAAATTTGATTCTGTTCGTTACTGAAATATTTTTGTATATTTGATGTGCACTGACCTGGCAGCTACCTACGGCGGTCCGGCATAACCGGCCCGAGTGCGGATGTGTGGATAATCCTAAAAAATTGCTGACGCAATTTTTCTTAACGGATATCCAATGGTGCACAAGCTGCCAGGCTTTTTTTGTTTAAATTTGATTCTGGTCGTTGCTGAAATATTTTTGTATATTTGATGTGCACTGACCTGGCAGCTGCCTACGGCGGTCCGCGAAAACAGTATTGGTAAGGTGTAAGTTTTTTTAAGTATTTTCTGTTAATTGTAGTTTTTCATATTGTTTATTAATGATGGAAAAATGTACAAACTTATGAAAATTGATCCGAAAGTTCCAAAAAACATAAAAAAACTTAAGGATGATATAAACTGTGATGAAGAAAAAATCATCATTGGTAAAGAACTTAAAATTGTAGTAAAAGATGTTATTAATATGCTTTGAAGACAGTTTATGGTTTTTTGAACAGGACTTTTTTCATGAGATTCTGAAATATAGATTGAACTGTTGATTACGATTCCACAAAGAAGAATAATTCCTATACAGTCTCCGAAATTCAAAGGGGTGTCTGTTAAAATCCGGATTAACAAAGGTAAAAATAATGATGAAGGAATTGTGAGAAGAATAATAAAAGAGTTTTTTATATTTTCATTTAAGGCTGTCAGGAATATAAATATAAAAATGATGCAGAATATAATTGAAACTGTTAAGAGTCTGTATTTGTTTTTTGTTTCATAAATAATTTCAGGAATTTTAATAAAATAGTTTTCATTTAATTCAATTGTATTTAACAGGGAAGAAATTTTTTTTATTGATGATGCAAGTTTGTTTTTGGGAATTTCGATTGAAAAGTAAGCACATGGGCGGCAATTATTTCTATAAATTCTGGAAGGAATTGTTGTCACTGTAAGTTTTCCCATTTCTTTTATTGGAATGGAACTTACTACTTGTATTTCCTGTATATTATCAGTGTTGATAGTACTGGTGTTTTTTAATTTTATATCTGTTTCCTGCGAATTTATAAAATATTTTGAAATTACTGGCGAGAATATATAGAATCGTAGAAGTTCCGCAAAATGTGAAATTGGTATTTTTAATTTTGATAATTTGTTTTGATCTGGCGTAAATAAATAAAGTTTTTCTTCGTCGTTGAAATTTAAAACGGTTTGCAATGAAAGGTTGTTTTCTGAAATTAAAGAAGCAGCTTTATAAGCAATTTTCCGACATTCCGCTTCGTTGTCTCCTGTAATAGTGAATTGGAGTGAAACAGGTATTTCTTTTTTATTAGAAGCAGATTCTGAAAAATATATAAATCCGTCTGTTATTAAATCAGTTTTTGATTTGATGATTTTTACAAGATTATGTTCTGAAATATTGTCATAAACTATTTCAATTTCTGCATGTCCTCTTAGAAATTCAGATTTGATAAATTTAATTTGAGTAATAGTTTGCAGGGCGTTAATAAAACTGGAAGATTCTTTCAGAATATTTTCTTTTGTTTTTTCAGGATTAAAATTTATTTGTGCGTAAATTATTTTTGAATAATTGATGGTTTCAATATTTTTTTTTGAAAAAATATAAAAAAGGATAGAACTTATTGTTAAAATATAGAAAATAAGTTTAATAACTTTGCAATTAGTATAGAAATTAAGAATACTTTTTTTTGCTGTTAAAAAAAATATATTTGAAACAGCTTTTTGTTTTTTGTCAAAAAAGTCTGGAAAGAAAAATAAAGAAAGAATTGTTGAATAAATAAGCATTAATATTATTGTGAATGCGCTTTCGGAAATTCCACCTGTAATTGAATTCATAAATAGAAGTGGAATTATGGCAAGTATTGTTGTTACGGTTGAGAAAATTGAACTTTTTATCTGAAAAATAAATTTTTTTTGAAACTGAATCCTGTTTTTGCAAGTATTAAACAGCTCGTATGTAATCAGAAGAACATCTGTAATTAAACCAATAGAAAGAGTTAATCCGGCTAATGAATTAGAATTAAGAATATAACTTTTATATAGAATGTTCGGATTAATAAGCTTTAATACAGGAATAATATAAGTATTGTAGAAAGGAAAGGTTGCAGTGGTCCACAGAATTGTCAATAAAGTTTCAATTAATGAAAGAATAAGAAATCTGAAATTGTTAAAAAAAAGATGGATCAATAATGAAGATATAAGAATTGTAAGAAGAAGTGTTTTTGCTGTTGATATTAATTCCTGTTTCTGATTCATTCCCTTGTCATATAATATTATCGGGTTTGTTTCTTTTACGATTTTTGACGATAGTATTTCTGCACATTTTTTTGAGATGTAAATTAAATTGGAATCTGGATTCGATTTTATATCAAGAAAAATTGCATTTTTATTGTTTAGCAAAACCAGTTCATTTTCAGTTTTAGAATTTACTTCGAGTTCTGAAATGTTTTTTAAAGGTATGTTTTTATCTGAAATAAAGTTTTCTTCAAAGTTTTTAAGCGAATCTGGTTTATTATTGAAAAAGAAATTGTTTTCATATTGTTCATCAATATTAGTTAAAAAAAGTGAATCGCAGTTTATATTATTTATTGAATCAGATATGTCAAATGGATTTAAATTTAGTGAAGATAATTTTTGTGGATAATAACAAAGTTCAATTACATCACTTTGGCCTCCTGCGATATTAACTTCTGTTATTCCATCGATAGCTTCGAAAAGAGGTTTAATGTTTTTTTCAATATATTGTTTGTCTGCATCAATAGAAATACATATAACAGATTTGTTTTGAATATCGCTTCCGAATATTTGCGGCTTTTGTACATTTTTTTGAAGTTTATTGTATAAGTCATCTGTGATTTGATTTATGTTCTGATAAATTAAATTATTGTCTTTTGTTTTGTAAAAACTTGCAGTTGTTATTGTTTCATTAAACTGAATTGTTGATTTTATTTCGTAAAGAGAGTTGAGTTCTGAAATTTTTTCTTCAAGTGGAATTGTGATTAATTTTTCAAGTTTCAGAGGATCTATTCCATAATACTCAAATTTTATTGAGTAGGTAACATATTTTGAATGTTCTGATTCACCAACCTGAATTTTTGTTAAAGAATATGAAAAAATTGTTGTGATAATAATCAGTATGAAGATTTTTTTTGTCATTTTCGGTTAATCCTTATTTTTGTGAAGATATGAGGGTATAAGATAATTGAAAAAAGCATTGAGAAGGAAAGTCCTCCGCAAAGTGCAATTGATATTGAAATCTGCGAGTTTATATTGAACGGATCAAATGTGAAAGGTATTAAAGCTGCGATTGAAGTTATTGTTGTGATTAATATAGAATTAAGTTCCTGAGAACATAATTCTGTAATGGAAATTTTACCTGAAGAAATTGAAACAGCTTCATAAAAAATAATGGATGTATTTACACAGGTTCCAAATAAAATAATCAATGACAATATGCTGTAGATATTTAGAGTTTGTTTGAATATAAATAAAAAGAAAAGTGCGCCTGTGCTTGCTGGAATTACAGCAATAAGAAGAATAAAAGGTAAAGTGAACGATTCAAATTGAGAACCTAAAAAACTATAAAGAAGAATCAGTACAATGATTAATAGAAGTGACCCGTTTGAAATAAGTTCTGAAAACTGCTGCTGGTTTAATTTACAAATATTTTCGTCTGGAATGTTATCAGGTCTGTAATCAATTTCTTTAGAATCTTTTTTATTATATCTGAAAAGAATTTTTTCTGTCTGATTTATTGAAAAATTTCCAAGAAATGAAAGAGGAACTGTTGAATTGTTATATTGAATATTTATGTTTGATGCATCAATGTTCTGCGTTTTAACTTTTATAGGAATATATATTCCGTTTGCTAGAATTTCTCCTGCCTCAAGACCGTTTAATATCTGGTAACAATAATAAGAAATATAATTTTGAGGAATATGATAGTAATTGCATTTTTCCGTATCTGGTGTAAATGTTGTTTCGTTTGTTTTATAATCCGGTTTAAAATTATATAAATTTGATTGAATATTTGAAAAGTTTTGAATCAGATAAGAGTGTTTGATATTCAAAGCTTTAGAAACTATGTCCCTTTTGTTTTGTATAGAAATTGGAAGGTCTGATGATTCCAGTTTTTTTATAATTTCATTTTTTTGTTTTTTTGATATTTTTGAAATTGTATAAAATACATCATTTGTAGTATTTAAATAATCAGAAAGTTTATAGAAATTTTTTGAATCAATTCCTGCCTTTGTGTAAATGTTTGCATTCGGAAAATCTTTTAGCAGTTCGGATACAAGGGATTCTGTTTCTGACTGAATGTAATTAATTGAATTGTTTTCCGGATATTCAATTGAAAATATAATTTCCGGTGAATAATTTTTAGGAGTAATTTCTTTTTTTATTAAAAAACAAGATAGGAAAAGAACAGAAAAAGAAATTGTGAATAAAAGTTTTATAATCTTAGGGTTGTTTATATTTCTGGTAATAAAGTCTTTGTAATAGATATTGATTTTGTTAAGAAATTTTGATTGTTTGATTTTGTATAACTGATTTGAAAGAAAAAGCTTGGATATGGCAGGAATGTAAGTTATTGAAAGTGTATAGGAAAATATTATGGATGAAATAATTGAAATTGATAAATCACAGAATAATTCTCCGAGAATTCCAGGTAGAAGAAAGAGCGGAAAGAAAACAATTATTGTAGTTATAGAAGATCCAAGGTTTGATTTTTGTATTTTTTGCGAAGATGATAACAGTAAATTATCGAATGATGTTTTTCGGGTAAGATTATAAGATTGAATTAGTTTTTGAATAAAAATTGAAGCAGGATCTATTATCATTCCTAACGAAATGGCAATTCCTGAAAGAGAAAAAAGGTTTATATTTTTACCTGTTATTTTAAGAATTGAAATTGAAAATAAAATGCAAAGTGGAATAACAGAAGAAATGATGAGTGCGATGATCATGTTTTTGAAAAAGAATGTAATCAGTAAAAAACAGATTATAGTTCCTGAAATTGCAGAAAGATAGACAAGAATTATATTGTTTTTAATTTCAATTGAAGTGTCATCTGTAATTATAAAATGGTAGTCAGGATATTTGTTTTTTATATTTGTGATATATTTTTTAATATCAGATGAAAGTGTTACAGGACTTGCATCTGATTTTTTTGAAATTTCAATTTCTATGCATTCCATATTATTTAATAAGCAGAAACTTTCTTTTTGTTTATAATCATTTTTAACAGTTCCAAGATCTTTTAAGGTTAAAATATCATTGCCGGTAATTATCTGTGTCTGAAGGATTTCTTCTGGTTCTGTAAAAAGATTTGAAGTTTTTAAAATGTATTCATTTTCTGAATCTCGGATTGTCCCGGCGGGGTATTCATAATTTGTATTTTCAATAGACTCTGCAATTTTTTCTATAGTAATATTCCTGCTGTTCAATAATTTTAAATCTGTTTCAAAGGTAATCTGTTTTTCTAAGCCTCCTGTTATTTCAATTTTTCCACATCCATTAATTTTCTGCAGATCATGTTTTATTTGTTTTTCAAGCAGGTATCTGGAATTTGCAAGTTCACTTTTCGGAGGAATGACTGCAATGGTCAGAAGATAGTTTTTTTCGGTGGAAAATATTTCAGCTTTTGGTTTTGAAGCTTTTTCAGGCAGCCTTTGATAAAACTGATCGATTGACTGTCTTACTTCGAGTAATGCGCTGTTTATTTCTGTTTGATATTGAAATTCGATTTTTATAAAAGAAAGCGAATCTCTTGTCACGGAAGAAATGTTTTTGATACCTTTGATGGAACTTAAAAAATCTTCTTCTGGAATTGTGATAAGTTCTTTCATTTGTGATGCAGGTAAGCCTTCGTAGACAGTAGAAATCAGAATTGTACGGTCACTTATATACGGTAGATAATCCATTTTTATTGTAAATAAAGACAGAAGTCCCAGAAGAATTAAAAGAAGAGTATACATTAATATTGAAACAGGATGCTTGATAGAAAAAGATGTTAATTTATTCATAATTACCTTTTATTTATTGAAATTGATGTTTTTCCGTTTAATGAGTTTTGAATATTATCTTTAAGATTTTTGTCTATTAAAATATTGATTAGCCCAGTCTGGTTTTTATTGGTTGCAGAACATGTAATTTTCACTGCGCAGAAATTAAATTCATTAAAATTGGAATTCTGTAAATTGACTGGAATGTAAGAACTGTAATTCTGAATGAATTCCTGGTTTTTAATAATTTTTACTTTAACAGGTTTTAATTCAATACAGTTTAACGTTTGTGAAAATGCTATATTTTCTACAGCTGAAATATAATCAATCTGTTCGGCATCTTTAGAAATTGTAAATATAAAAAAGAAATCTATATTCTTTTCTGTGTTGTTTTCGTTAATCGGATATACCCCAGGGGATAAAACAAGGGTCTGATAATTTTTATCTTCGGAAACTTCAAGTGTTTCGTTTTCAGTTTGAATATAAAGTGTTTCAAAATAAATCTGTCTGTTTTTTGAATTGTTGAATACAAGATGAAATTCGGATTCTTTGAGTGGATTGTTGTTAATATCCTGAATATCATTTTTAATTGATAAAATGTATTCAGTTTGTGAATCTGGAATCTCATTAAGAGTGAGAGTCAGTTCCCGGAGATTTTCAATGTCCTTATTAATTGTAAAATCAATCGGTGGCGTAAATTTAATGGCGGAATTAATGTAATCGGCTTTTATTACGTTTGAAAATTTTATCTTAAATGAAGATTTATTTAAAATGTTTTCATTTAATACATTACATGATATTTCATGATTTTCTGATTCAAAAATGTTATAAACTTTATAAGTTGTATTTTCATTTATGCTGTTGAATAAATAAGAATAAGTGAAATCTTTTTCTAATTTGTTGTTGTAAATATCATTAAAACCAGATGAGATTTTTATGAAATATCTTTCATTTGTTTTTTGAGGTTCCAGAAATATGACAGACGCTTTTGTATTTTCATTCTGAAAATAAATCATATTTTTTACAGATGGATTTATTGAAAAGGAATTTGAAAAAGAAGCAGGATTAATCTTTTTGTTAAATTCAAAAACAATCCCCGTTGTCATGGTTTCATATTTTAGTATCTGAAGTTTTTCAAAATCTTGTTTTGTCGTGAAATTCCATTTAAATATTGAATTTAAATTTTTACCTTCTGAATTTTCCGTATCTGTTGAAATAGTTACGCAATAGTTATGGTTCTGTTCAATTTTTGCTATCGGATAGATTTTAATTGAATCATCCTGCTGGTAAACTGTAAAATATTCAGAATAGCCGTCTTTAGTAACAGAAATTGATTTTTTACAGGAAGATAAATCTGGAGAAGATGAGAATTGAATTGTAATACAGTCGTCATCGAAAGAATATGCTTTAATTGTAAAATCTGAAATAAAATATGAAGTACATGAAATTGCAAAAATCAGATAAATTAATTCTAAGAAAAAAATTATTCTGTTAAAAAATAAATGCATAAATTTTCCTCCATATATTCATTTTCTTCTGTTTGAAAATAGTTCTTTGAAGAATTAACTGTTAATTTATAAAGAATGTCTGTATTAATCATATTCGAATAAGTAAGAATGACTTTGTTTCTTTCTTGGTTCCATTTTACATTTGTAAGTTTTGGAAAACTTGTTTCTGTTGGAAATACAGGCTGAAGTGTAATTGCTTTTTCTGCACTGGTTATATTTTTTTTGTTTATTGAATTTGAAAAAATTATTTCGATAAAGGCTGTTTGTGTCTGTGAAAAATTAATTTTCGTAATCTGGTTTTGATTGAATGGAAGATTAAGATTTTCATTAATTGAAACTGATGTAATTTTTAGAAAATGATTAACCGGTTTGAAAGTTTTTTTAATTTCCTGATAAATCGGAATGGAATTTTCATCGCAAGTTTTTGAAGATATTATAATTGAATAATTTTTACCAATTTCAAAATTGTTTTCAGGATGAAAAATTATGTCATTTTCGTTTTGTGAAAAATATCCGTTTATATAAGGAGAAATGGAAAAGTTGTTTTCAAATGATTTTAAATCCATTTTTTTGTTAAAAGAGAAAAAAAGGTTATCTGTAATTTTTATGTTATTGAGGTTTGAAAAAATCAATTTTGGCTGTATATAGTCATGAAAAGTAAAGAATGTGTCTGAGTATTTTTTGCAAAGTTCATATTCATCTTTAGAATGTAATTTTTCGATTGACCAGATAAAATATGTGTTTACGGGCCAGCCTTGTTCTGGAGTAAGTTTAATTTCATAAAGATTTTCAGAATAAGTTTTTTTTAATTTAATGTTTGGACTTATTGTAAAACTGTTTTCAAAACTTGAAATATCAATTTGTTTTGAAAATTTTAAAGATAAAGTTTGATCTGAATTAAGAATATCCGGATTTGAATATTCAGTTAATGTAAAAAGGTCGTCTTTAATTCCATAAATAAAAGTTCTTTCATATTTTATATCAAAATGTTTGTTGTCTTTTGTTACTGCCTGTCCGGAAATTACAAATGAATATTGTTTTCCTTTCGTTAAAGCTGATTCCGGAATGATTTCGCAGCATTTTCCGTTCCATTTAAATGATGTGTTGATTATATTTGAATTTTCTTTAAGAAATATTATCTTTTCTGTTTTATCATTATTCATTTCTGAAGAAAAATTTACAATGATTGAGTTTTCATAAAAATAATTCTGATTGTCTGAAATATTTGAAAAAAAAGTTAAATCTTCAAAAGTAATTAAACTGCATGATAGTTCGAAAATAAATACAGTTAATAAAAAAAGAATGGTTTTTATATTAAGCATTTTATAGAACTTTAACATATGTGCCATCCTTGATATTTTTAGGTGGGTTATTGATTATCTGATATTCATCTGTGAGTCCTGAGTTTATGAATGCAAAACCGTTTCGTATGAATGCAATTTTTACTTTTTGCATAAATGCCATTTTGTTTTTTACGATAAAACAGTTTGCATTTTTTTCAGTCGTGTTAATTAAAGCAGTTTCAGGAATCTTAAGATATTTTGTATGAAAGTTATTTGCGATAGAACATTTAAGAAACATGCCGGGTTTTATTAAATGTTCTTTATTGCAGAAATCTGCTTTTACAAAAAAGTTTCCTGTTGCTGTATCTGCGACTGGAGAAATATCAGTTATAAATGTTTCTATTGTTTTTTGCGCTGCCGGAATTTCAAGTTTTACACGATTTCCTACAGAAATATTATAGATATTACCTTCCTGAATATTTAATGCCGCTACGCAAGTTGATATATCCATAATGGTCAATACATTTTCATTCTGCTTAATATATTCACCGTTTTCAAAATTTACATTTCCGATTACTCCATTTACAGGAGCTCTTATTATCAGATCTTCAAGAAGTTTTTCTGTTAATTCAAGACTGACTTTTGAATTTTCATATTCCGCTTGTGCGACAGTAAGATCTGCACGGCTTGTTTTTGTATTGAGTTCAATCAGCTGATTGTAAAAGAGCTGTTCATCGTCTGATGGAATTATTCCGGAACTGATTAGATCTTGTTTTGAAAATCCCATTTCAGTTATATTAAGTTCTCGTTTCTGAATCTCAAGTTCTGTCTGCAGTGAATCAAATTGATTTTGTGATTCTTTGATTTCCTGTGTTGTAATTCCACCAAGTTGATGAAGTGCTTTTTTGTTCTCCAGATTTTCATGTGCAAGAGAAATGTTTTTTTCTGTAATTTTTATCTGGTCTTTAAGATTTGAAATCTTTATCAGCTGAGATTTTGCTTCTTTTTCTTTTTCATAAAGTCTTGCTTCAAATAATTCAAGATTTGCTTTACTTGAATTTAACCGGTTTTGATTCTGAATATATTCAATTTCAAGTTCTGTGTTTTTTAATTTGTAAAGTATGTCATTTTTATAAACATAATCACCTTCTTTTACATTTTTTGAAATTACATTTCCCGGAACAAGATTTGTAACATCGGTTTTAGTTTTGTATATTACAGTTCCGAACGATTCAATATCTGAATAAATATTTTCAAATTCCGGGTGGCAGGTTTTAACGCTTATTTCTTCTGTTATATCATTTTTAGAAATGTGTATTCTGCTGTTTATTAATAGTATTGTAGTTATTGATAAAAGTATTACAGATAAAATGATAATGTAAATTTTTTTCAAAGTCTTACTCCTTTAGTTGATTAAAATCTGGATTTTTTTTTGAAGTGAAATTAATTCTATTTGTGAAGAAATTAATTTTTGTCTGTATTCAGAATATTCGTTTTTTTCTTTAAGATAATCGTTTGTTTTGATAAGTCCGTTTTCAAATTCATATTCACTGATTTTTATTTTTTCTTCTTTTATTTTTTGTGTTTCTTTTAAAAGTGAAATATATTCAATCAGGTTGTCATGTGTGTTGATTAATTCTGTGATTGTGTTTTTTGTCTGATTTATCAGTTTTTCGAGTGAAATCCTGCTTTGATTCAGATTGCTTTGTTGAATTTTCCGTTGAGTAAAATAGGTTGCATCTGGTGAAAGTGTTGCGCTTGTTGAATTTGTAAAACTGTATTTTTTATTGTTAGATAGTTCTGAAAGTGAATTATGTTGAAAAGGTAAAAACGGCAAATTTGAAAATGAAAATACAAGTTTTAAAGAGTAATCCGGCTGAGTCAAAGGATAATCTGATCCTGAAAATGAAATAATTCCTTCGAGTGAAATATCCGGAAGAAAATTTTGTCTTGAAATTTTGTATTGTTTTTTCTGATATTCAAAATCAGCTTCCGCCTGTTTTATTTCAAGACTTGCTTCTGTTATTTTTCTTTTATATTGAGAAAGCATTGGCGTAAGAGGATCTGTTGGAAAATAAAATTCATTAACTGATTCGGGGAGGATGATTTTAGTTTCTTCATTTAAGTTTAATAAAAATTTCAAATCTGAATATAAAGTATGTTTTTCCTGATTAAGTTTTATAAGTTCATTTGAAAGTTCTTTACAGGATATCTGAAATTCAAGTAAATCTGTTTTAAGTGCAAGTCCTGAATTATATTTATATTCAATAATTTCGAGTTCATTTTTTGTATTTTCAAGAAATTCAGATTTAATTTTTATCATCATATTTTTTAAAATAAGGTTGTAATATGTTTCAAGGATTGAAAGAGCATATTCTCTTATCTCTTTTTGAGTTTCGAGATAAGAAAGAAAAGAAATATAAGTATTTATGGAATATGTTAAATATGTTTTTCCATTATCAAAAAGAAGCTGCGAGACTGAAAATTCAATTGATTTGTGTCTGGTGTCCGGCTGCTGTTTTATAATCTGATTGTGTTCATTCCAGCCGCAGCTGAACCGTGGTAAAAAAGGTAATATTGAATATTTTGATTTTTTCATCTGGAGAAGCGAACTTTTTTGTTTTTCATTTAACAGTTTTGAGTTTGCAAGACCTAATGAAATTGCGGTATCAGCATCATTAAGATATATTTCTGCAGCAATTGTGAAACAGTTAAAAAGGAAAAATAGAAGAATATAGAAATTTTTTTTCATTGTATTTTTCCCATCTGAATTTTATTCAGCTCGTTAAAAAGTGTGGAAATATATTTATTTACTTTGTTTCCTGAAGTAACAGAATGTTTTGATGCAGACTTTTGATAATTTTCATAAACAGTATTGTCAATTGAATCAGTTATACAGCAATAGATAAAATCAGAATAAACAGTTTCAAAATTTTCGATAGATGTCCGTTCAATAATTGAGATGTTGACAGAAAGTATATTATCGTTATGTTCTTTTGTTTTATTAAAACTGTTCAATTTTACAGACAGAATCTGGAACAGTTCTGTTTTGAGTTCTTTATCATCCGCCTGATTTATTGTTACATTTATTTTCCCTGGAACTAATATTGAATTATTAATTAAAAAATCATTATTATATTCTGATTCCTGCTTTGATAATGTGCATGAAGGAAAAAAAATTATACAGATAGATAAAAATATAAATAACATATTTTTCATTGTTTTAACTCCTTGTTTTTTTATTCCAGATATCTGGTATTTAACATTTCTGCTTTTGAAAAACATAAAGTGCTTCTTTCCTGCAGGCCGAGTTCCTGCCAGAATAATGCCAGATCAAGATAGACAACTGAAGAATCTTTTATGAATGTATCTGCAGTATTTAAATTTGAAAAATAATCTTCAAAATTGTTCTGTTGTTTTGCAATTAATGCACGATAGTAATATAATCTCCAGTCTTCTGTGTTGGTTCTTATCAGTTCTTTTAAATAGATTTTTGCTTTATCAAGTTCAGAATTGAAAATGTAACATCGTAAAAGCCAGAATTTACAATCGAAATTTTCTTTTTGTATTTTTGTAAGTTTTTGAAAAATATCGATTGAAGCTGAATAGTCTTTTGAATAAAAAAGGATTTTTCCTTTTAAAAACTTTGCCTGATAAAAATCTGGTTTGAAATAAAGTGTTTTATTAATGAGTAATAAAGCCTGCTCAAAATTCTGTTCTTTATATTCTTTTACAGCATCCAGATAAAATGCCTGAGCTTTTTGAATGTTATTACAACTGGATAAAAGTATTGTAAAACTAAAAAAAAGTAATATTTTTTTCATAAGTTCCTCAAAAAAAAATCCGACTGACCACGATGCGTGATCAATCGGAAAAGGAGGGAAATCTTTTCTATTCTTTTTTAGTCAAATCAATTACATAGATATAATACGAATAGTTATTAATTTTTTAATCAAAAGTTAAGATAAAATAATTTTTTTGTTAAAATTAATCTTAATTTATGTATAGTGCTTAAAATCTATATGTTGCTCCGAGTGAAACAAAACTATTATTTCTCCATGAGTAGAACTGGCTTGCTTCTTCTGTGCTGGTAATATACATTCCACTTGCGTACAAAGAAAGTCCATCAGAAATGCTGTAAGTAATTTTAGGGAGAATAACAAAATCATTATTTTCGATTACCCAGATAAATGTAACTTCTGGAACAAGTTTATCATTTACAAATGAAGTTGAAATGTTTGCAATAAGTTTATTTTCTGCGTAATTATTATTCTTAGATTTTTCAATGTCTGTAATATTATTTCTGATTTTATCGCGGTTTAAGATGTATGTACCTGTTTCTTGAATATTCAAATTCATATTCCAGAATGGAAGATCAATATCAAATCCTCCAAGCCATGCGATCGAATTATTATGAATCCATGGATTTGTTCCTTCGATGTCTTCTGTTAAATTGTAACATGCTTCACCACGAATGTTAAAATGCCAGATTGCTGCTGCGGCTTCAATTCCGAATGTTTGTTTTTTATCGTATGCCAAAAACTTTTCATCTTCAGAAATTGAAGCTTCCGAAAGATACTTTGTCAGATATGAAGACATTTTTGCTGCATTTACAGAAGGCTGTTTGTAGTAACCATTGTAATAACTGATACCCAAATCAATAGGTCCGAAAGTTCCTGTCAGGCGACCACCATATTGTCCGTATTTCAAAGTTTTCATATCAGGATAAATTATGTCCTGGTTTGAATTAAGATTGTTTGCCTGAGTTAATGCAGTAAGATATGCAGCGGTTGTCAGTGGTGCAGTTGAGCTGTTGTCCATCTTTGCTTTATATGCGGCAGTTACTACAGCATTTGATGCATTTGAAGTGATCAAAGATTTAAGTTGTGTTACCTGACCAGGAACCCATTTTCCATTCACAGCGAATCTGTCTACAGGTAAGAAAGGTGTGTAAACACCTTCAAGACAAAGATTGTTCACAGGGAAATTATATTTTGCTCTTATCATTGGTGTTGAAACGCGACGATCGATGTAATCAGGAATGACAAAATCATGATAGTCATCTGCATTAAAATTATCAATGACATGATTTTTATCACCTTTTCCCCAGACAATTTTCATAATGCCAGCTTCAATTTGAAAATTTCCAAAGTATCCTCTGAGTGTTGCTTCATCAAGAACATCGATTGGATGATTCTTAATCGTATATTCATCAAGATGAACAACAACATTTACATCAGACTGTTTCCCGTTGAAAGAAAATCCAAGACGGGCATCTGGAATTGCCTGCATTTCAACTTTATCACTTGTGTCGGTATCACAATATGCTCTTGTTTCAAGACTTGCACGTCCTGAAACTGTGACACCTTGCTTTGTTTCTCCACCGAAGTCCGTTCCAAAATCTCCGAAGTCCTCAAATGTCTGTGCGCTTAAAGTGGAACTTAATAATACCGCACTGGCAGTTAATATAAATAAATGTTTTGAAGAAAAATTTTTCATTTTTTTTATTTTCCTGTTGTTAAAAAGTTTTGTGTGAATACTCTGTCTGGAATCGGCTGGTCTACAGCAACTTTTAAAACTGTTAAAGTAGTGGAATGTCCAGTCTGTACATTTTTAAGACAGTTTTCCATCGGAATATCATATCCATTTTGTGGAGTGATTTTTAAAACTTCCAGAACTTTAATAAGTTTCCCGTTTTTGTCAAACATTTCTGTGTGAACAGGGTACATTGTTTTTTTATCAACCCAAACCATTCTGTAGCTGTACTGAGTTCCGGCTTTGTTAAGTGGAATTTCTTTAATTACATGACAATCGTATGCTGTTCCGTTTTCAACTTTGATTGTTTCATCTTTTATATACTGATGTTCATCTTCTGAAACATCTCGTGTTGAAAGATCATCGTAAGTAGCATCTGTGCCCATGAATGATTTTGAACCTTCGCTCGAGTTCACGCGTCGAACAGATTTTAATGACGGAAGATAAATCCATTTGTCATCTGGTCCGTTGTCATTTGTAATCTGTAAAAAGCGAGTGTCTTTTACAGAAGCAGGTCCCTTAAAATCCATTACAACATAAGTTTTTCCGTCAGCTTCTTTTCCGTATTCGATAACCTGGCGTTTTTCTTCAGAACCGTTTTTATCTTTGAGAGTCATTACAATCATCGACTGAGAAAATTTTGGTTCTTTAAAGTTTGCGACTTTATTCATAATTTCTGTTCCCTTTGCATCTGCAAAAGCACCAGCCATAAAAATTCCACAAACTGCAAAAGCAGCAATTGATTTTGTTAATTTCATATAATTCTCCTTAATTATTTTCTGATGAATTTTGGTTCAAATTCATTTAAGATTCCTGGAATGATTGTCATTGCTAAGAAACTTGAAGTAAACATTACGATTGCAACGAGTACACCGATAAAACGAAGTACAACAAATTTAGAAAAACACAAAACTAAGAATCCAAATCCAACGGCGATTGCATTTGTAACAATACCACTGCCAGATTTTTTGAAAGTATTTCTTGTGACTTCTTCAAGATTGTCAGAATGCTTTCTTTCTTCTTTGTATGTTTCCAAAAAGTGAATTGTGTAATCGATTCCAACTCCGACTGCAACAGATGCAATGATGCTTGTTACAAGATCGAGATTGATTCCTGCAAATCCCATGATCATATAGTTGAGTAAAATTGTCAGTGCAAGTGGAACAGCTCCCAAAAGTCCTGCCCATCCAGATTTGAATGCAATTGTAATGATGATGAAAACTGCAACAAGCGAAATCAAAAGACTCTGAATCTGACTTGAAACAATCATCTTTGTCATTGTATATTCCATTTCACCAGCGCCAGTTGCCTCAATTGTATATCCTTCAGGAAAGTGAAGTTTTGCATAATCCTGTGCAGCTTTGATAATGTCTCCAGTTTCCTGAGTAGAATGATTTCTGAGTTGACATGTAATTCGCATTGTCTTTGGATTCATTTCATCGTCAACAAATCTGTCGAGAGATCCAGAAAGTAAAGTTAAATATCCCTGTACAACTCCAGAAAGTTCTTCGCGTGTTGCAACAGGATATTTTTCTGTATCGTATGGAATTTCGTAATAAGCCATTCCGTTGTAATTAAACTGTTTTTCAAGTTCTGTAACGATGTCTTCAACAGTTGCGTATTTTCCGCCGGCATCTGCGTATGCTGCAGCGAGCATATCAAGAGCTTCCTGGGTTGTCATAGTTTTTTTCAAATTTTCAGAATATGAAATGTTAGGATCAACCCAGTCAGTTTTTTCAACAACAGTCACTTTCTCAACTGTATTTGAAGATGAATCATCATTTTCGAAACCAAACTCTTCAAAAGAATCTTCAAATCCAAAACTTTCATCTCCAAAAGCCGACCAGTCATCAAATCCAGAATTAAATCCATCATCAGCAGAAACAGAAATCGCATCGCTGTTACTTCCATTTAAATTATTCTCTGATGGAACATGCCAGACCTGATTAATGCGTTTAATGAAATCAGTGTAAGAAATAATTTTTCCGATTCCAGAAAAATTTTCTTTTAAATATTCCTGCATGTCATCAACTGCTTTTAATATTTCTGGTTTTGTAAGATCGCCTTTTTCTTGACCTGAAACTGTGAAGTAAACTGAATTTGTTCCTGCAAACTGTCTGTCTACATAGTCAATATCCTGTCTGAGTTTGCAATTTTGTGGAAAATAATTTACAAGTGCTGTATCGATGTGAAGCAGACGAAGTCCGACTATAGAAAGTCCGATGATTGCACAAGTAAAAATTATCAAGCGTGATTTTGAACCACAGAAGAAATGATAAATCTGATAGAGTGTGTTTCCGCCGTCTTTTTTGAGTTTAGTTCTTTCGATTGTTGCTTTCGCTTTTTCAGTAAGTCTATCCATTCTTGTTTTGCTTGTCTTAACTTTTGAAACATCTTTGCAAAGCAAAACTGCAGGAATAAATGTAATTGCAAGTAAAAGTGAAATTGCAACTCCGACAGCTGTAAATATTGCAAAACTGTGAAGCGGTTCAATCGGACTTGATACGAGAGAAATAAATCCCACGACAGTTGTTACACCAGCAAGCAATACTGCAGTCATAACTTCTTTAAGACCTGCAAAAACAGCTTCGTGATATTTTTCTTTTGTAATTTCTCCGTCGACAGCTTTCAATCCAACATAGTAATGAGTTAAAACATGAATTCCGTATGCGGAACCAACTGCGATAAGAGCAACTGGAATTACGCTTGAAACCAAAGTGAAAGTTACACCAAGAACTGCCATCAATCCCATTGTCCATGCAGTTGCCATTACGACAGTGATGAGCGGCAATAAAGTTCCATCTAAAGTTTTAAAACTAAAGAAGAGAGAAAGAAGAACGACAACGATTACGAGCGGAATAAGAGCTTCAAGATCCGAAATCATAAAAGCGCGTGCACTTTCTGCAACAACTGGATCTCCGAAAATTTTAAATTCCAGATTGTGTCCCTGAGTTTCTTCTGTAACAACAGCTCGGACATTTTCAAGAATTTTCTGCTGTCGTTCAGCATCCGTAATTGTCTGTTCTTTAATTTCATCTGGAGCCAAAGTATGAACTGTAATCTGCATCTGAGTTGCAGTATAGTCATCATTTACGATGACTCTGTTGTACATATCGCTCCATTCAGAAAGACGCATCTTTAGCTGATTAATGTCTTCAGGACTTCCTGTATAAGTTTCAGGAATAAGCTGAGATGCAGAAATTGAACCGTCTGATTCACAGACATAATCGATGTGGGTGAGTGAGTCTACGCCTTCAATCTGATCAAGATTTAAAACCCTGTCTGTGATTTTTTTTGTAACATCGATGTATTCCGGAGTAAGAATCGTACCGTCTTTAGCTTCAAGACTTACGCCGATTACAATCATGCTTCCGAACTCGTCTTCGGTTTTTGTAAGCCTTATGTACGAGTCGTCCTTTTGCGGCAAAAACTGGCGGATGGAATTATCCATGCCGATGCCTTTGATACACCAGCCCATGACCCCGGTTAGCACCACGCAAACCGCTATTATAATCCATGGGTGTTTGAAAAATGATTTTGAAAAGCTTCTTTTCATAAATCCCTCTTTGTTTTAGTGGAACTACCTGAAACGGCATTCCTTTGTTATTAGTTTAAAGGTTTAAATAATTAAACCAATAAACAGTTATAAAGTGGAATATAATAATACTTGTGACAAAAGTCAAGAAATTCCACATAAAATATTTGACAAAAAATTAGAAGTCATTTATTCTGAATTTTATGATTGAAAAAGAACAAATGCTGCATTTTTTAAAAACGTTTAATATTTGTACCCCGCTTTTTATAGCACTTGCTGATAAATACCGGCAGCAGCTTGTTCTTGATATAATTGATGCAGGAAAGAATGGAATGAATGTAACTAATCTTACTGCAAAATCAAAGCTTTCGCGTCCTGCGATTTCACATCACCTTAAAATCTTAAAAGATGCAGAAATCATCTATCCTGATAAAATCGGGACACAAATCTTCTATAAAGTAAATGTAAATGAAAAATTATTGATTCTCCGTGATCTCATAGATTCTGTTCAGGTAGTTGTCAACAGACTTGAAAAGTTTGAAGAAACTGAAAATTCAGAAGTAAAATAGCGTTTTTTGTGTTAAAAATAAGTAATTGAACGGATTTTATTTTTTTGATAAACTGAAATGATAAAGATAAAATCGTTTTGGGGGCATTTTTGTGCTTTATTTTTTAGGTAGCCTGCTTCAGGAAAATTTTGGACCGGCTCGTCTGTTACAGTCTTATACAGTTTTAATCGTAATTGCTTTATATATTGGATTTTTTCTTGCCGTTAAGCTTGTACCAAAATTTTATGATAAACTTCCGCATGACAGAGGCCGTGAGTTTACAGAACACGGCGCAGAAGCAAAAGGAAAGCCTACTGGAGCTGGAAGTGTTTTCATTACATTATTTGTTTTGATTTGTCTTTTATGCGTTCCATTGACACCGCTTCAGGGCAGCATTGTTGTTCTTACATGGCTTTCAATGCTCACAGGTTATCTTGATGACCGCAGTACAAAAAGCTGGGGTGAATATTTGAAAGGTGCGCTCGATTTGATTATCTGTCTTGCAGCATCTTTTGCTCTCTATTATTTTTTGAGAAAAGCTGATGGAAAAACATATTTCTGGCTTCCGTTTCTGACAAATTCTGTTGCTGTTCCGTGCTGGCTTTATGTTATTATTGGAACTATATTGCTCTGGGCTTCAATTAACTGTACAAACTGTACTGACGGAGTTGATGGTCTTTCGAGCATGCTCATTCTCGTTGCACTTATCACACTTGGATGTCTTTTCTATTTTGTACTCGGACATAAAGATCTGGCTGCGTACTTATTAGTTCCACATTTATCAGCAGGCGCATCATGGGGTGTAATTTCATTTGCGATGGCCGGAGTTTTAATGGGATATTTGTGGCACAACGCTTTTCCAAGTAAAGTAATGATGGGAGATGCCGGAAGCCGTGCGCTTGGATTTTTTATCGGAGCTTCTGTAATGGTAACTGGAAATCCTTTCATCATTCTCGCAACATCTTCAATTGTTTTAATTAACGGCGGACTCGGACTTGTAAAAATTGCACTTAAAAGATTTTTCAAAATCAGTATTTTTACAAGCTTATGTCTTCCGCTTCATGATCATATGAGAAAATCTCGCGGATGGTCAGCAACTCAGGTAGTAATTAAATTTTTAATAATTCAGCTTCTTGTTACAACAGCATTTGTTGGATTATTTTTCAAAATCAGATAGATTGCTTTACTTTTTTGTAAACGCAAATAAGAGGAAAAAATATGTCATTAGAATGTGGAATCGTAGGATTACCAAATGTCGGAAAATCAACAATATTTTCAGCTTTAACAAAAGCACCTGCTCAGGCAGAAAACTTTCCGTTTTGTACAATTGATCCTAATATCGGAATCGTTGATCTTCCGGATGAAAGACTTGATTTTATTGCGAGTGTATTTCAGCCAAAAAAGAAAACTCCGGCAACTGTAAAGTTTGTTGATATTGCAGGTCTCATTAAGGGTGCTTCTCAGGGTGAAGGACTTGGAAATCAGTTTCTTGCAAACATCCGTGAATGTTCTGTAATTGCTCATGTTGTACGCTGTTTTGACAATCCCGACATCATGCATGTCCGTGATGATGCAAAAGTAGAAGCAGGAATTGATCCAGAAAGCGATATTTTAACTATTAATATGGAACTTGCACTTGCCGATCTCGAAACAATCCGAAAGCGTCAGGAAAAAGTAACTAAATCAATCCGCGCACTCGGAAAAGAAGAAGAGAAAAAATTAAAGGCATGGACAACAGCCGTAGAAAAAATCAAACCTCTTCTCGAAGACGGAAAAGGTGCACGTCTTGCAGATTTAACAGATGATGAAAAAATTGCCGTTAAAGATATGTTCCTTCTTACAATGAAACCTCTTCTTTATGTATGCAACATCGACGAAGACACAATCGCAGACGGAACAAACAAATATGTTGAACAGGTTAAAAAAATTGCAGAGTCAGAACATTCAGAAGTTGTAGTAATCTGTGGTAAGTTTGAATCTGATCTTGCTGACATCACAGATGATGCAGACAGAAAAGAATTTATGGACAGCGTTGGACTTACAGAATCTGGTCTCAATGTTCTTGCAAGAAAAACATATAACCTCATGGGACTTGCAACATTCTTCACAGGCGGACAGGACGAATGCCGCGCTTGGACAATCACAAAAGGTGACAAAGCTCCACAGGCAGCAGGCGTAATCCATACTGACTTTGAAAAAGGATTCATCAAGGCAGAAGCATATTCAATCGATGACCTTCATCAGTACGGAGATGAAGCCGGAATCAAAGCTGCAGGAAAATACCGCGTTGAAGGAAAAGAATATGTCGTTCAGGACGGCGATGTACTGTTCTTTAAATTTAATGTATAAAAAAAACTGATATTTGATATTTTTTTTAAAAGCTTTCGTACTATATGTATGGAGGCTTTTTTTTATGATTAAAAAAATTAAATTATCTGTCAAAATCGCAGTATTGCAAATTCCATTTATATTTTTCTTTTCGTGTGCTGATATTCTGGATTTTTCAAATAAAGATTCGATTACAGTTACAAACTGGAATGTTCAGACTTTTTTTGATGGAAATAATGATGGAACAGAATATTCTGAATTTACAAATAAAAATTCAAAATGGAATTTAGAACGTTATGAAAGCAGGCTTGATAAGCTGTGTGATATGATTGAGAAAACAGATTCAGATGTTTTTGTAATGGAAGAAATTGAAAATGAAAAAATTCTTTATGATATTTCAAACAGGTTGAGTCATAAAGTATGGCAGCCGGGAAAAGTTTATCAATATGCTGCTTTTGAAAAAGATGACGGATCGAGCATCGGTCTTGGAGTTTTATCAAGATATAAAATTTCAGATGTAAGGTTTCATTCACTTGATATAAGAACAGAATCCGAAGAGAAACCTTCCATGCGGCCGATAATGGAACTTACAATAAGGCCACATGACAGAAATGTTCACATGTTTGTAAATCACTGGAAGTCAAAATCTGGCGATGAAGAAACTACTAAAAAATGGAGACGATGGCAGGAATGCCTTTTAAGTGATTTATGTTTTTCTAAAAATGAATATTCTTCTGATATTTTTATTGCGGTAGGTGATTTTAATCAGGACATCAGAGAATTTAACCGTAATGAAATGGAGAATATTTTTTTAACAAGTTTCGAGAGAGAAAAAAATAAGACTCTGGAAATATATTCTCCGTGGGATTATGATGAAAGTGAAATAGGATCATATTATTTTAGCGGTGACTGGGAAAGAATTGATCATTTTTTCTGTACATCGCCAGATGTAATTGAACATTTTGAAGTACTTGATTTTCCGGAGCTTTTGACAGACGACGGAATTCCGGACAAATATAAAATTTCACCGAATACAGGTTATTCAGATCATCTTCCGATAATGTGCCAGATTACTCTTCGAGAATTGTAATTTCAACACGTCTGTTTTTACTTCTGCCTTCTTCTGTGGCATTTGTCGCTACAGGAACTTCTGCACCACGGCCTTTTGTAAAGATGTGATACTTGTCTTTAACTCCGATTTTGATGAGATAATCGGCAACTGCAGACGCTCTCTGTTCACTGAGCTGCTGCCGGCTTTCTAAAGTTCCGCGAAGAGCGCAGTGTCCTGTAACAAGAAGATCGTTTTTTGGATAGTTCTTCAAGATGTCAGACAGTTTATCGAGTTTAGCTTTTTCAGAATTCCGTAAAATATCAGAGTCCGGTTCAAACTGAATGTTTTCAATTGACAGAGTAAGACCTTTATCTGTTGCTGTAACATTTACATTCTCAAGTCCGAGGTCTTCAATTTTTTTTGTTACTTCATCAATATTTTCCTGAGTTGCAGTTCTTATAAAATCCGTAACTTCGGCATGAGCAGTTCCTGAAAAAGTTAAGACATTTCCCATGTTTGTAATGATTTCTATTTTGAAACTTTCACGATAATTATCGATAGCTCCTTTTTCATTGTCCCAGAAAATAAGCTGGCTTGAAAATCCTGTTGTAGTTTCTGGATTTTCATCTGCGGTATTTAAACTTTTTGACTTTACTGTAAATGAAAGTTCGTAGTAAATCTGAAAGACATCAAGTTTTTTTTCATTTTGAGTTGTGACTCCGAGGTATTTGTAATGTGCGTTAAATGGAACTTTATATGGAGTTTTTAAATCGAATGTTCTTCTTAAATCGTGTGCTTCGTGTCCCTGGTAAAACCATTCTTCACCGACTTCAATTTCTTTGTCAGGAAAAACAGGAACATCACGGACAACAGGCATAAAATATTCATCACTGATTGTATAAACTCCATATTTATCGCGTGTAAAAATGCTTGTATATTCTTCTCCGTAAGAAAAAGTTTTGTTTATGTTGTAGCCTGTTAAAACTGATTTTTCAGAAGTCATAAATTTTCCATTATGAACGGCAGATTCTTCACCGTCGTTTACAGAGGTTATGTTAACGCTTACACGGTTCAGGATTTCAGAAGTGTGGTGTTTGTAGCCGTTATAGTAGACATCTTCCATTACAGAAGACAGAATTCTGTATGAATCTCCGTTTTTATATTTATACTGGAATTTTTTAGGACCTTCATTTTTATACTGAAAGGACTGTGCAGATATGCAAATTCCACATAAAAACAGAAAAATCAAAGAAACAGCTCTTTTCATACTTTTACCTCAAAAATTTATAAAAACTTCTATATAAATATCGGTTATTTTATCCATATTTTGACAATTTCATCTATATGATATACAATACCTTTACCGTGACTGAAGTAATATTTAAGAAAGTAATTGATACTATAAAAATTCCCTTAATTGTTCTTTCTCCTCTCTACGAAAATGATAAAATTTCTGATTTTAAAGTTGAATATCTTAATCCGGAATTTAAAAAAAGTGTCATCAGTCTGAATGAAGGACAGAAATATTCTGATGTCAGGGAAAAATTTTCAAAGAACGTGGACTGGTTTGAAATGTGTGCAGAAGCCGTTTTAACCGGAAAAATGTTTGCAGAAACTTTCTTGTCTTCAAACGGAGAAACATGGTTTTCTCTCGAAGTAAAGGCAACGGAAGATAAACTTGTTGTCGCAACTCTGACTGATATTACTGCAAAAGTCCGCTACACAGAGTCACTCAAACTTTCACTTGTGACTGATGCTTTGACAGCTCTTCCAAACCGAGTTCAGTTTTACAAGGATATCAATAAAATCATTCAGAATGCTGCTGAAAAAAAAGAAAAATTCGGAATTATCTTTTTTGATGTTGATAACTTAAAATCGTTAAATGATTCAAAAGGTCAGCAGGCTGGTGATTTAATTCTTATCAAGGCAGCCAGAATTTTCAAATCATTTGACCATAATAATATTTCTGTCTATCGTTTTGGCGGTGATGAATTTATTATTGTTGCAAAAAATATTGAACATGCAGATTCCCTTTATACAATCGGCGATACAATTCTCGAAGCTTTTAATAATGAAAATATAGATGTTTCGGGTGGAATTTCGATTTACCCGGACAACACAACCGAACGCGAAGACCTTATTAAATTTTCTGATCTTGCAATGCATGAAGCAAAGAAAGCCGGAAAACACCGCGTAATGATGTTCAATTCTGAAATGCAGAAAAGTTTTCTGCGCAAAGTCATGTATAAAAACAAGATGCCGACATCTTTTGAAAACGGAGAATTTGAACTTTTCTTTCAGCCGCAGTTTGATATTTCTTCAAATACTCTCCGTGGTTTTGAAGCTCTTTTGCGATGGGATGAACCGGAGCTTGGAAATATTTCTCCTGAGGATTTTATTCCTGTTGCAGAAGAAAGCGGATTCATTCTTACTCTCGGTGAATGGGTTTTAAATACTGCATTTGAATGTCAGCGTACTTGGGAAGAAAAATATGACTATCACGGAACGATGTCTGTCAACGCATCTCCTGTTCAGCTGATGAACGGAGATTTTCTTGAAGTGCTTGAACGTGCTGTGAAAAATACAGGTGTAAATCCTTCTCATGTAGAAATTGAAGTTACTGAAGGTGTTCTGATAAAAGATACTGACAATGCAGTTGCTGTTTTAAATAAAGTAAAAGAAAAAGGTTTTGGAATCTCTCTTGATGATTTTGGAACAGGATATTCTTCATTAAGATATCTTCAGCTTTTACCGCTGACAACTTTAAAAATTGACAAATCGTTCATTCAGTCACTTACTGAAAAAAACGGCGTGTCAGAAAATATTACAAATGCAATTATCTCAATGGTAACAAAGATGGGACTTGATACAATTGCCGAAGGAGTTGAAAAAGTTGATCAGCTTTTAATCCTTCAGGAATTAAACTGTAAGACTGTTCAGGGATTTTTGAGAGGAAAGCCGATGAGCAGAAAAACAATCGAAGAATATCTTTCAGGAAATAAAGAAGCACTTGTTTATTTAAAAGATTAAAATCTGATGAGATAAATTCAACTTAACATACAAGAAGAAAAAAATGAAAAATTCAAATTTCTGGAAAATTGTAAAAATAACACTGCCTGTATTTTTCGGCTACATTGCAATCGGTATTCCATTTGGAATAATGCTTGTTAAAAAAGGTTATCCATGGTGGATGGCACCTGTCATGAGTATCACCATGTATGCAGGTGCGGGGCAGTATCTTGCTGTCGGATTATTTGCAGCAGGTGCGTCATTTGCACAGATTGCAGTTGCCCAGCTTTTGATAAATATCCGTCACATCGTATATGGACTTTCCCTTATCGATAAATTGAAAGATGTAAAAAAATGGAAGCCCTATATTGTTTTTGCCCTCACGGATGAAACTTATGCTCTTATGACTTCAACAGATCTTCCTGAAGGGGAAGATGCCGGACGTTTTTATGGAACGATGGCTGTTCTCGATCAGTCGTACTGGATTCTGGGAAGTTTTATAGGTGCTGTCGCCGGAACTCTGATCCCGTTTGATTTTGCAGGAGTTGATTTTGCTCTTACAGCTTTGTTTGCAGTTCTTTTGATTGAACAGATTAAAAAATCTAAAGATATTATTCCACCTGTAATCGGAATATGTTCGACAATATTATGCATTGCTCTGTCCCGCTTGAATCTGATTCCCGGAGAAAATATTCTTCTCATCGCACTTTGTGTCGGAATTGTCTGCCTTATAATTGCAAAGGGAAATAAAAGGAGTGCAGAATGAAACTTACATTGATTCAGGCTTTAATCGGGACATTTATAAGTGCTGCAATTCTTTATGCACTGCGTGCTTTTCCGTTTGTGCTTTTCTCAAAAAGAGAACCACCGCAGATAATACGGTTTATCGAAAAGTATATTCCCCCGATGGTAATGGCTGTTCTTGTAATTTACTGTTTAAAAGACATCAATCTTCTTTCAAGACCTTTTGGACTTCCGGAACTTATCGCACTTGCATTTACTGTAATAATTCATCTCTGGAAAAACAACAGCATGGTAAGTATCTTTGGCGGAACAATTTTATTTATGATTTTAAGCAGAGTGATGTAAATAGAAATTTGTTTTACAGAGTTTTTACTTTTCAGTAAGGAAGATTTTGATATGAAAAATAAAATCAGATTATGTTTGATTGCCTTGATATTTACAGCTTTATTTTCCTGCAGTAAAAACAAAACGGTAACTTCAGCTTCAGAAAATAATGGTATACAGTCATCAGAAAATAATTTTACATCAGAATCTGAAGATATAAATGAAAATACAGATAATCTGAATGAAATTAATACAGTTGAATCAGTTCGTGAAAATGGTGGAATAATCAGCGAAGGTGAAATATATCCGGGTGAATATATTTCACCGGTCATGGATGTTCAGGTCAAAGAAAACTGTTCTTCTGATTCAAAAGAGGCTGGCTTTTTATCGCAGAAAGAATATGCAAAAGTTATTCAAATCGGAAATAACGAAACAATCGATGGAATTACCGCTTCATGGTTAAATGTTAAAACAGAAAATGTTGAAGGTTGGATTTTCGGCGGCTATGCAGTAAATGCAGTCAGACATAAAATGACTTTTAAAAGCAGACAGGAAAAAATTTTGTTTGTGAGTCAGTATGCAGTTTCCGTAACAGTGGATAGTCATGGATATGACTCAGATGTCTATCAGCTTGAACAGATTGAAGATACTGATAAATTCAAGATGGTACGCAGTTCAGCCTTACCAGGAACTGATGATTATATTGTTTTAACAGAAAAGGATTCTGAAAAAGTCATTGAATATGATGTTGATGATATTGAAATATTTTATGCTCCATCTTTTGAACATTTGTATGAATTTAGAATGAACCCGGAAAGCAATCTATCACTTTACGCAATTGAAGAAAATCCAGGTTATTGTATTCCACCTGCCGGAACATTATTTTATGAAGACGATAATTATTATTTAACTGATACCCGTAGTTTTAAGGCTTTGAAAACTGTACCTGTTTTTGAAAATCATAATGAGAATTCTCCTTCTGTTGAAATTCGATTTGCAGATTACGGTTATAAAATTAAAAATCTTTCAAACATTCTGAAAGGACAGATATATAAGGCAAATGCTGTAACAGTAGAAAAATTTTCGTATAACGGAAAAACAGGACGCTGGTATAGAATTATTTTTGAAGGATATGGAGGCGATAGTTTTATGCTTGAACCTGATTCTCGTCCTTATGTCTGGGTTTTTGAAGATTTTCTTAAACCTGTTTCTGATGAATCAGAAAAACCTGATGCAGAAATTATTGCAGAAGAATTAAAAAAACTTGGTGCCATTCCAGTTTCCGAAGTAGAAAAATATGGAAAATGGATTGAATACCATATTGAAGACTGGGACAATCAGATAAGTGATGATGACCCGAATTATATTAATTATGACTAAAAATAGAAATATAGATTTTTATGGATAGATATTATCTTCTGTCGGCTGCTGTTTCTGACACTTTCACAGATGGTTTAATTAATTGACGAAAGTAGTTTTTACGGGTATTATTTTATAATAACGATATTGTTCAGGAGTAATTATATGGCTGCTATCATTTTAGGTATTATTTTTATCGCATTTACTGTATTTTCTGTAATTCCGGGTTATTTGAACTGGGGGGCAGATGTCATTCAGTTTTTGAAGGGATTTGCTCCTGTTCTGGCTGCATTTATCGGATTGATTTCGCTTTTGATCGGTGCGGCTGATATTAAGGACAAGAAAGAAGCTAAAAAGGAAGAACTTGAAGCTGCTAAAAACGCAGACAAATAAGCTGTAAAATACAGGTAAATAACCTGTAAAATGCAGAAAGATATGCTGCTTGAAAGCCCGGATTTTTACAAACTCCGGGCTTTTTTATTGAATTTGTTCCGGATGGAACCTGAAAAAACGCTATACTGATCTGAAACCGGATCTGTAAAATTCCACTTAAAACCACGGAATTTTCCCTTAAAACAGACCGTTTGTATTGACCAAAATCCCTTTAAAAGTTATATTTATGTTCCCCGTATATGTATTTAGTGAATGCTCATCACTAATGGCGGATTTTAAGAAGATGCAATCTTGAAATCTGGATAAACTTTATTATTAAGGTATATACAATGAAAACTATTTTTGTTAACGAAAGCGCTCAGCCACGTACATGGTATGTTATTGACGCTGCAAACAAACCACTCGGACGCGTAGCTGCAAAAGCTGCTTCAGTACTCCGTGGTAAAAACAAACCATCATTCGCTGTTAATCAGAACATGGGTGACTATGTAGTAATTATCAACGCTGACAAAGTTATCGTAACAGGTAATAAAACTCAGGACAAACTTTATCATAAGTTCACTGGATTCGTAGGTAACCTCAAGACTCATACTTTTGAAAAACTTATCGAAAAACATCCAGAAGAACCATTGCAGATTGCAATCTCAGGAATGCTCCCACACGGACGTCTCGGACGCGCTATCATGGACAACTGCAAAATTTATGCAGGTGCAGAACATCCTCACAAAGCACAGAATCCAAAAGCTTTGGAAGTTTAATTAGGAGTTAACTATGGTAAAAAATATTGCTATTGGAACAGGAAGAAGAAAGACTGCAACTGCTCGCGTTTTCGTACGTGAAGGTTCAGGAAAAATTACTGTAAACGGAAAAGACGTAAAAGAATACTTTGCAACAGCTGATCAGGTTCGCCTTGTACACCAGCCATTGCTCGTAACATCAAACGATAACAAATTTGATATCCTTATCAACGTAACTGGCGGCGGACTTAACGGACAGGCTGCAGCTTGCTTGCACGGAATTTCTCGTGCTCTCCTCCAGATCGATCAGGATACACACACAGCACTCAAAGCAAACGGATATCTTACTCGCGACTCTCGTATGGTTGAACGTAAGAAATACGGTCAGAAAGGTGCTCGTAGAAGATTCCAGTTCTCTAAACGTTAGAAATTGGTTATTCAATCGATACAGAAGGTTTCACCCGATTGTATGCAAATTACAACGGTGCTGGGACCTTCTTTTTTTGTCAGAACGGTATATCTGTCTCAGGTTTCGGAAGATGAACTCGTAGAAGGCGCCGAGTTTACTGATGAAAAGGAAGAAGAGCTTGTTGATGCGGGCCTGTGCTTCGGGGCAGAACAGAAGGCTCTTGATTTATTGAACAGGAGCGAACAGTACAGAATGGGACTTACTTCAAAACTTATGAAAAAGGGTTTTGATAAATTCCACATAAATAAAGCGCTTGATTATTTAGAAAGTAAAAATTATCTTGATGACAGACGGTATGCCAGAGTCTGGCTTAATAACCGTAAGATTTCGCATGCGGAAGGCAGAATAAGGCTTTCGATGGAACTTGCTTCGCGCGGCATCTCTCGTGAATATATCGAGGACGCACTCGATGAATATTTTTCAGAAAACGATGAAGAAGAGCTTTGCAGACGTGCTTATAGAAAATGTTTAAGATTAAAAAAATCACAGGAAAAGATAACTTCTTATTTATTAAAATGCGGTTTTGCGTTAAAATTGATAGAGAAAATAGAGAAAAACTTAGAGTAGAAGAATAACAGGGGCCAGTATGTCGCAGAAGACAAAAAAGACAAAAGTTTTTTCAGCACTTGAAGTTGCAAATATTTGTGGTGTTGTAAATCAGACAGCCATTAACTGGATTAATGCGGGTCATTTAAAAGCGTACACAACACCAGGCGGACAGTTTAGGGTAACTCCAGAAGATCTCGCACAGTTTATGAAACAGCGTGGAAGTGAAATTCCACCTATGCTTCAGGAACTTCTTGATGAAAATAAAACAACAGGCGGAAAGTCAATTATAATTGTTGATGATGATAAAGTTTTAAATTCTCTGATCCAGAAATATCTTGAGAAAAATTTTCCAGAATTGAAAATTTTTCAGGCTTTTGATGGATTTGAAGCCGGCACTATTATGGCAAATGAAAAACCCGGCTTTGTAATTCTTGATCTTGATTTACCGGGCGTTGATGGTTTTTCTTTGTGCAAAAGAATTAAAACTGATGAAAATTTTAAAAATCCATACATTGTTGTTGTAACAGCTCTTAAAGAGACAGGACTTTCAGAACGTGTCACAGAACTTGGTGCCAATTATTTTTTGACTAAACCTTTGAGCATGGACCAGATTGGTGCGATTGTAAATCAGTGGGCAAGATAAAATCCTGCCCGTTTGATTTATTCTGCAAGGTAAGCCGGATATTTAATATCACTTGTTACCATATCGATTATTTTTCCTTCAGGACTTTGTGCGCTTTTATTTATGTCTGCGATTTTTCCTGAAAGAATGTCGTACCAGTTCTGTTTGTAAGTATATTCGTAATCTATAACTTCTACACCTTCAAATTTGTATTTTGCTTTCATTGCACCTACGGCTTCGTCAAAGGAGCAGATTTTATCAATCAATTTATTGTTTAATGCCTGTTTTGCTGTGTAGATTCTTCCGTCGGCAAGAGCCTTTACTGTTTTAATGTCCATCTTTCTGTTTATTGCAACGATATTTGTAAACTGGTCGTAACATTCGTCTGCGACTGACTGCATGATTGCTTCCTGCTCTTCGGTGAGCGGGCAGTTGTAATTGAGCATGTTTTTGTTTCGGCCTGCAGTGAATGTTTTTGACTTGATTCCATATTTTTCCATAAGACCTGTAAGGTCAACTGAACTTCCTGCGATTACACCGATTGAACCTGTAAGTGTATTTCTGTTTGCGCAGATATATTCAGAACCGCATGCGATGTAGTATCCGCCGGAAGCAGCAAGGGATGCCATGTAAGTCCAGACAGGTTTGTGTGCTCCCTGATAGTCTGAGAGGGCGAGGTATGCTTCATCAGATTCGTAAACAGAACCTCCAGGGGAGTCAATGAATAAAATGATTCCTTTGTTGTTCGGATCATCTTTAAGTTCCTGAATTGTATTTAAAAGCCATTTCTGATTGTATGTTTTGTTTTCCTGCTGAATGACTCCTGTGATGTAAATTTTTGCAATGTATTCACCCTGTGGTTTGATTGCTGTTTTAGATGGGGAATTTCCAAAGTTGAAATCAAAAGTTTTGAGTTTCTGCTTTGATTTTTCTGCTATTGATGACTGTGAAGGAAATTCAGTTTTAGAAGCAGTATCTGAATTAAGAAAAGCGTAACTTGCAAAACCAAGCGCAAGAACGAGCATTATGATAAAAATGATAAGACCTTTACCGCCTGTTTTCTTTTTTGCAGCAGGCTGTGGATTTGGTTTTGCGTAGGTTTTTGAAGTCTGGTTTGATGTTACTGATGTTTGGTTTTGAAATTCCATTTTTATATCTCCGTAAATATTTATTGTAAATCTTCTGTTTTTACTCTGCCAGATGAGAGTGCATCTTTTTTAACTTCATTGTAAAAGTTTGCAAGTGAAAGGTTAAAGTAAGGACCTAGAAATGAAAATGTTACAGATAAAAGCAGTGTCATGATAAGTTTTACTGTTTTTACAGACAATGTGTCAGTGAGAAATTTTACAAAAAAACATGGAACAATGCAAAGAATTATCCATCCGATGAAACTTAAGCAAAGACAGAAAAGTTCACCTTTATGACCTTTCATATATTCAATGCTTACGCGCATCGCTTTTTTTACAGATATTTTTTTATTGTCCGCAATGATATACATAATCTGTGAATACTGAAGACACTTAAAAATTATGACTGCCGTTATTACACAGAAAAGTACAATCATCAGAATTGCAAGTCCGATATATTCTGTAAACAGTGTATTGAAAAAATCTTCCGGGTTTGAAAAAGTATCAAATTTTTCATAGTGAAAACCGTTTGAAAAATCAAAGCTGCTGAAGTCAATTGATTTGAGGATAGCCAGTCCGCAGCTTAATATAAAAATAAATGAAGCTGGAACAGAAATGATTACGACAAAAATCACGATCCACAGCAGCATCCATAAGAAAGCACGGATTGCCGGACTCCAGTAAGTAAATGAATCTGTATAATCAGAAAATGAAAGAGGTTCATTTGATTTTGTCATATCAAGTGAAATTTTTGTAATGGCAAAACTTAAAAGTATTGAACACAATAATTTGAAAAATGAAAATAATAGAGAAATGTTTCCGTTTTCCGGCATCATTGTTTCTGTTGTTTTAAGTAAAAAGTTAATTACATTGGATGCAAAAACTGCAATGAATGGAATTAACCATCTGGTTTTAAGCTGTGAGACTGCAGCTTTTTTAATTTTTGAATTATCCAGCATTGTTTATCTCCTTTAATAATTCACTGTAATATTTTTTTTCTATGTCAGAAAGTGTAAGTCCTGATTTAATAATAAGATTTTCAAGTTCTTTTCGTATTTCGTTTTCATTATCGCAGTTTTTTGCAACAACTTCAATTTCTAAAAAGTCTCCCAGAGATTGGACACCGCAGAGTTCAAGATGTGCTTCTCCGTATGGAGTTTTAGTTTTCCACTGCATTACATCTTTGTGTTTTGTATAAGCGGATGTGTAGCCTGTGTCGAGAAGAAGTTTTCTGACTGCTTCCGGTTCTGAGAGAACTGTTTCGTTTTCTTCGTTGACTTCGTATGTCGTGCCGTCTGCATTTGTGCGGCGTTCCTTTTTTTTATATGTGAGAAGATCCTGGGTTTTTGTGGAATTGTCAGGGAAAGTGTATTCTTCGTGTCGAAGGCGGCATGTTATGTGATGTTCATGTGGAATTTTCGAAATTGGATTTTCGTTTTTTAAATTGAGTTCAAAATGAAAATACTCATCGTCTTTTATCGTAGTTCCACAGTAATCTGCAAAACTGTTTATTAAACTGACAGTGCGGTTTTTGTCGTGCACATGTGCCTTAAGTTCAATTTCGTACATATTTTAATTATAGTGTAATAAATCTCATATTAATAGTAATTTTTACACAATTTGATAAATTTATCATATTGCGGAATATTGCTAAAACTAATCTTCCATTGTAATATTTTTATAAGATTCCGGATTAGGCGGAATTAAAAAGTCATCGGGTTTTAAATCTGGTGGCTGTAAATTAAGTGAGGAAAAAATGCAGTACGGTTATTTTGACGACGAAGCAAAAGAGTATGTAATTACTCGCCCGGATACTCCTACAAGCTGGAGCAATTATCTTGGATCAACAGTTTACGGAGCAGTTATCACAAACAATGCAGGCGGATACGGATTTTATAAATCTGGTGCCCAGGGACGCTTCATGCGCCTTCGCTTTAACGCTGTTCCAATGGATCAGCCGGGACGCTATTTCTATCTTTGTGACCGTGATTCCGGAGACTTCTGGTCTGCTTCATGGCAGCCTGTAGGAAAACCTCTTGATCAGTACAAGAGCGAATGTCACCACGGAACTGCATATACAAATATCATTTCTGAATATTCAGACATCAAATCTGAGACACTTTACTATGTTCCACTTAACCAGAATTTTGAATACTGGCGCTTGAAGCTCACAAACACAGGAAAGACTGCGCGCCGTCTCAGTGCTTTTACATACTGCGAACTTACAAACCAGTGGAGCACAGAACAGGATCAGGTAAACCTTCAGTATTCCATTTTCATTTCAAAAGGCGAACAGCGTGACAACATGCTTCGCTTTGCAATTCACGATAATCTTTATCATCAGTTTCCTGATGCTCCGTTTGGTGAACAGGGAATGCATTCATGGATGGCAATCTGTGGTGCAAAGATGTCTGGTTTTGATACAAGCCGTGAAGCTTTTATTGGAACTTACGGAAACTACGAACACCCTGATGCTGTTAAGAACGGAAAATGTACAAATTCTCTCGCTTATGGAGATAATATCTGCGGTTCGATTCAGTCGGATGTAGAATTACAGCCTGGTGAAACAAAAGAAATTATCATCATGTTTGGTATCGGCGACGCATGGGTTACAGGTAAACCTCTTGTTGACGAATTTGGAAACGCAGAACGCGCTGACAAAGAACTTGAATTACTTAAAAAGACATGGCACGCAAGACTCGGAAGTTTTGTTGCAAAAACTCCTGATGAAGACATTAACCATACAGTTAATGTCTGGGGACTTTACAACTGTCTCATCACATTTGCATGGAGCCGTGCTGCATCTCTTGTTTACAACGGAGAACGCGATGGTCTCGGATATCGTGACTCAGTTCAGGATATTCTCGGTGTTGCAGCAGCAATTCCTGAAGAAGCAGAAGAAAGACTTGTGAGAATGCTTTCTGGTCAGGTTAAGTGCGGTGGTGCAATTCCAGTAATTACAAAAGATCATAATCCTGGTCACGAAAAATGTCCGGCTCCTGGTGAGTTCCGTTCGGATGACTGTCTCTGGTTCTTCCACTCAGTACCTGCATTCATCGCAGAAACTGGTAAATGGGATTTCTTGAAGAAAGTTGTTCCATATGGTGATGAAGGTGAAGCAACTGTTTACGGTCACTTGAAACAGGCTCTTTTATTCAATCTTGAAAGAATGGGTGCAGACGGACTTCCTTGCGGACTTTTGGCTGACTGGAACGACTGTCTCAAACTCGGTTACAAAGGACAGAGCCTCTTTGTTGCATTCCAGCTCAGACTCGGACTTACAACTTATTCTGATCTTTCTCTCCGTCTCGGTGAAAAAGCAGAAAGTGAATGGGCTTTGATGGAACGTGATAAACTTGATAAAGCTATTCAGGCTAAGTGCTGGGATGGCAAATGGTTTATCTGGGCTATCACAGAAAGCGGTCAGGTTTATGGAACTAAGACAATGGACGAAGGTCAGGTATATTTCAATACTCAGGTCTGGGCAGTTCTTTCAAATGCTGCGACACCGGAACAGGCTAAGCAGTGTCTCGAAACTGTAAAAGAAAAACTTGCAACTCCATACGGACTTATGCTCTGCGGACCTTCATTTGCAAACGCACCACGCGACACAATGAGTGCCGTTGTATTTAACGCTGGTATCAAAGAAAATGCCGGTATCTTTAACCACACACAGGGTTGGGGCGTAATTGCTGAAACTCTCATGGGAAACGGAGACCGTGCTTACGAATATCTTAAGGCAGCACTTCCTGCAAGCTACAATACAAAAGCAGAAGTTCGCCAGTCAGAACCATACGTTGTCGGACAGACAACTTATTCCACTTATTCACCTCGCGCCGGAAACTGCCGCGTTGCATGGCTCTCAGGGGCAGCAACATGGAACTACTATTCAACAACTCAGTATGTTCTCGGTATTCGTCCTCAGTATGATGGAATGCTCATCGATCCGTGTCTCCCTCATGACTGGGATGGATTTGAAGTTTCAAGACGCTGGCGCGGTATGAATCTTAAGATTGAAGTTAAGAACCCGCAGCACATCAATAAAGGTGTTGAATACATCGAAGTTGACGGTAAACGCCTTGATGCTGCAGTAATTCCTGTTGATATGATTAAAGACGGTTCAAAGATTACAGCATATATGGGAAGAAATGCAAAAGAAGTTCCTGTTGAAAGAGTTTAATTTCTGGAAATATCTTCAGCTTAAATTTTAAAACTTGAATTTTGTCACCCGCTTTTTTGAAAGAGAAGGCGGGTGATTTTTTTTGTGCGGGGCATTTTTTTCTGGTAACAGATTTTTATTTTTGAGGTGTCTATTGATTATTGGAGATCTTAAAAATGAAAAAAAGATTACTGGTTGTTATTCTTTTGAGTTTTTTGGTTGCAGCAGTTTTTGCGCGGGATGTAAAAATTTCGGTAACAGATGCTGAACTTGAAATTCCACTCGAAGGAGTAAAATTAAGTGTTAAAGGAAAAACTGCAAACGCAGTTGTTACTGATGAAAATGGTGTTGCAGTAATTTCTGTAAATGAAAAAACAGAAACTGTAGAGGCTCGTCTTGCCGGTTATAAAAACGCAAGCGTGAATGTAAAAGCAGATGACAATTCTCTTGAAATCAAGATGTCTATTACTGATGTAATTGAAGGTCAGGAACTTGTTGTAAACCGTGCTTCTCCTGATACGCAGGAAGAAAAACCTGGTGTTTCTACAGTTATGACAAAAGAGAAGATGCATACGACTTCGAACATGGGTTTGATTGAAGACTGTATGGCGTCTGTAAGAACTCTGCCGGGAGTTTCGTTCAGTGGAATATGGGGAAGTGAACCTTCTGTACGTGGCGGTAATCCGCGTGAGTTTGCAGTTACGCTTGATGGAATGTATACGTATTTTCCATGGCATTGGGGCGGCGGTATTTCTATTTTAAATCCGTCGATGATTGAATCTGTAAAACTTTCAAACGGTGTTTTTTCTGCAAAATATGGAAAAGCAAGTTCCGGACTTCTTGAAGCAACTACATTGAAACCGGATTTTGAAAAATTCCATCTGAATGCTTCTGTATCAACTATGAGTACAGATATTTTTGCGCAGATTCCATTTGGAAAAAATGTCGGCGGTATGCTTGTCGGCGGACATCTCACTTATCTTGAACCTCTTTTTGAGATTTATAAAATGACTGGAACAGATATGCTTGATATGATCAATCGTCCGCCTTATATCCGTGATTTTTTTATGAAAGCACAGTTTAAGCCTCGTCCTGAACTTGATATTGCTGTTACAGGATTTTTTGGAAGTGACGGACTTTCGATTGATCAGAAAGAAGAAAAAGATGGTTTTACAACTCGTTCTGTGATGGACTATGACATTTATCAGGTTCTTGGTGGTTTAAATATAAAATATCTTGCGACAGAAAAAATTCAGCTTCATGGACTTTTGTGCTACAACGGAATGTTTGAAGATATGAACCAGAAGATGACAGAAAAAGGATTTGTAAAATACAATGATGAATTTGTTTCAAGATATTCTTCATTACCTGGTGTAACTTATGGCGGTTCATATTATCTGAATGAAATTGAAAGTAAGATGAATGAGAAACTGAATTCTCATCTGATCAGTGCAAAGTTTGAAACAGAATTTGAACTTAATGAAAAAAATCATTTATGTGCAGGTGTTGAAGAAATATTTGCAGGAGCTGATGTAAAAGAAGATCAGCCGGCATGGATGGATATTCCGTATAACGGTGGATATGTATTTAAGAAAGTTGATTTTAAGACAGAGTCAAATAATAACTGTTTGTCAGATACAGCAGGTTTTGTTACATGGAATTACGGAACAGACACAAGTTTAATTAATTCTGAAATCGGTTTAAGAGCAGAGTTTTGCAATGTTTTTAATCCTGATACTGGATTTAATAAAATGCTGCTTCCGGAAATCTGTCCTCGTGCAACTTTGACTGTTACACCTTGGAGAGATATCGGAAAACTTAAGAAAGCTTCTATTACAACTGGAACTGGTATTTTTGTTTCAACTCCACGCGAAATTGAAATTCTTTCTGACGATTTTACATTTCATGATGATATCTTAAAACCGAATACTGCATTGTTTGCAGTTCTTGGTGGAGAAGCAGAGTTTGAAGATAACTGGAAGTTCAAGCTTGAAACTTATTATAAATATTATCTTTCAAGAATGTACTGGTATGGTGTTTCAGATCCGATGTCAAATGGGCCTGTTCAATACAATGCCAAGACAGACGGTAAAGGTCATGTATTTGGAATTGATGCAATGCTTGAAAAAACAAAAGGAAAGCACTGGGATGGATATATTTCATATTCATTTGTTTATACAAGATTTCTTAATCCTGCAGGAACTTACAGTGGAAAATATGTAGAACCGATAATGTGTGATGTCGTAAATGAATGGTATTATCCTGATTATCACAGATTCCATACATTGAATCTTGTAAGCAACTGGCATTTTGGAAAAGGCTGGACATTTACACTTAAAGCAGCACTTGCAACTGGAACTCCTAAAAAGAAGAATGGCGATCTTACATGCTATGCTTCTACAATGGAAGATGGAACAGTCGTACAGCGCTATACAAGAAGTTCTGTTTACAGTGATGTTTTACGAAATGAAATTTCCTGTCCTGTTGATATCCGTATTTCTTATCAGTGGATGTCTCATGATGATAAAGTTAAATGGGAATTCTATTTTGCGGCTCAGGATATTTTTGTAAATCTTTATTCTCCAAAAGGAGATAAATCATATAACAGTCATACTGGAAAAATGAGTGATGTAAGAGATTCTGTAGACTTTAATATTGGTTTACCGATGCCGTCACTCGGATTAAAAGTTCAGTTCTAAAAAGTAACACCTCGGCATTGCCGGGGTGTCTAATTTAATAAGAAAATAAATTGGAGAAAAAAATGGAAAACGGATTTAGTTTAATCGAATTATTTAAGCTTGGCGGACCTTTTATGTGGGTACTGCTTGCATTTTCAGTTGCAACAGTTGCTATCATCATTGAAAGATTGATTTACATTTCATGGCATGACATAAAAGTTACGCCGTTAAAAAATAAAATTGCGGGACTTTTGAAATCAGGACAGAAAGATGAAGCGGAAAAATTTCTCGTTTCATGCACACATAAAGAAACTGTGGCATCGATTTTCCTTGCACTTTTACAGAATGCAAAATATGGTGAAAACAGAATGGAACGTGCTGCAGAAAGCGAAGCACAGGAAAGACTCCGCAGGATGGAAAATGGTTTTAACTATCTGACAGCACTTTCTTCGCTTGCTCCATTGACAGGTTTTTTAGGAACTGTATCTGGAATGATCGGAGCTTTTCAGCAGATTGCAAATGCGACAGATGTAAATGCGCAGCTTGTTGCAGGCGGAATTTACGAAGCACTCATCACTACAGTATTCGGTCTGATAATTGCGATTGCAGCTCTCGTTGCTTATAATCTTTTGATTCAGAAAGTTGATACTTTTGCAGCAGAAACTTCAAAAGCAATCAATGATTTAGTTCCGGAATTGATTTAAGTAATATTATGATTAAACGTTTTGTCAGACATAATGTTGAAGATGCGGGAAGTTCCGGTTCATTAAATGACCTTTCATTTTTGCTGATAATTTTCTTTATCGTAATTGCAGGTTTTAATGTCAACAAAGGATTTCTTTTAAATCTGCCGTCAAAAGATAAGCCGATTGTTGTAAATACAGAAGACATTGTTAAATGCAATCTTTCTTCAGATGGAAAAATATTTTTACAGGATAGTGAAGTAAGTATTGAAAATCTTTCTGAAAAAATTACTGAAAAACAGAAGACGTGGCCTAATATGACTTTTCTTTTAACGATTGATTCAGAAACTCCGTATCAGAAAGTTGTTGATGTAATTTCTGTAATCAGAAAACTTAAAGTAGAAAATTTTTCATTTCGAATGAATCAGGCGGAAAAATAAATGATTAACTTAAAACCAAAGAGAAGAAATCCGTCGATTACAACTTCATCAATGTCGGATATCGGATTTTTACTTTTAATTTTTATTATGCTCATTTCACTTATGAACCAGAGATATGAAGAAAAAATTACTTATTCAGAAAGTACTGTTCTTGAAAGAACTCAGGCCGACAGTAATTTTGAAATCTGGATTCAGAAAAATGGTGTCATTTCTGCAGACGGAAATGTGCTTGACAGAAATTCCACAGAAAAAGCAATCATAAATGCTATCGCAGAAAATCCGAATGTCCGCATTCATATAATTGCAGATAAAGATACTCCATATAAATACGTGAATGAAGTAGTTTCAGTTCTGCAGGTTTTGCAGCATCGTGTTGTAAGTTTTGTCGTGAGGGAAAAATAAAATGAGCGTAGAAAAACTTTCAAAATATTCCCGGTTTGCCCGTCCTGCGCTTTTTGCAGTTGCACTTATTCTTCACATTGCTGTGATTTCAATTTTTAATTTTACCGAAAAAGAAGAAGCTGTTGAAACAGTTGATTTTCGTGAAGCAGAAGTTTTTAAACTTGTTGATATTCAGGAATATACTGCACCGCCAAAAACTTCTGAATCGATTACGGTAAAAAATCAGCCGAAAGCATCTGAAAATATTAAAGAGACAGAAGAAAATGTACACGAAGAATTTGATGAAAGTCAGTATCTTCCGCAGCATAAAATTTCTTCAGTTCCAGTGATTCCGGCACGCGATATTCTTTCAAGAATTGAATATCCGCCGATGGCTCTTAAACAGGGAATCGAAGCTGTTGTCTATCTTGAACTTTTTATAGACAGTAAAGGCTGTATTAAAAATATCAGGATTTTGAAAGATCCGGGACATGGTTTTGCAGAAGCTGCCGTCAGAGCGCTTCGTGGAATTACATGTATTCCGGCTGTCGTAAACGGAAAAGCCTGTGCAGTAAAATTCCGCTATCCTGTTAAATTCACCTTAAATTAGAAATATCCGTGCTGCATGGAAATACCCGGGTACTCGACCAAGAGCCTTAAAAGAAATATACTTCAATGCATGAAAATCGTTATTCTTGACGGTCATGCATTGAATCCTGGTGACCTTTCTTATGATGTCTTTAAAGAGTTTGGAGAAGTAACATATTACGAAAGAACTTCTCCAGAACAGACGCTTGAACGCATTATCGATGCTGACATCGTTTTTCTTAACAAAGTAAATCTTACCCGTGAAATTTTATCTCAGTGTAAAAATCTTAAATACATCGGAGTTTTTGCAACAGGCTATAATGTCGTTGATATAAAAGCTGCGCGTGATTCTGGAATTGTTGTTACGAATATTCCGTCTTATTCTACGATGGCTGTTGCTCAGAGTGTGTTTGCTCTTTTGATGGAATTTTATAATGCCGTTTATCTTCATTCAAAAGCGGTGATGGACGGCGAATGGATTTCGTCAAAAGATTTCTGTTTCTGGAAAGTCCCGCTTACAGAATTCTATCAGAAAAAAATCGGACTTGTCGGATTTGGTTCTATCGGACAGCGTGTTGCACGGATTGCTTCTGGTTTTGGAATGCAGGTTTCTGTTTACACAAGAAGCTTGCAGAAAATTGCAGACTACAACAAGACAGCACGCGATGATGAAAAAGTAACGGAAGTCTCACTTGATGAACTTTTAAAAACATCTGACATCGTTTCTTTACATTGTCCGCTTACAGATGAAAATCAGAAAATGATAAATGAAGAAACGCTTTCTAAAATTAAACACGGAGCAATCTTAATCAATACTGCACGCGGTGGCCTTGTTGATGAAAGAGCTGTCAGAAAAGCTCTTGAAGAAAAAGTTCTGTCAGGTTATGCGTGTGATGTAATTTCAGAAGAACCGATGAAAAAAGATTCTCCTCTTTTGAATGCTCCAAACTGTATCATAACTCCGCACATCGCGTGGGCAGCAAAAGAAACACGCATCAGACTTTTGAATATTGCAGTAGAAAATCTCCGTGGATTTTTGAATGAAAAAATTGTTAATCAAGTGAATAAATAAAAAATCACTTGAAAAGCCCGCGGGCTTTGAATTGTATTTTGTTTTAAGAGGCATATATGTTTAAACCTGAATTATTAAATTCAATTAAGGGATACGACGGCAAAGCTTTTGTAAGCGATTTGATTGCCGGCGTTATCGTTGGAATCGTTGCACTTCCGCTTGCGATTGCATTTGCAATTGCTTCTGGAGTCGGACCTGCAGCCGGAATTTTTACAGCAATCATCGCAGGATTTTGTATTTCTGCTTTTGGCGGAAGCCGTGTTCAGATCGGCGGACCTACAGGTGCGTTTGCTGTAATCGTATTTGGTGTTGTTGCAAAGTTCGGATTATCGGGACTTGCAACTGCAACTGTCATCGCCGGAATCTTATTGATTTTACTCGGCGTTTTTAAAATGGGCGGACTTGTAAAATTTATTCCCTATACAATCGTAACAGGTTTTACAGCAGGAATCGCAGTAACAATTGCATCAGGACAGATCGGAGATTTCTTCGGACTCAGGCCTGACTTTTCAACTCCGATGATGGTACTCGGCGAAGAACTTACAAAGATGCCTGGTGACTTTTTGCCAAAGATGATTGTCTATGCAAAATCAGCAGCGAGCGTTAACTGGTATTCATTTGCAATGGCTGCAGTCTGTCTTGCATTTATTTTCATCTGGTCTAAGTTTATTAAAAAAATTCCTGGAAGCATTATCGTAATCATTGCGGCAACAGTTGCTTCAATTTTTCTTGCAAAATATGCAGACCTGCACTGCGATACAATCGGAACTTTTGCTGATGGAAGACCGCATTATGCAATTCCATCCATAACAGATTTAAAACCGACTTTGCCTGACTTTAACATCAAAACAATAATCGATCTTTTTCCGACAGCAGTCTCAATCGCAGTTCTTGCCGCAATCGAATCACTTCTTTCTGCTGTTGTCGCTGACGGTATGATCGGTTCAAAACATGATTCAAACACAGAACTTATCGCGCAGGGAATTGCAAACATTGCTTCTCCTGTCTTTGGTGGAATTCCTGCAACAGGTGCAATTGCGCGAACTGCAACAAACATTAAAAATGGAGGACGTTCTCCAGTTGCCGGAATCATTCACGCGCTCACACTTTTACTTATACTTTTGTTCTTTGGAAAATATGCCGCATACATTCCAATGCCGGCCTTAGCAGCAATTCTCATCAATGTCGCATGGAACATGGCAGGCTTTGGTGCAATCCGTGCTCTTATGAAAGGTCAGAAATCTGATATTACAGTTTTCTTCATCACATTCATAATCACAGTATTTGTCGATCTTACAGTTGCAATTGAAGTTGGACTCGGATTTGCGGCATTCTTCTTTATCAAAAAAATGATTGATCTTTCAGAAGTTCAGGATGAAAGGGCAGTCATTACTGGTGGAATTCATAAAGACCAGCCTTCTGAAAATCTTGATATTCCATCTGGTGTTCTCGTGTTTGAAATTGAAGGTCCTCTTTTTTTTGGAACTGTAAGAAAGTTTGAACTTGCAACAGAACGTGCAGAAGCAAACTGCAGGGTTCTGGTTTTGCGAATGAGAAATACTTTATATCTTGATGCAGGTGGAATTAAAGCTCTTGAACAGTGTAAGGCAGCCTGTGATAGAAAAAATATTACAATCGTAATTTCCGGAATTCATACACAGCCATACATGCTTCTTGAAAAAACAGGAACTGCTGATAAACTCGGCCGTGAAAATATTTTTGATAATATCACAGACGCATTAAACCGTGCCCGTGATATTACAAAATAGAAAACGGATTAACAATTTTAAGTTCGGCTTTTGTTTTTTCAGAGGCCGAACAGAGTGAACAGCAGTAACCGGAGATTTCATTAAATTCAAAAAAAGAATATTTATTGTCATCGACTTTCTGATTTATTCTGATTTGATTTTTCAGTTCAATTAAAAAAGAATTGAACGGTAATGAAAGTCCGAGCCCAGTTGCTTTGACAAAACTTTCTTTAAGAGTCCAGTATCTGTAAAAAAGAAGATTCCTTTCTTTTTCGGATACTGTTTTTTTTATGTCTGAATATTCTTCGGGACAGAAAAACTGTTCAGCAATTTCCATCGATGGTGTATCAATTTTTTCTATATCGCATCCAACTTCGCAATCAGAAACTGCACAGATAACCCATTCTCCTGAATGTGAGATATTAAAATGCAAGTCTGAATTTTCAAGATAAGGCTTCTTTGTTTCTGAAATTTTTACCGAAACTGATTCAAAATCCGGTGATGATTTTTTTAACGCGTACTGCAAAAGAATTTCTGCGCCAAGAGAAAGTAATCTGTCTTTTTCAAAACGGTAACCGTCAATTTTTTTCTTCCGGTCTAAAGAAACAGAATTGTAAGCGAGGCGAAAAACTTCTGGATTTTTTAGCGGCAATACGTATGAAGCGAATATTGTTGTTTCTGTCATTCTTTGCTCTGTAAAATGGCTGAATACATTTCAGGGACAATGATATCAAGAGACACTTTGTCCATCATAAGATCATGCTCGTGCGCAGTTTCAATTACTTTTACTTTGTCCCACCTGCAGTAGCTTTCAAATCCGCCGGCTATATATTCCTTTTTCATGAGAGCCCAGTATTTTTTTGCTTTGCCGTTTGCATCGTGCGGAATTTCTTTTGGTTTAAAATAAAGACATTTTCCGTCGTAGTGTGATGGTTTATGAGAAAGCATATCGTCTCTGATGTTTTCAGAATTTTTTATCAGACGTTCAAGCATTCCGTGTTTACGCATTTCTTCAAAAAGATAACAGGTTTCAAAATAATGGCGACCGACAGTTTTATACATGTATTCTGCAAATTTTTTTACGTTGTATTCAACTAAAACATGAGAATCCATAAGAATGAGGCATTCAATTTTTTCTCCCGCAGCCTGAAGCTGACATGCCATTTCATGTGCAATTACTCCGCCATAACACCAGCCTCCGAGGATATACGGACCTTCGCTCTGATATTTTTTTAATGTCTTTATATATCGAGAAGCAATTTTTTTGATTCCGTATTCGGCTGTGTCGGGATGATAAAGATTGTATGGTTCAATTACTGCAAAAGAAAAATCTTTTTTAATTCTTTTTGCAAGACTGTAATATGCTTCACTTCCTGTATTTCCTGTGTGAACAAAAAATATTTTCTTTTCCGGTTTGTCAGAATAGAAATATACATCTTTGATATCAAACATTTTTGATTCAGAAGCAATTTCTCTTAAGACTCCAAGTTTTAATATCTGCGAACTGCTTATTTCAATTCCAATATCATGAAGTTTTGCGGCAAATTCCATTGCCTTGACAGAAGTTCCGCCAAGTTCAACAAAACTGTCTTCAGGACTTACGTAATCTGTAATGCCAAGAACTTCTGAAGCAATTTCAACAACACGCGCTTCTTTCTTGTTTAAGATTGTTTCGCGCTTGCTTATAGTTCTTTTTGGCTCTGGAAGTTCTGCGCGAATGATTTTTCCGTTTGGATTTCGAGGCATCGAATCCATTCTTATCCAGATGTCAGGAATCATGTAACCAGCAAGAGATTCTGAAAGCATGTATGAAATATTTTTTGTATTTATGTCTTCTGCGCATTCATAATAGCAAGTGAGGTGATCAATTCCGTTAATGTTTCGGACAACAACTGCAATTGATTTTACGCCGTAACTGCTTCCTGTAAGAAGATTTGAAATCTGACATTCAACTTCACCAGTCTCAACACGAAAGCCTCTGATTTTAATCATGTCATCAGTACGGCCGAGAATATAATAGATTCCATCTTGAGTTCTTTTTGCTCTGTCTCCTGTGTGGTACCAGGTTTTGCCGTCGATTTGAATCCATTTTTTCTGAGTTTGTTCCGGAAGATCAAGATAGCTTTTTGCCATTTTCTTATTTGTTACAATGAGTTCACCTGCTTCGCCATCTTTTACCTGTTCGAGATTTTCGTTTACAATCATCGCTTCGGTGTCCGGCGAAAGACGACCAGAAGGAAGAGGGTCTTCGTTTCCGTGAATTACAGCAGAAATTATTGCACCAAGTTCTGTACAGCCGTAAGTGTTTATAATTTTTATTTCTGAATTTACAGGATTGAAATTTCTTAATTTTTCTCCGCCTGCAAAAATATTGATTTTTGAAATATCGTAATGTTCTGCCATTGTAGCGGCAAGTGTTGCAGACATAAAGGTGTGTGTTATTTTATTTTTTATAAGAAAGTCGTAAAGTCTGTTAATATCTTTTCGCGAAGAATCAGGTGCAAGAATGACTGTTCCATTATACATAATTGTTGAATAAAGGATTAAAGTTGTCGCACTGAATGTAAGACCTGATATAATTCCTGCAACAGAATTTTCGTCAAGTTTTGTTCCTTCGTGAATAAATGCCCAGTCCATAAGCGAAGTCATCTGTGTGTGCGGAAGAACAACGCCCTTTGGATTTCCTGTTGTTCCTGATGTGTAAAGAATCATCGCAGGAGAATCAGATGGAACATCTTCTGAAACTGGTGGACATGTTTTACAATCATCATCCATGAAAATTATTTTTTCTTCCGGAAAGAACAACGGTTTTTCTTTCCATGCACTTCTGGTCGTAAGAATAACTTTTGCACAGGAATTTTCAATTATGTAATTAAGTCTTTTAAACGGGTAAGAATATTCAAGTGGAATATATACTCCGCCGCATCTCATTGCAGCAAAAGTTCCTGTAAAAATTTCTTTTACATAAGGAACATAGACGCAGACTTTGTCCTTTATTCCAACACCCATTTCTTTTAATTTAAGTGCAAGTGATGAACTTTTATCATCAAGCTCAGAATATGTAAAACTTCCAAACTCATCAGAGACTGCAATTTTTTGAGGATTTCTATTTCTGTTTTCTGTAAGATAATCATAGATATGTTTCATATTTTACTCTTCAAAAAATTTATTGTCGTTAAGCTCTTTTAATAAACGGCCAAGATATGAACTGTCTGTCATCGGCCAGTTAAAACCAAGCCTGTAAAGAATCTGCTGTGTGTAAGAAGCATCGATGACTTCAAATCCATAAGTCTGAATGTTTTTTTCGTTCTTGCTTGTGGAATATGCAAGTAACGGTCTCATCGCATCAGATTTTTCCGGATTGTTTAGAGCTTCTTTTAATGCGACAGAAAATTCTTCGTCTTCGACAAGTTCCATTTTTTTATCTGAATCTGAAAGCGAAAGAAGAACTCTTCCCATTTTCGGCATATATTCGTTTGCAAGAATAAAGCAGATACAGTCGCAAGGAGTATGCGCAAGTTTAATAATTCCACCTGCAACATATTCAATCGGAGAAAGATCACAAAGTTCATTCATCAGACTGTAACTTATTTTTTCAAGAACCTTAAATGCTTTTAAAGTACAGAGGAAGTTGTTTGTCTTAAAATTAATCTGAACTTTTCCGTCAGAATATCTTGGTGCAAGATTGCAGACTCTGATAACTTTTGCATTGAGATTCTTTTTAAGAATTGCTTCATAGATTTCTCTTTCGGCCATAAACTTTGAGTGAACATACTGATTGTCTTCGACAATCTGTCCGCCGTAAAGAATATGTTCATCAAGGGTAAAGTCTTTTCCAGGAATTCCATTTTTAGAAGAACCTGAAACGCTTCCTGTTGAAACATGAACAAGTCGTGAATCATGTTCAAGACACCACGCGATTAAATTTTGAACAGAATTAACATTCGCTTTCCAGATGCTGTCATCTTTTGCAAAGTGAGAAACGTTAGCCGCACAGTTAATTACAGTAATTTTATCTTCCGGAGAAAATGTATTTAAATCCTCCGGATCAGTTGTATCCCCTTCGATAACAAAAATGCGTTTACCAAAAAGCGCGTTAAAATCATTGTTAAAATAATAGCGGAGATATTCTTTTAATCTGTTTTCACCAGTGATTCCGTTTTTATTTCTTATAAAACAGAAAATCTTTCCGGGAGATGTTTTTATAAGTTCATTTAAAACATGTATTCCAAGAAATCCTGTTGCACCTGTTAAAAGAACATCGTTAATTTCCTGCGCTTTTCCATTACGGAATGCTTCGAGCGTATTTTTACAGAGGAGAGAATTTATTTCTGTATAATCATATTCCTGTGATTTATCTGGAGCATCATTGTCTGATGAAGTTTCATCTGTAAATGCAGAAAGTTCTTTTGGTGTTGTGTAAGTAAAAACATCTTTGTAAACAATTTCGTATCCGGCTTTTGCTGCTGCAAGAACGACTTTCATTACAAGGATCGAACTTCCGCCCAGTTCAAAAAAGTCATCCATAACTCCGACTTTTTCAATTCCAAGAACAGAACCAAAAATGTTACAGAAATCTTTTTCTGTTTTTGTTTCTGGTGCGACATATCCTGTTTTCTTAAGTTCCGGTTTTGGCAAAGCCTTTTTATCAACCTTGCGGTTTACTGTAAGCGGAATTTTTTCTATCTGCATTATTACAGGCGGAACCATGTATGCAGGTTTGTTTGAACGGATAAAGTCAGAAACTTTTTTTGTATCGATTGCGGAATTGCCTGTGATGAATGCGGCAAGATATTTTCCACCGTCTTCATATTCATAAGTCTGAACTGTTGCATCAGTAATTCCTTCGTACTCAAGAAGAATTGATTCGATTTCTTTAAGTTCAACTCTAAAGCCCCTGATTTTTACCTGACCGTCTTTTCGTCCGACAAATTCAACATCACCGTTTTCTCTGTAACGCACAATATCGCCTGTGTGATACATCCGGAATTGATTGAAAGGACACTCTTCAAATGCTTCTTTTGTTTTTTCTTCACGGTTAAGATAACCGCGTCCAACCTGAGGACCTGAAAGACAATATTCACCTGCAGCACCTGACGGAAGGCGATGACCTGTCTTATCAAGAACAAACGCATTGATCGAAGGAAATGGTTTTCCAATCGGAATGTTTGGTTCCCAGTGATTAACATGGAACAGACTTACGCCTGCGCAGTTTTCTGTCGGGCCGTAGCCGTTGTAAACTTTGTATGAAAGATTTTCGATATTAATTGCCGGAAGTTTTTCGCCGCCGACAGTAAGCATTTTTAATGTCTTTAATTTCGGGAAGCTGTTGATAAACTGAACGCCGACTTGAGTTGTAAGAAGTACATCGGTAATTTCTTCTTTATCAAAATATTCAGCAAGCGAACTTAAATCCATTCTGGCTTCTTCTGGAATCAGATAAACAGTTCCGCCGTTCAACATCGTACAGAAAGTATCTGCCATGTTTACGTCAAATCCGAAAGAAGCATAAGTTGCTGTTTTGCTTTCTTTTGTATAAAGTCCGTCTAATGCAGAACCGTGAGTAAATGAAACAAGATTTTCGTGAATGAGCTGAACACCTTTTGGCATTCCTGTTGTTCCCGAAGTATAAAGCATTATCAGAAGATCTTCTGGTTCTGGTGCAGGAATTTCTTTTACCGCAATTTTGTTTTTTATACCTTTTTCAAAAGCAGAAAAAATCTCATCGATAAAAATTACTTTTCCACCAAATTTATCGATTTTTGTTTCAAGTCCTCTTTGTGCAATTAAAATTTCTGCGCTGGAATCCTGTACCATAAAATTCAATCTGTCAGAAGGATAATCAGGATCAAGCGGCGCATAGGCAGCTCCAGTTTTTAAAACTGCGAGCGGAAGAATAAAAGCATTTTCACTTCGCTCTGTAATAATCGGAATGACATGTTCAGAAAGATTTTTGCTTTTTGTGATAGAAGTCAATTTGTCGTAAATGTATTCAGCAAAATAGTCTGTAATATCATCGAGTTTTTTAAAAGAATATTTTTTTTCTTTATAAGTTGCGGCGATTTTATCCGGATTTTGTTTTATCTGTTTTTTAAAGAGGCTTACGACTGTATCTGAATGGTCATAATTTAAATCGAACGGTCTGTTGTAAGAATCAAGAATTTTCCACTGATCTTCAGAAGTCAGACTGATTTCTGAAAGTGTTTTTTTACTCATCAAACCGCATACGACATTTTCAATACTTTGCGCAAAATTTTTCATCATATCTTTTGTGTAAAGCGATTCGTCGTAATTCACCTGAATAATTCCATCATCTTTTTCTGAACCAACAATGTATACAGAACATGGAAGTTTTGCCTTATCAAGTGAAAGTTCTTTGACAAATACATCTTTTCCGCGCACCGAATATTTATCAAATACGCCGACTTGATATGTGTAAGAAAGAGATGCGTGAAAGTCAAACTTACTTACAATTTTTGAGAACGGATAATTTTCGTGCTCGATTGTTGAAGAATAATTTTCGGCAACTTTTTTAATGAAAGAAACTGTCTCTTCTTTATTATCAATCTTCATTAATAAAGGGAGTGTATTGATGAACATTCCCATTGTATTAAAGATTTTCAGATTGCTTCTTCCGTTTGAAATTGTAGTAATTGCCGCTTTGTCTTCTGCGGTAAAACGTGATGCGGCAATATATTCTGCTGCAAGATAAACAGAAGCAGGAGTTATATTATTCTCCCGTGCAAATTTAGAAACAGCATTTAAATCAGTTTTTACAGAAACAATTCCTTCGGTATGCGGAAGATCTTTTTCAAAAACATCAGGAATAAGCTGTGTCGCTTCTTCAAAGTCAGACATCTGTTCTTCAAAGAATTTTTCTGTTTCAGGAGATATTTTTTCATCTGCAGTATAATCAAGATAAGTATATTCTTCTTTTTCCGGTTTCTTTCCTTCTAAACATTCGCAAAGCTGTTTTATAAAAAGGTCGATTGAAAATCCATCTGAAATAAGATGATGAATATCAATCAAAAGATAAATTTTATCAGAAAGAATTATTTCAAATCTGTAAAGAAAATCATTAAATAAATCAAACGGATGTACAAAAGATTTTTTATATTCGTCAAAATCTTCTTCGTTCATTTTTTTTATTGAGATTTCCGGTTTATAATCTTTTTCAAAATACTGAATCGTTTCGTTTTTTTCATCAGAGGTAAAACGCGTAGAAAAAGACGGATGACAAAGGACAACTTCGGTTACCGCATTTTTAAGTTCATTTGCATTAATTTCATCCGGAAAATTTATACAGAATGGAATGTTATAAAGCGTGTTTTCCGGAGAAGAAAGACATTCTGCAAAAACTCCCCGCTGAGAAAAACTTAACGGAATTTTTTCAACTGTTTTTTTATCGAAAGAAGTTTTAGAAGACTTTCCGGATTCAGAGGATTTGTCAGGTTCAGAAGGTTTTTCTGAAATTACTTTATCTTTTGACAAATCTTTTTCGTTCATCCAGCGTTTGAGAATTTCGTTTTCAATTAAGCGAAGTGTTCCTTCAGAAACAAGACGTGAACCTTTTATTGAAACTCCATATTTTTTATAGACAAGAGTTGCAAGTCTGATTGCCGAAATCGAAGTAAGTCCAAGTCGCGAAAGTTTATCACTAAGACCAAAATTATCAGTGCCGATAACCTTCGAAACTAAAGCTTTAATTTCTGTTTCAAGTGCGTTTAACGGAATGTTCAAAGAACTTTCCTCAGGCGCATTTTCATTTGAATCAAGCGCAGGCACCGGAAGTGCTTGGCGGTCAACTTTCTGATTCTGATTTAGTGGAATTTTTTCAAGTTGAATTACAAAAGATGGAACCATGTAATAAGGTTTTTTCTCGGAAATAAATTTCTTTATCTCCTCGATATTTATTTTTTCTGAACTGACAACATATGCCGCAATAAATTTTTCGCCACCTTGCCCGTCAAAAACCTGAACACTTACATCCTTTATATTTTTAAACTCGCGTATACAAGCTTCAATTTCTTTTAATTCAATTCTATAACCGTGAATTTTTACCTGATGATCTCTACGTCCGATAAACTCGATGTCACCGTTTTCTCTCCATCTTACAATATCACCGGTTTTATAAGCGCGCGAAAGATAATCTGATTTTTCTATAGCAAAAGGATCACGGATAAAAACTTCTGATGTTTTTTCAGGGCGGTTCAAATATCCTCTTGCAACCTGAGGGCCAGCAATAATCAATTCACCCGGCGCACCGAAAGGAACTCGATGCATGTTTTTATCAACAATGTAACAGCGGACATTATCAAGCGGCTTTCCGATCGGAATGTTTTCTTCTTTTTCGTTAACTGGTTTTGAAGTTACAAAAATTGTCGTTTCAGTCGGGCCATAAGCATTTATTAACTGATAATTTTCCGGAGGATTTACTGATACAAGTTTTTCTCCGCCAACGATTAAATTCTTTAATGAAGTTTTTTCAATATTTTGAACAAATTGAACACCGACCTGAGTTGTAATCACTGTACCAATAATTTTATTTTTTTCAAAATAATTATTAAGTTCAATTAAATCAAGGCGGATTTCTTCCGGTATGATGTGACATGTATATCCCGATGTAAGAGCACAATAGATTTCAATCATATGAACATCAAACCCAAAAGAAGCATAGCATGCAAAATTATCTCCCGCATTATACCTGTAATAATTTCTGAACCACGAACAGAATGCAACTATATTTCTCTGTTCAAGAATTACACCTTTTGGATTTCCAGTAGAACCGGAAGTATAAAGCAGAATAAATGCATCATCACTTTTTGATGGAACAGGTAACGGAGATTTTATTCCTTTTTGAATTATTCCATCAATTTCAGAAGTAAGAATTATTTTTCCAGAATAATCAAGAATATCTTTAAGCGAAGGATCTGCAAAAACAAGAGAAGCAGACGCATCGTTTACCATAAAGTTAAGACGGTCTTTCGGATATCCCGGATCAAGCGGCTGAAAAGCAAAACCCGCTTTCTGACATGCAAGCGGAAGAATTATCATAAATTCATTTCGCGGAATTAAAATTGAAACTACGCCCTGTCCATCTTTTTTTTCTGCTGTATTTGCAATATACACAGAAAGAATATCAGTAATTTCATCAAGTTCTTTAAATGTATAGCGCTTTTCTTTAAATACGGCACAAGTCAAATCAGGATATTTTTTTACATTTTCTTTAAAGAGAGAAACAACAGTTTTTCCGTCATCATAATTTTCATATTTTGATGGAATAAATGAATTAAGCGTTTCAATCTGTTTTCTGGAACATATTTCGATTTTATTTAATTCATCTTTAACAAGCATTTCAGAAAAAATGTTCTGATAGCATTCAGCAAAATTTTCAATAAATCCTTTTGTAAAAAGATTGTCCGGATATTCAATATGCAGCACATATTTTCCGTCAATGATATTTAAATGAGAAATAAATTTTAATCCCGGAGTATTTGAGGTAAGCTCTTTAAAAGATTGAGGTTTTTTGTCAAGTAATAATTCCGGCGAATGTAATTTTCCATGATAAACAAAATAAGAATCAATAGTAAGTTTAAATTTTCTTAAAATTTCTTCATAAGAAAAAAGCGTGTGCTTTCGTGAATCTGAAAGCTGTTTACCGGTCTGAGAAATTAAATCTGAAACAGAATTTATTTTACTTATATCTTGAAAAATCGGAATTGTTTTTACGAGCATAGTAAAGGTTCTTTCTGTTGTCTTATCAGACCTTCCATGAAAGGCAGTTGAAAAAAGAATCTGATCGCTTCCGGTAAATTTTGAAAGTGTAAGGCTGTATGCTGCAGTAAAAATTTTTGCTTCAGTTGTATGAAGTTTTTCTTCAAGTAAAGTAAGCGCATCTTTATTAAAATCGAGTGTTTTATAACAGGAAGAAAAATGTTGTTCGGTTTTTCCATATATATCCGCAAGTGGAAGTGAAGAACATTCATCTGCGCCAGAAAGGACAGAAGAAAAATAATTTTTGTCTTCTTCGAACTGATTTGATTTTCGTGCAGAAATTTCTTTTTCTGTAATTTCGAAATTACTTATATTTTCGCTTTGTGGAATTTTTCCAGAATATAAATCAGAAACATCATTTAAAAAAACTTGTAAAGACCAGCCGTCAGAAATTACATGATGAAAGTCTGTAAAAAGATATTTTTCTTTTCCAATATTACCGACACTGATTCTGTAAAGAGGAGACTTTAGAAAATCCGGAACATTATCGGCATATTCATAAAATGATTTTTCATCGGAAAAATTCTGAGTGTCAATTTTTAATTTTTCTTCATCATGCGATTCAAAATAAAAAGTTCCGTCATCTTCCTGAATAAGTTTTGATTTTATAAGAGGATGAATATCGCCTGTTTTTATAATTGAATTCGTTAATTTTTCTAAATCAACATTATCATCAAGAATAAAAAGTGATTTTATGTTATAAGAACCGTTGCTAGTATTATTTAATTCCGTTGTAACAATATTAACCTGAGCCTGTGAAAGCTGATATTTCATGTAAATTTCTCCTGCCTGCTATTGTAACATGAATTGTTATTATTGCAAATTGGAGAAATTTAATTAGATTCAGGTTCTAAGCAATTTTCTTCTTGGGAGCAAGGGTAATTTCAACTGTCTTTGTCATTACAATCTTTTCAACAGGAACTCCAAAAAGAGTTGATAAAACGAGAAGGTTGTCGATAGATGGAATGTTCTTTCCCTGTTCCCAGGCGTAAACAGCCTGCGGGTATTCAAAACCGAAAATTGTCTGTAAATCGCGAACAGAAAGTCCGCTGATGTTTCTTAATTTCTTTATCTGTAATCCTGTCTGCTCTAAATCAATAACAGGTTTTAAAATTGTATTCTCCATAATTTAATCTCCATAAAAGTTCTTCAAAAATTCCACTTAGTGCGGTACGCAATGATTCCATCACAATATTCACATTACGTTTGACATTCATAATGACATGCATATGTTTGGCGCAATCTTTGCCTGTTGTGAACTGATCGAAATCAACTGAATTGTTAATGTTAGAAACTTTAATAGATTTGGCCATGGTCAAACTCCTGAAAATAATGTTACTGGCTGTCATACGGCAGCACTGAATTTTTGACTTTTACGGGTAAACTGGAAAAAGTCAATTTATGAAACAAGAATATCATTTTTTATTTTTTTTGTCATTAAAGTGTTAGTTTAAATTTTGTGGAATTTTGGGATGCCAGTTTTTGATTTTCAGGATGGGGCAATTTGTCGTTGACGGTGTGTTGTGAAAAATTGTATTCTGTCTTTAGAAACAACAGGTAAAAGTTTAAAAAGTTTTTGTTCTGGAGGAAATATGAAAAAGTTATGGAATGGAATCGCACGCGTTTTGTGCGTGATGGCAGTGTGCGTGATTGCGGGATGCAGTTATGCAGGGGATGGGGGAAGTACGCCGCCGGTGATTCCTGTTACATTTACAATTACATATGATTCAAATGGACATGGAAAATCTCTGGAAAATAAAAGAGTAAATCCTGGGTATGAATTAACAGCAGAAGATTTACCAGAATTGACAGAAGATTATTTTTATTTTGGCGGCTGGCAAAACGGTGGTAAAATTATTGAATCAGGTTTTACAGTAACTGAAAATATAACATTAACAGCAAAATGGACAGAATGGGGAAAGCCGTTTCACCGACATTCAGCGTAGCTTCTGGAGAAGTGATTAGAGGAACAAAGATTCAACTTATATGTCAGACAGAAGAAGCAGTACTTTATTATACAACAGATGGAAGTGAGCCGACAACAGGCAGCATAAAATATGAAAACGAAATTGCAATTACAGCGGACACAACAATCAGAGCAATTGCAGTAAAAGCCGGATTAAAAGACAGTGATATAACAGAAGTAAAATATACAGTCGATGTAACACCGCCTGCAGAAGTCACAAATTTTCTGGCAAAATGTATTACAAGTGGAACTGTTAAATTTACTTGGAAAAATCCCGCAGATAAAGATTTTGCAAAAATTGTTATTTTTTATGATACAGACAAAAATTTGACTGTATTGAAAACAGCAGTTCCAAATAACGAAATACAAATTTCAGGACTTACAAATGATGTTGAACATACGTTTACAATAAAAACATATGACAATGCAGAAAATGAAAGCAGTGGAGTAAGTGCAAATTATATACCGGTAAGTTATGGAGGTCTTATTGGAACTGCAACAAACGGTCAGACACAGGGGTGTGTATTAAAAGAGACATTAAAAGAAGACTGGATGAATACAGACGGAAACATTGTTATTTCTGGAACAGTAATTCCAAAAACAAGCGAAGTTGTTGTAGTACCTGCAGGAACAGTAGCCACAGTAACAATACCGGATGATTCAAGCTGGAGCCATTATTTTGATATTATTAATAATTATGAAGAAAGTATAAATGAGAGTTTGAAAGGTGTATTCCTTAAAGGGCGTAAAGTAAAACTTGACCCGTTTGTAATGAGTCAGTTTGAGGTAACACAGAAACTTTACAGCGAAGTTATGGGAATAAATCCAAGTTATTTTAGTAGTAATCCAGCTTCGGGAGAAACTCAGGAAAACCGTCCTGTAGAACAGGTAACATGGTATGATGCATGTGCATTCTGTAATGAACTTACAAAAAAGACATTTGGAGAAACAACAGACCAGTATGTATATTACAGCGATGAAGCTTTAAGCACACCATATAACGCAACAGATGCAGGCAGTAAAAAAACTCCATATACTGCATACAGTACATCAGATAAAAAATGGACAAAGAAAGGTTACCGCCTGCCGACAGAAGCAGAGTGGGAATTTGCAGCCAGAGGCGGAGATCCTAATGCAGAAGGATGGAGCTATGCGTATGCAGGAATACAGACAGAAAAAGATTTTTCATCAAATTTATGGGATGTATCGGAGGACGTAAAACTTGACGGGTATGGATGGTACGGCCTTAATTCAAGTGGTAAAACACACGAAGTCGGATTAAAGGAAAAGAATACACTTAACCTTTATGACATGAGTGGAAATGTCTTAGAATGCTGCTATGATTCCTATATTGATACAGTAAGCAGTAATGATAGTGCATATACAGTAGACGGCTATGTACAGAACCCAGTTGGTGCGTTGGCTTCGGACTTTCTCGGCTTTTTTTTCCGTGGTGGCTCTTATTCAGACATCATGGCGAATTGTTTGGTGTCTATGCGTCATAGCCAAAACCGGGGTTGGAACGAAATCTTTCTCGGCTTCCGTGTTTGTCGCTCAACCAACTAGCGTCTGTTATCTCTTATAAGAAAATATTTCCAATTATCCGCTATATTTTTTAAAACTATTCGTACTATTACTGCAGGAGACAAATATGATTGAAACAAACATTCCTGCAGAAAGTACGAATCCGTCCCAGCCGCAGTTCCGCGACAGACTTTTCAAGGCAATCTTCGGCCGCAATACAGAACAGAGCAAACGCTGGCGCCTCGATCTTTACAACGCGCTCAACAATTCCACCTACACAGACCCTGACGCACTCGAGCTTAACACAATCGAAAATGTAATTTACATCACGATGAAAAACGATATCTCATTCCTCATCGATTCCCAGATGACACTTTACGAACAGCAGAGCACTTACAATCCGAACATGCCGCTCAGAGGATTTTTCTATTTTTCGCAGCTCTATCAGATTTATCTTGCAAAAACGGAACGCACGCTTTACAAGTCGACTGTCGTAAAAATTCCGGCACCAAACTATGTAGTTTTCTACAACGGCAAAAGGGAATTTCCTGACAGGCAGATTTTGAAACTTTCAGATGCTTTTGAAGGTGTTACAAAGTCCGGATGTTTTGAGTGGACCTGTGAAATGATAAACATCAATAAGAATCATAATTCCGCTCTTCAAAAAAAATGTGTGCCGCTGTATAATTACATCAGCTTTGTTTCGAGAGTTAACAGGAACAAAGAAAAAGGACTTTCTGCAAAAGATGCAGTCAATGAAGCTGTGGAATGGGCAATCGGTGAAAATCTTCTTGAAGGATTTTTCAGGCTTCAGAAAGAGGAGATAATGGGTATGATTCTGACAGAATATGATGAAGAACTGACATTCCGCAACTGGTTTGAAGACGGCGTTGAAGAAGGAATAGAGAAAGGAATCGAAAAAGGCCGCGAAGCCACCCTTATTGAAAATGCTAAAAGTCTTTTTGAAAACGGTGTCTCAATCGAACTCATTTCAAAGTCGCTTCATATGTCTGAAGAAAAAGTCAGAGAACTTGTAAAGAATGTTGTCAGAGTTTAGTTATTTTTTTATAGAACAAATTTCAAATATGGAGTTAAAAAATGAATTTCACAGTAACATGTCCTGAGTGCGGTGCTAAAATTCCACTTGATGAAAATGAACATGAACATCTGATTGCGCAGGTAAGAAATGAGCAGTTTGAAAAGGAAATTGCAGATAATAAAATTCTTCTTGAAAAACAGAAACAGGCAGAAATAGAAGCTGCGGTTGCAAAAGAAAAGACTGTGGCTTCAAATATTGAAACAAAGTATAAAGCTCAGATTGCAGAAATTGAAGCAAAACTTTCTGTTGAACTTGCAAAAAAAGATCAGGTTATTGCAGGCCTTGAGTCTAAAAATGAATCTTTACAGAAGCAGACTGATCTCACTGTAAAAAATGCCGTCTCAGAACAGCAGACAAAAATTCTCAAACTTGAAAATGATCTTGCAATGTCTGATAAGGAACATGAACTTGAACTTGCAAATTTAAAATCCGGTTTTGAAAATACAATCAAACTTAAAGATGAACAGATTGCGCAGATTCAGGATTTCAGGAAAAAACTTTCTACAAAGATGCTTGGCGAAACGCTGGAACAGCATTGTCTTCTTTCTTTTGAACAGATTCATTCGTTTATTCCAAATGTAAGTTTTGAAAAAGACAATGACGCAAGTGAAGGCAGTAAAGGCGATTTCATTTATCGTGAAGTAACTGATGATGGAATTGAAGTTCTTTCAATTATGTTTGAAATGAAAAATCAGGATGCAGAAACAAAGACAAAACATAAAAACGAAGACTTCTTTAAAAAACTTGATACAGACAGAAATAAAAAGAAATGTGAATATGCAATTTTAGTGAGTATGCTTGAAGAAGAAAGTGAACTTTATAATAACGGAATCGTTGATATTTCGCATTCAATTCCAAAAGCATTTGTAATCCGTCCGCAGTTTTTTATTCCTGTAATTCAGATTTTGAGAACTGCAGCATGGAAAACTGTTGAATCAAAACGTGAACTTAAAATTGTTCAGGAACAGGAAAGAGATTTTACGACTTTTGAAAATAATCTTGAACTTTTCAAAAACAGTCTCGGAAAAACTTTTGAAAATGCCCGTGCAAATCATAACAAGGCGATTGAACAGATTAAAAATACTATTAAATCTCTGCAGGGTGTTCTTGAAATTCTTGAAACTTCAAACAATCAGATGAATACCTGTGATAACAAGCTTGAAGATTTTACAGTAAAGAAAATCACAAAAGACGCACCGAGTGTTCTTAAAAAAATCGAAGAAGCAAGAAAATAAAAAAAGTTTTCGGTTTTGATGAAAAAGCCGGAAGGAATAATTTGTGTCAGAAATTCCACATATATTAGAAAAACTTGAAGGAACTCTCCTTTACGATACTCTTACTGCAATCGAAAAAGACTATCAGAATATTTATGAAGTTCAGAAAATCTGGTATGAAAAAACAAATTTTCTGTGCCCTGATGGCTGTGGAAAATGTTGTGCAGGTTTTGAACCTGATCTTATGGATTCAGAAGCATTATATATGGCTGCATGGATTATTGAGAATCAGCCTTTTATTGCGGAACAGATTGCAAAGAAGATTTTTCCATTTGATAATGGTAAAACATGTCCTCTTTATAACGTAAATTCAAAATATCACTGTTCGGTTTATGGCGGCCGTCCGATGATATGCCGTCTTTTTGGTGCAAGCAGTTTTTTTGATAAAGAGCACAATAAAACATGGAGACCGTGCAAGCACCTTTCGGATGAGTTTTTAAAAACAGTTCATTTAAACCTTGAACATAAAACATATTCAGAAAACGAAACGATATCTTACATCGGTGCAGTTCCGCCGGTGATGAGTGACCTGCTTGAGTCTTCTGCATCATTTTTGACTGATTCAAAAAAAACAGTTTTACTCAGAGAAATTCTTCCCGATATGATAAATAAAATTCTCTGGATTATTCACATGAACGGAAATGATAATCCGAACGGAAGCCCGAACGGCGCTCCAAATTCCCCGATGGCAGCTTAAAAAAAATCCTCAAAAAAAACAAAACTTGTTGACATATAATATTATATTCCGTATATTATATATAACAATATAATATTGCACGACAAAAAATATTTGTCACAAAAATGACGCCGACGGGTGTCTGATTAAATGCTGGAGGTTTTATGAACTTTAACACGGGTACAACGCTTCTGGATGCGGTTGTACTGTCTGTTGTTTCTCGCGAAGGAACTTACGGTTATAAAATTACGCAGGATGTCAGGAGTGTTCTTGATGTTTCTGAAAGTACGCTTTATCCGGTTTTGAGAAGGCTGCAGAAAGACGGCTGTCTTGAAACTTACGATATGGAATTTGACGGGCGAAACAGACGCTATTACAAAATTACGCCGAATGGAATGGTTCTGCTTGATCAGTACAGGTCAGGCTGGATGGAATATCGCAAAAAAATAAATTCCATTCTGCTTGGTGAATGATTTTTTTATAAAGATTGTGGAGAAAAAAAATGACAAAGAAACAGTATTTGAAAAAACTTGAATATTGTATAAGTGCGCTTCCTGTTGATGAAAGAAATGAAGCTCTTGATTACTATTCAAATTATTTTGATGATGCAGATGATGATGATAAGGTTATGATGGAACTTGGTGAACCGGAAGATCTTGCCAAAACCATAATCGAAAAATTTACATGTGTTCCAGCTGTATCAAAAGCAAAGAAAAAATCTTCCGCAAAAGAAGAATCTGAAGATACAGAAAATGAAAAAGAAGATTCATTCGTATATGAAGATGAAAAACTCTGCTACGAATTTAAAAAGAATCCTGTTAAACATCTTGCAATTTCTCTTGGAGCCTGTGATTGTTTTATAAAAACCGGAAAAGATTTTAAGATTGAAGCCCGCGGAATTGCTAAAAAAGATTTACGCTGTGAAATCAATAAGGCTGGAACTTTGATTGTTGAAAATAAAAAAATAATTCCCGGTAAAAAATTATTCAGCCATGAAAGAACAGACCGCTGGTGTCCGCGAATTTTAATTACGATTGCCGATGATTCAGAATTTGAAAATTTAAAGATTAACCTTGGTGCCGGTCAGATACGTTCAGATAAGTTGAATGTTATCAGTCTGAAGACAATCATCGATGTAGGAGCCGGTAATCTTGAACTCAGCGGTTTAACTTCTGGTGCTACTTCGATTCGATGCAGTGTCGGACAGGTGGTTGTGTCTGGAAAACTTTTTGGTTATACAAAAGTTGACTGTGGAATGGGTGCATGTAAATTAAATATTTCCGGTTCAGAGGAAAATTATTCTTACGATGCAAAAGTCGGTCTCGGAAGCATTAAGTTTGGAAGAGATAAATATTCCGGTTTCAGTAAATCGTATTTTGGTGATCCAAAAGAAAATCATGTTTCGATTGTCTGTGGACTTGGTGATGTAAAAGTTAATTTTGATTAGGAGAAAATAAAATGGAAAAGAAGCTTGTAAAATCTTCAAGAAATAAAGTTATAACAGGAACTTGTGGCGGAGTAGGTGAATATTTTAATGTTGATCCTACAATAATTCGCCTTGTTTTCTGTGTCGCATTTTTTATCTGGGGCACAGGCCTTATGGTTTACATTCTGGCAGTTCTTATTATTCCGAATGCCCCGGTTGATGATTTTGATGATTTTGAACAGGTAAATCGTGATTATCATGAAAAACCAAAAAGAAAAAATAAAGTTGCTTCAAACGATGATGATGACTTTGATTCATATTTTGAAAAAAAATAATTTGATCTGATATGAATATTTTATTTTTTTCTACAAATTCAAATCATTACGCTAAAGGAAAAATCGATTTTAATATGATTCCATCATGTGCTGATGAATGGAGTCATTTAAAACAGAAATATCCTGATTTTAATTTTACTGTCGTGATGCAGAAGCCTGGTATGTTTTTGTATGATGATTCTGATGAAACAACTTCACAGAATGTCAAATATATTTTCTTAAATGAAAGTCGGGATACAGAAAAATTACAGGATTCGTCTTCTTTACAGACTGAGTTTAATGCACAGAAAATTGCAGAAATTATAATTCAGCAAAAACCTGATGTTGCAATTGCAGTAACATACTGGTCGCAGCCGTTTGACTGGATGAGCATCAAAGATTCAATGATTGCAGAAATTCTGCGCGAAAATAATATTAAAACTGTCTGCCATCCTTCGTTGACTTCTGCAATCTGTTTTGACAAACGCCAGACTCATGATTTTCTTAAACAGAATGGTTTTAATTTAGCAAAAGGAGTTTATGTTCATCATGAAATGTTCTATGCAGAAAGAAATAAACTTTCTGTAAAAGAAAATATTTACAAAGAATATGTTTTTTCAGAAATCAGAAAATTAAAGCTTCCGCTTGTAATCAAAGATACTATGGGACTTTCTTCTTTTGGAATGGATGTTGTTTCAACTTATGAAGAAGCAAAACATGTTCTTCTTTCGAAAAAGAATAACGGTGACAGACTTGTAGAAGAATTTTTGAACGGTATTTCATTTGGTATTGAAGTTTATGGTACAGAAGGAAATTATTTTGTTACAGATCCTCTTGTAAACAGCGTCAATCAGTTTGGTCTTACAAGTCCAAAGCAGAATGTTAAACTCGGCCCTGTTTCAAACAGTGTTTATAAAATTGATGAATTAAAAAAAGAGATTCTCCGTCTTGCAGAACTTCTCGATTTTTCCGGAATTGCACAGATTGATCTTCTTTATTCAGAAGGTGTCTGGTACATAATTGAAATTAACAGCAGAATTTCCGGAATGACTCAGACTATGGCTATATCAATGAACCTTTCTCTTTTAGAACTTATTCTTTTTTCTGCGGGCTTGATAAAGTGGAATGGACAGTTTTCAAAAGTAATGAATTTGAAATTTCCGTTACTAAGCAGACAGAAACTTGAAAAACTATTTTCAAAAAAATATGTAAAAGCCGTAAATCAGATTGAAAATCATGAAGCAAAGCAGCTGCGTGAAACAGGATATTCAGAAATTGTTTTTGGTCAGACAGAAATGTTTGAAGATCTTATGTCCGAGCTTGAAGAATTAAATGCAGATTTTTCAGAAGATATGGAAAAAATATTCTATGAAAATTCTCATAAACTTTATAATCTCATAAAATAACTGACTTGTCCGGATAAATTTAAGTCTGCAGAAAAAAATGTTAAAATAAATATGAAAAATGAATAATTTGATTTATAATAATATTTAACGGAGATTTATAAATGGTTGCAATTCATTATTCATTTTACGGACTATTTTGCAGTGTAATTTTAATTCTTATTTATCTGCAGGCAAAGTTGCAGCCAGTTAAAAATGAAAAAAATCATGCTTACAATGTGCTTCTCCTTACAACAATTTCATTTTGTATAATCGATGCTTTCTGGGGTTTTGTTGCTTCAGGTTATATATTAAATAAAGGCTGGCTTGTTTTTGCTACGACTTTATTTTATCTTGGTGCTTCTTTTACAGCTTACGAATTTCTTATTTTCATTATTTTATATTGTGAATATAAACTGGAACTTAAAAAAATAAATTCCCTGCTTGCTGCAATTCCTTTCTTGCTTCTTTGTGTTATGCTTGTCATAAACTGGAATACGGGTATTCTTTTTTATACAGGACCAAACGGAGAATACTGCAGGGGAATTAAAAAATACGTTTATCTGATGTATATGATACATCTGTGTTATTACATTTCTGCACTCGTAATTTCAATCTGCATCATTATCAAAGCGAGAAAGGAATTCAGAAAAATCAGCAGGGCTACAATTTTGTTTTCGGTTTTTCCGATTATAACCGGCATCTATCAGTTTTTGTATCCTGAACTTCCTTTTTATTCAGTAGGTTTTATGCTTTCATGTTTTTCTGTTTTTATTTTTCAGGTTATTGCAGACAGAGATTTTTATTCAAAAGAACTTCTTCGCCATCAGCAGAAAGATATACTTGATGCCTGTGCAACAGTAATGTATGGAAATTCAAATCCCAAAAAGAATATAGACTTGTTTCTTGGTCTGTTAGGAAATTATTATCAGGCAGACAGAACATATTATTGTCAGCTTGATGAAGCTGATTTTTCAATAATTGAAAATCATGAATGGCTTGCATCCGGTGTTAAATCCGGTCTTGAAGATTTAAAATCATATTCAAATGAAGATATTCAAAACTGGATAAAAAAACTTGAAAGTGAAAACAGCTTTGTCAAAACTGATAATTCACTTCTTGATGATAATTCTTCCGAACTTTATGAACATCAGCTTAAAATGAAAATTAAAAATATTCTTGTTGTTCCGATTATAGTTGAAAAAAATATAATTGGTTTTGTCGGTGTTGATAATTCAAAAGAATATAAAGGCGATTTGACAATCATCAGGACAATTTCCTTTTTTATCTATTCTGAACTTCAAAGACAGAAATTTATTGAAGAAGAAACCGTTGCAAGCGGTGCTGTTATCCAGGCTTTAACTGATGAATATTCATCTATATTTCATATTGATGTTGATACCGACAGAATTATTTCATATCGTCTTTCAGAAAGAATGACAGAACTTTTAAAACGTTTTTCTGATAATAAAGCTTTTTATAAAGAAGTATATCCTTTCTTTGTTGATAATGTCGTTGTAAAAGAAGATCAGGAAGAAATGTATGAATTTGGTGAAAAAGAAAATCTTAAATTGATAATCAGAAATTTACCGGCAGTTACAAAAAGATTTAAATGTTCACTTAGTGGTAAAGAAGAATTTTATGAATCGAAATGGTCAAAAATTTTAAATAAAGATGGAACTGTAAAATCAATAGTCTGGGGACTTGCAAACATCAATGATAAAATCGTAGAACAGCAGAAAGAAAACGAACAAAGGCTTGCAGACAAGACTCGTCTTGAAAATGCAATTGAACATGCAGAAGAAATAAGCCGTGAAAGCCAGATTGATAAACTTACAGGACTTTACAACAAACTTTCCGGTCTTACAATTATACAAAAGTACCTTAATGCAAAAGATAAAGATGCATCTTATGCTTTGTTTTTTATCGATCTTGATAATTTTAAAACAATCAATGATAACTTTGGCCATCTTGAAGGGGACCAGATTCTTTCCGGAGTCGGTAAGGCAATAACTTCAAAATGCAGAATCGGAGATATTGCAGTAAGGTTCGGTGGTGATGAATTTATAATTCTTGTAAAAGACATTTCTACTGTTACTGTAGCAAGTTCAAAAGCAAAACTTATTTCCTCAGAAATACAGCGGCTTTCACTTGGAAAAGAGTACAGTTCGACCTGTTCTATAGGCGGTTTTATTTCATCTTCTTCTGAACTTGAACGAATACTTGATATGGCGGACAAAGCATTATATGAAGTAAAAAAGAATGGTCGTGACGGAGTTAAAATCTTAACGGACGGTGATAATTTTTAATGAATGTTACTCAGACAACTTATTGCGAAAATGAAATTGGATTTTATACAGTTGATGTTCTTGAAAAAACTGGTCTTGTAAAAGCAATTTTTACAACAAACAGACTTTCTGATTACAAATATCCAAACGGCAGCTGGCTTCAAAATTACAAAACACTTTCAGATATTCTATCGATAAGTGAAAATTCAATTTGCGCAACACATCAGACTCATACAGATACAATCAGAATAATGACAAAAGAAAATGCAGGTGAAGGAATTTCAAGACCAGTTTCTGTTACTGATTATGATGGAATAATTACAGATGAAAAAAATCTATTGCTCTGTTCGTATGAAGCAGATTGCGTTCCTGTGTTTTTTCTTGATTCCGAAAGAAAAGTAGTCGCAATGGTTCATTCCGGTTGGAAGGGAACTGCAAAAGCAATTTGTAAAAATGCAGTAAAAAAAATGTGTTCTGAATTTGGATGTCAGTGTCAGAATATAATCTGTGTAATCGGCCCTCATGCCTGTAAAGACTGTTATGAAGTTGGAAAAGAATTGATAAAAGAATTTGAAAATAATTTTAAGAAGGAACTTGAAGAGATTTTTATTCCGTTTACAGAAGATAAATATAAACTTGATATGCAGAAGGCAATTGAAATATCGCTTTTAAAATGCGGACTTTTACAGAAAAATATTTATAGTGTAAACAAATGTACAATCGAAAGTAAAAATCTGTGTTCTTACAGACGTACTCATTCAAAAGCTGACCACATGCTTACTGCGATAATGTTAAGATAGTTACTTAGTTGAAAAAATCAATAAACTAAACTAAAATACAGACATGCGTGTTTTAAATTCCCTTTCTGATCTGAACGTTTCCAGAATCCTTCGCCTTATATGGCTTGAAAAAAAAATAAGCAGAGTTGATATTGCGTCCCGTCTTTCGATGGATAAATCTACGGTTACAAAAATCACATCAGAGCTTTTTTCAAAGGGAATGATCTGCGAAGCAGAATCTGGAGAATCAGGTCCGCAGGGTGGAAGAAAGCCTGTCTTTATTGAATTGAACGGTGATTATTCTGCAGTCGGTGGAATTGAAATAAATTCAGAAAAACTTTTTTGTACGGTTCTCGATTTTTCCGGAGATTCAATTTTTGAACACTCAGAAGAAATTAATATTGATGAATATAAAACACTCGGGCTTACAGGTTATTTTGAAAAAGCTTTTCTGATAATTTTAAAGTTTGCAAAAGAAAATAAAATCAAGCTTGCAGGAATTGGTGTTGGACTTCCGGGTCTTATTGATGCTCCGAATGGAAAAGTTATTTCTTCAATTCCTCTTGGAATTACAGAAACTGTTGACTTTACAAAAAAGGCTGTCGAAATTGCAAAAGTTCCTGTTTATCTTGATAACGATGCAAGGTGTTCATGTTTTACTGAAAATCTTTTGTTTGATTCTTCTTCTGTTACAAAAAACATGATGTATGTACTGATTCAGCACAGACCGCAGGCACTTAAAAAGAAGTCTCCGAAAAATCTGTCTGTTGGTTTTAGTTTTGTCCTTAATGGAAAAATCTATCACGGAACAAATTCAACTGCCGGTGAATTCCGAAGTATGCTGTGGAATTCAAAAAGCAGAAATCAGTTTTCTGCCGGCGTAAATATTGTTGATTCACTTGAAGATGAAAAGGCCGTTCTTCCGATTTTTAAAGAACTTTCAAAGAATGTTGCATTTCTGGTAAACACTTTAAATATTGATGTTGTTTATGTCGGCGGATTAAAAGAAAAATATTCTGAGCAGATTGTAAAATTGATTTCAAAAGAAATAAATTATCTCTGGCCTTATGAACCGAACAGAAATCTTGTTGTAAAAACTGCAACTGCCGGGGATAATGTTGTAAGTACGGGTGCTGCAGTTTTAGTACTTGATAAACTTTTCAGTGTACCTGATATCTCGTTGTAAAAATCAAGACAAAAGTCCGCGGGTTGTGAAGTGATGCGGGTTGTGAAGTGATGTCTTTTAATAAAAAGTGCGCGGATTGTGAAGAGACATTTATCTTATTCCAGAACTAAATCAACTGCAGCTGCATCTGTCGCTTTGATTAAATCTTCGGGGTTAAGTTTAAGTTGAATTCCACGGACACCGGCAGAAACACAGATTGTGTCGTAAAGAAGCGCGGTTTCATCGATGAAAGTTCTGTATTGTTTTTTCATTCCAAGAGGAGAACATCCGCCGCGGATGTAACCGGTGAGTGCAAGAAGTTCATTTTCTTTTACCGGAGTTACTTCTTTGCAGCCGGCAGCTGTTCTTGCTTTTTTAAGGTTGATTTCAGAAGTGGCACTCTGACAGAAAACGAGAACTTCTTTTGTTTCTGATTTAAAGACGATTGTCTTAAAAACCTGTTCAGGATCGACTCCAATTTTTTCTGCGACACGGGCTGCGGCTCCATGCTCGAGTTTGTGTTCGCCGTCATCTCCGTATTCTGACGCTTCGTAATTTATATTCAATGATTCCAATATCCGCATTGCATTTGTTTTTTTCATACGGTAATATTATACTCAAAATTAACGCAATTCAATACATGGAGATTTTTATGGCACGTTTTGGTTATTCAGATATGAAAGAAAAATATCAGAAGCTTTATGATTATTACAAGACAGCAACTGAACTTGCAAAACCTTTCTGGTTTGATAAAATGCCTGCAGAATTGCCTGATGAATATGATGACATTTCAGGTCTGGAGTTGTGCTATCTTCTGGAATTTTTTTCAAAGGGTGTCCGTCTTGTAAGCGAAGATGAATATTTAGACAGCGCAGATTATGTTTATGAACGCGTTGTTCACGAAGCATACGATACGACTTTCGGCGGTTATTATGAAACTCTTACTGGCGAAGGAAAACTCGTAAGCGATAAAAAACTTTTAGATACACAGCTTATGGCAATGATTTCTCTCGGTGAATATGCATGTGCAAAAAAAATTACAAAAGACGAAGAATACCATTACACGGCAGTTTTAAATCGCGCTTTAGCAATTTATACAATGCTTGAACATTATTCACTTGATAAAAAAGACAATACATATTATTCAGAAATGAATAAAGACTGGAGTTTTATTGAATCAACAAAGACATCAGAAACAGAAAAAATTGCAGAGTCCTATCACTTACTGTACGCTGATATCGCATTTATTGATCCAAAAGCGACCGGAACTCTCAATTTAATATCAGACACAATATCCCGCATAAAAGGATAACTTTAATATTAAAGTTAACATTTGTATGTTGTTATTTTCTTGCGACGATAACCATTGTTTTTGCATTCTGATTGTATGGAGAAAAGTTGAAGTCTCCGTAAATTTCGGCTGATTTGAATCCAGCAGCAATCATCATTCGTTTTAATTCAACTGCAGAGTAAAGACGCTGGACAAATTCGTGTTCAATTCTTCTGCCTGTCTGATTGTCGATTAAAATCCATTTTGATCTTAAGCCTTCCCATGCGCCGACTACTCCAAACTCTGTGAGTACGGTTTTTCCGGCACGTTCAAACCATTCTCCTTCTGTAAAATACTGAACGGCAATTTCACGGCTTGTACATTCCATTACGAAAAACCCGTCGTCTTTAACAGCGGCTGCAATATTTTTTAAGATTTTAAGATCGTCTTCGATTGAATCACAGTAACCGAAACTTGTGTAAAGATTTACTGCACAGTCAAATTTTTTGTCAGTGGAATATTCACGAAGGTCTGCTTTGACAAGATTGATTTTTACGTTTTCGTCATCGCATGTTTCTTTTGCAGCATCAAGTTCCGCCTGAATAAGATCAACGCCTGTTACATCACATCCGAGCAGGGCAAATTCCACACTGACACGTCCAGGCCCGCAGCCAGCATCAAGAACAGAACTTCCTTTTTTTAGTCCCGCGATTTTACAGATTGCTTCTGCAATTCCTGGAGCTTCGGCCCAGTGAGTTGAGTCGAACATAATAGGACCGTAATTTTTCCAGAATTCTTCACTTTCGAACCATTCAGATTTCTTTATCATCTTTCTTACCCCAGCGGTTGTAGATATTAGCAAGAATTGCACCTGAAATATTATGCCATACAGAGAAGAAATGCAAGAAGAGGCATTATTGTAAACTGAGAAATACATCCGACAATGATATCTTTTGGACGGGTAAATACAATTTTAAAATCTTCAAATTTTAGTGTTAATCCCATTCCGAACATTACAATCATTAAAAGATAATTTACCCATGATGTTTTTATCCAGCTGCAGCTTGATGGAATAAATAAGGCAAGAGCTGCAATTGCAAGAACTATGAAAGCCATAAACTTTCCAAAAAAATTACTGAGCTTTTCCAAAAAATTCATTTATTGTCCTCTTTTGTAGTAAATGATTAAAATTCTTCAAAATCTCCGTCAGAAAAATCTTCAGACGGCTGTTCTGGAATTTTTTCTGCAATTTTTTCAGAATTTTCTTCTTCAGTTACTTTGAATATTCCGACAACAGAAACAAGTTCTTTTGCAGTAGCAGAAAGTTCTTCTGACATTGCTGCAAGCTGTTCGGCTGCTGCGGCATTCTGCTGAACGACAGTATCAAGCTGCTGGATTGCAGTTGTTACCTGTTCTGCACCCTGAGTCTGTTCACGGCATGCGACAGAAATTTCTTCGATGAGTTCTGTTGTATGTTCGATGTCAGGTACAACCTGATTGATTTTGTTTCCTGCATTGTCTGCAGAGATGAGAGTCTGTCCTGAAAGATTGATGATGTCGATGGCAGCAGTCTTTGTTCTTTCTGCAAGTTTTCTGACTTCATTTGCAACAACTGCAAATCCTTTTCCTGCGTCTCCTGCTCTTGCTGCTTCAATTGCGGCATTAAGCGCAAGGAGATTTGTCTGATCTGCGATTTCCTGAATGACTTCGATTTTAGAAGCAATTTCTTTAACAGCATCGACAGCACTTGTAACAGCTTCTCCGCCTGCACGGCTTTCTGTACATGTGGACTGTGCAATTGAACCGGTCTTCTGTGCATTGTCTGCAGTCTGGCTGATGTTAGATGCAATCTGTTCCATTGTTGCAGACATTTCTTCTGTAGAAGCAGCCTGTTCTGAAGCTCCGGATGAAATTGACTGACTTGAATCACTTATCTGAGAACTTCCCTTTAAAACCTGCTCTCCAATTTCTTTAACTTTGAGAATTGTAGTCTGCAAAAGATCAAGAAATTTATTTACACCTATTGTCAGTTTGGTAAATTCATCATTGCCTTTTTCTGGAAGGCGGTAAGTTAAATCTGCATCTCCTGAAGAAAGGTTTTCTACAGCATTATTAAGTCTCTGCATAGGATGTACAATTCTGTGAGTAAGGAGAAAAATAAATCCTGATAAAATCAATGCTGTACAGATAACGATTACAAAAATAAGTGGAATAAAAATTTTGCGGGATACAATTTCTGCAACCGTAAGAGGTCTTCCAAGATAGAGCGTAGAAATAATTTTATTCTGTTTATCAAAAAGAGGAAAATAACATGAGATTGATTTTTTAAGTCCGATTCTGTTTATGATTGAAACCGGCTTCTGAGTTTTGATTACTTCATCAATGATTTCAGGATTTGCAAGTGTTGTTCTTGCCATTCCTTCGATTGTTGTGAGCTGTCTTGTGTAACCGTCAAATATTGTAACTTCTGCACCTGTTGCCTGTTTGATTTTTTCGATTACAGTCTGAGTTGAAATTCGTTTTTTAAGAATTACAGCACCAACTGTTTTATTGTCATTCATAAGAGGTTCTGCTGCAACTGCATATATTCCCTGGCTGTTCTTAATGATGTTTGATGTAGAAGTTCCATTTAAAGCTTTGTTAATTATTTCTTTTTCATCAAAGTTTCCAAAATCAGAAGCGGAAAAAAGCTGACCTTTACTGTTATAAATTGCAATTCCGTCAACTCCAAGATCGATGATTGTATTTTTACAGATTTCATTTACAACATCTTTTGTAACTTCGAAATTTTCATAATCATATTCGTAAGTGTGTTTTACAATGTTTGCAAAGCTTTTGACGTTATTAAGATACAAATCAAATTCTGCAGAAAAAGTTTTCGTTCTTTCTTTTGTGTCCGAAATAAAAAATTCCCTTATTCCGGAATTTAACCTCTGCGATACAAGCGCTGCAATTACGGCAGAATACGCAATAATTCCAGCTGCAATAATCACTTCAATGTACTTTGTAATAGATCTCTGTTTTTTCATAAAACCCTCACAGTTATGGAAGATAAAACTTTGTTTAATTATCGGCAGGTTAAGAGAATTTTGCCACTGAAATTTGCCATTTATAATAAGTAGATATATAATTTTGCTGAATGATGGTGGTTTAAAACCGGCTGCAATTATATAAAAGGAGAGTTGAATTTTATGAAAAAAATTTCAGTTTTATTACTGGCATCTGCTTTGACGGCAAGTTTTCTTTTTGCACAGACAGACAGTAAAATTGTACGTTCAGAATTTACAAAGGTAGCTGATTATCTTTATGAGGTTACATATTCAGATTATGATATCAATTTTCTGAATGTTAAAAATGAAGGTGTCATTTCTTATGCAGGTGAATTTGCAGAATACGGATGTTCTGCAATCAGACATGGAAATTATCTTGGAAGAAATCTTGATCTTTTTTACGGTGAACATTGTGAAGTAATTGTAAAAGTTCCCGCAAAAGATGGACGCTATGCAAGCATCGGTACTTTGTGCGGAATGAAGACAATGACAGATAAATATCTTGCAAAAGGAAAAATCGATAAAAATCTTGAAGCAGTTGTACCTCTTATTGTCTGCGATGGTATTAACGAAAAAGGCCTTGTCGTAGAAGTAAATGTCGTTCCGGCAGCAGACATCGGTTTTACAACGGGAACAAATCCTTCAAAACCTGTTCTGAACATGCCTTGTGTTGCACGCACTCTGCTTGATAATGCTGCAACTGCAAAAGAAGCTGTAAAAATCATGCAGAACAGAAATATCTGTAATCCATGGGATGTTACAGGACTTGTCGGCGGCGGAATGGAATATCACTGGATGATTGCCGATGCAAAAGACACTTTTGTAGTAGAAATTATTAACAACAGACTTACAGTTACAAAAACAGATATTTCAACAAATTATTACGTCGGACTTAAAAACAGAACAGAACATTCAATGGGAATTGAAAGGGCAGAAATTCTGAAAGAAAATGCCGGTATTGCAGATTCCACAGAAACAATGGCAAAACTTATGTCTAAAGTCTATTTTTCAAAGGTAAATGATGTCAATGCCGAAAAATTCTGCTATTCAGACCATTTTGGAATTACTGCAAAAGACGGAACAACAGTTACTTACAGTAACCGTGAAAAATACAAAGAAGATCTTCTGGAAGCCGGCAGAAAAGACGCTGAAGGTACAGCCAGAATGTTTAAGACAAAGGTAAATGACAACGGTTACTGGATTACAATGCATACCATTGTTTTTGACATTCCGAATAAAAAATACAATATTTCAGTTCACGAAGACGAGAAAAACTGGTATACATACGGTTTTTAGTTGAATTTTGTAATACGCAGATTTTCTTAAAAAAGCCGCAGAACGTCAATGGAATGCAAGGTTTTCCAATTGACTAACTGCGGCTTTTTCTATATAGTGTAGTTTCACACTGTATTGTGTCGAATTATGTAATTTTAGGACTTGGCCCCGCTCGGTTCGAGTTCTATGGAGGTAAAACAAGTGGTAAAAATCAGACTTAAGAGATTTGGTGCCGCAAAACGTCCTTGCTACCGTGTAGTTGTAATGGATTCACGCGAACCACGTGACGGTCGTTGTATCGAAGAACTTGGTACATACCAGCCAATCGCTAAAGATGACAGCCAGATTACACTCAACGAAGATCGCGTTAAATACTGGATCGGAGTTGGAGCACAGCCATCTGACATCGTTGCAAAATTGATGAACAAGAAAGGCTTGGCTAAAAACGGTCAGTCAAAGTAATTTATAGGAGCTTGTAATGGAAAAAGACCTGATTGAATACATTGCAAAATCTTTGGTCGATGATCCTGACGCAGTTTCTGTAAATGAAACCGAGGGTGAAAGAGGTCCTGTACTGGAACTCAAGGTAGCCGAAGGTGATATTGGAAAGGTAATAGGCAAGTACGGTCGTATTGCTAAAGCTTTGCGCACTGTTTTGAGCGCTTCGGCAAGCAAAGACGGTAGACGTTGTAGCCTGGAAATTCTGGACTAATCGTACTAATGGCAGTAAATGTTAATCTTGATGATCAGTTAACAGTCGGTTTCGTTCGGGGGACACATGGTCTTTCGGGTGAATTTAAAGTAGAGAGTGCTTCTGGATTTTACGAACACATTGAAGCGTTAAAAGAAGTTACTTTAAGGAATGGTGACCAGTCGAGAACTTACAGAGTTGAATCGGCAGAAATCGGAAATCAGACCTTGTATATGAAATTAGAGGGCGTTAATTCCCCTGAAGAAGCAAAAAAGCTTAACGGATGGGACATTAGGGTTTCTCGAAAGTTTGCAAAGCCTTTATCAAAAGATGAATGGTACATTGCAGACCTTATTGATTGTACTCTTATTTATGAGAGTAAAGACGGGTTGGACGGCGTAAGTGCCGGACTATATGAAATAGGTACTATCACAGACGTATTGGAAGGCGGATCAGGTGATCTCTTAGAGGTTACGCTATCCGAGAGTTGCAGTATTCTGGCAGAAAATATCAAAAAGACTTCATCGGGAAAACCGAGAAAAGTTCTGGTTCCGCTCAATAATGAGCATGTTGGAAAAGTTGATGTCAAAGCCCGAACAATACAGCTGATGCACCTCTGGATTCTGGAGTAATTCCATGAAATTTACAGTGCTGACCTTATTTCCTCAGATACCACAGGCTTTTTTTGAAAGCTCAATCATGGCCAAGGCGGTAGAAAAGGGAATTATTGCCTACGATTTAGTGAATATCAGAGATTTTGCTACTGATAAGCACAAGACATGTGATGACAGCCCGTATGGAGGAGGAGCCGGTCAGTTAATGATGACGGAGCCTCTGGGACGCGCGCTTGACAGCGTAAAGGCAAACCGCAAGCATGTTATTTATGTAACACCGAGCGGAAAGCAGTTTACACAGAGTAAAGCGCTGGAACTCAGTCGTAAAGATGAACTTGTAATTGTCTGCGGAAGATACGAAGGTATCGACCAGAGAATTATTGATTACTATGTCGATGATGAGATTTCAATCGGAGACTATGTAATGTCGAGTGGAGAAGTCAGTGCAACGGTAATCATCGATACAGTGTATCGCTTGATTGACGGTGTAATCAGTTCTGAATCACTTGAAGAAGAAAGTTACAGCGACGGACTTTTGGAGTATCCGCAGTACACACGTCCACCAGTGTACAAGGACATGGAAGTACCTGAAGTTTTATTATCAGGTAACCACGAAAATATCCGAAAGTGGCGGCTCAAAAAGCGCCTTGAAAAAACACTTGCAAACAGGCCAGACCTTATTATGCAGGCAAGACTCAAGGGACAGCTCACTCGAGAAGCCGAAAAAATGATTGAGGAAATTACAAATCAGGTTAGCGTAAAAGCAAACCTTAAAAAGAGAAAGCGAAAAACTAAGTAACTTTTATCTTGTTACTGGAGACTATAATGGATCTTATTAAAACTATTGAAGAACAGCAGAAACGCCCAGGCGCACAGCCATTCAATGTAGGTGATACAGTTTGCGTTAACTTCAAAATTATTGAAGGAAAAACAGAACGTATCCAGAAATTCGAAGGCCTCGTTATTGCAATGAAAAACGAAGGTGCTCGTAGAACTTTCACAGTTCGCAAAAACTCTTTCGGAGTTGGTGTAGAACGTGTATTCCCTTACAACTCACCAAGAATTGTAAAGGTTGACGTAGTTCGTCCTGGTAAAGTTCGCCGTGCTAAACTCTATTACATCCGTGATAAAGTTGGTAAAGGTTCTAAAGTTAAAGAACTTCTTGGAGCTGCTGCTGAAGCTGCTATGGAAGCTCGTAACGCTGCTGCTAATGCTGCCGCTGCAGAAAAAGCTGCTGCTGCAACAACAACAGAAAACAAATAAATATTGCAGTCTCCGGTTAAGTCCGGAGATCAGTAATTTTGAAAAGTCATCCGTTTTTTTTCGGATGACTTTTTTTATTTACGGAACACAATTTACGGATTACAATTTTTATATGATGAATGCGGATAAAATTTACATACATTCTCAGACTGCAATTCCTAAAGAGAACGCAAATCTCATAAAAGAAGGAAGCTCTGTTCTCGTACGCATTCTCAAACAGACCGGAAGAAATTCTTACATTGCATCGTTTGCAGGTGGAAGATTTTCTGTAAATTCAAAGGACGCATTAAAATCCGGTACAACTTTTATGGCCAGAGTTTCTTTTCAAAATGAGAAACTCAATCTTGTAAAAATTTCACAGACGCAGAATCAAATTCAAAATTCAGAAATAAAAAATATTGTCACTTCTTCCAATGCGCTCACTTCTGAAGTTACATCACTTCTTCAGTCGCTCGGACTTGTTCCGGACACTGTTTCAAAAACTCTGCTTCAGACTGCAATTGCAAGCGGAGTTAAAATCAATTTTGAAAAACTGAATAAAGCCCGTGCTGCAGCAATAAAATTTGAAGGACGGGAAGACGAAGCTGCAGAAGCGGCTCTCATTCTTCTTGAAAAAGGAATTGAACCGACTTTTGAAAATATCAGTGATGTACTGACAGGTTTTTCACTGGAGAAAAATTTTCAGAATGAAAAAAAATTGCACGGTGAAAAGTTTGATGAAAAAGAGATAGAAGAGGAACTCCGCAATTTTTTTAAGAGACTTGTGCAGGATGACAGTGCGGGCAGGTTGAGTGAAAATGGTGAAAAAAATTTTGCGGGCAGGTTGAGTGAAGAGGGTGAAGAAAGTTCTTCGGATAGTATTATGGAGAAAGGTGGTACGGGCGGTCTGGGTGAACAAATGGCTGGCCGGGAGGCGGGATTTTTAGCTCTTTTTAATCATCTTTCGTATAAAGATAATATGGAGGGAGCGGGGCATTTTGTTGTTGTTCCGTTTGAGTTTGAATTTGAAAAGAATAAAAAACTGGTTTGCGGGGCTGGAGTTTTTAGAGTTATATTTGATATTTTGAAAAAAAGTATTAAAAAACTGATAATAAATTTTAAAATTAATGGAAAATTTTGGAATTTCGTGGTACTTTTAGAAAAAGAACATATCAAAAAAGTTAAGATATGTAATTATTCAGAACTATCGATAGAAACGGATCAAAAACTTTGTGAAAGGCTTTCTGAGTTTCTCGGAGGGGTCTGTGTAGAAACGGATTCGTTTGAAAACACCCGCGGTTTTGCAAGTGGCGAAGTTTTGATTAATATGGTAAAAGGACTTGCGTGATGCAGAAAATTAAAAAAGCTGTTTCATTAAAGTATCCGGAAGGAGCACCTGCACCTTTTATAACGGCAAGTGCAAAAGGAGTTCTTGCAGAAAAGATTCTGGATACGGCAAGACAGAATGATATACCGGTCATAGAAAATACGGAACTGACAGATTTTCTGAGTGTTCAGGAAATCGGAACATGTGTTCCGGAAAGTACATGGTCTGTATTGGCAAAGATATTTGCATTTGTAATGCAAGAAGCATAAGCAGCTTATCGGAGGGTTGTTATGGCTAACATGCAGAAAGTGAATTGTTCTGATATTAAATTGGGAATGCGCTTTACAATGCCGGTTTTTTTCGATGACGGCAAAAATATGTTCCTTGCAAGAAAACACACTGTAAAAAAATATCATGTAAATGCTTTGCAGAAATGGGACATTCCTTTTTTACTTACAGCCGGCGAAATTATGCGTGATGAAGACGCAGAAAACGACAAAGAAATTGCAAGAATGGCAAAACGCGGAACAATGGCTTCGGGTGATGTAGAAGACCTTGAAGAAGTAGAAGAACTTGAAGAGTTTGAAGAACTCGAAGAAGTGTAGTTCTGGATACAAAAATTCCATCCGAAAAAAAATCAAAACTTAAAAAACAGATTGGTTTCTCAGGTGAAGTCCGTGCAAAAGAATATTTTTTGCAGAAAGGATATGAAATAGTGACTTCAAATTTCAGAACAAAAACCGGAGAAATAGATCTGATAGTGTCCCGGGAAAATTCCATCGTATTTGTAGAAGTCAAAACTCTGCTTTTAAAAGATGCAGAGCTTCTTGCCAGGGAATTAAACAGCAAAAAACAGAAAAGAATTATAGAAACCGCTAAATATTTTCTTTCAATCAATCGAGAATATAGTAACAGCTTAGTTCGATTCGATGTGGTTGTTATTGATATGCCAGGCTGTCCGCCGGTTTATCATATAGAAAATGCGTTTGCGGAGTTCTCGTGATGGTTGCAGTAGAAACATGTGCACCTTGTATTGAAATTGCGTTAGAAGAACCAGTAGAAATTTTATCTCCAAAAGTGGTAGAATTACGAAGTAAGATTCATGATGAAAATTACATGAATAATGCAATTCAACGTATTGCTCAGGTAATAAGCAAAAAACTTGTAGAAAATCCTGAAGAATTAAAATTATCCAGCTAGTGAAATTTGACGGGCAGAACTTTTTAGTTTAAAAACGTGAGATTTCACTGCAACTGGATGGTTATTTTTTTTCGTGGAATTTTGGAGAACGATTTACTATGTCAAGAAATGACCGTCGCAGACACAACCACAAAAACTGGAACAATTCCGGCAATAATAATCAGAATCAGAATCAAAATCAGAAAAATCAGAATAACAGTCAGAACAATAATAATCAGAATAATTCAAGAACTCAGGAACAGTCCCGACAGACAGTTTCTCAGACAAGAGAAAAATTTCCTCGTCCTGAAATAAACGAAAGTGAACAGCTTGCCGCAATCCGTGAGTTTAAGGCACGCGGAACCGTATGTGCAAAATGCGGAAAGCCGATTGAAGATATGACAAGCGCAATGAGTGATGCGGACGGAAAAGCAGTTCACTTTGACTGCGTTCTGGAAAGCTTAAAATCAAAAGAAAGTATGCTTCCGGGGCAGCAGATGACTTATATTGGAAACGGACGTTTTGCTGTCGTGACTTTTGAAAATCCGAGAGACCTCAAGAAATTTAAGATTGAAAAAATCATCGAATACGAAGATAAGAGCAAACCGATTGAGTGGCGTAACGAAATGGCTGATTTGTATAGTCAGGTTAAATAGTTTTTGCCACAGATTAACACAGATTTACACAGATGTAATTTTGGGTGAATGTTTGTGTTTGACCGGCTCCGCGGTTTTGGGGGTGGGTTGAAAATTTTTTATATTTACTATATTATTATTTCTGTCGCCGGGATGGTGGAATAGGTAGACACAAGGGACTTAAAATCCCTCGGCAATTCAAACGGCCGTGCCAGTTCGATTCTGGTTCCCGGCAGATATAAGACTCTCGTTTTTACGAGGGTCTTTTTTTTGTAATACCTCTGTGATAGGATGTTGCTATGTTTTCAGATACTCATTTTCATTTTCATATGCTCGAAGAAAATCTTCAGCCGCGTGTATTGCGGGAGATGGCAGTTCGCGATTGCTTTTTTGGACTCGATATTGGAACCCATTGTGATGATTTGATTTCGCGTCAGGATGGAATTGATAAGGCGATCGAAAAGTGCGCGGGCATTGTGAGTGATGATGGTGCGGCAAGTGATTCGTGTATTGCGAGTGATGATGGTGCGCTAAGCGTTGCGGGTATTGCGAGTGATGGAAATCTTTCTGGTGAAAAACTTAAATCGAAAATAAAATCTTTTATAAGATTTTCGGCTGGAATCTGGCCTGCGCCGGAAGCGATAAGAGACAGAAAAAATCAGATTGAAATATTGGAAAAGATGATTCGCGGTGCGGGTGTTGCAGGTGATGAAAGCTGCAGAAGCGGTGCGGGCATTGCAAGTGATGAAGATAGCAGAAGCGGTGCGGGTGCTGCGGGTGATGGCGGAGGGGAAAATTCCACTTATAAAAAAGTTGTGGCAATCGGGGAATGCGGACTTGATCATCACTGGAATGTGTCGGGAGTTGACGGAAGGGCAGAAAGCGATTTTGACGACGCTATGTTTTTGGGCGAGCGCGAGATGTTTGAGGCTCAGCTTGATATGGCAAAGAGAATGAAACTGCCTGTTGTAGTTCATTCGCGGGATGCGTTTGAAGGAACTATGGAATGTATAAAAAATGCGGGATATGACAACGGTATTATTCACTGCTTCAGTTATGGAATTGACGAAGCGAGGGCTTTTCTTGACCGGGGCTGGTATCTTGCGTTTGGCGGCGGAGTGACTTACACAAAGAAAAGTAAAATGGACGCCATGAAGGAGCTTTTGCGTTTTGTTCCGGAAGAGAGACTTCTGCTTGAAACAGATGCGCCGTATCTGGCTCCTGTTCCGTTTCGCGGAAATCCGAATAATCCGCTTTTGATTGAACATACGTACAGATTTATTTCTGAAGCAAGAAATATAAATATGGAAGAATTGTGTGAAACTGTTGATAAAAATATAAGCCGACTTTTTTTTAAGACTACCCTTAAGGATATTGAATTTGATATAGCGTAGTAGTAAAATATAAGTTATGTGTAAAATCAATAAAATCGGGCTTTTTGTCGGCGCTGTATTTTTAACTGGTATTTTAAATTCCTGTGAAGCATTCAATCAGGATGTGAAAGGATTTTTGCAGAAATATACAGAAACTGCCGCAATCGAAAAAATGGAGATTAACGGAAATTCCGTAAAGTCCCCTTCAGGCATAACTTGTATTTCCTCTTCTGAAGATGTAACGATGGATTTTTATTTACGAAATCCTCAGAAGTACGATCTGATTTTTAATTACTATTTTGAAAATGCACATATACGAGATCTTGTTCAGACAATCCCGATTACTTATACAAAAAGTTTTGACAGATATTCACTTCAGATAAAATTGCCGGAACAGTTTTTATTTGAAGCAGATAAAAATTATAAAAATCTTTCTGGAAAGATTTCTATTACAGAACCTGCGTCCGGAAGAAATTTTGATGCTTATCCGATTACACTTCATGCAAATTCAGTTCCACCAAAAGTTGAAAATGCATGCTTCCAGTTTGACAGTGAAATAGACGGAAAATATATAATCTGTTTCTGTCTGCCTGATGTTGACTCGACTCAGGTTAGAGAAATGGAAAAACATAAAAATGATACGAGAAAAATTTATATTAATAATGAACTCAGATATTTTTCTCACGGAAAAATTTTTAAGAATGCATCATGTGATGATTCCGGCGTATGGAATTTTGAAGAAGAGGATTCTGACTTTTTAACAGTTGCTCCTCCTTTGTATGCATCTGAAAACGGACACGTTTTTAAATCTGCTGATTGTCCTTTGGGTTATACTCCTGTTTATTATCTGACTGGAATAGCACAGTCACTTGATACTGTTTCGTATTCAATCAAAGTTGTTGATGACGAAGGTCTTTCAAATACTGTAGAAATTTCAAATAAGACAGAAGAGATTTCAGCTCCGTTTATTTCTAATATTGCAGAACTTCATAATGGAGTTGCAGTTGATGAAGATACAGGTCTTTATGAAATTGTAATTTCTCACGATGGAAAAACTGTTGAAGGAAATGATTGTGGTGATGTAGAAATCAGTTATTCTGTTTACAATATTGACGATCCGTCAGTTCCTGTAAAAACGGGAACTGAAAAAGGAAGTGCAAAAATCAAACTTTCAAAAGGAAAATATAAAGTTACTGCAAAAGCAAGTAAACCTTATTACATTACAAGTGCTGTATATACAAGTGAGACTCAAGCTCCTGCACCAAATGGAATTTTCCTTAAAGCATCTTCAAGAATTTATGTACATCAGGATGGAAGTGATGCAGATGGTCTTGGTTCAAAATCAAATCCTTTCAGAACAATTCAAAAGGCAGTTGATTTCTTTGTCGGCGGAGTTGGAACTGATTATACACTGGATGATGTCTGTGAAGTTATACTTATGAGTAATATTACTCCTTTGGGTGATGAAGAGTATTATTTAAATGAATATGCTTTCGTAAATTTATTTGGAAACTTTAATTATACAATCAGAGGCTATAACGGAATAAAATATAAAATCGATGCATGTGGAAATCCTGCAGAAGAAAGCCGTCGTGTAATTTATAATCAGAGTGAAAAACAGGTTGTTCTTAAAGACTTAATTATTACGGGCGGATATCTTACAGGAGTTGATAAAGGTGCCGGTTATTGTGATTCATCAGATTCGTCAGAAGTAATTTTTGATAATGTTGAAATTACAGGAAATGTCTGTCAGAAAGGAGCCGTTGCGTTTGACGGAAATCTTCAGATTGACAAAGCAATTATTTATGATAATAAAACTTCTTCTGGTGAACAGTCGAATGTTTATATTTCAGAAGATAAAAAGATTAAAATTACTAAAGATATCTCAACATCAAAAATTGGAATAACTACAGAAAAAGTTCCTTTGAATGCAAGAGATTCTGTTGAATTTACGACAGGCTATGGATATTCAACTTTGAATACTGTATTGCCGGGTGTTGTCTTTATAAGTGATTCAGCATATGGAATTTCATACGATGATTTGACAGGTGAAGCAATTGTTGCAGTAAGCGGCGGAAATACAGCACTTGCTGTTGATAAAAATATGAAGATTAATTTAACAGTTCCTGCTTTCATCTCAGGTTCTGCACAGACACTGGTTTATAAGGGAGATACTGTTGAGTTTGGAGTAGAAGAATATGCTGTAGATATTACAGATAAGTGTACTCTTTCTTATAAAGTTAAAATGCTTGGTAAAGAAATTTCTCCGTCTTATTATTCAATTGATAAGAATAAATTGAAATTCTCAGATGCAATGGATATCGGTACATATACTGTAAAAGTTACTGCTGTATATGGAACTGGCGTAAATGCAGTTAAATCAGATACAGAATTTGTATTTATAGTACAGGAAAAAGATGATTTGACTTTGATGTCAACTGTGCCTGCAAGTGGAAGTGTATTAACAGTTTCGACACTTGCATCGCTCAATAAACTTTCTGCCTGGGTAACTGCCGGTAACGACCTTTCTGGTGTAACATTTATTCTTGATAAAGATATTGTGCTTGATGACAGTTTTAATGCAATCGGATGGGTTAATGGTGGAGATAATGATAAATCATTCTGTGGAACAATTGATGGTAATGGTCATTCAATTGATATAACAAATAAAAGTACATCTCTAGTCTGCTTAATTACAGATGCATACAATGCATCTGTAAAAAATCTTGTTATAACAGGCAATGTTGAGTCTCCATGGTCAGGAATGATTAATGGTGTAAGAGGCACAACAATTGTTGAAAACTGTATAAATAAAGCAGATTTTATAAAAACGACAAGTAATACAAGTGGACTAATAGTTAACTGGCTTGAATCGGGAACTGTTAAAAACTGTAAAAATTATGGAAATATTACGATTCACGGAGCTTTTAACTTTGGTGTTATTGTTTTTAAATGGCGTGGTGGAGATATAGATTCCTGTGAAAACTATGGTAATATTTCAGCAGCTTCAACTGGACAAACAGTAACAGCAGGCGGAATTGTGGGTAATTCAGAAATAGGTGCTGGTGGACTGAGAGGTGCAATTAAAAATTGTATTAATTATGGTACGATTGATTGTCCATATACTACAAGTGTAGGCGGTATTATTGGTAGTTTGCAATATGATAAGAATATTATTAACTGTGCAAATTACGGTGATATAAAAGCAAAATGTGATGTCGGGGGAATTGCCGGTGTTATTGAAAATAATTCTTCGAATCGGGCTCAGATATGGAACTGTGTTTCTGCCGGTAAAATTGTCGTAACATCAACATTTGATGGTTTAAAAGACCGGTATGGAACAATTGCAGGATATCAGAATAATACAAGTGCGGCCTCTGCTGTAGATACGGACTATGTTTATCATCTTTCTGGAATCATTCTAAATAGCAGTGGCGAAACCCTACCGGCAGAAGCTGTAAAATTACGTACTCCTAGAGATAATGTTGTTTCTGTTGCATTTAGTCATTCTGGTTCTGAAAATAAATTTTATACACAACAGATGATTTTTGATAATTCGCCAACTGATGATTTGATTACTGCGCTTAATAATTATGTACGACATTATTCCGGTGAAGGTTTTAGAGAATGGGTTATAGGATCCAAAGGTTTTCCTGTTTTGAAGGAGGCTGAATAATGAAAACGAAATTGAATAAGGCTTTTATGTTCAGAATGCTGTTAAAGACACTTTTTACAGCCGGGTTACTTTTTTCGTGTACGAATGCGGTTAATGAAATTCCATCTGCAGATAAAGGTTTAAGTGAAAATTCAAGATATGTAGTTGTAAAGGGAACTGCAGATTTTGGAAATGCAGTTCCAAAAGAAATTGCAGAAATTCTTAAAGCATCAGCTTATCAGAATAATGATATTTCGCGTTCAGCAGGAATGGAAAGTCCTTTCAGAACAGAATATTCTGGAACAGCAACTGCTTCCGATGGTTCAACTTCGGATGTTGTTTTTAATGAAAATACATTTTCAGTTACTCTGGAAATTGATAAAACATGGACAATTACGATAAATGCAGATTTGTATGATTCAGAAGATGTTAAATATGCAAGTCTTTCTTCATCAGAAACAAGGACATTAAGTTCTGTAGAAAGCGTGTTTAATAAAACGTTTATTCTTTCTCCAAAACAGAATGGAAATGGAACAATCAATCTTCCTGTTGTGTGTTCTCCTGTTGTAAAAGCATTGCGCCTTACATGTATTTCTGAAAACAAAGATAAATGGAATGCGGCAAATATCAGTTCGGAATTAACATTTTCCGGTGAAAACAACATTGGAAATATTTCTACTCCGGCCGGCGGTTCGATTTCAAGTGGAGCTTATATTGTTGTACTTGATTTTTTATCAGAAAAAAATATTGTACTTTATTCTACGGAACAGACAGTTAATGTTTATGATGATACAGAAACAGACTGGTGGTTTGATGAAGGCGGTCAGCCTTTTATTAGAGAAAATGGTAAACTCGAAATTGGTCCGGTAGATTTAAAGTTTCAGATTCCATTAAAAATATATGTAGATGCATCTGGAAATCAGAATGCTTCCGGATTATGGACAGATCCTGTAAATTCTGTTTCAAGAGCCTGTGATATTGTACAGGAATATTCCAGAGTTTCAGATGCTTTAAGTCTTCCAAAAAGAGAATATGAAATAATTGTAAAAAGTAATATTTCGGGAGACTCCGGAATTAATGTAAGCTGTTCAAATGATTTGAAATTGAAGATTCATTCTGATATGGATGAAAAAAGAAATATTTCATGCGGACAATCTGAAAGTTCTGTTTTTCTTTTTAATGGAAATTCATATAACTTAAATGTCACTTTGGAAAATATCTCTATTTCAAATAATATGACAAATGGAATTATTCTTAGCAATACATCTTTGACATTAAATAACTGTGATATCTGCAATAATATAATTTCTTCAAAAGTTTCTGGAATGAATCAGGGAGCCGGAGTTTATTGTTATGATAATTCGATAATTACAGTTCGCGGAAAAAATAAAATTTCCGGAAACAAATGGGTTTCTGGTGGTAAAGAAATAAGTTCAAATCTTTATCTGGGTAAAAAAGATGAAGATTCACTTTTAACTTTAAAAGTATACGATGATATTTCTGACAGTATTATTGGAATTACGACAGAATTAAAACCTGAAGATTTTGAATCAAATAAAATTGCTGTTACAAGCGGTTACAATTTTGGCGGAAAAAATATGAAATTGCCAGGAAATATTTTTACAAGTGATGAAGAATATTCTGTTGATGCCGGAAGTACAATGGAACTTGCAAATGAAGCAGTGTTTGCATACGAAGGTGGTGCAATTAAAGTTTCTGAATCAGGTAACTTAAAAGTAGAGATTGATGAGTCTATAACAGAAGGTACAATAGATTTCAAAGTCATAAACCCTGCGTCTGCAACAGGACTGGATATAACATCGGATTGTAATTTTGATTATATTTTATCGATTCACGGAGAATATATTGCTCCTTCAGCAGACGGCAAAACTTATTACACTTCTAGTAGTAATAGGTTTAGTAAAGGTGATGATTTAAAATCGGGAACTTATTCTCTTATCGTAACAGTAACATCTAAAACAGATCCTTCTTTATACGGACAGACTGAGTTTATATTTATATATAACGTCACTGAGTAATGGTTTTTGAAATATATTTTAATTGGAGTAAAACTTATGAAATTAATTAAATTATCTGTTTTTTTATTTTTGAGTATTTTTATTTTATCATGTTCAAACATCACTGCTTCATTTAATTCAGATGAAATATATACATCACCATCCGTCGTAAATGGTGCAAGAACTTTTATCGGAAATATTACTTCAGAAGGCGCTTTTCCAGAAGAAGCATTTACAGGTTTTTCAAATTCTTCTGATAAAACAAAAAATGCAGTTTATTCTGTTGGAAATCAGTCAGTGCTGAATATTGTGGTTTTTGCAGTAAATAAAACTGATCCGTCAAGAATCATAACTGGTGAATTAACTCCTTCAAAAATGAAATTTTCAATCAACCTTGAAGACGGTGAATGGACGATTTTTGCAGGTGCATTACCTGACGGTGAAACAGCTTTAAATGAAGCAAATCTTTTTCTTGTTGATAAAACTGAAATAACGATAGACAGTACTACAGAATCTCTTAATCATGAATTTGTGTTAAGACCAAAATCTGACGGATATGGTACAGTTGATCTTGAAATGACTATGCCTTCTAGTGGTGGTATTAATGAAGTAAAATCTGTAACTGCAGAATGTATTTCGAGTAATAAAGATGTATGGGCAGGCACAACCGGTGGAAATATACAGCCTGTATGTACTTTATCAGGAAATACTGTGAGACTTTCTTCAACTAAATTAAAATCCGGAGTTTATACAGTTCAATTAAAATTTTATAATTCAACAGATTTAGATGCTAAGCTTGTTTATGCGACAATTCAGCAGATAACAGTCTGTGATAAGCTTACAACTTCAAAATGGATAAGTAATAGTGAAACAGGACCAATCCAAAATGGAAGATTTAATCTGACATATGCTCTGGCTACTTCTTTTGAATTAAGAGACATATATGTAGTTTCAGATGAAGTTGTATGGGATAATACGCCTTTTGATGGTAACAGCGGAACATGGTTACATCCTGTAAAAACTCTGGAAAAAGCTTTAAGTTTAAGAAATGAAAACACGCTGACAGGTGAAGGTGATGAGGGAATTACGATTTATATTGCAGGTGAAGTTTTAAGCGGCTCGGGAACTTTACAGTTAACTAAATCTACCAATATAAAAGGTATTACTGCATATCGCAGTGGTGGAACACCAGTTAAAGCTAAAATTAAAAATACAGCAGAATCACATTCTGATTGTTTTTTAAAAATCAGTGATGGTACAACATCAAAGATAACTGTAAATATCAATGATTTGATTTATGACGGGTCGTATGTTATTGGTGGTAGTCTTTATAAAACTAAGGGAATATTAAATTCTGAAATTTTATCATTAACAAACTGTGAAATTTTAAATTGCGAGAACACATATGGTAGTAATGAAAGTGGTTATGATGGCGGTGGTATTTATAATGATACGGGAGCTTCGTTAACTCTTAATAAAACTAAAATATCAGGCTGTTCTGCAACTGTTAAAGGTGAAGGTGGTGGAATATATAATAAAGGGACCGTGGAATTAATAGAGTCTACAATAGCAGATTGTAAAGCTACAGGTAGTAATAGCCATGGAGGTGCTGTTTATAATGCAGGATCTTGCCGTTTTGATATAGATGAAAAATCTGTAATTGGTAACGCTGATGTGAGTGTTCATGCTACGGATACAGCTTGTTCAAATTCTGCACAATATGGTGGAGCTATTTATAATCAGGGAATTTTAAAAAATGAAGGAAAAATTTGTTATAATTATGCCAGTGTGTATGGAGGCTGTATATATTGTTCTTCAGGAGAGTTTACTCAGGCGGATGGGCAAATTTCATATAATGCGGCTGGTACTCGTGGCGGAGGAATTTATAATTTTTCGGATAATTGTACAGTAAGCGGAGGTGTTATTTCTGGAAACTATGCTACTAACGGTGGTGGTATTTATAATGATTATAATTCATCAAATCCTCCAGCTCCAAAAACTTTAACATTTTCAGGTGGCGTCATAAAGGATAACGAAGTTGCTTCGAATAATAATGGAGATGGTATTTTTCAGAGCGGCTATTTAAAAATTAGCGGTACTGCATATGTAGATCCATCTGACAGTGTTTATTTAAATAAGCTCTCGAATAATAACTTGGTACAAATTGAGATTACATCATCTTCTCTTGACCCAAAAGATGATAACGGTGTATCAAAACCAAAGTTTGCAACAGTTAAACCAATAGCGTATACAGTTGACACTGCTGTTGTCATTGGAACAGGAAGTACGAAATCAGAAAATCTCGGTAAGTTTAGTCTGGCTGATCATAATTATTTTATTGATACGACTGGAAAAATTTCTACAGCAAAAGTAACTGATTTTACTAATTATGCTTCAATAAAGGATATTATTAATACTATACCAAAATCCTCAGAACCTTATGAGATAAAATTAGATTTAAAATCAAGCCCTTCTTTTTCAAATGTAGATTTTAATAGTATATTGAATGGTAAAAGTGTTAAACTGATTAATGATACTACAAATAGTTTAACTTTTACAGTTAATAGCACAATTAATATAAATAATGGTCAAAGTGTTGAACTTAAAGGTATAACATTTGAGAGCAAAACCGGTTCAAATATTTCTAATTTAATTAATGTAAAGTCAGGCGGTTCATTAAAATTAACAGGCGGTACAATAAACAATAGTTCTGTGGATTCCCAAAGTGGAGATTTTGATGAAAATAATACTTATAATGCAATATATAGTAATGATGCAAAACTGGATATTTCTGACGTTACAAATATAACCTGTCCTTATGGAAATGGAATTAAAATCATTGGAGGTAATGCAAATATTTCAAATGTCAAGATTTCTAATTTTGGTACCACAAGTCAAATGAAACGTAATCTTGAATTTAGTGGTTTATATTTTGAAGTCAAAAAAGCAACAGATACTCTGATTATTGACCATGTTGATATTTTTGATGGAATAGGCCATGGTATGAAATTATATCAATCATCTAATTCATCTATTTCTTGTGAATATGCGAAAATAACAAATTGTAAAATTTATGGCAATACTCAAAAGGTTGCTGGAGATTATAGAACGACTTTTAGAGGGGCTGGTATATATTTTGCATATTTTCAAAACATTATATTATTTACTAATAATTATATATGTAATAATAAACAGATGGGTGGTTCCAGTGATAGTTTCTATGGTGCTGGTGTATGTGTGAGGTATTGCAGTGTTCCAGATAATGGTACTAATCAAATATATGATAATTATGTGAGCGGTAGTAATGTTACAATTAATGGAAAACAGCTTTATGTTGAGCACGGAAGTTTTGGAAATCTTGGTAATGGCAGCTATGACACTAATATAAATAGGTAACTCAAACTCATAATTACGGAGAGTATATGAAAAGAAAGATAAGCTTGTTGTTTATATTTTGCGGTATTGCAGCATTCCACCTGAATGCGCAGAATGTTCCTACCCAAAAAAGAGCAGAGTCTGTCACTGCACTTGAAGTTATGACTTTTAATGCAGACAGCACTTATGATTCTGTTAAGGAACTGCTTGATAAGTGGGAATTAAAATATGATGATGCAGATTTGTTTTATAAAACAGAGCTGATTATTAAGGATTCGTATTTTAAGGGAATGGCTGTAAAAAAAATAGTTGTTGCATTTGGGTTAAAGACGAGATTTATTTCGAAAGTTTATTTTAATGTAACTGATTCTTCTGTAAAGGAACTTGATGCTTATGTTGCTGAACTTTCAAAAAAATATCCGTATGAAAAAATTTATGACTGTTATAAAGCTAAAAATGGTTTTATAAAGCGTAATAAAAATGAATTGATTTTTTATTTTGATAAGAGGCCTGCATTAAAGAGTGCAGAAGAAAAAAAATGATTAATTTTTAAAAACTATAAATATTAATAAAAGCCCGCAGTTTATTAAACTTTAATCTGTTTAATAAACTGCGGGCTTTTTTATTGAAAACGGTTTTCGAAAATTCCGCTTATGGATTACAGATCAAAAAAACCTGCGAATGCTTTAAGTGCACCGTCATACTGTTTTGCAAGTACTGCTTTTGCAAGTTTTTTACCAAGCTGTACGCCTTCCTGGTCAAAGCTGTTTACATTCCACATAAATCCCTGGAACATAACTTTGTTTTCGTAGTGTGCAAGAAGCGCTCCGAGTGTTTTTGGATTTACACTGTCACCGTAGATAAGGCTTGAAGGTCTTTCTCCTGCAAAGCTCTTGTTTGGATTTTCATCTTTTTTACCGCATGCAAATGCAACAATCTGTGCTGTAACATTTGCGCAGAGTTTTTTCTGGCTTGTTGAATCTTCGATTACAACATCTTTTTTTGTCTGGTTTTCTTTGAATGCGATGAACTGGAGCGGAACGATGTCTGTTCCCTGATGCAAGAGCTGGTAGAACGAATGCTGTCCGTTTGTCCCCGGTTCACCAAAGATTACAGGGCCTGTTAAATAGTTTAATGGTTTTCCGTCGCGGTTAACTGATTTTCCGTTTGATTCCATATCGAGCTGCTGAAGGTGTGCAGGAAAGCGGCTCAAGGCTTGTGAGTATGGAAGAATTGCTGTTGAAGGATATTCTTCTGCGTTTCTTTCGTAAACTCCGATTAATGCGTCAAGCATTGCAGGGTTTTTAAGGAGATCTTTTTCTGCTGCAAGTTTATCTTCTTCTGCAGCTCCCTTTAAGAAGTCTGCAAATACTTCTGGTCCAAATGCAAGTGAAAGAATTGCTCCGCCTACTGCTGATGTTGATGAGTAGCGTCCGCCGATAAAGTCGTCCATAAAGAAGCATGCCATGTAGTCAGGATTATTTACGAGTGGAGAAGTTTCTGATGTAACTGCAATCATGTGTTTTGAAACTTCACAGCCTGCTTTTGTGATTGCGTCTTTTACGAAACTTTCATTTGTAAGAGTTTCGAGTGTTGTTCCAGATTTTGAAACGAGAATGAAAATTGTTTTTGAAATGTCGATTGAAGCAAGAACAGAAGCTGCATCGTCAGGGTCAACATTTGAAATGAAGTGAGCTTCCATTTTGAATGTGTTGTTTGCCTTTGCCCAGTTTTCGAGGGCGAGGTACATTGCGCGAGGACCGAGGTCTGAACCTCCGATTCCAATCTGGCATACTGTTGTGTATTTTTCACCTTTTTCGTTTACGAGTTTTCCCCCGTGAACTTTGTCTGCAAAGTCTGCAATGTCTTTCTGGATTTTTACATAGAAGTCGCGTTTATTAGTTCCATCAACTATAACATCTTTTCCAAGCTGTCCGCGAGTGAGCTGGTGCAATACCATTCTCTTTTCGCCTGTGTTTACAACTTCGCCGTTGTACAAAGCTTCAAACTTTTCTGCAAGCTGAGCTTCTTTTGAAAGATCTGCAAGTACGCCTAAAACCTGTTCGTTAACATGTTTTGCTGCAAAATTATATTTAAGTCCTGCTGCCATTGGAACCGAATATTTTGCAACGCGGTCTGCAGCGTCAGGACCTGAAAGAACGTCTGTAAGTTTTACAGAGCCTTTGAGTGAAAGCATTTTTTTGTAAGAAGGAAGTGTGTCAAGATTTGACCAGGTAATCATTTTATTTGTCCTCTTTTATATGGAATTTGTATAAAAATAGTATCAGATTGCGTGGTTTTAGTGTAGTGGTGCGGGTTTGTGTGCTCGTGCACAGGAGAAGGGTTTTTGAAAGAAATTTTAGGGAAATTTTGATGTTTTTTTGGGAATTGGTAATATTTTTAATAACTATCCGTATTATATCACTAAGGACATTTAATTTTATGAAAAATATTGGAGGTTGTTATGTCAGAATTGATTTTAGCTCCAGATTATTTAATTGAAAAATGGAATAATTTGACTTTAGCAAATAATTTCTTATTTACTAAAGTGATGCAAAATGAAGAGATTTGTAAGCAAACATTAGAATTACTGCTTGATATTAAAATTAAGAAATTGGAATATACTCATTCTGAAATTTATTTCAAGGATTCTTATGATTCACGTGGTGTTAGATTTGATGTTTATACTTCAGATGATAAACATTGTTATGATATTGAAATGCAGACTACCGATAAGCCTAATTTGTTAAAGCGAGCACGCTATTATTCGAGCTGCATCGATGTAGATACATTAAAGTCAGGTGGTGATTTTTCAAAACTTAAAGAAAATATAATTATATTTCTTTGTCTTGAAGATCCTTTTAAAAAAGGACATCCAGTATATACTTTTAAAACTCGATGTTTGGAAGATACTGAAATAAAAGATGACGAAATCACAAAAATCTTTTATAATTTATCTAGACTTGAAAAAAATCATAGTAAAGCTGTTCGAACTTTTTTAGATTTTATTAAAACCAATATACCAAAAGACAGTTTTACAGAAATTTTACGCCATTATACCGATCAAGCTAAACTTAACGCAGATTTTCGGAGGCAATACATGAGATTAGAGATGGAACTTTCAGATAGCTTTCATTATGGTGAAGCAAAAGGAAAATTAGAATCTGCTGTTATAGCTGTAAAAAAAATGAATATGAAACCCGAATTAGTAGCCGAGCAGTTTAATGTTCCACTTGAAGAACTTCAAAAACTAATACAGTGTGAAACTATTATTACTCAATCTCAGGAATAAGTTTCTTTAACTTTTCGATGAACTGTTTGCCTGTTACGCCTTCGCGCATGCATGCGAACATACAGTTGTCGCCTGCGACTGTGCCGAGGATTTCGTCAAAGTTCATGTTGTCGAGTGCGTTGCAGACAGGGTTTGCGTGCCCCGGGAAAGTTTTGATTACGACCATGTTTCCGCTTGCTTCGATTGAGATGTAGCCGCGTAAAAAGTCCTGGATAAAGATGTGTTCTGATTCTGTGCTTTCTTCTTCTGTCGGGAGTGTGTAAACATAGCCGTCGCGGCCGTCTGCGATTTTTCCGACTTTGAGGAGTTTGAGGTCGCGTGAGAGCGTTGCCTGTGTGACATCGTAACCTTCGCTTGTTAAAAGTGAAAGAAGTTCATCCTGACTTTCAATTTTGTTGTTCTTGATTAATTTTCGAATTGATTTAAGTCTCGAGTCGCGTTCTTTCATAAGTCCTCTTGTGAAGAAGCTGATGGCGTTTTTGAAAATTCCACCAGAATCATTTTGTATATTTATACATATTATTGCATAAAAATTGAGAAAAGAAAAGTGGAACGTATAAGCCTGCTGTCAATGGTAATGCTGCAGTCACTGGCAATGCCCGCGGGGTTTGTGCGATTACAATTTTACGTACGTTTTTCCAGTGCCGCCGTCTTCGGGAGGAGCAAAGTGAAAGTCGGAAATGCCCGGATAGGATGCGAGGTATTCCTGAACTGCGCTCTGGAGTGCGCCTGTTCCTTTTCCGTGAATGACTGAGAACTCGTGAAAGTTCTGGATGGCGCAGAGGTCGAGCTGTCGTTCGAGAAGTTTGAGTGCTTCTTCGACGCGGAGCCCGAGAAGGCGGAGTTCGAAAACAGGTTTGTCTGTCGGAATGCCTGAAAGGCTTGGCGCAAAGTCACATGTTGCTGCAAATGTTTTCTGAACTTCTTCGGGTTTTGCAAGCTCGTATGAGACGCTTGGTTTGAGAGACGCGTTTGATTTTGGGGCGGGCGTTAAATCTTTTTCGCTTACAGACATTTTGAGCGCGCCGAACTGAACAAGCCAGGAATCTTTTTTATCTTTCTTGATTATTGTTCCGCGGGTTTTTGAAGTGCCTGAGAAAACTTCGTCGCCTTCTTTGAATTCTTTTTTTGTATTAGTGGAATCTGCGTTCTGTGAAGTTCCATTCTTTTTTGCTTCAAGCTTTCTGTCGTACTTATTCAAATTGCGTTCTTCTGCTTCGAGAATGTCAGCGTGTCCTTCGATTGATTCTGTTAAGTCTGCGATAAAATCTTTTACTTTGAGAGTTTTTTCTCTTGTGATTTCGCCTTCTTTTAATTCACGCACAAGATTTTCAAGACGCTTTCTTGCATCTTTTAAGAATGCAAGTTCTTTTTTATTTTCTGCAATTTTTAAATCGTGCTCGCGGCGCTTGATGTTCTGTTCGCGGCTTGATGTCTTTTCGATTTTCTGATTTATTCTGTTTTCTTTTTCTCTGTAAGATGCGATAAGCTCGTCGACTTCTTTGTGTTTTTGTGTAAGTCCGTTGATTAAAGTTGAGATGTCGGCCTGTTCTGTGTTGATGTAACTCTTTGCTTTTGAAATTGCTTCAGATGGAAGTCCGTTTTTTTCTGCGATGTCGAGTGCGTGACTTTCACCTGGAACTCCCATGATAAGGCGGTATGTCGGAGAGAGTGTGTCACTGTTAAATTCCACGCTTGCATTAATGCACGACTCGTTTGTGTATCCGTAGTTTTTGAGAACACCATGATGTGTTGTAACAAGAACGAATGAGCCGCGTTCAATCAATATGTCGAGAGTTGCCATTGCGATTGCAGAACCTTCGAGAGGATCTGTTCCGCTTCCGAGTTCGTCGAGAAGAACAAGAGATGTTTTTGTTGCATTAGTCAAAGCGTCTGCAACGTTTTTCATATGACCGCTGAATGTCGAAAGATTCTGGTCGAGTGACTGTTCGTCGCCGATGTCGCAGAAGATGTCAGTAAAAAGCGGGAGTCTTGTTCCTTCGAGTGCCGGAACAGGAAATCCTGTCTGGTTAAGGGCTGCAAAAAGTGCAAATGTTTTTAATGTTACTGTTTTTCCGCCGGTGTTCGGACCTGTGATGATCAAAACATTTTTGCCTGTCATAAAACGGATGTCGATTGGAACGGCTTTGTTTCCGAGAAGAGGATGACGGGCTCCGAGAAGAAGAGGAGGCTCGACGAGATTTGTGTCACTTGAAGTGTCCGCGGTCTTAGAAGTTCCACTTAACTTTTCATCGCCACAAGGCAGTGCGTATGTGCAGTTGTTTTCGGCACCCCAGCGGGCGGCTGCGACGATTGTATCGAGCGTGATCATGTGAGTAAGATTTTCTTCAAACTCTGTTACATGGTCTGAAAGTCGGACTGTTGCTTCGAGAAGGATTTTTTTGATTTCTTCCTGAAGATGATATTCTTCTGCGATTAAGTCGTTGTTGAGTTTTACGACATCTTCTGGTTCGATGTAAACTGTCTGACCAGATGTTGAAACTTCGTGAACGATTCCTTTTACGAGCGAGCGCTTTGATGATTTTACTGCGAGAAGCTGTCTGTCCTGTCTGAGCGCCGGAACATTTGATTCGAGAACGCCCGAGAGATTTGCGTCTATTGTATATTTGTGGATTGTTGATTCAATCTGTGTCTTGAGTGACGCGATGTTTTTTTTGATTTCTTTGATTGATGCTAAATCTTTTAATTCGCCGTCCGGTGTCAGAATTGAAAAAATTATTCTGGTGGAATCTTCGAGTGACGGCATTTTTGTTATGAGTTCTGGAAGTTTTTTTAAGCCGAGCGACTGTGTTGAAGTTTTGATTGTTTCTGTAATTTTTATCTGTGACTGACAGAAAAGTCCGAGGGCATAAAGTTCATCAAGATCAAGGCGGGCACCGTTTGTTCTGAGCGTTGCAAAAAGCGGTCGAATTTCCGGCCATGAAGAAACATAAAATCCCTTTGAAGTTGAAAAACATTTATTGGCTTCGCGGCTTAAATTTTTCAAATGTTCATATTTATTAAAAACTGTAAAAGGTTCGCGCGAAAGGATTTCTGATTTTCCTTCGGCCGAAGCGCAGTAATGAGAGATTTCTTCTTTTATTCTGTAGTAATCAAGTTCTGTAAGGGACTTTCTGTTCATGGTAAACTCAAGTATAACAGAATTTGATTTTAAGTGGAATAAAGAAGAAATTTAATTTTATTTCTTAAAAATGTTCGTTAATTTTTCGGACTGAAAATGAAAGCTTCTGAAAAGTTTTTATTTATGAAAAGATTCATATATTTTTCAAAATTTTCTTTTGTAAATTCGTCAAAAATAATATTCGGATCTTTTATAAAACCGTCAGTTTCAGTTTTTTGAATATAAATGTTTTCGATTCTGTTTATCCACCATTGGTTGACATGTTTGTTTGATTTGACAGATTGAATCCATGTTGATTTCAATGTCTCAAGGTCTGTGTCTGAAATAGATGTTGTTAAAAGTTCTTTTATGTAATTCTCGGTGAGTGCAAGAAGACTGTCTGCTTTTTCTGGTTTGCAGGAGAAATTTATACATAATTTTGAATAAGACGCAGGATATGAATATGTTGTTAGATTTTCATTTACAGTGTATGTAGAAAATTCTTCTTCGCGAAGTTTGTCTGAAAGTTTCATGTTAAGATAAAAGCTTATGAGACTTGAAAATTCATTGCGGATAAAATTTTTAAGAGGATCAGTTTCGTTTTCAAATTCATTAAAATAAAAAATATAAACATCGCTTGAAGCTGCATCTGGATTCTTTTTTGCACGGATAATTTTTTCTTTTTCTGTACATATGATGTGTCTGTCTATTGCTTTTTCTTTTTTTGTTCTGTCGCCGTTTATTGTTCCAAGATAGCTGCAGCATAGATCTACTACTTCTGATTCGTCAAAATCTCCGGCAAAGATGAATGTAAAATCTGCTGCATTTGAAAAGCGTTCTTTAAATATTTTTTCTGATCGTTCCTGATTGAGAAGACTGTTAAACTGATAATCAGTTATGTTATATCTTATGTCGTTTGAATAAAGAACCTGATTGATATAATCGGAATATAACGGAAAGTTTTTATGCTTTTGATAAAGTTCATTATATTTTGAAAATGTTTCATTCCAGCCTTCATTTGTAAAATATGGTTTATTAAAAATGAGGTGAACATACTGAAGAAGATTTTCAACTGACAGGCTTGATGCATCGCCTGACAGGAATTCATAATTTTCATTTATTCCACAGGTTATGGTGTAGTTTTTGCCGTTGATTATTTTTGAAGTCTGGCTTTTTGAAAATCCATTAATGCCGGAATTAAATGAATATTCCGGACAGACAAGTCCTGATGAAAAGTCTATTGTTCCGTATTGAGATAAGCCGCCTTCGCTTATTCCGAGCATCCGTACATGTCCGGGTTCACCTTTAGATTTTTTGAGGATTAATCGTAAACCGTTGCTTAAAGTGTAAACTGTGGAATCAAGGTTTTCATTTTTTTCTTTTGATTCGATTCTGGCTTTTGTAAAAGGACGGTTCATCAGATTTGACGGCAGTTTTTCATCTGTTATTTTTTCGAGGTCTGATGGTTCGTAAGTCTTGAACAAATCAAAGAGAGATTCGTTATCTATTGTCTGTCTGAAATTTTCTGGAACTTTTATTTCAAAAATCTGTCCATTGTTGATAAAAAGTTCTTTGCATTTCTGGTTTAAAAGTTTTAAAGTTGTTTTTCTGTCTGCTTTAGCTCTGATAAGATAGTTGTTTTCGGGAGAGTAAATTGCCTGATTGTGTTCGATGTTTAAAATTATATTGTTGAAAATTTCTTTTGAAGAAACTGTAAGTTTTAAATTTGAAATGTTTTCAGGAAAAGTGAAGAATGCGTTTTTCAATTGTTCGTATTCATTTTTTGTAATTCCATATTCTTTTAATCTTGACAGTTCTGATTTTACGGCTTTTATTGATTCTTCAAACTGATTTTCTTTTGGAATTAAATTAAGGCATATGTACTTGTTTCTGAATTGTTCGATTGTGTGTGAAGAGATATTTGCTTTAAGATAAGGGCAGTCATATAATTGTGATTTCTCAACAAGGCGGTTGTTTAATACCTGAATTATTTTATCATAGTAAATCTGGTTAAAGACGTATTCTTCTGTATTGAAATTTTTGTCATCAAGTTTTTCAAAAATATGAATTTCGGGACAAGTGATTTCTTTATCAATGCAGATAAAAGATTCTGATTTCTGTTCTGGAATTGTTAAATTAATTGTTTTTAATTCTGAAGACGGTTTTTTAATATCTGAAAATTTTTCATTTATTTTAGTTTCAAGCTTTGTAATGTCAAAATCGCCGACTGCAATCAAAATCATGTTGTCGGTTCTGTACCATCTGTCATAAAAGTTTTTTGCTTTTGATGAATCATAACTTTTTATGGATTCTGATGTTCCGGTAACTTCTGCTGTTTCATATTCTGAGCCTTTTACAAAATGTTCACGGACAATTTTATTATTCAGCAGTAAAGAATTTTTCTGCGTAAGCTGCCATTCTTCAAAAACAATTTGTTTTTCATCCTGACATTCGTCTTCTCTAAAATGGATTCCTCCGCCTGCGATGTCGTATAACCATGTAAATGTTTTTTCAACGGCATCTTCGTTTTCTGACGGAATTGCTGCTATGTAAAAAGTTTTATTTTCATTTGTATATCCGTTGAGATCACTTCCATATTTCATTCCGATTGATTGAAAATAATTTTTTACTTCATTCACTTTGAAATTATCTGTTTCATTAAAACAGCAGTGTTCTACAAAATGTGCAATTCCTTTTTCATTTTCTTCTTCCATGCAGGCACCGGCTTTTATGTAAAGTCCGAAAAAGTTTTTCTTTTCTTCTGTAACATTCGGAATGATGTAATATTCAAGTCCGTTTGAAAGGGTTCCTTTTTTTAATTTTGGATTGTCTTTTAGTGGAGACGCATAAATACTGCCGGCTGCTGCTATTAAAAGAGAGCAGGATAAAATAAAGTTCTTAATTTTTTTCATTTTTTTTAATCCTTATATTTTTAAATTATTTTTTTTGTTTTAATGTCTGAA
>JAGHVB010000039.1 GCA_018064525.1 Candidatus Treponema merdequi | reverse complement strand
CTTGAATGTTAAGGTTTTTTATTACCTTGATAAGATATCCAAAGAAAATTTCTCACCCGATTATTTAAAGGAAATAAATTCAGTTCTTCCTGAAGTAGAGTACTTACTTAAATCGTCACATGAAGATTCTGCTTCTTTTAAAACATTAACTTTATTAAAAGCATTAATCTTTCAATATACAAATAATCCCCAAAATGCAATAAATGAGTTTTCAAAATTATCAATATATAATGATTTTATAGATCAAAATTATTTAAGAAATTTTGCGTTAGTTTTATTTAGTTTAAATCGGGATGAAGAAAGTCTTTCCTATTTAAAAAAATATAAATCACTGTATCCCGAAGATACCGCAGTAAATTATTTATATTACATAGTTTTAATAAACTTGAGACCTGAACAAGCGATAACAGAATTAAAACAAGATTTTTGTATCAGTCAATTTCTTGATATAAAACTTTTAATAATCGATGCCTTATTAAAACAAGACAGAATAGAAAGTGCAAAAACAGAATTAAATAACTTTAAAACCTCATATCCTGAAAATTTATTAGTTTTGCTAAAAGATGCAAAAATTAATTTTATTTCTGGTAACCTAGATTCAGCTTACAATATTTACAAAAGAATACTATCAGTTAATCCAGAAGCTAAAGTTTATATTGAGGCATTTCAAAAAGCATTACAAATCGGATTATCCAAAAGACGAGCCGACTATTTAAAAGAAACTCTTCTGTTTATTAATTCTGAATACAATTATCAAATTTTATTAACTTGTGGATACGAATTGGGATATGCACATCTTCTTTTAGGCCAATTAAAAGAATCGCATAAAATAATAAAACAATGTTTCGAATATGGTAATAAATCCGAAGACTTGATTAGACTTGATATGAATTGCTATTACCATTCTCAAAATTATACTCAATGTATCAGTTTATATAAGGAGCTTAAAAATCTAAATAAAACAAATCAGTATGATTTACGAATATATCTATATTCTTTAATGTCTCTAGGAAAAAGAGAAGAATTACAGGAAGCAATCGAACTTCTTCCTATTCCAGAAACACCAAGAGAATATTCATATCAAACAAAACTCTTAATCGATATTGGAGAATATTCAAAAGCCCTATTACGTGCCGAATCAGGTTACTTAAAAAATAAAAACAATCAAAGCATGATGGAAAACTTTATTTTCACAGTTTTATCACATGGGGCGTTACAAATTGATGATAAGATATTAAGGAATTATAATGAATGTTGGAATGAATATTCGAAAATCCCTAAACAACAAAGAAGTGTAAAAGAATATAATTGCAATTCACTAGATGACTTATTGAATATAATAAATGAAAATGATGAAAAGTCTGAAAAACTTGATTATAATAAATTTCTTAATTTAAATTCTTTACATATCTCAATTCTTTACTCTCATTTTAATTACTTTTTCTTATGGAAGAATGTCAAAGAATTAGAACAATATAAAATTGTTTTGTCAGATTGTTCAATTCAAAATCTTCAAAAAGAATATAAATATGTAAAAAAAGAGAACTTAATGATAGATTTGCCATCTCTTATTACATGTGCTTATTTAGACATTCTTCCTATTATTGCTGCTTACTTTAATTCCATACTTATTTCTCAAAAATCAATTTCAATTTTGGAAGCTGCAAAGAATTCGAAAAATAACAGTTTTAGTGAAAACTGCACATCTGGATTATACCAGTTAAATGGATACACATATGAAAATATAAATATACAATATGATGATTTAAAACTATATCTAGAACGAATTGACTCTTTCCGCGAATGCAATAATGTATTCGTCGTTGGAAATCAGTTAGAACCAAAAAAAGAATTGATTCCTGAGATAAGAGATTTAAATAAACAAATAGATTTCCTCGAATATGAAGATGTTATATATGCATATTCATCTGAAATGCAATTATTGTTAGAAAATTTTCAATTACGAACAATCATTCATTCATTTGATTCTAATTTTCCGTGTTTCGAAATAGAAGCAATTTTAGCTCATTTACTTAAAGAAAAACGAGTATCAACAGAATTTTACTTCTCACGAATATATGCTCTTCTTAGAGCTCATTATTTCTGTATTTTCTTTGATTCCCATTTTATGTTTTATTATTTGAAAAAAAATAATTTTGATATTTCATCAGAAGAAATCGTCTTTATAAAAAACGTCTTAAGTAGTAATAAATATATATCTTCATGGTGTATTAATTTATTAATTCAATTATCAGCACAATGCTTTGCTAACTCTCTGCCAGAAACGAAATTAAAATCTTGTTTAGATTTGATTTTTCAAATTCTACATAATAGAGAGGACATAAACAATTCAACTATTTCTTCTTTTTTTCATAGCTTATTCCAAGTTGTTTCTTTAGAACTACATAAGCAAATAATATTTGAATTTTGGGAGAATAATAAAGATAAGTTAAATACTTAATTGCATAAAACTTTCCTTACGGCCTCCGGGTTTTTCGAGAGGCTGTCCCGGAGAGCGATTTTTGAAATTTTGTTTAATAAGCAGAGTTTTTCTGTGTTTCCGATAAAAAAAATCTGTCAAAATCTAGTGCAAATTTATAAAAATCGTTCCTTTTTGACAAAACCCGACGCCTGAAAGCTTTTATGCAGAACTTTTATACAAAATTCAATGAAAATCTGAGTTTAACTGAAAAAAACTGTGACTTTTAACGAAATTTGTGTTATTATCTTCCATATAAATAAGACTAAATGAGACAGTATGTGGTTATCTGAGACACTTAGGCGTCCCCTCATAACCCAGAGGCCGCAGGTTCGAGTCCTGCCCCCGCTATATAAAAGACTTCAGGTATTTGCCTGAAGTCTTTTTTTATGTGAAGACGCGATGCGCATGCGCGAGAGCGCAAATGTCAATAATTTCCACTCATGCAAACGACACAAAGTGTCGTAACCGAGAGAGTGACAGAAAATTGTGAAAACTTGGAGCAATTTTCTGTGAGCTGCCAGAACGGCAGCGAAAACGAACGCAGGCGGCCTGGAAGGAGCAGACAGGATGTCTGCGACTGTAACGGCGAGTCCTGCCCCCGCTATAGAATAAACTGACACCAAATTCTTAGACAGAATTTATGCCGCTCCTTCTAAATATTTCACTGGAGAATTCCAGTTCAATTTTTTCTGGATTCTTCTGTGATTATAAAAATCTATGTAATCATCAATCAGTTTTTCCATCTGAATTAAATTTAACATACCAGTTTTGAGAGAGTCATAATATTTAGACTCTGACTTTAAATCTCCAAAGAAATGCTCAGCACAGGCATTATCTCTGCAGTGACCAGCCCGGCTCATACTCTGAATACATCTGTTTGATTTCAATAAATCTCTGTATCCGGATGCTTCGAACATTTATAACTAAGTACCTGATTATTATATAAATCAAGAACCATACTGAGAAAAAGCCATCCGCCTTTTATTTTGAAATAAGAAATATCCGTTACCAGCTTTTTATGTGGCTCACAAGAAAAGAATTCCTGATTTAATATGTTTTCGGGAAGATTTTTAGATCATTCTTCCTTGCAAGCAGTTTATAACCAGCTTTTCCTTGTTCATATTCTGACAAAATTTTCATCTTTAATTCAACTGGATAATTCATTTTTCATAATAAATTTTGTCCAATTTTTTGGTGTCAGTTCACAGAATAGCCAGTTGGTGAGGAATAATAAATATTAAAATCCAGAGAAAGCCTTTAATACATTTCTTGAATCAATCTTATTAATGAGTATGAAGAAAAAATAAATATAAGAATTGGATTTTCGTTATGAGATATTTCTATAATATAATTAATGATAGACTAAAAATTTTATGATATAATGATTAAATCAAAACAATGTAGGATTATCTATGTCTAAATTTTATCTTTGTCCTAGATGCAAGAAGCAATTTCAAAAAGATGAACATCCAATGATGTGTTCATGTTGTGGGTTCCAACTTTCTACTTATACCATTAATAAATCAGTTAAGAGAGCTAAAGTAAATCGAGTGCTAAAACCAATTATTACTATTTGTATTGTTTTAACACTAGTTTGCAGTGGCCTGTTATACCTCGCTAAACGAAGTCAGATAGGAAAATCTTGTGAAGATGGTGGAATTATTTATTTCGATAAACTATTCTACTCCAACGGATGGCGTTATTTAGAAGTAGCTCCTAAAAATCTAAATGTAACACCATGGAGTGAAACTATAAACGAAAAAACTTTCCCAGAGCTAAAAACAGGACTTGGTTATGGTGCCCATAATTCTTATAACATAATTTATCGATATGGAGCTAAATCTGCAGCTTATAAAGCTATAAATTATGGATCTACAGATGATTGGTATTTGGGCACAGTAAAAGAAATGAAATTTTTGAGTATAATTTCTAAAAGTAAGTATTTCATAAAAAGAACTAAAAGTCTTGAAAACTTTGACTCATTAATCACAAATCATCAAGATGGAAAGGGCAATTTTATATATTGGACTTCCGAACTCGCAGGAGAGGAACGACCATATGCAATTAATTTTATTGAGAATAAGGTTGTTAGTCTGGAATATTCAATAGAATGTTCAGTTAGACCAATTCGTAAATTCTAGGATTTAAATATGAGTACAGATACAGAAAACTTAAAATTAATAGAAGATGCAGATACATATACTGGTGGATTACTAAATTTAGGAGAGAAAATCGGCGGTTATGTAATCACAAAAAAATTAAATACAGATTCTGGCGAAGCAGAATTATACTTATGTGAAAAATCAAATAAGCTATACATATTAAAATACTATTACAAAAAAAACATTTTTAATGATTTAGCTGAAAAACTAACCTCTTTAAATCATAAAAATGTAATGAAAATTCTTGATGTAGGTGAATATAAAAAACATTCTTATGAGATCGATGAGTACTATGAAGGTGGAACTTTAGAACAAGAATTACCATTACCAGAAAATATTGCTTTTTCTATTTTTGAACAAATCAACGAAGGTCTAAAAGCAATTCACTCAAACGGAATTATCCATAGAGATATTAAAGCAGAAAATATATATTTCAAAGATGTTGATCATAAAAAAATTGTAATTGGTGATTTTGGAATTGCAACACTTTATGATCAACAAGACGATGTAAACGAACATCTAACAAAAATTGATTCTGGAACAGACGGTTATAAAGCTCCAGAATCTTTTAACGGTGTCATTAGTCCGGCAATAGATTACTATTCATTTGGTATTCTTACATGGAATATCCTGACAGGGAAAACTCCATTCGTTGAAGAAAGTGGCGAACCATTTTCTACAGGAAGAATACGTTATGAAACAATCAATGATACTGTAACAGATTATCTACTTTCTACTGCAAGTACTTTAAGTGAAAAATCAAAAAAATTAATTTCTGGATTATTAGTATACAGACATGATCAGCGTTGGCATTATGAAGAAGTAAAATCTTATTTGTCTGGTGCGGATGTAAAAGTATTTACAGAACGAAGAGAATTACCTGCTTTTGAATTTGCAGGTAAAGAATTATTCACTCTAAAATCTATAGCGGAAGAATTGATTTCTAACAAAGAAGCTGGAATAGAACTTATAAAGGGCTCAAGTCTGACTCGTTATCTGGATAAAAATGACTTAGGTAATATTTCTGCACAAATTGAGAAAATCCAAGAAAAAATTCTATCAAAATCATTGTCCTGTGAAAAATTTGAAACTATCTTAGGTGGAATTGATACTGAAGCTGAAAAAGAAGAATTTGCATTAATAAAAATTGCATTTACTTTATGTAAAGATATTACATTCCATTTAACATGTGGTAATAAATGTTACAATATTGATACAATTGCTGATTTCATTGATTTATTACTCTACCATCCAATGGCGATCCGCCCTTATCTATTAACAGAAAGTTCTGGTTTATACGAAAAGTTGGAAACTTTTTCAATCAATATTGATGAAGAATCTTTAGCTTCCTGGGTAAAGAGATATAGTAAGTCTTCAACAAATGAAAGAATATTGCCAATATCTTTGTATTTGGAATTAAATGGAAACAAAATTTCTCCATTTAAAGATAAAATAAATGCAGACATTGTTTTAGAAAGCAAAGCTGATATAGAGCAACTAGATTCCAATTTAAAAGATAGATTGATGTATCTTATTGATGCTAAAGATAAAATGCTTATTGCATGGTTTGAAAATATCTATAACATAAATATGAATAACTGGTATGGTGAGTTAGAAGGTGGACGCAATCATGATGAGGATATAGCTCAACTACGGCGAAATAAACTTCTTGCCTTTGGAAAGTGGAAATATTTTGAACTTTTTTTACAGGGTAGAGATGTAATCTACAGAAATTATTTTGTAAATAATGGTAAATATGGTTTACTAAATTTAGATGGAGCCGTTTTATGGGATGCACAATTTGATGACGTTCATTGTGAGTTTATTCGAAATAGATATATTTTGAAACAGGGAAATGAATGGTTTGTTTATAACTATAATGGGGGTTCTGACGAAGGTATAGTTATCTTAAAAGACCAAAACGAATTATCAATTTTTGATGAGAATATAAATATTTACAAAGCTTCAACATATGATAAAAAAGACTTATTAATAGAAAGTAATGAAAATGATTTTCTGTATCTTGAAAAAAATGAATATTTAAACAATCATTCTTTATGTGAATTTACAGGATATAGTGAACTTGAAAAACATAATATCTGTTTTTCGAACTATGTTAACCAGCATTACGAACTATTAAATTCTTTATATAAAGTAGTTGGGACTTTTGACCAGTTACAAGTAATTACATCAGAAGGTAGTGTTCCTACAGAATTAAAATTTTGGGTTACAAAAAACGATAGAGTAAGCATCATTACTAAAGATTGTAATGTTCTAAAGGAACTCCCATATACATCCTTTGCATATACAAATAATGGATATTTCATTGTAACTGACATAGAAGGAAAACATAAAGTTGTAGATAGTGATGCAACAATTATCCAAGAAAATGTAAAAGACTATCGTTCATCTGGAATTATAGCAACAGTAAAACGAAGTACTAAATCTAAATGGGAATTACAGAATTTATCTGATAAAACTTGGAAACTAAATGGAAAAAAATTTAAATATGTTGGTTATTTAGGGCCTTCTATTTTTGTATTGAACTCTCCTAAAAAAATAGAATTATTTACAGAAAATAAAGATCAGATAGTATGTATTAACATAAAACAAAGTGGAAAACATAGTGTAGTTAGTAATTCAAATGGTGATAGCAAGTCTTTTATTGCAATTAATAGCAATACAATTAAAGAAGCCTACATCCCATCAGAAATCTCTAAAAAACATTATGACATTCTTGGATTTGATGGTAAAGCATTTTATAAATACAATTTCTATTCAAACAGTTTTATCTTACTTAAATCTAAAGAATTTGTTTTCCCAAACGAATTTACAAGCCTAATGGATAACATAGAAAGTAAAAATATTATTAATTTAGTACAAACACATATAAAAAATAAAGATTATGAAAATGCCAATATCATTATTAATTTTACCTGGGAATACTATTATGAAAAAAAAGACTTTGAAACAGTAAGATTCCTATTGTCATCTATTCGAATGGATCAAATGCAAGGTCTTGATATGTATTATCTATATTATAAAAATCGATTAGGTTATACATATATGGCTGAAAATGAACAACTCAAAGACTTTCGGACAGAGAAAGACTTATTTAAAAAAAATCAAAATTATATTCATGCATTACATTATTTACTTTCTGCTGCAGGAAAAGAAGTTAGTGAAAATGGAGAGATTATAACTGCACCATACGCATCTAAACTGAAATTAACACCTCAAATGTTAATGGACTGTGCAATGGACTGTGCAGAAGTATGCATTAACATCTCAAATGTAAAACAAACACTTCATCTTGATTATGGATGGACAAAGGAATACATTAGATCTGTAGCATTTGAAATTCTACAAAATCTTTTCAACTACTTTACAGATGATACATACACTACATCCGAAACATATTTGTATACTCACAGATTAGGAAGCCTAATGTTCTCTATTGGAGATATAGATAATGCATTACTTGTATTCCAAAGTGGAAAAAAATATGAACCAGAGTTCCAACCAATTAATGAGATTAAACTATTTGACGTATTTTGCTTCAAAAACAAGCAGAAGGAAGCTCTGGGAATTTATGAACATTTGGAAAAGATTTTCCCTGATATTAGGAAAGATCAAACTCGCACTGCTGAATACAATTCAATAAGAAAAAGTCTTGGTATTTAAGGAATATATTTATGGAAACAAAAATAATAGATGAACAAAAAAACACAGGAACTGTAATTATTGATGATAGCTCAGAAACAACAGGCACTGTCATCATTGATGAAAATCATGAAACAACAGGCACAGTATTGATTGATAACAATCTGGAAGATTCAGGAACAGTTATAATCGAAACTTCAAAAAATAAAGACGAAGCTTTTGATTCTGTAAGTACTGAAAATGATATAAAAAAACTTACAGGAAGTCCTATTACAGATAATGTTGAAATTGCCAATTGTAAAATAAAAAAACAAATGGATACAAAATCTGGTGAAGCTGATTTGTATTTAGCTACATTAGGTTCAGAAACTGTTGTGTTTAAGTATTACAGAAACACTCACAAACCAAAATCTGCTGTTGTAGAAAAAATCAGCAAATTAAAAAATTCACATATCATAAAATTATTAGATTACGGTTTTTATAATAATCGTTTTTTTGAAGTATATGAGTATGCAAAAGATGGAAATATTAATTCCAGAAAAAAGGATGGTTCTTATAAATATTTACCTTTACCTGAAGAAAAGATTTTCGATATCTGTAAGGAAATAGTAGAAGTATTTAATGAATTTCACCAAGCTGGCATTATTCATAGAGATATAAAGCCTGATAATTTTTTACTTCGTAATAATAATCCTTTAGATATTGTTATCGGTGATTTTGGTATAGCCAGTGTTATGGAAGAAGGTGAAGATTTACATAAAACCAAGACACAACATCATAGTATTGGATATGTACCTAGAGAGTTTTTTACAGCTGACTATAAAGGCATTGGAACTGGGATTGACTATTATTCATTAGGAATAACATTGTGGGAATTTGCCACTGGTGAAAGACCTTTTGTTGATCCAAATACAAGAAAGGAAAGAAACGAAAACCATATTTTACGAGATACATTTGAAGGACGATTGGCAGATGATTTATTATCCAGAAATCCACAATTAAGTCCTAGATTACAGAAACTTATCAGGGGTTTACTAGTAACAAATTATGAAAAGCGATGGGGATATTCCGAAGTAAACAGATTTTTAAATGGAGAAGATATTTCCGTAGAAGAATCAAAAATATCTAAAATTAAAGTATCAGTTCTAGGAAAAACCTATGAAGATGAGAAAGAACTCGCAAATGTTCTATGGAAAAATAAAAATGAAATTACATTTGGAATTCTTTCCAAAATATCGGACGCACTACAGGAAATACACTCTTACATTGCAGATGATGTACAAAAAACTCTTCAAGATATTACAGATAAAAGTGATCTAGAAAAGGCTATACTAAAAATAATTTATTTATTAAATCCAGATAACTCCTTTGAATTAGGTTATGGTTATTCTATTTCAAATAAGGATGACATCATTGATCTTCTTGAAAATTCCCCTGAGATAATTGGTCCATGTCTTACAGATTATGATTCACTAGCTTTTACCTATATTTCTTTTATTTTGGGCGAAAATACCATAAATAAAATCAAAGATATAATAAAAGAAGAACTTCTTAGAAATAAAAAATACTTCAATAATAGTGACAGCATGATTTTATTGAAAATAATCGCAAAAATTAAATTAGTATTAAAAGATGAAATTATAAAACCTTTCATATCTGACGAATACAAACAATTATCTTTTGCTGAATTATCAGATTTAGAATTTTTACATGAGGAACTTAAAAATATTATTCTTGAAAATGTTAAAGGAAATATATATGAAGGAGATATAGTTCCTTGGTTGGAATTAAAAACTGGTAAAAGAAGAGAAGAATTTAACACAAGTTCTTGGGATAATTTTTATAAATCTATTTTGAATTAATTACAGGAGAATCGAATGAAAAAGTTATTATTTTTATGTCTTCTATCACTTACACTATTTTCTCTTGGAGCTAAAGAAATAGAACAACCAACAATATCAAGGGATACTCTTTTTGAATTAATTACTTCAGATAAAACTGAAGAAGAAATTTGTAATCTAATTAATACAAATAAATATAATAAGAAAATCATCAATGAGAAAGATGAAAATGGTTATACTTCTCTATTTTTAGCAATTGATGCTGACAAACCACTGCTTCTTGAATTGTTAATAAAAAAAGGCGCTAAGAAAAACATTATTACGGATTTAATAGTAAATGATAAATCAGGTAGAAAAATATTAAGATGTTCCCCTGTTTTATATGCAGCTTGGAAAGGAAAACTAAACTGTCTACAACTGCTTTTAGAAAAGGGATCTAAACATAATATTGAAGCCGATATTATTGTTCCAGCAGGAGAAAATTCAACTTACCTTAGATTACTAATGCCTGTTGATGCAGCTTTCTACAACAGAAATAATATTGATTTTAATGAAACCCATAAAATTCTTGCCTCTAAAAATATAGATTATGAACATATACATTTCACTGGAAAAAAATGGGCATATACAAGAATTAAAACATCAGCTTTATTAAAGGAATATGATTTGTTGGAGATAAAATAAAGATATGAAATGTAATAAATGTGGTAAAGAAAATAGACAAGAGGCTTTATTTTGCAGATTTTGTGGAGAGGAAATCTCTCAATCATCTGAATCTATAGTTCCAATCATAAAAACTGAAAAAGCTTCTCATAACAATATAAAAAATGAATTGAAAATAGTAGATGGATTTATTGGCCACGAATCGATCAGAGAAGATTTAAATAAGTTTATAAATAAACGAAGAATTGAAAAACGTAGAGAACAATCTGGGTTCGAATCAGATTTAACAAACCAAATTATGATGTTTTATGGAAATACAGGTACAGGAAAATTATCTGTAGCACAATGGTTTGCTGATAAATTAAAAAACGAAAAACTTATAAATGGTAAAACTGCAACTTTCTTTGCAAAAGAACTGAAAGCAAAATACGAAGATGAATTTGCCTTAAAATCATTTCTAGATCAGAATTCATTTGGTGTATTAATTCTCAAAGAAGTTCACTTCGAAACAGAATATTTAGGTGAAATATTAAGAGCTCTTTCAACTAATAAATCGGGATGTATTTGTATATGTATTGGTATAAAAACAAAACTAGATTCATATTTTAAAGATAACCCAGATAGTAAGCAGCGCATTAATTCATTCTTTGAATTTAAGAATTATTCAGATGAAATATTATTTGAAATTCTTGAATATAAATTGAATAAAAAAGGATTAAAATATTCAGATGATGTTTCAAGAAATTTATCTCAATTTGTAATTGAAGCAAATAACAAAGAGAATAAAGATCATGAAAATGGTTGGTTTATCGAAAAGGATTTAATTCCAGAAATTCTTGAACATCAAGCTGATCGCTTAAGTTCTCTTGACAATCCTTCGGATGAAGATTTTGTGACTATTACAAATGATGACATTCCTGTAAAGAACAAAAAACGCTCTAAGGAAGAAATTTTTGCATCACTTGATGCATTAATTGGATTGACAGATGCAAAGAATCAGATAAAAGAATTAATGCACTCTGTAGAAGCTGCAAAAGCTCGTGTTGAAAAAGGACTTGGGGGTGAACTTCCAAAAATACATATTCAATTTATTGGAAATCCTGGAACAGGTAAAACTACTATCGCAAGAATGCTTGGAGAATTATTTAATGCTATAGGGCTTCTTCCCAGTTCAAAAGTAATTGAATGTGATAGAAGCAAACTTGTGGCCCAATATGTCGGTCATACAGCACCTCGTGTAAATGAATATTGTGATAAAGCTATCGGTGGAATTCTATTTATCGATGAGGCATATGCCTTAAAACAAGGTGAAGGAGATTCTTTCGGACAGGAAGCTGTTGATACATTGCTGAAACGAATGGAAGATGATCGCGGTAAATTTATAGTAATTGCTGCAGGTTATAAAGATGAGATGGCAAAATTTATTGCTTCAAACTCTGGTTTTGAAAGCCGTTTCACACATAAAATTGAACTTCCAGATTATAACGCTGATGAACTCATTGCAATTTATAAACTTTATGCAAGAAATAAAGAATATGTTATTTCTGTCGATGCTGAAAAAACTCTTACATCAGCGATCTCCAAAATATATGAGACTCGAAGTAAAACATTTGCCAATGCACGAACTATAAGAAATCTTTTTGATGAAACAATCCGTAGACAAAGCAAGAGAGTTATGCTTCTCTCAGAATCAGAGCAAACAAAAGAAGCGTACATGGAAATAAAAGCCGAAGATATCCTCATTGAGGAAGAAACTCAAAGCGTTTCAAAAGACGATATTCTTAAAGAACTTGATGGAATGATAGGTCTTGAAGGAGTAAAAAAAGCAGTACGTGAGCTTATGGATTCCATTGAAATGGCAAAAGAACGAGCGCAACAGACAGGCAACGAAACAAAAAATCCTATCAAGCACATAGTATTTACAGGTAATCCAGGAACAGGAAAAACTACAGTAGCAAGAATTCTCGGAAAATTATTTAAGTCAATAGGATTATTACCAGAAGACCGAGTTCTTGAAGTAGCTCGTGGAGAAATGGTCGGACAATACTTAGGAAGTACTGCACCTCTTGTAAATTCTGTATGTGATAATGCAATTGGTGGTACATTGTTCATTGATGAAGCATATACCTTAAATCAGGGAAAAGACGATCAATTTGGACATGAGGCAATTGATACATTACTTAAACGAATGGAAGATGACCGTGGTAAATATGTTGTAATTGCTGCTGGATATAAACATAATATGGACGATTTTATCCAGTCAAATCCAGGTTTAAAAAGCAGATTTACAACGTTCATACATCTTGAAGATTATAATACAAATGAACTGTTCGCATTATTTGAATTATATGCAAAAAAAGAAAAATTTATTATTGATGAATCTGCAATTGAAAATCTGAAAAGTTGCATAAGTTCTATATATGAAAATCGAGGTCCGGATTTTGCAAATGGGCGAACGATACGTAACTTCTATGATAAAGTAAAAGAAAAGCAATCTTCCAGAATTGTAAAATTATCTAAAGAAGAACGTAGTAAAGTTCTCTGTATACTTGCATCTGATGATATATCTAATGCTTTTAACGAAATGCAGGAGGCAGAATAATGATTTGTCCTAATAAAATATGTCAAAAAGAGATTCCAAATGATTCTGTTTTTTGTGATCAATGTGGTATTCATCTTCGTCAGTGTACAAAATGCGGTTCTATCACATTGGCAAAATTTTGCACAGTTTGTGGTGGTGTTGTAGTAGATAGAAAACTTCCTAACACAGAACAAGCACACCCTTCTATTAAAGAAGAAACTATTCCTGAAAATGAATCTTTTGAACAACAGTCTAAAAGTACCGTAATTGTTGAAACTAGTCCTGAATTGCACATTATCCATTCACTTTTTTCAATAATGCCCTCTTCTGGAGATATTTTAGGAAGAACAACAGGTCCCCATTCTGCTAATTTAGGTCAATTCCCTGTTATCTCATCAAAACATGGAAAAGTTGAATTATTAAACAATGATTGGTATTTTACAGACCTTCATTCTTCAAATAAATCATATTTAAATGGGGCAACAATTCAACCAGATACACCTGTAAAACTAAAAGATGGTGATAAACTTGTTTTGGCAAATATCAATTTTACAGTGAGTATAAAATGAAGTTTTTAGCAGCTGTATGTTCAGCAAAAGGAATTAGAGATATAAATGAAGATTCTTTTATAATGGGAGAAAAAATTAACCAATTTGCCAAATCATATTCAGAGGAACAATATGAAGGCAATGATTCATGTATTAATTTTCTTGCAATTGCTGATGGAATGGGTGGTCAAGGTTCTGGTGAAAAAGCAAGTTATCTTGTTGTTCATAAACTGAAAGAGATTTCTTCAAAGTTCACTGAACTCAATGAAGAAATCTTAAACAAAGAAATAACAGAAATTCATAATGAAATTATTCTTGAAAACTCAAAAATGGGATCAACTTTAACTGGAATTATCTTTCAAAAAGGAAATAAATGTATTATAAACCTTGGTGATTCGAGAACATACAGGCTAAGACATGACATGTTCCTAAAAATGACAAACGATGACTCTTTACAAAGATATGATTCTACAGCTGCTAGTAATGTTATAACTAACGGAATTGGCGGAGGTTTAAAGAATATCTCCGTAAACTGCAGATTCTCAGATAAACTAATAATTCCTGGCGACAAGTTTTTAATGTGTAGTGATGGCATTCACAATTTTGTTTCTGATACAAAAATTGAAGAATTACTAAGCCAGAATTTACCAGTGAATGAAATTTCAACAAAAATAATTCAAACAGCAATAACTAATGGCTCAGATGATAATTGTACTGTATTAGTAGTAAAATTCGAGGAATAAAATGGAAAATTTTAAAAGTAGACAACAAGATTTAATTAAAGAACAAGATAAACACCAAGAAGGAATAAAACATTGCAAAAAATGTGGTGCTACTTTAGATACTGATGACAAATTTTGTCCCGAGTGTGGTGAAAAAATAGATGGAGAAGAGAGAACTTGCCGATGGTGTGGACAGCTAACAACAAAAGAAATATGTCCAGAATGTGGTAAACGAGTTATTCCACAAATTTGTAGTAATTGTAATAAAGAAACTTATTTTGATATTTGTGAACATTGTGGGAAGACATTAAATACTGTTTTAAAAAATTTTGCAGTCAAAGAACCTATTGTTGTAAAACAAATGTCAAAAGAAGATGCTCAAGCAATATTAAGAGAATTTGAAGAATCGGAAACAGCGGAACTTCAACATTTCAAAGACAAAATGAATGAACATCAAATTCTTTTAGCTGAGAAAAAATTCTTTGAAGAACGTGAAAAAAGAATCAATGAAACTTTTGGAGAAAATCCGAATGCAATAAAATATCCCGATCCTGAAGAAACGATGTTTCTGCAGAAAGCTGCTGAAGGAATAAAGAAAGCTGCACTCCGAAAAGAAAAGGAAGCTTTACAAGAAATAATGGAAAAAAAATTTCCAGGATTAAAGTCACCCGAAGAAGAACATGAAGAATTACTTCAATTAATAAAACAACGGGAAGAATTATTCAATCAAGATATTGCTGCAACCAATGAGAGACTTACGATTGAGATAACAGAAGCACAGGAACGGCGAAAAAAAGAACTTGAAGAACTTCAGAGAAAAATAGAAGAACAACGCAAACGTCAGGAAGAAATAGAACGAGAAAGACGCAGACTTGAGCTAGAAGCATTTAATAATAGAATTTGTGGAACATATGTAAGTACTCATAATTGCCCTTGTGGAGGATATAACCATGAGAATTTTCAAATTTCATTTTCTAAAGATACATCTGGTAATATCTCAGGAAAGGCTATAAGGAAATGGAGTACAGATTGTGGCTTTGCGGATGGTATCTATGCTGGGACAACATACGTTTCTTGCTTTAATTGTAATTTTGATGGAAATATAATTAGTTTGACAGAGTCTCAATCATATTTCTTAAGTAATCCAAACAACTTAACAGATGAATATTTCGAACATAATTTCTTCGGGACACTTAATTCCGATGGTACTGTTATTCATGGATATTGGTTTAGTAATGATCATGCGAATTCCTATTTTGATTATAGAAAATATTGATAATAAAACACTTGAATTTTACTACTTAATGACTTACATTAAATATGACCGAAGGGTCATGGGCTGAGCAACATGCGCTCCTGGTCCACCGAAAGGCGGGGATATACCCCGCCAATTTTTTTTTGTCCGGATATTTTTATAGCTAACAAAACATTGAGCGTTTTTATTGATGAATCAGGTGATTTTGGAAAATACGATCCTAAATCACCATATTATTACGTTTCAATGGTGCTCCATGACCAATCTGTTGATATATCTTCTGAAATAGAAAACCTCGAGAAACACGTAGCTAATTATGGTTATCCACATCATGCAATTCATGTTGGTCCAATTATTAGAAGAGAAAAAGCCTATGAACATGATTTAATGGAAAATCGCAAATCTCTTGTTCTGGATGTTCTCAAAGACTTTTTCGATATTGTTTTCAGGTGCTAATTCTTCATTTTTAAGAGGTATTTTTCAACGTTTTCAGAAAGAGCAACGTTTCTCTAGGCAAAAAACAACGGAAAAGCCAGAAGATAAATTCCGGCTTCTCCCCATAATCTGTTATTAAGATTGTCCTCAATTTTTGCATAATTTCTAAAGCGAACTGCCGGAATTGAAGTCGTTACTTATAAGGATGAATTTAATTAGATAAGAAAGCATATTGAAGAAATTAATATAGCATTAGAAATTTTAAGTGAAAAATCTATTATATTATATGATTAAAAAACTCCTGAAAATGTTCAAGACTCCTACTAAAAGGAGCAAATCCAGGAGTCATTTATTTCTCGAATAGTCACACAGAAGAGGGCTCTCATTACCCACACGAATGTCCATTCAAGACTTCTTAAAAAATAACAAATAGAAAATATATTCTTTAAGGTAAATTTAGACTTATGTTCTAAATCTGATATTTACTGTTATTATTAAAATATAAACCTTGACTATCTACAATAAAAAAACAATGCAGATGATTTTACAGTGAAACTTTCCAATATGATTTCCTATGCATACGACAAGAAAGGTAACAAACTTCCAAATGATTACACAGGAACCAAAAGTAGTTATTTGATTTATTAATTAAATTTTAAGTTTAATGACAACATTATACTTCTAAATTATCTTATAACAATAACACAGAGGAGAAAAAGAAATGACATTACAGAAAGCAATGAGAGTTCGTGCTGATCTCAAAAAAGAAATTGTTAATTTGAATGAACTTATCCGTGATTATTCTCGCCAGATTTCATTTAAGGATAATGTTCCTAGTGATGAAGAACTTGCTGCAAAGCGTGCAGAAAAATCTGTTGCTCTTGATGGTATGAGTTACGATGAAGTGCTTAAAAAAATGTTTTCCCTGACTGATGTAATTCAGGATTTGAATATTGCCATTGAAAAGGCAAACCGCGATGGTCACAATCTTCTTTTCAAAGAGTCTGCCATCAAATCAAAACTTTCTATGGTTGATTATCAGATTAACTTGGAACGTAATATTACCCCCGAAGCAGAATCTCTTGATTACGATTATGAACATCAGGATGAAAAAGGAAATTATAAGCGCGTAAAAGTTAAGACTTATAACTTTCCACTTCTTACAGATGAAACATTTGGTATGAGTTTAATCGCTTATAAAAAGAAGCTTGCTAAGGATTTGGAAGAAGTTCGTGATGAGCTTTCTGCATTCAATGCAACTCGTAAAATTGACTATGAATTGCCTGAGGGCATCTTATAGTACAGATATGTAGTAGTAAAGTATTTCTTCGCGGAAAGGAATACACTTGATTTTGAATGGAAGAAGTTTCTACTTCTAAAGTACAAAATCAAGGCTGACAGATAACCGCTTAGGGAAATTAGATCCCACCATTAATGATAATGCGTTTAACTGCTTATTTTGAATTGTATGATTCAAAATCGGCGGTGAGCATCTTCGGCCTTTAAAATTGTAAAACTATAAAGCTTTATGAACCGGATTTTCCGTATTGTTGGTTTTATACTTTTGAAAGTTAATGGCACTTTAAAAATTAAGGAAAAATTCAAAGCTTAAAAGTTTCAACACTTACTTTGATTATCTGTTGGAGCTGCAATATCTGGGCACCAGCTGAAGTTCCATTTGGAATGGATGCTGGTGTTTTACCTTTAATTGATTTTGGAAAGACTAACAGCATCCACCTGAATGTATATGTCGAGAAATTCAGGTTTGTAGCCATATTGTGCGATTACCGCATTTATTGTTTCTGTCGCTTTCCTTTTTTTACGGGTTTATATTCTACAGAAGGATCTATGATTTACATTACAGGTGATACACACAATACAATTGATATATCCAATCTTTCAGCAAAGAATCTCAAAAAGTACTGTTCATGGCAGGGAAGAAATTTTAAAAGTATTACTTACGCCATGGTATTGGGCGATTTCGGACTTCCATGGTATGACTGTCCTGTTGATGAAAAAGGAATCCATCCAGAAAAAAAAGATGATCTGTATCTTTTACAATGGTACAACAAAAAACCTTTCAAGATTCTTGCTGTTATGGGAAATCATGACAATTACAATATGATTGAAAAACTCCCCGAAGTTGATATGTTCGGAAAGAAGGTCTTAAAAGTAAGTGATAACATTTTTTACTTGAAGCGCGGAGAAATATATAACATTGAAGAAAATATCTTTCTGGTTCTTGGCGGTGCACAATCTTACGACAAGGAATGGCGGAAATTAAATCTTAATCTTTGGGCACAGGAAGAATGGACAGTCGAAGAGGAACTGGCTTGTCTTAAGCGAATAGAAAATTACGGAACAAATGTTGATTATATTGTTTCGCATACAGGACCAATCGAAGGCATCTCATGTGTAGAATCTTCCTGCGATGATGAATCATGCAGAAATGCTTTTATGAAAGACCCTAATGTACGATTCAACACAAAGATTGATAAAATGATGACTTATGAAAAATGGTTCTTTGGTCACTGGCACAGGGACTGGGGATATAATCATAGAAAGGAAAGTAAATATATTCCGCTATATTCTGCTGGAGTAATTGTAGATGAGAGGAAATTTTGATGAATCACATTTTTCATATACATACATAGCGCTGTAAACATGCAGGCGACGAGTCGGATGAAAAATATATTCATCAGAATAAATGATTTCAAGATATAAATATGCTGATATCTTGGAATATGAAAATAAGGAATTATAAAAATGAAACTATTTGTATGTGGAAGTCGAACGATAACCAATAAAGGCTGGATTTTTGAAAAGCTGGATGAATGTGTCAAAGACAATGGATTTTCTGAAATCACAGTTCTTGAAAGTGAGGCAAAAGGCGTTGATTTGATTGCAAAAGAATGGGCAATTTGCAGAAATATTCCTGTAAAAGAATACCCTATAGACAGAAAAACTTATGGATTTAAAGCACCCTTTGTCAGAAATGAGCAGATGGCAAAAGACTGCGATTATATGGTTGCTTTCTGGAATGGAATATCAACAGGAACACAGCATGATATTGAAATGGCTGAAAAATATGGAAAACCATATAAAGTGTTGATGGAGGAAAAGAATATTTAAGAAGATTTTTTTCCACAGAAAATTTACATCTTCACAAATTTTTATAAATATAAGGATTGTATTATGATTAATTATCGTAACTATACTACAGAAGAAATCGATTTACTATATTCCATTATAGAAGAATCGGTAAAAAGCAAAAAGCCAATCTGCTTAATGAAAATTCAAGGAATAATTAAAACAGGTGATTTCTATTTGTATGGAAGTGCTGCCGGCGGTTTCGTATTTCAATTCAATGGTTTAAAATGGATTGAAGATGGCAAAATTTACAACTGTTTGATTCAACCGCAGATTAGATATAAAGATTGTTTACCTATCTGGGTACCAGTTATAACTTATAATGATCGAAATCATATGAGTTCAGGATGCCTTTCTATGATTAAAAAAGAAAACCGTTATTTTCCAGCCTGATTATCCAAATATTCTTCTAAAGGAATACAATTAATCTGAAAAACAGATTTATCCTTTGAATCAATATAATAATTAGCACCAGATTCCTTTACATCCGTAATTTCTTCGTCAATTAATTCAAACACAATAAGATCATCAATATGTACATGATAAAGATTGGCAAGTAAAATGGCGTGTTCAATACTTGGAAGAGATTTACTATCAGGTGTTTCCCAGTTATAAATAGATTGGGATGACTGTATATTCAAATAATTCTGAATATCTCTTATAGAATAATTGTTTTCCTCTCTTAACTGTTTTAACTTTTTTGCTGTTTCACTCTTGTTAATACTTATTCGCTTTCTCATAGAAAAATAACATTTATACATATAGGCCTCATAAATAACTATATATTTCACTGCAAAAATTTTCAACTTTAATATGGTGATAAAAACTTCCTACTATTAGTAGAATGAAATAATTTAATTCTTCCTTTATTCTTAAAATATAAATAAAGAATCTTTTATTCAAAAGGAGTTTTAATGAAACAAGGAGGAAAAAGAACAGGAGCAGGTCGTCCTAAAACAGGACTAAAAGTTAAAAAGTATACAATAACATTACCTAAAAAAATTGCGGCAGAACTTGAATATCATGCAGCAACTGTAAATTTAACACCTAACAAATTTATTACAAACTTCTTAGAAGATGAAGTAAATAAAAACGGATGGTATGACATTACTAACAGTTTAAATCATAAGGAGATTAAATTATGAAAAAAATTATCACAATTATTTTGACATTTTTAAATATAAGTTTATTTTGGGCAGTTCCATCAAAAAATTCAAATCAAAAACAAATCATTGAAAAACCTGTCTTCAATGAACCTAATTCTATAGTATTTGATTTACAGACAATATCTACAAAAGATAAAATTATTGTCTCAGATTTTAGCAATGATACTAATATTTTATTAACTGTTTATTTATGGGATGGAACTTCATGGCAACTGGCTTCAAGATATAAGCCATCTGATATTTCAAAATCAACAAATAAAATTTATTTTTCATCTTTACAAGCCATGATTAAAATTAATGAAAATGAAGATCTAAAAAACATGAATGCAAAGCAAATAAATTCAGTTTATACAGGAAATCTTTCTCAATTTTATTTTGCAGCAGTCACAGTTTCAAATCCAGCAATTAATGTTGAATGTGGTTCTTATAAAAATGATTTATATTTTATTTTAACTAAAAGTATAAATCCAAAAAATTCTTTAACAAATGCTTTTTCTATTGATACAGATTCAATTAAGGATTTTAAAACATATATAGATACAAATGGAAAAGTGATTGAAAGAAAAACGAATGCTAAAGTCAGTATAATTAATATTTCTAAAAATTATGATTTCTGTATACTTGTATATGGTAAAATAAAAGATTCAGAAGAATACGATTATCTGGGCTTAAGTTATTTATACCAGATTGGCCAGGAAGATGAATTAAATACAATGGGCAGAAATATAATCAATTATGATACCCTTTATTTTATAACAGACAATGGTATTAAACAGAATCCAAAAGTAATCTGTAAAAATAATAAGGTTTATATTGTTCTGGAATAAAATTTTTACAAAATTCATTTAAAGGAGATTTATATGATTGTTATCGCATTTTATTTAGCATTAATTCTTTTTTTTGCTAATGGCAAAAGTAAGAAAATCATTGGTTATATAAGCATCGGATTATCAATTGTTTCATTAATTTTAGTACTTCTTGTTTATACTCGAATCTTTAGTTTAGATTCAAAATTATTAAAACCTGTTTTCATATTCCACAACTACAGTCCATTATACTGGCTTTTTAGGGCACGCAATTTTATGCACTTAAAAAGCAGCAGCTTTAATCAATTATTAAAACTACAGAAAATTTTACAAATTGTAGAACTGGCTTTCCAATTAATTATTGTATTCATCGCTTTAAATCTGAATTCAATTATTTCTGCAAAACAAAAACAGTCAAAAAATGATGAAACTCAAAATTGCAGCACAGAAATAAATACAAATATAGAAAACCAGGATTCTTCATATTTTGATGGTGGACTATTACAGTTAATTGGATGGAAACTTCTTGGATTATTTATAACCTTAATTACTTTTGGCATCTGCTACCCATGGTCATTTACAATGCTATACAGCTGGGAAACACAACATACTGTTATTAATGGCAAAAGATTATCATTTAATGGAACTGCATTACAACTTTTTGGAAACTGGATTAAATGGATATTACTTACAATTATTACTCTTGGAATATATGCCTTCTGGATTCCAATTAAATTAAAACAATGGAAAATTAAACATACATCATAACTTTCAACTACCTGAGCATACATTTTTGAAATGCTCAGGTAGATTATCTTATCTAGCAGTCAATATAGTGTTGATGAAGGAAAAATTGATGAATTACTTGAACAATTCGGTATCACAGACAACAAAGAAGGTCTCACCTATGGAAAGAACATCTCTATTTCATCACACCCAAGAGAGATTAATAATGTTGTAAATCAAATAAAAAATCCCGACCAACTGATATTCATATCAGATGAAATCGGGAATTTGCTCAACCGCCAGACAACTATTGTCCGACTCTGCAACAATTTCTAAATTAAACGATAATCTAAAATCAATGCATAATTTTTACTATCTTATACATAAAAAAATATAATGGTTGCAGAAAATACCTCTGCAATATTATAATAAATTAAATTTAGAATTTATATTCCATTAAAAAATATTTATATCCATGATATTAAAAAATAGGAAATAATTATGACAGAAAAAGTAAAAGATATTTTAGAAAAAATCAATAAATCTTGGTATTTACCAACATTACAACGGGACTATGTATGGCTTAAAAATTCCAAACAAAAAAAAGTGGAAAAATTATTTGATTCATTAATGCTTGGATATCCTATTGGTCAAATTGTATTATGGAAAACAGATAAAAATATAAAAGATTTTACTGTTTATACTTTTTTAAATCATTTTAGTTATGATGAAAAAAATGAATCCGGTGGAATTTCAATTAATAAAACAAAAGTGGAATATCTTATACTTGATGGACAACAGCGATTAACATCATTATTTATTTCATTAAATGGAACAGGATATATAC
>JAGHVB010000006.1 GCA_018064525.1 Candidatus Treponema merdequi | reverse complement strand
GCTGAATTTTTTGCGACTGAAAAATATCAGAAAAGTTTTGGCGGTGCTTATATTCTTGTTCCGCTTGCAAACGAAAAACGTAATTCTGAAGGCAAAGTAGTCGATTCCTGGAGCGAAGAATATATTGAACCGCTTTATGATTTAATCAATCAGTTTATAAAAAAGCATGCTGATAAAAATGGTGGTGCTGGCAAAGAACTTTTGTGGGGAAATTCTGCGGGCGGTAGAATGGTTTATTTAATGGGCGAAAAATATCCTTCGTTCTTCAATATTTTAATCCCAATTGGCGCCAATGAATTGCCAGCGGATTCTGTAATTGATAAGTGGGATGAAAATAATATTCATTTGTTTTTGGCGATGGGTAAGCGCGATGAGTTTAATGATTATAACGGTTCAATTGTTCCGCGCCTACCTCGTCTTGAAAAAATGAAGCACAGTTTTATTTTTACACCAGACTGGGTTTACAATGGCGATAAAGGAATTGCTTCTATCAACTTTGGTACAGAAATGGGTCAGCATTGTCTTGTAAATCCTATGGCGTGCAATCTTTTGTTTGATGACGGAACTTACATGGATGAGCGTTTGCCAAATGGTCTTACCGAATGGATATATAAGGCGGTAAAAGAATAAATATTTCCAGAATTGAGTTTTTAGTGAGGAGAAAAATAATTGCCATTAGTAAAAATTGAAATGTTAAAAGGAAAATCTCTTGAATATAAAAAAGCGGTTTTTGACTGTGTTCACAGCGGATTAATTCAGGCTTTTGGAATTGAAGACTGGGACAGATTTCAGCGGATTACAGAATATGATAAATCTTGCTGGGAAGTTCCAGAAGGGAAAACCGAAAACTTTATGATTATTGAGATGACTGTTTTTCCCGGTCGCACAAAAGATCAAAAAAAAGCTGCGATTGAAATTATAACTTCATTGCTCGGAGAAAAACTTGGAATTGCGGCAACGGACGTTTTTATAATTATAAATGAGCCGCCTCTGGAAAACTGGGGAATGGGCGGGAAGCAGAAAAGTTGATTGCGAATATTATTACAGCTCTACGAATTGTTTTTGCGGGGGCGATGATTTTTTGCCCGGTTTTTTCGCCGCAGTTTTTCAGCTTTTACATCGCGGCCGGCATTTCCGACATGATTGACGGAACAGTTGCAAGAAAAACTGGAAGTTCGAGCGAGTTTGGTGCCAGGTTTGATTCTGCTGCAGATTTATTTTTTGTTGCGGCGGCTGCGGTAAAAATTTTTCCGGAAATAAGTTTGCCAATGTTCATCTGGATCTGGACTGGAATTATTGCCGTTGTAAAAATTGCCAGAATTGTGACTGGTTGTGTCCGGGAAAAACAGTTTGTAATTCCTCATTCGATTGCGAATAAAATTACGGGATTTCTGCTTTTTATTTTTCCGCTTACGATTCCTTTTGTTGATTTGCGGGTGAGCGCGGGAATTGTTTGTGCGGTGGCAACGGTTGCGGCAGTTTACTGATGTTGTGGCGGTTTACAGAAGTTGCGGCTGTTACTGCGGTGGCAACAGTTGCGATGGTTGCGGCGTTTTACTGGGGTCGCGCCGGTGATTTTTTCTTGACGGTTCGAGAGATTTTTTATTATTTTTTATTTATAGTCGTAATTTTTTGAGAATCTTGGTTTTGTTACGGTTTTACAGCTGATCCCTGCATTTGTAAGCCGTAATTTGTTATTTTTTATTTTTGTATTTTTGACGATTACGGGTTAGGACTGCCCCCCCCTGTTTTTAAACCCGTAATTCTTTTTTGTGTTTATGACGATTACGGTTTAACGGAGAGGTTATTTTTCTTTGTACCGTAATTTTTTATCTGTTTATTTAATCTTTTTGACTGATTACGGGATTTTTACTGCACCCTGCACGCTCCACCCGTAATTATTCTGAAAACCTGAAACTTTTTTGTAAAAAAATCTGAAAATTACGGGTTAACACGCCCCCATCCGCCAGCCAAACCCGTAATTTTCAAAATGCGCACTTTATTTTCATTGAAAAACCTGAAAAATTACGGCTCAAAACCATACGGTCAATGTTTAAACCCGTAAATCCAAAAAATGAGGTTCCAAAATGGAAAATAACTTCGAAAAATTACCGCCTAATTTACTCATCCCCGAGCTGTTAACCCGTAAACAAAGCCTGGAGCACGCAATTTCCTGCATAAAACAAGAGCTTTCAAAGGCTCCACTAGGAAAACTGTGGACAAGCACCTGTAATCACACTGTGCAATATTACCAAAAGAGCGACGAAACTGAAAACTCAAGAAAATACATCCCCAAAACAAATCAAAAATTAATAAAGTCGCTTGCACAAAAAGATTACGATGAAAAAATCCTGCCGAATCTGGAGCTGGAGCTTTATCACCTGAATACAACGCTTAATTATTTACAGAAAAATCAAATTGACAAAGTTTACCAAGAACTTTCCGCCAGCCGCCGCCAGCTCGTAAACCCAATTACCATGCCAGATAAACAATTCGCAGAAAATTGGCTGGCCTTAGAATATCCGCACAAAAGTTTCAACGAAAATGCACCAACACTTTCTACAGCAAAAGGAGAACGCGTCCGCTCAAAATCAGAAGTAATAATTGCCGACACATTGTTTCGCATGGGCATTCCGTACCGCTATGAGTTTCCCGTAAAATTACAAAAGTTTACCGTTCATCCGGATTTTTACTGCCTGAATTTGCGCACCCATAAAGAATATGCCTGGGAACATTTAGGAATGATGGACGCCCAAGAATATGCAACTTCCGCCGTAGAAAAAATGGCCGCCTACGAAAATGCCGGATTTTTCCCCGGCGATAATTTAATTATTTCAATGGAAACCAGCGCCTCCCCATTAAGTTCAAAAAAAGTAGAAAAAATCGCAAGAAATTATTTAATTTAATTTGTATAATTGTGTTAGCGATGAGGTAAAAAATGCAAATTAGACACGCAACCGAAAATGATTTATCAGATTTACTCGAACTTATTCGAAAAGGCTTAGGCTATGAAGATGCACAGGAAGATTTTGTTAGCGCGAATCTTTCAAAATTGCCGCCGGAACGAGAAGCAGTTTTTGTTGCCGATGTAGATGGCGTTACCGCAGGATTTATTCACGTTGAAGTTTATTCAAATCTGTATTTTGGTCCCGTTGGAAATATTCTTGGCCTTGCAGTAAAAGAAGAATTTCGTCGTCAGGGATTTGCCAGCGAACTTTTACGTGCGGCAGAAAATTGGTCCAAAGAAAAAGGCTGCATTGGAATGCGTTTAAACTCCGGCGGAACTCGTCACGGTGCTCATGAATTTTACCGTTCGCAAGGTTACGACAACGAAAAAACTCAAATCCGATTTTTGAAGATGTACTAGCGGGAAAAAATTACGTCACCAGCAATAAACTACAACTTTATTCTGATTTCCGGTTTTTCGTGTATAATTGACTGATAAGGTGGACAAATGAAAAAACTTGGATTGATTGGCGGCACTGGTCCAGAATCGACTTTGGTTTATTATAAGGAAATTAATCGTCGCTATAACGAAAAATCTGGCGGAAAATCGTTTCCAGAACTGGCAATTGAAAGTGTTAATTTATTCACAGCTCTTGATTTAGTAAAAAATGAAAAATACGACGAGCTTTCTGAATATTTAGGTGAACGGCTGAAAAATCTTGAAAAAAATGGTGCAGAAATTGTTGCTCTTACTGCGGCAACTATGCATGTTGTTTTTGAAAAACTTAAGCCGTTTGTAAATGTGCCTTTTATCAGCATTCCAGAAGCGGCAAGTGAATATGCACAGAAAAAAGGCTATAAAAAAGTCGGGCTTTTGGGAACAATTTTTACAATGGAAAAAGATTATCTTAGCAAAGCTTTTGTTGAAAAAGGAATTGAAGTTGTTGTTCCTTCAAAACCTGATCGCGAAATTGTAAATAATCATATTGCGAATGAACTTGAATATGGCGTTGTAAAACCTGAATCCGTTGCCGATTTAGTAAATGTTATCAACAAAATGAAGGCTGAAAACGGAATTGAAGCGGTAGTTTTGGGTTGTACAGAATTGCCGTTGGCGTTGAATAAAAATAACTGCCCGGTTGAACCTTTGGACATTATGGATATTCATATTGATAAACTCGTGGAAATAATTAGTGAATAGTCAGACTTCTTTGCAAACTTATCTTCAATCAAAACTTTCTCTTGATAAGGAAACTGCTTTACAATGTGCGTCTTTATTTTCATTTTGTGAATATAAAGCTGGCGCACAGATAATTCGGATGGGCGATGTGGCTGATTCAATGCAACTTGTTTTACAAGGACTTGTCCGTGCTTATTACATCGATGAAAATGGCACTGAAATTACAAAGTGTTTTGCAAAAGAAAATGAATGGTGCGGATTTTACAGTTATCTTTCGGAAAAGCCTTCACCATTTTTTGTTGAAACTTTAGAGCCAACTGTAACTGCCAAAATTAAAACTTCTGATATCAAAATTTTGGCTTCCTCTTCTACCGCAGTGCAGGAAAAGGTTTCTGAACTTGTAAACAAGGCATTTTTAAGTGTAGATAAAAAATCCTACGACTTTGCAAATAAAGAAGCTAAAGATCGATATTTGGAATTTGCACAAGAAAACCCGGAAATTGTCCGACGGGCAAAACAGGAACATATTGCTTCGTATCTTGGAATTACTCCAAGCTCATTAAGCAGAATTAAGCGTGAATTATAGAAAACTCATTTCTTGTCATATGACAATTACTCTATAAAAAAATGATGATAAAATTTGGTCAAATTACCCAAAAGGAGTTTTTATGGTACAGGCTTTATTATCATTGGCTTTAATTATCACTAGTCCAAGTTTTACAAATGACGGAGAATTACCGGTTCAGTTTACAGGTTTTGCCGAAGATTTTTCCCCGGAACTTAGGATTGAAAATCTTTCTCCGGATGCAAAATACCTTGCAATTGCATTTTGTGATGAAGATATGCCACTTTCAAAAGAATACTGCCACTGGATTTGCTGGAATATTCCTGCGACAAATGTTATTCCACAAGGTATTCCTGCTGGTGAAAAAATTACGGCACCATTTAATGCAGTTCAGGGTGTTGGTTACGGACGCCATAAATACCGTGGACCAAAGCCACCTTTCCGTTCAAAGCATTATTACCATTTTATAGTTTATGCATTGGATTCAGAATTGGATTTACCATCATCAGCGAGATTTAAGGATTTTAATAAAGCGCTTGAAGGTCATGTTTTACAAGAAGGTAGAATCAGGTGCTGGTATAAGAAATAAACTATAACTTTATTTCCTTTGAAAATTTTTCGTGTATAAATAAATTATGAAACTCAAAAAACTTACAATCGCTGACAAAAAAATTATCAAACCGTTTTTTGCGGATGTTTTTACAAAAGAACCTTGGAACGATGACTGGAGCGATGCGGCTCAGCTTGATGCTTACATCACCGATTTATGCGGAAACGTTAACTCACTTACACTTGCGCTTTTTGACGGGGAGCAAATGGTTGCGCTTTCAATGGGTTACATCAAGCACTGGTACCGCGGAACTGAATATATTATCAACGAATTGTGCGTAAAAACTGAAAAGCAGCATCAGGGAATTGGAACCGAGTTTTTACATCAGATTGAAGATTATCTTAAAGCAAATGATTTAAAGGCAATTTATCTTCTTACTGAACGAACTGTGCCGGCATATAATTTTTACAAGAAAAACGGATTTTACGAATATACTGATACGGTTGCGTTTGCATGGGCGTGGGGAAAAGATGACAAATAAGGAAATTTTACAGATTGCAATGCAGCAGTCGGCGTGGAATCTTGGTGCGACGGCGGACGATTTTGAAAAAGCCGCTAACGTTTTTGTAGATTTCAAACTTTGTCCGAATGCGTGCAAATATCTTTCGCTTCCAATAAATGCAAATCTTATTTCTTATGGAAACAATATTGTTGCGGGAACTTCTGCTGAAAATCGGGAAATTATTCGGGAATATCTTGGGAAGTTTGAATGGTATCATTGTTTTGAAACGCCGAATATGAACTGGCTTGGCGAACGGCTTGCTCCTTTGGGACAGAAAGTTTGTTTTATGGCAGAATATTTTTTGCCTGATGTAAATAAACTTAAGCGGCTGGAATGCAATTACGAACTGCGGGTTTTAGGTAAGGAAGATTTTGCTGATTTGTACCTGCCAGAATGGAGCAATGCTCTTTGCGAAAAACGGAAGGAACTTGACTGTCTTGGAGTTGGTGCTTATGATGGCGAAAAACTTGTTGGTTTTGCAGCCTGCTCTGCCGATGCTCAGAATATGTGGCAGATTGGTGTTGATGTTCTGCCTGAATATCGCCGTCAGGGAATTGCCGCAAGTGTTACAAGTAATCTTGCAGTAGAAATTCTTGAACGCGGAAAAGTGCCTTTTTATTGCTGTGCGTGGTCAAATATCCGTTCGGCACGAAATGCAATTAAAGCAGGATTTATTCCTTCGTGGGTAGAAATGACAATCAAACCTGCAGATGTTGTTGATGAAATGAATAAATAACGATGTTCGCCGATACCGCGGTGATTTAAGAGGAAGAATATGAATTTTAATCCAACTGATGATGAGATAAATTTTGTAAATAATGCGCTCAAAGAATTTAACGATAAGGCAGTTGGTCCGGATAATCATGAACTTTTGAATATTGTGGAATATGATAATAATGGAAATGTGATTGCAGGGATTTTGGGCGGTACATACTGGGGATGGATGCACTTGGATATTCTCTGGGTGGATGAAAATTATCGTCGTACAGGAATTGGTTCAAAGTTGTTGAAAGCCGCAGAAGAAGAAGCGGTTCGGCGCGGTTGTCATTCAGTTCATGTCGACACTATGAGCTGGCAGGCACCTGAGTTTTATAAAAAGCATGGGTATCGAGAAATTGGTAAACTGGAAAATATCCCAACGGGTAATAAAAAGTTTCATCTGATAAAGGAATTATAAAATGGAATTTGGATACACAACAAAAAATGATATAAATCAACTGACAGAATTACGGATTTATTATATTCTGGAAGATCAGAAAACAGTTTCAGATGAAGATGTGCAGAGTATGAAAAAATCCCTGCCGCTTTATTTTGAAAAACATCTGAATCAGGATTGTTTTGGATTTGTGGCTCGGGATGGAAAAACTGTTGCTGCAGTAGTTCTTCTTCAGATTATAGAAAAACCGGCAAATCCTCATTTTATTAATGGATTGGTTGGTGAAGTTTTGAGTGTTTATACTCGCCCGGAATATCGCCGCCAGGGATTGTGCCTGAATCTTATGAAGCTTCTGATTGAAGGTGCAAAAGAAAAAGGCCTTGATAAAATTCAGCTGAAAGCCACCGAAGACGGATATCCTGTTTACAAAAAGGCAGGTTTTGTAGATTCGGAAAGTGATTATAAAGAAATGGTGATGAAGTTTTAGGAGTGTATACATGTTTTACTTTTGTTTAATCGGTTTTGTTGGTTCACTTTTAATGTTGTTGGGGGATCAGCTTTTATATTTATCAAAATCAGCAGCTAAAAGAGAAAAGGATACTGATGCTATGGATTATATTGCAGAAGTTATGAGCGGATTGCCGGTAAAGCGATTTTGCGCCGGCGGATTGATTGGTCCTTTTGCAGCTTTTGTTTATTGTGTGGGATTTTATCATCTTGTGCTGGCAGTAAATCAAGAGATGGTGGTATGGAAAAATGTTGCTCTTGTGGCATTTCTTATGAATTGTTTTGGAATTATTTATGGCGGCGCATTTCACACTCATTTTCCATATTTAGGATTGTTCGGAAAAACTGAACAGAAAGAAAATCGTGATGTTATTGTAAAATATTTTTCAAAGCTGATGATTTTTACATACATTGGTGAAGGAATCGGCTTTGGTCTTATGCTCATAATGATTGCCTCTGGAGCAACTGTTTTTCCAAGATGGTGTGCAATAGTAACTCCCGGCGTTTTAATGCTTTTAAAACCGATTGTTGCAAAGATTCCTGGAATGGCTGGAAAGTTTATTTCTGGCGGTTGGACAAATTTGATTTCTGTGATTTATTATGCAGTGATTATTGTAGTGCAGGTTGTATCTTAATAAAAAGTTTGAATCTTGAACGGAGAAATAAAATGGATATCATAATAGAAGATAATTTGACTTTTGAAGAATACAAAGATTTACGCAACACAACTTCATGGACAAAACTTACGGATACTCAGATTGAAAATTTGATTAAGAATTCCGCATTTAAAGTCCGTGCAAAAATCAATGGAAAAACTGTGGGAATGGGGCGTGTGCTTTTTGATTTTGGATATACTGCTTATCTTGCGGATATTATTGTGGCGCCGGAAGCTCAGGGAAAAGGAATTGGTAAAAAGATTGTCGAACGTTTGATTCAACTTGTAAAAGAAAATGTCGCTGTGACTGATTTTTTGAATTTCAGTCTTATGGCGGCTCCAGGAAAATCAGGCTTTTACGAAAAACTGGGATTTACAAAAAGAGAAGAAGCCAACGGATACGGTATGGTAATGAGGATAAATGAGTAAATACAAGAAACTTAGTGTATACTTATATTGAGAATAGAAAAATGAAAATAGGCGTAATTGTTGCAAGTTCAAATAAAGATAAAAATCAGCTGGTTTTTGAAGCGGTTCGCAAAGTTGCCGAGCCAAAAGGGCATTCTGTTATCAACTTTGGTGTTTTTGATGATGGAGAAAATTTTTCTTATGTGGAAATTTCGCTTGTTATTGGCATGCTTTTGAATCGTGGAATTGTGGATTTTGTTGTTACCGGCTGTTCTTCCGGTCAGGGAATGATGCTTGCCTGTAACAATTTGCCTGGTGTTATTTGTGGTTACGCGCCTTCTCCAGAAGATGCATTTTTGTTTGCCCGGATAAATGATGGAAATGCTGTTTCGTTGCCGCTTGGTTTGAATTTTGGCTGGTGCGGTGAACTTAATTTGCAGAATACAATTGCGGCGCTTTTTGACGGAGAATTTGGTTCTGGCTATCCTGAAAAAGATGCGGAACGTAAGCGCCGTGATACTGCCTTGTTAAAGAAAATAAAATCGCTTTCAACTGTAAGTTTTGATGAACTGCTCGCTAAGCTAGATGAAAAGCTGGTGGAAAAAGCGGAAAATTATTTGAAGAAGTGTGAAGTGTGAGGATTTTTCGGCGGTGATAAGGGGATTTTACGGGTTAATTAGGTGGGAGTGCGTCGGGAAACGGTAAATTTTCTGGAAACCGGAGTATTTTTTAGGGTGAAATTTGGATATTACGGGTTTATTTGACTGTAGTGCGTCGAAAGAATTGCTCCCTCAAGACTTATCACAAGCATCAGAATTAAATAGACAATAACAACACTTATAAAAGTAATTTTTTCACGATTGCGGTAAAAAAGTTGAATTACAACAACAACTGTAAAACTGCACAAAGCAAACAATCTTCCAATCCAGTCGCCATTCCAGAAAATCATTACGCAGGCGTGTTCAACAATTACAGATACAATTCCACTTACCCAGCCAAAAAAACTTGCTGCAACAATTCCAATTGTATCAAAAAAAAGAGAGGTTATGTTTTTAACAGGATTAGATAATGTTTCAAGACCAAAGTTTATTAAACCAAAAAAAAATCCAATTACCAGCTGTTTCCAAAAAGCAATGGTTACAATTTTTACAATGTTATCTTTTTTTGATGTCTGTAAATTACTCATAGAATTATTATAAAACAACTTATATAATTAAGTAAGTATGAAAAACAAAAAAAAATTTTTAATATTCTTTTTATTTCTCTTTACAACATTCGTTTTTGCAAAAAATTATAGAAATGAAATTCTCAATTCTTTTGACAACCTCAAAAACACCGCAGTAAATTATAAAAATGGAATTGAAACAACACAAAACGTTCTTAAATCTCTTGATGATTTTGAATATTGCATTAAGCAGTATTCTTTTTCTGATGTTTACAAATTTGATATAACACAGGGTGTTCAAAAAGAAAAGTTAATAAGCAATATTTTTGAAAGCATTACAAAATGCAGAACCCTTCTTAATGATAATTCGCAAAATGATAATCAAAAACTTCTTGTCTTGAAAAGTGAATATGCAAAGATCTGTATGTACATGGTTGAATTTTCTCAAAGCGAAATTTCTTTTTTGACATATTCAAACAAATTATTCTCTGCAACACTTATCGTTCTGGTTATACTTGTTATACTAAGTATTGTACTTGGAATTCTTTTTATTAATTATAAATCTAAAGCCGAAGATAATACAAAGCTTCTTAATACAATTATTCAGGTACAGGAAAATGAACGAAACAGAATCAGCCGTGATTTGCATGACACCGTAACTCAGGATATCCGTTCAGTTTTATTTTTTATTGAAGAACTTTCAAAAAAACAGGAACAGGACAATGTCAGCAATGAACAAAAAGATCTCACAAATAAAATATCCACAGTTCAAACGCAGAATCTTTCTGACATCCGTTCCATCATAAAAAACTTAACTCCTCCGCAAATTGAACACGGTGATTTTAAACTCTTTCTTCGTGAATACTGCAACCAGTTTACTTTAAATACAAAAATCAACTGTACATTTTTCGCAGAAGATTCAATTTCTTTTTCAGAGCTTTCATCCGAAAAAAAACTTCACCTGTTCAGAATAATTCAGGAAGCGTTGAACAACATTCAAAAACACAGTAATGCACAGGAATGTTCTATTCTTTTCAGGAAAGAAAACAAAAATCTTGTTCTTCTTATCTCTGATGATGGAAAAGGTTTTGATATCAACAAAATTAATTCCATTGATTTTACTTCGATAGATGGTACAGGTTTTGGAATTAAAGGAATGAAAACCCGTGCTCAAATCCTTAATGCATTTTTTCAGATAAAATCCAACGATATTGGTACTGAAATAATCGTAAAAGTAAAAATCTAATTTTTTCCAATTTTTTTTTGAACTCCCCCATTTTTCCTCTTTATATATATACTTGTACCTTTTTTAGGTTCATACACCTGAAATTTCCTTAAGAAATTCTCAGATTTTGAAATGGAGGAAATCTATGAATAACTCAGAAACTTTGGACTTTTACTCAAAGGAAATTAGTAAAATTGCTTTATTAGATTCTGCCACAGAACACTCGCTTATTATTGCCGCAAGCAATGGCAATATTTCTGCCAGAAATAAACTTGTTTCCAGCAATCTTCGACTTGTTATGAAAATTGCTGCTCAATTTAGAAACTCTAATATTATGCTGGAAGATTTAGTTTTTGAAGGTAATCTTGGATTAATTCACGCAGCAGAAAAAGTTGATGCAAACCATCAAAACAAATTTTCAACTTATGCTGCTTTCTGGATTAAATTTTACATTCAAAATTCAATTTACAAATCGTCAAAACCGGTTCGTATTCCCTATGGTCGAAAAGATTTACTTAAAAGCGATATATTCAATTCCTGCGACTTTGATTCTTTACAAACTCAAGACACAAACTCGATAGAAGATACAATAATTAATAAAATTGAAATGGAAAAACTTAAAAACAAAATCAAACAATTATCAGGAAAAGAACAAACTGTTTTACACAAAAGATATTTTACCGAAAAACCAAAAAGTTATCAGGAAATCGCAAAAGAACTTTCGCTGTCGCAGGAAACCATAAGACAAATTGAAAAAAAGGCAATTAAAGCAATTGTAAACATTAAATAATTTGGTAAATGAAATGATTTCACAGGGCTGGTACAATGATTCTATGACCCCTTCTGTTCTGATGATGGAAGGCCTTGTTGTTTTCTTTTTTTTGCGCTGCTTTGCATTTAAAACATCTCACAGTTGAACTTGTTCAAAAAGCAAAAACTTTTCCATGATTCCAGCGCGGTGTGTGTATTATCAATCCAAAAATCATATTTTGTAATTTCATCATTCTCAGGAAAACACTAACAATATTTTATTAATATTTCTTAAGTTGAAATACAAAGCATTTGCGGTTAAAATTAAAGAATGGGCTTTCCAAAATATAAATACTATTTAATACCTGCTCTTTATGGTGTAATTGCGGTTCTTGCAAATTTTGCCGGCGCAGTACTTCCTAATTTTTTTAATGCAGCAGATATGGTTTCTTACGACATAAATGAATGGATGAGATTCCTAAATGAAAATCCATTTACAACTCCTGTTCAATATTTAACTTTTGTTTTTCCGATTATCTGGTGTTTCTGCTATATCAGTTTTGCAGGTAAGAATTTTGAAAATCATTTTGTAAATCTTCCTGTAGCTTATTCGGCAATCGGAACTTCCGGATGGATTATCTATCTTTTAATTGAAATTATTCTTTTTGTTGTAGCCAGAAACATGGGTTATCACATCAATTACAAACCTGTGTTTCTTTCTTCACTCATGAATATAATTTTAGAAGCGATTGTAACTTTTACACTTTCTTATTTTATTTCTTCTACAATTCATAAACGATTTGTTTTACCAAAACTGTATCCCGACGGAAAAATTTCAAAAATAAAAGGAATATGGCAGCCTTCAATTAAATTTCTTTTTGTAATCAATTATATTTCTGTAACGCTGTTTCCGATTTTACTTCTCATTTTTTATTATGATTCAAATGACGAAAGTAAAAATCAAAGTCTGTTACTTTTAGCTTCTGTAATGCTGATTGGTCTTATCATCACACTTGGCATTACTTTGACTTTTGAAAAACCTCTTAAACAGATTAAAAAGCATATTGAAAAAATTAAGGATGGAGATTATTCGACTCATATAAACGTTGCTTCGAATGATGATTTTGGTGAACTTTCTGACACAATGAACGAAATGACCGATTCAATTGAGCAGAAAACTCAGAAAATTATTGAGATCCAAAATTCTATTATCACCGGTATGGCAACAATGGTTGAAAGTCGCGATAACAGTACCGGCGGTCACATTAAACGTACAAGCGATTGTGTCCGTGTTTTTGCTCAGTATCTGCAGACTCTTCCTGCATACAAAAATGTCAGTGAAAAATTTTTTGAAAATGTAATTAAAGCCGCTCCTATGCACGACCTTGGAAAAATCGCAGTTGATGATGCAATTTTACGAAAGCCTGGAAAATTTACCGACGAAGAATACGAAAAAATGAAAGCGCATTCAAAAGAAGGTGCACGAATTGTAAACGAAGTTCTTTCTGCAACTGAAGATGAAGATTTTAAGAAGATTGCCGTAAACGTAGCACATTATCATCACGAAAAGTGGAACGGAACCGGGTATCCGGAAAAAATTTCCGCTGAGCAGATTCCATTTGAAGCGCGCATTATGGCACTTGCCGATGTTTTTGATGCACTTGTAAGTAAGCGCTGCTACAAAGACAGTTTTTCTTACGACAAGGCTTTTGAAATTATTCAGAATGATTTAGGCACACATTTTGATCCGGAGCTTGGTGCGGAATTTATAAAATGCCGTGCCAGTCTTGAAGCTTTGTATAACAGTTATTAAATCAAAACAAAATTACCATACTGTCACTGACACACATGACAGTATGATAACATTCCCGTAAAAATTCCACCTAAAATTCCAAAGAAATTCAACCAAAATTCCCTTGACGCAGAACACTTCACGGAGTATATTTAATTATATCGTGCACGAGCACGGAAATATTTCTCTCTTTTAATAAAGGAGCGGCCCCTCATGAAAATCAAATCAGTATTTTCACATTCTTTCGCTAAGTACGGAAAAGTTCTCACAGGTTATGACACAACAGAACTTTTGAAAAAACTTGACGAAACAACTAAAAAACCTGACAACGCTGTAATTTATGAACCGGGTGATGCAGGTCTTGAAAGTCTTGCAATTGCTAAACAGTTCAGTGACAACGCTTATGGTGGAATGCCAGTTCAGGTTGGTTACTGTAATGGTAATAACACAAAACTCAACTGCCTCGAATGGCATCGTGGTTCAGAATTGAACATTCCTTCTAGTGACATTGTTCTTCTGCTTGCTCCACTTTCTTCAGTTAAGAATGGAAAACTTAACACAAACTGTGTAGAAGCTTTCTCTGTTCCAGCTGGAACTGTAGTTCAGGTTTATGAAACAACATTGCACTATGCTCCTTGTAACGGAGTTAAAGCAGGTGAAGTTTCAAAGGATGGATTCCGTGTAATCATCGTTCTTCCAAAAAACACAAACACTGAAAAACCAGCTATTAAAGAAATCGATTTCGAAGACAAGCTCCTCTGGGCCCGCAACAAATGGCTCATTGCTCATGCAGATGCACCGGAAGCAAAATCAGGCGCATTTGTCGGCTTGATCGGTACAAATATTGATATCAGTAAATAATTTATAAGGAGAATATAATTATGATGACAAACATTCCTAACGTAAAACTTGGAATTATCGCTGTTAGCCGCGACTGCTTTATCATTTCACTTTCAGAAAGCCGCCGCGCTGCTATTGCAAAAGCTTATGGATCTGACCTTTATGAATGCAAGGTTACAGTAGAAAACGAAAAAGACATGCTCAAAGCTGTTGAAGACGTTAAAAAAGCAGGCTGTAACGCTCTCTGTGTATTCCTCGGAAACTTCGGTCCAGAAACACCAGAAACATTGATTGCAAAGAACTTTGACGGTCCTGTAATGTACGCTGCTGCTGCAGAAGAAACAGGTGACAACCTTATCGACGGTCGTGGAGACGCTTACTGTGGTGTCCTCAACTGTTCATATAACCTCGGCCTCCGCCACCTCAAAGCTGTAATGCCTGAATATCCAGTAGGAACAGCAGAAGAAGTTGCTCAGATGATGAAAGACTTCGTTCCAGTTGCACGCACACTCATCGGACTTTCACACCTCAAGATCATTACATTCGGACCACGTCCACAGGACTTCTTCGCTTGTAACGCACCTATCAAAGGTCTTTATGACATCGGTGTAGAAATCGAAGAAAACTCAGAACTCGATCTTCTCGTTTCTTACAAAGCACACGCAGGTGATGCACGCATTAAAGACATCATCAAAGAAATGGAAGCTGAAGGCGGAAACGCATTCCCAGAAATGCTCGAAAGAATGGCACAGTTTGAAGTTACACTTCTCGACTGGGCAGAAAAACACAAGGGTGCACGCGACTACGTTGTATTTGCTGACAAATGCTGGCCTGCATTCCCAGAAGCATTCGGATTTGAACCTTGCTATGTAAACAGCCGTCTCGCTGCAAAAGGTATTCCAGTAGCTTGTGAAGTAGATATCTTCGGTGCTCTTTCTGAATACATCGGAACATGTGTAACAGGAGCTCCTGTAACACTCCTCGACATCAACAACACAGTTCCAGCTGACATGTACGAAAAAGACATCAAAGGAAAGTTTGCTTACAACTACAAACTCAACGATACATTCATGGGATTCCACTGTGGAAACACTCCATTCTGCCGTCTCAACAAAGATTCAAAACCAGCTGTTAAATACCAGCTCATCCAGCACCGCCTCCTCGAACCAAAAGGCTCTAACCCAGACTTTACACGTGGTACACTCGAAGGAGACATCGCACCAGGAGATATTACATTCTTCAGACTCCAGACTCGTGCAGATACTAAACTCCAGGCTTACATCGCTCAGGGTGAAGTTCTCCCAGTTGCAACACGCTCATTTGGTGGAATCGGTATTTTCGCAATTCCAGAAATGGGACGTTTCTACCGCCATGTATTGGTAGAAAAACAGTATCCACATCACGGAGCTGTAGCATTTGGTCACGTTGGAAAAGCATTGTGGACAATCTTCCAGTATCTTGGAATCGAAGACGTTGCTTACAACAAACCGGCAGGTACACTTTATACAACTGAAAATCCATTTGCATAAAAAGTTTTGTGTCTCACGATTATGGCCCGTGAGACACAGAGCGCAGACGGTTTCAGTTTGTAATTAAAGTTATCTATAAAGCAAAAGACAGCGAAATAGTGCAATTCCTGTCTTGCGTAATCCGGACATCACCTTTTTGTGAATGAAAGGATTTTCTTAACCCGGTTGCTCCTCCTGTAACCGGGTTTTTCTTTTTTTTGAACTAATATTAAAATTGTTTTTTAAGTGGAATTTATAAAGAGTTATGTCAGTTACAATTAAAGACATTGCATTAAAAGCAGGCGTTTCCCGCGGAACCGTAGACCGCGTTTTACATAACAGAAGCGGCGTTAATCCTGACGTTGCAAAAAAAGTCAAACAGATTGCAGATGAAATGGGATTTGTTCCAAATAAAGCAGGAAAAATTCTTGCAGCACGAAAACAGCCGACCAGATTTGCATGTCTTTTACCAAACCGCGCAAAATCATTTTTTGAAGAAGTTATCAAGGGTTTTAAAAGAGCAGAAAAAGAATTATCAGATTACGGTGTCACAGTCGACATCGCATTTGTAAAAGACTTCAAAACAGAAAGTCACATCAAAGCAATCAAAAAACTTTCAGAAGCAAATTATTCAGGACTTTGCCTTACAACAATCGATACACCGGAAGTACAGCTTACAGTCCATAACATAATCGAAAACGGAACACCGGTTGTCAGCGTAAACACAGACATTCCAGATTCAGGCCGAATCTGCTATGTCGGAACAGATTACACCCGTTCCGGAAAAACAGCCGCAGGAATGCTTTCACTCACAACAGATACAGAACTTAACATTCTCATCATCACAGGTTCTTACAACATCCGCGGACACAAAGAAAGAATCAAAGGCTTTACAGAAGGTCTCGACGAACACAAAATCAAATACACAGTATCTGATACAATCGAATCAGAAGATGACGATACGACTGCATTCGAAAAGACCTATAATTACTTAAAAGAAAATTCTCACATCAACTGTATTTTTATTGCTGCTTCAGGTGGAACTGGTGTCTGCCAGGCTCTCAAAAAATTAAAGCGTGAAGATATAAATGTTGTCGCATTTGATGAAGCAAAAGAAACAATCAACTTTATCAAATCCGGAATACTTAAATTTACAATCGGACAGGAACCAGAAATGCAGGGTTATATGGGAATCATGCGTCTTTTTTCATGGCTTATGGAAGAAGGAAAGCGTTCTTCAAGCGATTACATTACACAGACAAGCATAAAGATTAAAGAAAATATAGCAGAATAGCTCATTTTCCTGTATAATAATTTTTATGAAAAATAAGTTGAACAAAGAACTTGCCGTGTGCGGTTTTTCTGCAGTAAAAACTCTCGAAAAAAATAATCCCGAAAAAATACGAAGACTTTACTTTACTCAGGAACGCGCTCCACTTTTCGGCGGTCTTTGCAAAGCCCTTTCAAAACGAAAAGCTCCTTACAATGTCGTAGAACCAAAGGAACTCGAAAAACTCTGCGGAAGCATTCATCATCAGGGTGTCGTTGCAATGGTTGAAGAACCAGAAATCCGCGAGATCGATAATTCCATAATCGAAAAAATCATCAGAAACAAAGAACATACAATTCTCTGCGACCGCGTCGGAAACGCAAACAACCTCGGCGCCATCGTTCGAAGTGCAGCTTTCTTTGGAATAAAAAACATCATCATACCTGATGACGAAGCTCAAAGTTCCATCACAACAAGCTCTTACAGAGTTGCCGAAGGCGGAATGGAATTTGTAAACATATATTGTGTCGATTCAATAATGCGCCTCTTAAAATCAGTCGAAGGAAAAATGGTCCGCATCGGAACTGACTTAAGCGCAAAACAAAACGTCAGCGCAATTCACAACTTCTGTAAAACAAAACCAGCGCTTATTATTCTCGGCAATGAAGAAAACGGAATTTCAGAATCAGTAAGAAAAAACTGTGATGAACTTGTAATCATTCCTTTCTACGGAATGAAGCAGGGAAAAACTTCTCCTGTCGACAGTTTGAATGTAGCTCAGGCTGCTTCAATTATTCTATATGAACTTTTAAATAAGTAATGGTGGGAAAAATGAAATATTTAATCTGTTCAGACATCCACGGATCTTATACGACTTGTAAAAAAGTTATTGATCAGTTTCATCTTTTAAAATGTGATTTTATTATTCTTCTCGGAGATATTTTATATCACGGACCAAGAAATCCGATTCCGGAAGGACATGATCCGCAGGCGGTTGCGGATTTTTTAAATAAATATTCTGATAAAATAATCGCATGTCGCGGAAACTGCGATTCAGAAGTTGATCAGCTTCTTCTAAATTTTCCAGTCACTCAGGACTATTCAATGATTTTAGATGACGGAACAAGAATCTTTGCAACACACGGTCATCTCTATTCACCGGACAATACAAAAATTCAATACGACGTTTATTTTTCAGGTCACACACACATTCAGGTTCTCGAACGCGGCGACCACAATTCCATAATCTGCAACCCGGGCTCAACATCACTTCCAAAAGCTTCATCAAGCGCTGGATTTGCAGTTTACGAAAATCACAGCGTAATGCTGTACGACATCGAAGGCACAAAGCTTAAAACGATGTCGCTGTAAAAAAAATGCCGGTTTTATAACCGGCATTTTTTTTATTTCTAAGATTTTACTTTTTTAGCTTCACGCTGAGCTTTCTTGGCTTCTTTATATTCTTTGAGAGCTTTTTTATACTCTGCTTTCTGCTGTCTGTTCTGTTCTCTTTTCTCAATAGCTGCAGCTTTTCTTTCTTTTTTCTTTTCTGCTGCAATCTCTTTTCTTTCTTTAGCTTTTTCTTTTGCTTCTGCCCTTTCAGTTTTATTTTTTACATAATAGAACTTATTAGCACCGCGTTTTGAAATTCTAAATCCTAAATCAACACCGTAAGTAAACATATTATCATATTTCTGCATACGGGCATTTGTTCCGAGATTAAAAAAATCATATGCAAATTCTCCGTTCAGGAGAACAGAAAAAGTTTTAGTAACAGGAAATTCCGCGGTAACAACTGCACAAAGTCCCAGATCATTATGATGAAATTTATCTGAAATCTGATACTTATAATGAATCCCCGGAGACAGATCAAGTTTAAATGCTTCAAATATATCAATAGACCATATCGGTCCGATATTCACATCAAATGCATACAGAATTACCTGCTTTGCTTTCTGTTCTACCTTGTTAAATTCACAATGTAACGGATAGAAAACAGCAAGTCTTGCAAGAAAATCTACAGGAAGATTTCCTGTCTGACAAGAATAAAATGCTCCGACAAGATCATCCTTCCATACGAAATTACTTCGAGTTGTATTTTTTTGAATTCTTGTTACACGCTGAAATGAAAAACCCCAGTTATGCATTGCATATGGAGCTTCCGGATCAAATGGCTTTTGAGGTTTTACGAGTTTTTCACCTTCTGCATAAATTCCACTCAATGCAAAAAGAGAAATAACTGCTGCTGCAAATATCTGTTTTATCTTTATCATCTGTAATTCCTATTTTGAAATATGATACAAAACAAGTGACTTTGTATTTCCGGAATTGTCTGTCCAGTCAAGATACAGAATTGAACCTCGTAAATCCCATTCTGTATTTAATGCAGTTCCATCGCCTCTTGTAAATGAAATTACATTTTCTATTATATTAAACTGTCCGTCGTAATTCTGTGGTGTATTTGAAAAATCTAAAACCTTTGCAGAATAAGTTAAGTCAGGATTAAATGTAATTGTATTTCCTGCATTATCGGACCATTTTCCATACAATGGATTTGGAGAATAACATGAACAAATTCCCGCAAAACATAAAACTAAAACTATAAACGATTTCAACACTAAATTCTTTTTCATAACTATTTACCTTCCTCACCAATTTTCCAGTCTATATTAATTGTATTACTAAAACCTTCTCGTTTAATTGCATAAGTACCGCCACCAGCAGCACCACCTTTAATTTTTAATCCATCATACCCAACAGATCCCGGATACATTCCCGTACAGATAACAGTACCATCCATTGTTCCACTCGCATCCATCGATGCCTTTGTATTAGTATCTCCATTGAGGAAGAAATAATAAGTATCTGTGTCTGCACCGTTATTTGCATAATAATCTGCATAGTTTGTATAATGCATCAGGATTCTTGCACCAGGTGGAATAATTATCTCATTTGCATCATAAGACAAAGTTCCACTTAACTTTCCAGATGTAGTTTCAGAACCAAGTTTTTTCATATCATCAGCCATATGCATAAGTTTGAGACCCTTCTGTGAATTAATAACTGTTTTATTATATTCACGCATATACTGATTTGCTGTTAATGCTCCATAACCATAATCTGTATTTGAATAGTTGGCTCCCTGTTTTAAGCTGTTCAATGAAAGAATACGATAATAATAATAAATTCCTGCTTTTGCAGTTTCATCAGCAAAAACATACGAAGTTGTCATTACAGGTTCTTCATTGATTTTCTTAAAACCAGAATCTTTTTTTGTTGAACGGTAAATGAAATATCCGCCGTCCGCATCATTTTCAGAAGGAGCATCCCACTTTAACTGAACAGGGAAAATTCCATTTTCATTTGCATAACCTTTTGCATCCGGATCATTTCCACTTGAACCATCAAGAGTTATTCCTGTAATATAAGCACCTTTTGAAACAACAAGATTTTTTGGAGCAAATGGAACCGGAGCGCAGAGATTACTTTCAGCACTTGTAATACCGGCGCTGTTTACTGTAATCAATTTATAGAATTTATGCTGCTCTGATAAAACAACTGTATAATAACCTTCTGAATTTACAGATAAAGATGAATCTGCTTCATCCGGATATTCCGTAAAAGGCCCGTTTTGATTATCAGACCATGTAATTCTATAAAAATAATTATTATATGATGTACTTAAATGAGAATCATTAATATTATCACTTGAACCAAGTGCCGGAGTAAACAGAATATTACATCCTCTGGCATTTTTTACAACTTTTATATCCTGAGGTGCTCCAAGAATAAATCCTTCTGCTGCCTTATCAACACCAGCATCTGAACCAGAAGAAGAAAATGGTCCTTTTAATATATTATCACCAGAACCTGTAAAAGCTTGAACAGAATAATAATAATAAACATTTGGCTTTAATGATTTTGTATCTTTATAAGTTGTTGTCTGAATATCTTTAGTCAACAATGTAAATGATGAATCTTTTGAACTCGTTCTGTATACAGCATAATGAATATCATTTCCTGCAGCAGCCGTCCATGAAATTGTAATACTGTCGACACTTGTTCCACGTCCATCACTTACAGCAACACCATTAACTTTTGGAGGCGCACCTTCCTGAAGTCCATATCCAAGAGCAATTGAACTTGAAACACTTGAAGAAGTTGCCGTTACAGTTTGTATTGTATAGTAATAATCAACTCCCTGATCACCAGAAGAAATTACATTGGAATAACTTGAAAGATTACCACTGACATTCCCGATTTTTACCGCAGAACTTCCATCACTGTTTCTTGAACGATAAATATCATAAGATTTTGCATTTTTTGATTTTACCCAGTTTACGACAATTTTATCTGAATATTCTCCAAGGCTGGCTGTAACCTGCGTTGGAGGCGCAAGAAGATAACCTCCGTCAGAAACAGTATATTCACTTGTTTCATATTTTAAACGCGTATTTTCTGCACAAACACGATAAAAATACTGATACTCATATTCCTCGTTTAAGTAATTCGGATCAGTTAAAATTACATCTTCATAAGTTGTTGAATAAACTTTTGAAGCAAGTGGAATTACTTCAAACTCAGATTCATCTGGAACAATGAAATTTCCATTTGCATCTTTTTCTTTTGAAATTGCCCTTTCAATACAATATGAAGTTGTATATTCAACAGGACTCCATGTAATTCTGATTTTATCAGGATATTCTGCTTTAGAAACGAAAATCTGTTTTGGTGCTTCAAGCTTTTCAATTGTTACAGGTGGAACAACAAGATTTGCAAGACTCATCAGATTAACATCATTAGATTTTGAAATTCTGTTTTCAAACATTTCCGAACATGAAGCCAGAACCAAAGCCAACGAAAACGCAGCTATAATTTTTCCAGTAATTTTTTTCATTAGTCACGAACCTCCCACCATAAATTCTTAAATACCGGAAGTGATGCATCAAAAGATGAATATCCAGAACCATTATCACAAGAAAGATGGAACGGGAATATTTTCTTAAAATCAGTTTCATTATTTGCAGAATATGAATAACTGCCATGTGAAGAACTTGTAATTGAAAGCTTCCATGCAAGAGAAACACCGTCAAAAATATATACAGCTTGTGAGCCATGCTCGCCTGCAGTAAATGTCATTGATCCTTGATATGAAGGCATATTTGTTTCATGTTTTACAGAAACATTCCCTGGATTAAAATAATAGAATTTTTTTCCATCTGCTGAAGATCTTGTACCTGTTCCAGGTACATTAATTGACCATCCGCTTGTAAGGGTTTCTGTCTGGTTTGATGGCATAGCATAAAAAATATGCTGATAATCACCTTTAGTACCCCAATAAGCTGTTTTAGTACCACTTTGATGATAAAGCCCGAATTTTCCAGAAGCTCCAGAACATCCGAATTTACTTTCATCTACAGGAAGTTTCTCACCATTTGCTGCTTCATAAACCCCACTCTTGTAACTTGCATCAGCAATAATCAAACATACCCCAAGTACAAACTCTTTATCTGTAATCTTCCTATAACTAAAAATCTCATTCTTTGCAGTTTCATCGACACCTTCTGTTGAATCAAAAGCACCTAGAGTTGCATTAACAACATCACCCGAAGAATTTTTTCTCTTTGCAACAATTTTATAATAATGTTTATAATCTCTCTGTACTTTTAAAATTCCATCATGAACTTTATCTTCGCTGTTCATATTATTTGGAGTAACTGTAAGATAATTTATATCGCCACTCACTGTAACATCAGCCCAAGAAATTGACGATGCTTTTGAAGTTACTTTTCCTTCCTTTGAAACTGTTGCAATTGTGTACCACTTATCAGAACAGTTTTTATTTTTAATTTGAATTTCATAGCAGTCACCTTCAATTCCATCACCAGGTGCATTCTTGCGAGGATCGTTTGAAGAATTCCACAAAGCCCAGTTTACAGTTTCTGTAAATGTTTCAGCACCTGCGACAGGTTTCTCTGCAACAAAATATGGAAGTGTAAATTCATAACCAACATTGTCAGGCTCATTTCCTGTTAGTTCACCTCTTGAATTTACGTATCCCTTTTCAGAAAGATATTTTGTATACGACTCTTTAAAGTTTACTGTTGTATTCTGTTCATAGTTAACTGCAAATTCAATTCTTGCACATCTGTCAAAATTACTGCAATCTTCTTTACCAAGAGTTACATCAATCGCAGTAGTTCCTGAAGAATAAATACCAAGACTTTTCCATTCTGTTTCACCAACTGGTCTTGCCCACACATGAGACTTTAAAGTTGATTTGCTGTTCGGCGACTCCCATGTTATATGAATGCTGTCAGGATATTCACTTTTCGAAGCAACTACATTAAGTCCATAACCAGACGCGAAACCTTTTTTAGAAGTTCCTCCTGCAGCTGTTCCTGTAATGTTCTGATAATTTACAATGAACGAAGAATCAAATGGATTATGTTCCATATCATTTACTGGCGTTACAGAATAAATATATTCGTGTCCCCATGCAATCTGTTCCTGACTTATCTGATATCCTTTTGTAGAATCATCTGCTGCACAATGTAAATCCACAAGTTTAATTTTTGAATTTTCTTCTGACACAATCATTCGTAAAGGACTGACTGGCTCACCATTCGAAGAAACTTCATATTTTCCATTCTTTACATTTGAAACGTAGAAAATATCAACACGAGGGTTTTCTGGATCATTAACATTCGGACATTGCCTTCTCAAAGCATAAGTTGAAACGCCTTCGATTGCATTCCATTCAACTGTAATTCTATCATTCATCGATGCTTCAGAAGCATTTAATCCAATCAATGCCGGCCCCAGAACATGAACATCATTCAAAACACATGTAGTGCTGTCTAATTTTGTTTCTCCATTTACACAGCTTTCTGCTTCAACCGAAACTTCAAGATTTTCTCCGGCTTTATTTGCCATAATTGTTTTTGGTTCTGATGTATCAAAATCCTTAATGGCAATTGCTTTGATTATAAATGAATAATTAATTCCATTTGTACAAATAACTTCATATTCTCCGTTTGGATCAGTAAACTTAACTTCTTCTCCTGTCCGTTCTAAATCAGAAGCTTTTACTACCCATTCTTTATTATTATGTTTAACAATATATTTTGAAGCCTGTAAAACCTTATTCCACTTTACGGTAATTGTATTGTAATCTGCTTTTTCTTTTTCAAAAACAAGCGAAGGTGTTCCAAGAGTTTCAATTATTTTTGCCATCGATTCATTATCTTCAAAATCATCATTAGATGCAAAAAGTGAATATGAATATCTCTTTCCTGAAACAAGATCTGTATCTGTAACAACAGCAACATTATCTGTTACAGTAAAACTTTTTCCGTTTTCTGGAACAGGAGTACCTGATACAACAAGTTCAATTACTTTACTGTCAGCTGAAATATCAATTTCATCACTGTTATCAATAAGCACATTTCTCTTTAATTTATATTTTCCATTTTCTTCAAAATCAAAACTGATTTCTGCTTTATCTTTATATCCGTTTACAACAGAAATAATATTTGATTTTGCCTGACCCTGACCATTAGTTATTGCAATATTACTGAGGTCTTCTACTTTGATAAATGACGCATCATACACTTTCTGAACAGTTGTATCATCAGTATTAGGCGAAGGATTCTGCTCAGCAACTTTTTTTGAAATAATACAGAGTGTATATCTGTAATATCCACGGCTTGCAGCATTTGCAGAATCCGATGTATCTTGCGGATCAGGTTCTGTATAATCAAAATTTCTGATAAAGTTATTTATTTCCTCAAGAGAATTAAAATAACATGTATTTCCACTTACAACAAAACTGTTTGTTCCTGTAGAATCAATGTTACCATTATTATCTCCTTTTAACTTTCTGTGATTTTCATAAAGAAGATATGAATAATTTGATGACTTGTTAAAATCATTCCAGCTTGCAGAAAATTCTACTGAATCTGATCTTTTATATTTTACAACAGGATTTTCTGCTGTTTCATCTTCATAAACATAAGCAGATTCACCTCTTGAAACAATCATTCTTGGAACAGCAGCTGCCCATCCTGTTTTTGTAACAGCCTTTTTTACATCATGTGTTACAATAATTTTATCAGCTGATGAATACAAAGCTCCTCTGCAATAGCAGTCAATAAAACTCAAAACTCTGTATTCATACTGAATGCCGCGCACAGCTGTTGTATCTTTATAAATGATTTCAGTTCCTTCTGTGTAATCGTTCCAGATACTTCCATCTTCATAATCTTCTTTTTTAGTATTGTCTGCAATTAACTGAGTCTGCCCACCTTTGAAATTCAAATAATCACAAACCGTAACAAATCTGTCATTTTTATTTCCTTCAATTTTTTCCTGTCGCTGAATTTTAAAATAAAGAGGTCTGTTTTCATAACTTGATGTATCAGCACCACCTTTTCCATTTTCTGCAAGAATTTTTCCAATTTCAGGAAGTTTTATTTTTAATTCAACACCATCTGTAAAATCACCTTCAGAAACTGTAAATTCAGCAATTTTTGGAATAAGATTTACAGCAGTTTCACTGTCAAGCTTTAAACTTTTTTCTACGCTATCCTGAGCATTTGCAATATAAGCTTCTACTTCATATAAATATTTTGTAGCAGAATTTAAATTTTCAAAAGTACATAATGTCTCTGTTGTCGCAGAAAGTGTTTTTGTCTGATTTAATGAACCATCAGAATTATAACAATTGATATTATATCTTACTAAATTTAAATATGACTCTGAATTTACATTCAACATGTACCAGTATACCGTTGCAGTATCAAGAGATTCTTCAATAGAAGTTATAAGTGGAACGGCAAGTGAAGTTCCATAAACTGCAAGACTCAAATCAGAAATATTTCCAAACGCATCAACTGCAGCAACCTTAAAATAACCGCTTGTTCCGGCAGGAACTTTTAAATCAATTGAAGAAGCATCTGATTTTGCTTCATCAATCTGGACATATTTATCATGCGGAGAATTTGATTTATAGATATAATAGAATTTTGCATTAGCAATCGGAGTCCAGGAAATTATAATTGCACCTTTTACTCCATGAGTTGCTTTAACATTCTCAGGTGACGCTATCAATTTTCCTGATAACGATGAAATTCCTGAACCATTTGTAACAGATGGCACAGGTAAAACATTCTCACACGAAGAAATTCCAAACAACAGAGCAAGTGATAATAACAAGCCCATTTTAATTTTAATAGAGTACTTCATACTAACAATTTTAAGAAATTTGTCAAAATTATGCAAGGTTTGAGATTTTTGACGCTTTTATATAGAGAAATTTGATATTTAAGTTGAATTTTTGCAAACCGGGTCTGTTATTCGAGAATCGTGATTTCTACGCGGCGGTTTTTTGCCATTCCGGCTTTTGTGGAATTTTCTGCTACCGGTTTATGACTTCCGCTGCCTTTTACGACAAAACAGCCCGAATCAATTCCACGTTTTGAAAGCTCAAAAGCTATCGCATGGGCACGGTCTTTCGAAAGTTCCATTTCTCCTTTTTCATTTCCTGTAGACGCAGTATGTCCTTCTACTAAAAACATTGCCGCACCAGAAGCTTTCATACAGTCCGCAATCGCATCAAGCCGTGACTTTTCATCATTCAAAAGTTCCGCAGAATCAGACTTAAACTGAAGTCTGAGTGACAGCTTGATTCCAGCACTAGTTTCTTCAACTGTAACAGGCGGAAGTACATCAGAATTATTATCAGGCAAAGTAAGAGCTGCAAGATCCGCAGCCGGAATTTTTTCTTCAAGTGAATTATGTCTGTCAGAACCCGAACTCTGGCCTTCAGAAACACCAGTTCCGTAACTGCCATCAATTCCAGTATCCGTAACAGTTCCGTAACCATCATCCATTCCACTGCCCATGTCAGTTCCGTAACCGTCATCCATTCCGCTGCCTGCGCCAGTTCCGTAACCATCATCCATTCCACTGCCCGCAACAGTTCCATAACCATCATCCATTCCGCTGCCCGCAACAGTTCCATTTAAACTTGCAACTCTTTGAAGCGAGGGAAGAAGTTTTTCTCTGTCCACAGCCGGTGGAAACTTTGTGAAGAGCGCAATAGAACCTTTGAATGCAATTTTATTTCCATCAGAATAAACAAAATATTCATCAACCACATCGCGGATTACAAGTGCCTGTCCTGTTTTTTTGCTGACATAAATTGTTGCTTTGTGTGAACCTTGTGCTTCGAGAAGATCACTGTCACCGCCAAAGTCAAGATAAAACTTTGCGCCGTATCTTGTTGCCCATTGTGCAGTTAAAACAAAAACTTCTTCACCTTCAACTGTTGAGTCACTCTGATAACAGTATTCAACATAAATCGGCATTTTTGTAACGATTCCTTTGTTGAGAGGATCAACTGCACGGGTTGCTTTTGCCTGCCATTTATCACCAGAAGAAATTTTTTTATCTGTGTAAGTTGGAAAACTTCGGAACGACGGATAACCGTTGTCTGTGATCATTATGAGTGAGCCGTCCTTTAGAATTTTAAACTCAGATGGAATTGCTTCGTTAAGTCCGTCATTTACAGAAACCATATTTCTTTTTGTCGCTTCATCAACAAAAAAGTTTCCGTCATATAAAACAGAACCGTCATCATTTTCAGTTTCAGCAATAAACGATCTGACCTCGCGGCTTACAAGACCTGTATATTTTCCATTGTCATATCGCCTGAGATCAGTTCTCTCGATTAAAGAATAATTACTTCCACCATTATATTTAATCTGAACATCTGCAAACACCATCCTATAAAACAACAACGCCCAAAAAAATACAAACCCCTTTTTCATTTTACGCCCCCCGCAATTCCTAATTCCTAATTCCTAATTCTTAATTCTTAATTCTTATTTCTTATTTCTTAATTTCCTTCAACGCTTTCACTCTCTCAACCAATGTCGGATGGCTGTACATAAAGAACGAATAAATTTTCGGCGGAAGAAGCTCTGAAAGATTTTCGCTGTTAAGTTTTACAAGACCGCTGATTAAATTATCAGGTGTTCCGCAGATTTCTTTTGCAAAATGATCTGCCTGATATTCATCACGACGGCTCGACATTCCGCTTAACGGAGTTATAATTATGCTTACAGCTTCATAAAGCATTGAAGCAAGATAAAGTCCGATGATCTGATAACCTGCAATATTAGTTCCATTTACAAAATTAAAACCAAACGATGTATAAAGTGAAACATTCTGTGAAAGAAGATAAAGAACAAACATCATTACAAACTCAAGCGGTAAAAGCACACACATTCTTTTTACGATGTGTTTAAGTTTATAATGACCAAGTTCATGGCCAAGAACCGCAACAAGTTCATCTGGAGTAAGCTGCTTAATCAATGTATCGTAAAGAACAATCCGTTTTGTTTTTCCAAATCCAGAAAAATAAGCGTTTGAATGATTGCTTCTTTTTGATGCGTCCATTACAAAAAGTCCGTCACTTACAAATCCTGTTTTTGAAAGAAGTTCTTCAAGTTTTGTTTTTAATTCTCCTTCTTCAAGCGGAGAAAATTTATTGAAAAGCGGAGCAATAAATTTCGGATAAATAATCATTATTATCAGACTGAAGCCAATCATTACTGCGCTGACTAAAATCCACCAGTTATCTGTAAAACGATTCAGAATAAAAGTAACTGCAAAAACAAGAACTGCATTAATTATCAGTCCAAGAATAATTCCTTTAAGCTGATCAATAAACCAGATTTTGACTGTCATATTTGAAAAGCCGTATTTCTTTTCAAGTTTAAAATTTCTGTAAATATCAAATGGAATTGATAAAATCATTTCCGGAATTCCAATTAAAATCGAAACAAGAAAAATATGTAAAAAAGAATTTTCAATTATAAAAGAAAAACTGCAGACCCATTTAAAAATCCACGGAAAAAATCCAAAAAGCACAAGAGAAATTGAAAGAACAAAACCTAATATCGAACTTGGAATATACAAAAAATATTTTTCATTTTCATATTCAGTAATTTTTTTCAATTTTTCTTTATCAAAACATTCTGCGGCTTTAATATCACGAAGTTCCTGCGGAACTACTCCGCCATTTTTCTTTCTCGCAGAATAATCAATATATTCCAGAACCTGATGAAGAACAAAAGTTACACACGTTCCTGCTAAAAAAATAATAACAAAAATATTTGAAAAATTTAAAACCATTAATTTTTCCCCTGTCTGATCTGCTGCGGAGTTTTTCCGTATGTTTTTTTAAACTCTCTGATGAAAACTTTATAATTTTTTATTCCGTTTTCTTCAAGAAGAGTTGAAATTTTTTCTGTGGAATTCTGAAGCGACTGATAGAACGACGCAATGCGGAGCGATGTGATGTACTCGGTAAGTGTCTGCTTTGTGTAAGCTTTAAAAATTCGGCAGAGGTGCTCGGGAGTGACATTAATTATCGAAGCAGCATCTGAAAGTGAAATCTCTTTTCGAAAATTTTTTTCGATATATGAAATGACAGGCGATATGCGGTTAATTCCACTTTTTGAAAAAACAGAAATCTCACTTAAAATTGTTTTCGCACGATACGAAGAAATCATCACAAACAGAAGCTCATATAAAAGCGAAACAAATTTTAATTTAATTCCAGGTGCAGTGCCGTTTGAAACATCGAGCATCTGCATGAGGACATTCGCCATTTTTGCAGTATTTTCTTTTGGAATGTAATCAAGATAAACATAATTATCAGCGTCGCCATCCACTGTACTTAAAGCGCTAAGTGGAACCTGCAGAAGAATGTATTTTGCTTTTCCGTGGAGCTTTGACGAGTGAATCTTTTCTGAATTGACGATTGCAATTTCTCCGGGCTCAAGAATGCGTGATTTGTTTTCAATCGTGAGCTCAACTTTTCCTTCGAGCATGTAAATTACTTCGATATGATTATGCCAGTGGAACGGAGAATAAAAATTATTGTCGATTATGAGGTCAAAGCGAATAGTAAACTGAAGGTCAAACTGCTTTTTATGCAGAATGTTTTCGTGCGTATATGTCTGCATATCAAAATAATACACGAAAAGTATCAAATTCACAACTTATTTTGACACTAACATCAAAATAAGTAAAAAAGGCAGCCAGTTTAGACCAGCTGCCCTATAAATTCCACTAAAACTTAATTCTGAAGAATCGGATTGCGTTGATTGCCGCCCTGATAAGTTCGTCTGCGATAACTGCAAAGAATACGCCGAGCATTCCAAACTTGAAGACGAAAACAAAAAGTGCCGCAAGAGCAATGACCTGGACAGTTCCGATTATCTGGGTGATGAGCATCCAAATTGTGTCGCCGTAACCGCGGATTCCGTTGCCGATGATGATATTGCCGAGTTTACCGAACATGTTTACACAAACGAGAATGATGTAGATGACTGATTCATCGATAACTGCCTGGTCAGTTGTAAAAAGTCCGAGTACAGGCTTTGGCCAGATGGAACATATGGCAAGTGCGACAAGTGCAACATAGCATGACCACCTGATTGAAATTCCGACGACGCGGCGATAAAGACCAAGATCTTTTGAACCAGTAGCTTCTCCCGTGAGAGTTAATGTTCCGCTTCCGATTGCACAGAAAATAACGACGAAAATTATTTCTACGGTAAATACCATTGAATAGATTCCCGCAGCCTGACTGTTAATCGAATTTAAAATTCGCATGATGCAGAGATTTCCAAAGTTCCAGAGAAAATCTTCCATCGCTGTCGGAAGTCCAAGCAGACATGATTTTAAATAAGGCCTTATCTTTGCACTGATTATCTGTCTTATTCCAGGACCTGTAAGAAATTTCTTTCTTCTTGAAATAACATAATAACAAAGGTAACCTGCACCGACATATTCTGCTATTGTAGTTCCAAGTGCAGCACCTGCAATTTCCATTCGCGGAAAACCGCAGTTTCCGAAAATCAAAAGCCAGTCCAAAACAATGTTTGTTAAACTTCTTATCAAACTGTAAATCGCAAGCGGCTTTGTATAATTTGAACTCTGTAAAATCGCAGTATACGAATTTCCAAGACCGATAAGCAAAAATACAGGTGAATAAATTCTTGCATAAGTGATGCAGTATTTCATTACGACTGGATCTGTTACACCCAGAAGATTAAAAATAATTCTGCTTCCAAACAGCCAGAAGAAAAATAATGCAATTGGAATTATGTTATGAAATTTTACAAGTGATGCAGTATATTCTTTTGCTTTATCGATGTCTTTTTCACCGACAGACTGACTTACCAGAATCGAAGCTCCGACAGAAAGTGAAAAACAAAATGACATTGTAGTCCAGATTGGATTCATTGCGTTTCCAACTGCACTCATATAGAGAATACCAAGACGACCTAAAAATATTCGGTCAATCATCATCTGAAGCTGAGCAATTAAATTACTGAGCATAATCGGAACAAATATTTTCAAAAGTCTTTTCTTATAATCCGACATGCCTGAAAATTTTGATTTAATCAAAGTAAACATAACCTCCATTTTACAGAAAAATAATTTTTTTGAATACGGAATTTTTTGATATTAAAGAATGACTTTATATCAAAAATGACATAACTCAATTCAAAACCCGCAGACGTCTAACAGAACTCATCACTTCAATACCCGCGCCTTAATGACAACTTTTCAAATTCCATATAAAATAATTTCAATGTACGAAAACTTTACTGAGCTTTATCATAACATTCTCTCAGGCGACAAACCCGACTTTTTGAGCAAATATCTGTCCATTCCGATTTTCACACGCTTAAAAGGTGTCGGCCTTCTCTGCGGAACTGACTGGACTCCATTTTTTTCAAACAACTTTTACTATTCACGCTTTGATCACTCAGTCGGCGTTGCGCTGATTGCATGGCACTTTACCCACGACAAAGCACAGACAATCGCAGGCCTTCTGCACGATGTTTCAACTCCTGCATTCAGCCATGTTTCGGATTTTAGAAAAGGCGATTCACTTACACAGACATCAACCGAAGAAGACAACAGCTCAATGCTCGCTCATTCTAAAGAACTCCTTGCCTGCCTCAAACAAGACGGGCTCACACTCGACCAAGTAAACGACTATCACAAATATCCAGTCTGCGACAACGAAGTACCACAGCTCTCTGCAGACCGCCTCGAATACATGTTTCCTTCCGGCGCTGCGTTAAGTGGAACATGGTCCTTAACCGAATCTTTTTCGCTCGACGAAATCAAAATGATGTACGACGATCTTGTTCTCTGCACAAACGAAGACGGACTTCCAGAACCCGGCTTTAAAACACTTTCAACCGCTGAACTCTACACAAAACGCACGACCGACATCGGTCTTTTCTTACAGAAAAACGAAGACAAAATGGCAATGCAGTTTCCGGCAGAGATTTTAAATATTGCAGTGGAACTTGGTCTTTTGCAGGAAAAAGATTTCTTTGAAATGTCCGAACGAGAAATTATAGAAAGACTTGATAAAATAATTGAACAGAACCCGGACGTAAAAATTACGGAAAATACAGACATCTCGTGCTGGCCTTTATCAATCGAAAAATTCTGTGTCCTCTACAGAACATACCGCTCGTTTACAAAAATCACGCGTTCAAAAATTCCACTTAAAAATCACTACTGCGTAAACCTCAAAGTAAAGCAGCGTTACATCAACCCGCTCGTTGTGACAGGAGATAAAAAAAGCGGCGACCTGTACACTGCTGCACGTGTCACCGCTGTGTCACAAAAGACAAAAGCTATGATTGACGAGCTTTTGTCCTTCGATGAAAATTGCTTTGGATGTGTGAAAGTGGAATAATTAGTAATTACCATATATCTTTTTTCATAACAACGCTGAGATATATTTCTAATATTTCTCCAGAATAACGTACTAAATCTAGATCTCGATCTATATTAGGTGATTTCCCTCCATGAAATAAATTGCAACGAACTTGATACATTATTTGAAAAATGGCTATAGTCTTTTCCTCATGTGTGCCATAAATTAAATCTCTACAATATTTCTTCTGATGTTTAGATGTAAATCCCTTTTTCATGTCTTTTACAGGTTTTTCTGTAAAAATATCAATAAATGGAGACTTAAAAACTAAATCATATATCGATAAAAGTTTATCCATATAATTTTCACAAAACTCTTTGATTTTAGCATATTCTATATCAGAATTTCCATTTTCATCATTGCCGGGAAATCTATTATACTCTTGGTTAAAAGCAAACCACAATGCCATGAATTTTACAAAAAAAGGATCATTATGTTCCATTCCGAAGTCAAGCCAGGTTTTAAGATTTGACTCAATTACAGTAAATCCAGAAATACTATCTTTTATCCAATTATCACTTTCTAATTCTTTGAGTATTAATAAAAGTAACTCTTTATCGCTGCAATTTATATTTTTTTCTATAACATTTGCAATTTTTATATAATAATCATATTTGCTTAGATAATCATAATTAATATATGACTTTAAAGTTTCTATTAACCAAATAATAGCAGTAGCTATCTCTGTTTTTATCAAATGTCTATTTAAATTTGTATTTTTCCATTGCTCTATTGCATCTTTTCTTTTCTTATATTCATTTTTTGAAACAATAACTAAATCACATTCTCCCCAGTAGTCTTTTTCATAATCTTTATAACGTTCTGCTGCTATTAAAGTTTTTATGAAATCAATTGTATTACCCATAACCTTATATCCCTAGTTTCCCTAACTGATTCTTAATCTCATCTTCCAGCTTATGACCCTCTTCAAAGAAAGAATTAAGATTACTTTTAAATCCATACATTTTTTCTTTGAACTGTTCAGGGGTGAGTTCGACATAGTCAATCTTTACTTCAAAATACTGACCGGCACTAAAGCTGCAATTTTTCTTTGCAAGATCTTCATAAGAAACAAGAATACTGAAATCATCTACAACTTCTTCATTGTTGAAAGTGTTTACAATCTTCTCAATTTCTTCTGGTTTAAGAACTGTTTTCTGGTTCTTTCCGTCTTCTTTTACTTTTTCACCGAGTTTTGAAGCATCCATCAGCATTACTTTGTCAGATGTGTTCTGTTTATCAATAATGATGATTGAAACATTTGTACCTGTTGTAGCAAAGATGTTAGAAGGCATTGAAACAACACCACGAAGCCAATGATTTTTTACACATAATTCTTCGCGGATTGTTTTTTCGATTTTTGACTGAGCTGTAAGGAATCCTGTAGGAACAACGATTGCGGCTTTTCCCTTTTCGTTCAAAGAAGCAATAATATGCTGCATGAACATAAGATAGATTGCCATGCTTTCTTTTTTTGTTGCAGGAATATTTGGAACACCAGCCCAGAATCGTTTTTTATAATTTTCACTTGCAAGAGTATCACGAGTTTCGCTGAAGTCTGTTTTGAAAGGAGGATTACTTACAATGTAATCAAAATGGGCAATATCATTCTTTGCAGCATTTAAATGACGAGGAGTTACCAGTGTATCATCATGGACAATGTTTTGTAATGAATGAACAAGGTTATTCAAAATAAGATTCAAGCGAAGAAATTCATTTGATTTCTGAGAAATGTCCTGACTATAAATTGAACAGTTATCTTCACCAATCTGATGTGCCAATGCCAAAAGTAATGTACCAGAACCTGCGGCTGGATCATAGATTTTAACATTTCTTACAGATTTTTTTACAAGAATACGGGCAATAATTCTAGCAATAACATTTGGTGTGTAGTATTCAGCATATTTACCAAAATCTTTGTTATAGTCTTTAATGAGATATTCAAAAATCTGTGCAAAGAAATCGTACTTCTGTTCAAATACATCTTCAAAACTAAAGTCTACAATTTTGTCCATCATTGCACGGCAGAAAGCATCTTTCTTTTCAGATTCAATTACATACTGACTTAAGTTTTCAAAAAGTTTTATTTTATCTTCACTACCAGCACTTACACTAAAGATTGAAGCATTATCTTCTGCAATGGAAGTAATTGTTTTATCAAAAGTTGTATGGAAATCCTTTTCGTCTTTATGTGTATAAAGGTCAGAAAGAAGCTGATTCTTATTAAACTTTGCAACATTAGGATTCATGCTGAAAAGCATAATCTGATATTCATCATCGCTGAGCTTTAAGAAATCAGGATTAAGCTTTTTTGCTTCGTAGAGGAATTTATCATTTAAGAATTTATACAAGAAAATCTGTGTAATGATTTTGGATTCACTTGCTGCGTTACCAAGTCCGTAGTTTGCACATACTGTCTTGATATCATCAATCATGCGTTTTGTATTTGTTGAAAGTTCTGTAATATTCATTCTATTGTTTCTCCATCTTATAAAAGCGATGATCTTTATCTAAAAATACTACATAAAAGACATCGACTGATAATTGTTTGCTTTTTGCTGATTCCTCTGATACAAAAAATCCTACAAGTCTCATAGCACTTTCCATTCTGAATCTTGCCCAGCGTACATCATTAGGTACATGGAGAGGATATTCAAAATCAGTATTTCGAGGAAAATCTCCGTAGATTTCAAGGACTTTTAATCCACCAGAGCCAATTCGTTGATTAAGCCAATAAGTTTTACTTTCTCGTGAATAATCACGCAATTTCTCCAAAAGTTCTTGTTTCTGTTTATCATTCCAATCTTTAAAATCCTGTCCGGCTTCTTGATTACTATCAAAATACTTTAAATTAAAAGACAACTTTCCTTTTACATCTGCAATATCGGAAATAAAATCATGCTGAGGTAGACTTGAGAGAAATTTTTCTTTTTTAGGATTACTCTTCTTTGGTGGCAATTTTAGGGAATCCTCCAATCAGGTGCTTTTTATAAGGAACAGAAAGTGGACGATCGTTGCGTAAACTTGGTGATTTTGGTTCATCAAGTCTATAGCAAAAACTTTCTCCTTCTTCTTTTTCAAAAAGATAGGTACGATATCTACCAAGAATATCCATAATATCTGAATTATGTGTTGTAAAAAGTATCTGTGCATGTTTTGGATTATTTTCTTTTTTTATGAACCAATCTAAAAGATATGGCAAAATATCTGGATGGAGATTGACGTCAAATTCATCTAGAACAAGAACTCCGCCTTTGCTAAGAACTTCGTAATAGTTTACAAGTTTGCAATATAAAGCTTGTGTTCCTCGTGATTCTTCTCCAAAAGCCATTGGCTTTGTATTTTTGTCTGAAACTGAGTGGAAAAAAACTGGATATACTCTAATAACACCTTTTTCATCAACACGAGTTTTTATTTCGATATTTTCAATTCCTGTATCAAAGTATTTTATCTTTTGAATAGCAAAATTTAAATCTTCTGGATGCTTATAATAATATTCAGTTAACCCTTCTGGATCTTCTTCTCCACGGTCATTTATTCCGTAATAACCTACATTTGCAACAGTTCTAAAAAAGAAATCATAAATATCAGAAATTTCAGGTAGATTATATTGTTTTAAAGTACTGATAAATGAAGCATTATCTCTAAATAGAATGTCTTTATGACCTCTGTATAAAGAATTTTTTGTGATTTCATTATTTTCTCGAACAAAGATTTCTGTTTCTCGAGAACCATCTTCATTTTTTTTTCTGAATAATTGTTCTTTGATCACTGCTTTTTTTGAAACTGTTAATTCATAACGATAATAAATATCATTTGTAATAAATTCAGCGTAAAACTCTGCCGGTTCATCATTATGAAAGAATGAAGAAAACATAATGTTTTTATCAGCTCTGTCTGAAAAGCTAAAAGTAGCAAAATCATTAATAAATGAATAAACTTTTAGTGCATTAGTTTTACCAGAAGCATTTGCTCCTTTAAAACACATTGCAGTACATGCAGGAAGCCCCATAGAAACATCAGAAGGAACACCATCCCCAAGAGACATGTCAATTTGCATCCAATCCTTAAAACACCAACAGTTTCTACCACCAAATCCTAAAAGCATATTTACCTCTATATAGAAATTAACCTAAGTTAATTATTTTGTCAAGTTTTGACATAATCTATTAGTTATTTTCATTTTTTAAAGAATTAATCTGTTTTTAAATGATCATTTATGATTGATTACTTTGTATTTAACTTTTCATATAATGCGTAGGTAATTCTTTCTTCAATCGATTCTATACAATATTCTCTAGGATTCTTCCATCTTCTGTGAGATTTTTTAATGCATTTTCTATCTCAACTACAGTTGCCACTTACTTTACCTCAATCTGACCATTCATTAAGAGTGGAAGAAGATAATCACGAAGTTTTGAGAGTAACCTTAATTTTACATTACCATAACTTCATATCTATGATATTCATTCCATTTTGACTTGCATTGTTCAAAATGTTGTTTTGTCCATTCTATTGCAGTTTTCTGAAGTTTCGGTGGAAGATTTCCAGCTAAAACTTCAAATGTATTCAAGGAAATTGAAATATTCTTTCCCTGATATTCTGCATGTATATGAGGTTCATTATGTCCGTTTTCTTTTGGACGAACCTCAAAAATTATTGAACCTCGTCTCCCAATTTGGGCTCGCTGTTCTGGAAGTTCAAAGAATGCATATTGCATTCCCATTCCGAATTCACGAATAAAATCCAAAAAACTATGTTCGACAGGTTCTTCCATTAGTTTTACTTTACCTCAATCTGGCCATTCATTAAGAGTGGAAGAAGATAGTCACGAAGTTTTGTGAGTTCTTCGTTTTCTTTTTGCTTTCGAAAAATCTGATGATATATAGGTTGAATTTTATCATTAAATTTTTTTAAAACATTAGAATCCGGAATTACAATCGGTAATTCTTTTATTATTGAAGAAGTCATACTAGGAACACCTGTTCCAGTATTCATTTTTTCAAAATCAAAATGCTTAGCATTATAAAAAACATAAAGAGGAACATTTTCAATTTTGGGTATTGAATAAAACATTGTATCAACAGTCCAGAAACTTTCATTTACATACATGACATTGTTCAATGTTCCTTTCCTTGGAAAAAGAACAGATTCACCTTCATACAATGATTTTTCTACTGTTCTCATAAGACCACCAGAGCCATAAACAGGTATATCACCTTCAGCCAATTTACTATGGTCTTTGCCATTACCAATTTCAATTAAATCGCCAAAACAACCAACTTCCCATCCCGCTGGGATTTCTCTTTTGAGGACTTCGTTATATTCCATTTTACCGCCAGATGTTTTGTAGGGTTTGCCGTTGGCATCTGGGAAGTCAAACTGGGTAAACCAATAGTCGTAAACTGTTTTTGCCATGTTTTCCAGTTCGCTGTTTGTTTTATTGTTCAAGGCAATTTTGTCATCAATGCAAGAAAGCACATCAGCAATTTTCTTTTGAGTTGGAAGGTCAGGAAGATAGATTGGTAGATTTCCTAACATTTCCAAATTGAGATTAGGTTGGGCTGATTGGGCTGACAACTTATTCATATATGAATTCATTGATTTTTGTGTAAAATAATAATAAGCATAATCTATATTTACTTTTTCTGTATCTAACCGAACAATTCCAACAGCTTGATTTGTATTGAGAGGTAAATCAACATTCCGTACTATTCCAACTTTACCTAAATAAGCACCAGCAATTGAAAAAAGTAAATCATTTTCCTTTAATTGAGAACGTTTCATTTTCTCATTCGTTTCAGGAGTAATATGTTCAAAAATTGTAGAATCAAGATATTTTGAATCTGTAATGCTTTCTGATTTTACGAAATTTACGCCTTCAGAAACAAAATCAGAACCTAATGTTGTAGGAGTTGTTCCTTTTGTAATTAATTTACTTACATTACCAAGTTTTATAGTATTCAATTCTTAATTCCTCATTCTTAATTCTGCATTATCCGCGTTAGGGATTGTAGTGGCGCGAAGCGTTGCCGAAGGCAATGAAGCGATAGCGGAACCACGGAAAGCCCGACCACCGCTTGCGGTGGGAACGCCCTAAATCACCATCTCTGCAAAATATTCATTCTCAATCAATTTAGTCATGTTTACTACCTGTGGCAAAGTAAAGGTGACTTTCTGCTGCTGCAATTCTGGTATTACAAAGGCTTTTAGCTGGCCGTCAAAGTAAGCTTCGTTGTTTATAACATTTGAATTGGTCAAAAGCAGATTGTCGGTTTTGTATTTTAAGTTTAACAGAACCTGCTGAAGCAATGTGTCGCTTGGAATAAGTGGCGGTGGTGTTTCTTTCATTCGCTTGTGGATTCGCATGAATTTGGCATCTCCGTTGTACTTATTGCAAAGTGTCTGGTCTTTCTGATTTTTCTGGTCGATTTTCTTTTTGAGTTCTTCCAGTTCTTTGATTGACTGCTGCATGTCATCGGCAGTAAGTTCTTCAATATTCTTTTTTGCCATGACCCGTTTAAGTTCCTCGAATAACGAAATGTATTCAGGATCTTTTGGGTCTAGGTTTCTGGTAAAGGCTTTTCTTGTTTTTTCTGCAGTTTCCTGCCATTTGTCGGCAATGGTAAGTTCTTCTTCGCCAATTTTTGTGAAGGAGAATTTTATTTCATCCAATGCGGTATTTAACAGTGCTTGTGTATCTGCTGAATCTACAAGGCTTGAACTGAAATTCTTGTTGAATATTGTGCGTTCAACTTCGCTTGCCAGAGACTTTACTGTATTTATATCAATCTTCTGCGTAATTTCATCAAAACCCTGCAGGCGGGCTACATTGTAGAGGACTTTATAATCTTCCAAAGCCTGTCGGATTTTTGTAAGTTCTGGTTTATCCAAAACTCCAATACTCTGAGAAAAGGCTTCTATATCGCTTGTATCGTAATCAAAAAGAATGTCTTTAATTTCTATAAGACGTTTTTCAATCTCTTCTGCATCATAGAAAAGCTGGCTGTAGTTTTCAAACTCATCGCCAAGTTCTTCTTTAAGTTCGTTGTAGTATTCCTGATTCGCCTTATCAAATTCTTTACGGATATCTGCAAAGTCTACAATGTAACCGTAATGGAATGTTTTGTAAGGTCTGTTTACTCGGGTAAGTGTCTGAAGCAAACTGTGGTCTTTTACTACACGGCCAAGATACATTTTCTTTAAGCGTGGAGCATCAAAACCTGTAAGAAGCATATTGTAGACTACAAGGAAATCTATCTTTCCAGCCTTAAAGTCATCACGTTCCTGTTCACGGGTTTCTTTATCATCAACATCGTGAAGGATAAGTGCTTTTGTGATTGTCTTATAATTCTGCAGTTCTTCATAAATTGCCTTTGCCTGTTCGCTGGAATCTGCAACAATCATTGCTCCGATTGTGTCATCGCCTAAAGCAATTTTTGATTTTAAGAAATCTCCCACAATGTATTCTGTAAGTGGAGCAACATATTTTGGATGTGCAAAAAGGTCTTTTTTCTGAATGCTGCCTTTTATGGTTTCAAGTTCATCAAGTACGGAACGGAGTTTTGTTTTGTAGGAAGTTTCAATTGCTTCACGAATAAGTCGGACTGTGTAGCCGTCTTTGATGGAATTGTTATACCAGTATTTGTGGATGTAACCGCCGAAAATGTCTTTTGAATTAAAATGTACAGTTTTCTTTGAAGCTGTTGCATCTGTTGTTTTTGCATTAAGAAGCGGTGTTCCTGTAAGAGCAATCAAAACTGCATTCTTATCTGAATTAAAAAGATTTGCTAAGAATGAACCTGTTGGATTATAGCTTCGGTGAGCTTCGTCCATAAAGTAAACTCGCTGAACATCGATATCGTAATCATTTGCCGTTGCAACCGATTCTTCACTGAACTTCTGGATGTTTACAACAGTAATGGTGTCTTGTCCGTTTACGGATTTAGATACTTTTGAAATGTTGGAAACAAATTCGTTTTTAGAGTTTACAAGGTCAACAGAAAGTCCACGGGCAATGAATTCATTCTTTGCCTGTGTCATAAGGTCGAGGCGGTCTACAATGAAAAAGAAACGAACAGGCTTGTGAAGTTTCGCATAGTAATCTTTTAAGAACTTGGTTACGAAGTAAGCAAGGGCTGTTTTCCCAGAGCCCTGTGTGTGCCAGATAATTCCTTTTACCTGTGGAATCTGCTGAATACGGGCATCTTCAATTCGTTTATGAATTGCTTTTGTAGCAAACATCTGAGGATAACGCATGATGTGTTTTTCCAGATGTTTGATTCCGTTTTTATCTGTTCGTTCTACATAGGCTAAGCCATATTGAAGAAGGAACAGAAGTCTTTCACGATTACAAAGTGAAGTTAAGATTCTGTTTGTTGGAGTGAAAGGTTCACGGTCTTTAAGATAATATCCTTGTGTCTTAATTTCAGGATGATTGTTGTCTTTAAGTATTAAATCTTCTGTTGGACCAAAGTCCGTACTAAGAGCTGCAAAAGCAGGAGATGATTCATGTTTGAAATCTTCATCTTCTTCACGGAAGTGATTGAAGAATGGCTTTGAATAACTGGCAGTTGCATAGAATGCACCAAAGAGATTATCTAAATCATCGTCTTCGTATTCCATGTTATTTGAGAAAATCATCAGCTGAGTAATGTTGATGAACTTTCGGAAGGTCTTGTTCTGCTGACGTTTAATCATACGATTATACTCAGCAATCATACCTTCTTTATTATTTGGCTTTTTTACTTCTATAAAAACAAGAGGAATACCATTTATCAAAAGTGTAATGTCTGGACGGAAGTTATCTTCGCAATCATGTTTTTGATAAGTGAGTTCGGTAACAACATTGTAAGTGTTATTATCTGGATTCTCAAAATCAATAAGTTTGATTTTATTTGGATAGCCGTCAACTTCAATTCCATTTATGAGGAAGTTGTAAAACTTACGGCCAAGGTCTTCATTGTCGAGGGAATCTGAAAGTTTATTTACAACTGTTTGTGTTCCAAGTGATTGGGAAAGGAATTCCAAAAGAAGAACTGCAGAATCTTTGTCATAGGAAGTATTATTTATTTGAGAAATAGACTCTTTAAAAATATCCAGAAATATATTTGTTTCTGAATCTACCAGCTTTCCTTCTTTAAGATAATTTTTTAATGAAATATAGTTATAACCCAATCGTACACAATGAAATAAGGCTGGTAATTTTACACGAGTATCTTCATTTGGGTTTAATCCTGACATATAACTATAACCTCAAATTATATTATAACACAAAAACAGTTTGTTTTAAATTTATAATTTCTAATTAGTAGACTGCCCTTAAATTTTCAAACTTTTTTTCTCGTTCAAGATTAAATAATATTTTAATAAATAAATCACAATTAATAGTTGATTTAATTACTATTAATTGTGATTCTAAAATTTCCCCCTCTACTTCAGCGCACTCATATCGAGCTTATCAAATCCTTTCAAAAGTTCTTTTGCAATTTCTTTAATCTTTGCAACATCGCCTTTTCTTGCTCCTTCGATATTCAAAGGCATTACTGGATCGTGAAGTGACAATCTCAAAAGCATCCAGCCCTGAGCATCTCCTTCTTTGAAAGAAATGCGGACGCCTTCAAAACTCTGTGGAAGTTTGTAGCCGGCTTTTTCTGCGCGAGATTTAAATTCTGCGAGAACTGATTTTCCGTAGTCTTTAAAATCTTCTGAAAGGATTTTAAAGCGGTATTCGCCTTCTTCTACAAGCGGTGGAAGTTTTTCTATAAGGCTGTCGAGTTTTTTGTTTTCTGAACGGGCTTTTACAAGAGCAACGATTAATTTTACTGCAAGGTATGCGCCGTCATCGAGGAAGTAGTTTTCTTTTAATGCACCGTGGCCGCTTGTTTCCATTGCGAGCGGAGAATTAATTCCCTGTGCATTCAATTCTTTCTGCTTGTTGATTACATTTTTATAACCGCGCATATAGCACAAGTGTTTAAGGCCGAGAACATCTTCGAGAAAGTATGTAAGGCGGTCAGATGTTACTGAGTCAGTGATGATTGTTGAACCAGGATTTTCTGGTGCGAGGATTGCAGCTGCCATTGCGATGATTGCGTCGCGGTTTACTTCGCTTCCATCAGAAAGAACTGCTGACATACGGTCAACGTCTGTGTCAAAAATCAAACCGAGGTCTGCTTTGTTGTTTAACACTGCGCTTCTGATTGCTTCCATTGCCTGTTTGTTTTCCGGGTTTGGAATATGGTTCGGGAACATTCCATCAGGCTCAAGAAACTGTGAACCAGTTGTGTCTGCTCCGAGCGGTTCGAGAATCTTATCAACGAAAAATCCAGATGCGCCGTTTCCTGAATCGACTACGATTTTTAATCCGGAAAGCGGTTTTTCTTTTGTTCCACCAATCTGCTTTACGATGGAATTTTTTAAATGTGCTGCATAAAGTGAAAGAAGATCAAAAATTGCACATCCTGAAACGTCTGCATCCTTTACTTCGAGGCCGGATGCAATTGTTAAGATATCTGTGATGTCGTCGTGTTCAAGTCCGCCGTCTTTATCAAAAAATTTTAATCCGTTTCTGTTGAATGGAAGATGGCTTGCAGTAATTTCAATTGAACCGTCAAATTTTGTTTCATCAAAAACAATAGACATGAACATTGATGGAGTTGTCGCAAGTCCGCAGAGAACAACAGAAGCGCCTTCGCTTACCATTCCCTTTACGCACGCATTTTCAAGAACAGGACCTGACATACGAGAGTCTCGTCCGATTCCAATCTTTAAATCTTCTGTAGCTTTTCCAGTTTTTTTAGAAAGCCATTTTACAAAAGCCTGACCAATCACATTGCTTGCTCTAGCTGTCAAATTAACATTTTCACCTTCAACGCCTTCAAGCGCAATTCCACGAACATCACTGCCGTTCTGCAGCTTCATCAAATTTTCTGACATATAATTCTCCAGTAAAATGTAACTTCTGTAAGTGCAAATAAGAAATTACTAAATATTGTAACATTGTAACATTTTTTGTTATTATATTATATAGGTGTTTTTAACAGATTTGCTAAACTTACATGTTTAAATATGTGAGTGGAATTTTCCACACCGGCAGGAGAAATTATGAAAAAGACATTTAAAATCTTAACTTTAATCGCAGGCATTGCACTCGCTTCACAGTCAGTTTTCGCAGACGGAATTGATAAATTTCTTGATAAATACGAAGCATTCATCGACAAAATGGAACAGGCTGTAAAAGACAAACAGTATTCAAAAATCGAAGAATTCAAAAAACAGCACGAAAAACTCATGAATGAAAAAGACAGAGTTCAGGAATCAGAAGGAGACTTTACTGTAAAGCAGAGTTTCAGAATTGCAGGTCTCAATACAAGATACGGAGTTGCAATCGGAGCACTCGGTGCAACAAAAGGAACAAAAAAAGCCGCAGACGCTATCGGTGAAGCTCTCGAAGAAGACAGCTCAGATTCAAAGAAAAAATCTGACAAAGAAAAAAGCAAAAAAGCATAATATTTTGCAAATATAAACTTATCGTCAAATATTGAAAGAGTATTATATGGATATTAAGAAACTCGAATCAAAGACATTGTTAATCTGTAAGATTCTGTCATTGCTTTCAATTTCAATAATATCCGTAATATTCTTTCAGATTGAAGCACAATCTGTCATTCCCAATTCTTCAAAATTTATGTGGCCTCTTGAAATCAGATGGTCACTTCTTATTGCAGTTCCTGTCTTGTTTTTTACCTGGCTTTTTTTAATCTGCCGTCTGGAATTTTCATGGAAAACACTATTTATAGTTTTATTCAGTTATTCAATCTGGTTTCTTGTTTCCTATCAGCTTTGGGAAAGTTTAACAGGACTCATATACGGAGCTTTTTTTTCAGGATTTTTTGAATTACTTTTTGTTTTATTTATTAATCTTTTAGATGATGTCTTACATTTACCTTTAAATGATTTATTTATAAATATTTTAATTGTGTTTCATTTCATTATTCTTATTGGACTGCTTTATCTTTTTTTTATTTTTGAAAATCTTTTCTTAAAAAAAGAGCTGCATTTTTCTTACAGCAAAAAAGATACAGTTTTACTGTACGTTTACCCTGTTTTCATTTTCCTTTTTTCGCTCATTTCTTATTTGATTATAAGCTTTTTTAAATCTGATTTATCCGATATGCTCAGTCCGTTAAAAATACGACATATTCTTGAACCGCACAACTTTTTTTATACTGGTGCAGTCATTTTTGCATACATGATGACACAGGGACTGTTCTTTATAAAACTCACTTCAAAAAAAGAAAACCAGATTTCCTGTTAGCTCTTACTTCAAAAGCGACACAATCACTTCATACGGACGAAGTTTTATTGCTCCACCATCTTCGACAATCTGGCCGTAATTTGACAGAAGCTTTCCGGCTTTTATTGTGGCAGCCACTTCTTCATTCCGGATATTTTTAAAACCAAGACACTTTTTCACAGTATCAGAAAAATCCTGGCTCCCTTTGAACTTAACATTCCTTTTGCTGAAATTTCCAATTACAGCAAAACCTTCATCTTTCATCATTCGTGTGTAGCAGATAACTTTTTTATTTTCTGTATCGTACAGTTTCGGCTCGCCATAAACTGCAGACTTAAGTCCTTTCTTTATTTTCAAAACATTCTGATAAAATCTGAAAATTGATTTTCTGTTTTTCAAATCATTTTCAACATTTATCTCTTTATAATTTTCATTCATGCACTGCCACGGAGCTTTGCCTTTATTGAATCCGGCATTGATTTTTGAATTCCACTGCATTGGAGTTCTGGAATTATCGCGGGCACCGTATTTAATGCAGTTAAATGCAATTTTTTCTGGAAAAGCAAACTTTCGCATCATACCGTAAACAAAATGACTTACAGGATCTTTCAATTCATCAATTGATTTAAAATCTGAATTTGTCATACCGATTTCTTCGCCCTGAAAAATAAACGGAGTTCCAAAACCTAAAAATGTAACAGCTGCTAAAAAAGACGCTGCTTCATAACGATAATGTTTTGTATCAATTCCAAAACGCGAAACACTTCGTGGATTATCATGATTTTCTAAAACAAGAGTATTCCATCCTGTTTTAAAATTTTCTGTCTGCGGATTAAATAGTCCTTCTTTAAATTTTTTAATGTCAAAAGGCTTTTTCAGGAATTTTAATCCGCCGATATTATCGCTTTCAAGATGTGCAAAATTAAAAATCGTATCAAGTTCGTGACTTTCTTTTGCGACATATTTTTTTGCATCTTCTTCGTGCGGATGATAAGATTCGCCGACTGTAAAACAGTCATACTTTGAAAAAGCTTTTACATTCATCTCATGCAGAAACTCATGCATTCTCGGCCCGTCTACATAAAACTCTTCACCAGTTCCTGCTATTTTCTTTTTACCATCTCGAAGCGGATAAACTTTAGAAAACATATTAAATACATCAAGCCTGAAACCATCAACTCCCATCTTTAGCCAGAAGTTAAAAATTTCTGCTATCTCATTTCTCAGTCCGTCATTTTCCCAGTTAAAATCAGCCTGTTCTTTGCAGAAGAGATGAAGATAAAAATCATCAGTTCCATTGATGCGTTCCCATGCAGAACCAGTAAAAGTTGAATCCCAGTTTGTCGGCGGATAAACTTTTGAACCTTTTTTATTTCCTTCACGAATAATGTAATAATTTCTGTAAGGACTTTCTTTATCTTTTAACGCAGTTTTAAACCATTCATGTTCGGTTGATGAATGATTTAAAACCATATCCATAATGACTTTTATTTTTCTTGAATGACATGCTTTAAGAAGTTTTTTAAAATCAGAAAGTGTTCCAAACTTCGGATCAATATCACGGTAATCAGAAATGTCGTAGCCAAAGTCGCAGTCAGGAGATTTGTACAAAGGCGAAAACCAGATGGCGGTAATACCAAGTTCCACTAAATAATCAAGTTTAGAAATAATACCTTCAATATCACCCCAGCCGTCATTATTCGCATCCATAAAACTAAAAGGATAAATCTGATAAACAACCGCGTTCTTATACCATTCTGATTTTTTCATAGTTTTTTTCCTTCCGATACTATGATAAACCAGAAATGATAAATCTCAAAATAAAAAATGATTTTTATTTTTTAATGTAATATGTCGCAGAACATTTTACGCCGTCTTTTTTTGCTGTAAGAAAAATCATAGTCACACCTTTTGACGGAACAAAAGTATATGAACTTTCTTCAGCCACTGCTTTCTGTTCTGCATCAAGATACCAGTTAAAATCAGAATAACCTTCTTCGGCAGTCAGTGTCACTGCTTCTCCATTTTCTGATTTTGTAATTGCAATATCACTTCCTTCCTGTACAGTAACAGTTATCTTATTCTTTTTTTCAAGTGACGGCGGTAATATGGGAGCAGGTGAAAGAGAATTTCCTGAAGAACCTGATGGACTTGAACATCCGCAAACTGCAAGAATACCTGCTGATAAAACAGCAATTAAAATTTTATTTTTCATCATTTTATTTTCCCCGCTATATAAATTAATACCATATGATATTAGAAAAATCTTCAAAACAATCGTTTCCTTTTAAGCTTTCTGGTGCAGTTATTTGAACATTTTCAGGACACCCAAAAAAAGCATAAGTATCAATGCTCTTTATGCCTGTTCCAATTTTTATTGTTTTTAATTTATCACATCCATTAAAAACACTGGTGTTAATATTTTTTACACTATCTGGAATTACAATATTTTCCAATAATACACATTTTTCAAATGCCTCAGCGCCAATAGTTTCGACACTTTCTGGAATTGTTATTTCTTTTAATGATTCGCATCTAAAAAAAGCAGTACTACCAATTGTTTTAAGATTTTTAGACAATGTAATTTTTTCTAAAGGGAAAGGATCATACCAAAAAGATACGCCCCCAGCAAATGCAGATCGGGCAATTTCTATTACAGAATCAGCCATTACGACTTCTTTCAACTTTAAAAAATCAAAAAAAGCAGAAACGCCAATTTTAGTAATTCCATCACAGATTTCAACTTTTTCTGCATACATTCTTGCCATAAACGACGGATCATCTACACCCATCTCTTCTGGAGCGGTAAAAGGCTTGTCATACATATCACCAGTACCACTGATTACTAAAACTTTTTCTTCTTCACAATACTTGAATTGAGCATTTTCTCCGCACTTACCAGTTGTTACTTTCTGATGTTTTTCGTGGCATTCACAGTATTCTCCATGGTCAGCAAAAAGATGCTGCCACTTACAGTTTTTTCCTGTAAAGTAACTTAATTTTTTAAGTCCACACGGAGCTTCCACAGTTTTTAACGAACTGCTGCCTGCAAAAATATCTACAGAAATATCCTGAATGTCATTTGAAATTTTTACAGTTTCTATTTCAAAAGCAAACTCAGAAAAATCAGCAGAAGTAACTGTTCCACTTCCTTCTATAAGAAGTATTTTTGAAGATGAGCCGTATTTATAAGTTGCATTTTCTCCACATTTCCCTTCTTTTATACCCTGAGCTTCTTCGCCGCAATCACAAATATCTTTACCTTCAGAATAAGAATGAGTCCATGTAAAATTAAGACTACTCTGATTTTTTCCGAATACATTGGAATTTTTAAATCTGCAGGGACAAGTTATATTCTGTAAAGAACTGCATTCATTAAAGACATTCTCGCCTATAATACTTACGCTGTTTGGAATTACAACCTTTGACAGATTAGTACAGTTATCAAATGTATTATACTGAATTTCTGTTACACCTTCCGGAATAATTACTCCAGAAAGCTTACTGCAACTATAAAAAGCATAAAATCCAATTGTTTTTAGAGAAGCAGGTAATATTAATTCGCCGGAAAGCCCCTTACAGCTACTAAAAGCACCAATTCCAATTTCTGTCAGACCTGAAGAAAAAACAAACTCAGGTATTGAAGAACAGCCTTGAAATGCATTTGTACCAATTATTACTAAACTCTCAGGTAAAATGAATTTTTCTGAAAGTTTCGTACAACCATAAAATGCGGCATTACAGAATTCTGTAATATTATCTGAAAGTTTAACACTCTCCATTGAAGAACAATTACAAAATGCGTATGTTTCAATTTTTTTTACAGAATCAGGCAGAACAATTCCAGTCAATGAAATACAATCTCTAAACGCATCCATTCCGATTTCTGTTAATCCTGTACAGTTACTTAAGTCAATTCCAACTTTTACATTTTCATTTTTAAGACATTCTGCAATTTTAGATAAATCAGGATTTTCATCTGTAATAATAATTTTTCTTGTTGAATCAAAATTTTCTGCTTTTTTAATTTTTGCTATTAATTCCGAAGCATAAATAGAAGGTACACTAAATCCATATTTTGCATAAAGAGTTATATCACCTGTTTTGTTTTTAATATTTTCAACGGTAGCTTTTTCAGAAAAGTTTGAATCATAATACCATCCTTCAAGAAAGTTAACTCCAACATCAACTTTATCTCTTGAAGGAAATAAGTTTGTACTGAATTTGCTATATACTCTTGCGCCCTCATAACCGTCAATCCACTTTGCACCATTCAATTCAAAAGTAATTTTGCTGTATTCTGCAACAGACTCTACTTCCCTTACTGCAGTACTGCTCAAATCTTTCGAGATATTTACACTTTCCATGTAATATCCGAGAAGAGCATCACTGTCATAAAGAGAATATTTTACAGTATAATTTCCAGCTGGAATATTTTTCTTTGAATATGTGAAAATTCCATCTTCTGTTTTATTTATTCTTTCTTCATCAAATGCAGCAGTGTTATCATTTTTCAAAAGACATACTGCTGCATATTTTATTTCTGAATGATTTTTGATTTTTAAATCGACATTCAAATTTCCATTTCCTGCAACAAATGTTTCATCCTGATTAATAAACGAAAGTGCAAAAATTAAAGAATTATTTCCATTTTTAATTTCTACATCAGCAAGTGAACAGCTGTAATTTCTCTCATTTAATTTTGCAGTCATTACAAAAGAATATGTTCCTGTTTTTTCAAGTGGAACTGAAAAGTCCGGCGCTGTTATTTCTGCATAAGTTTTTCCAGAAAATAAAGTTGCCTCATTTTCACCTGACAAAGTTCCCTTCAATTCGATGTCAGTCAGGTTAGAAAATTCTGTCTGAGGATTTACTGTTTTTGATTCTAACTCATTAAAGCTTAATGTTAAAAAAGGAGTTTTATTTTGTGAAATTTCGCTGCTTTCCCTAAAATCATCAGAAAGTAAATTCTGACATCCGAAACAACATACAATTAAAATACATATTGAAATAAATAAAGAAAGTCGTTTTCTCATACATTTGCCTCTAAAATTAGAAGTCAATATATAGAAAAAATGAAAATATTTCCTTACCTACACGGGTAGTTTTATATATTTTTTAATGCCATTTACTATACAAAACTACAGTTTTAATAATTTAATGATTTAATTAGATGAACTCACAATGACTTAAATTTTTACCACTTAAATTTCAGTGCAACACCATTCCCCTTTAATTCTATCGGAGAATTTTTCAATGCAGGTTCAAACCATAAAGAGTTCATCAACGGAATTAAAAAACCGACTGCAGTTCCGACTGCTGCGCCAGAAAGAACATCTGACATAAAGTGGCAGCCGCTTGTAATTCTGAGTGTTGCAGTTGCAAGTGCAATTGTCCAGGTTGCGGCAATAACAGGCGCTGTCCATTCTGAATCAGAACAGTAGCGTAAAAAAGTGAATGTTGTAAAACCTGCTGCTGCAAAAGTCATTATGCTGTGTCCTGACATAAATGATTTATATGCATCTCCCTTATCTATTTCTTTCTGCGGAGCACCTTCACAATACAGATAAGGACGTGCACGCTGTTCCGTTGACTTAAACAAACATCTCAGTCCAAAAGCAACAGCCATTGTTTCTGCGTAAGTAACTCCGATTTCCAGCCAGTCTTCTTTTGGAGCCATAAGACACACAGCCGGAAAAACAAGCCCCGTAATCTCAAGCCCAGTGGAAATATAATCCTGAGTCTTACTGTACTTTGTCATAAAAATCTGGTCAAAGGAATTAACTTCATTTTTGTTTCGGATTGTATATCCGTCTGCAAAAGCAGCTATTGTCAAAATAGAAATAAATAACAGTGAAAAAAATTTTTTCATATAAAACCTCTTGGACAATTAAACACTTCAAGTTCTATTTTTTGCTACTTGTTACACTTCCATTTACAAAGCGGGAGCTTTGGTCGTACAGGAAAAGAGGGAGGGTCTGTGAGGGAGAGAAACCACTCTTCGAAGTAGCGGTTTCTCTCCCTCACAGAAATATCGGGGGTTTTAGGGGCACTCCCCTTTAATAATCTTAGTGATGGAACAGACGAATTCCATTAAAGCACATTACCATGTTGTAATCATCAGCTGCTTTAATTACGAGATCATCACGAACAGATCCGCCCGGCTGAACTACAACTGTAACACCAGATTTTCTTGCACGTTCAATGTTGTCACCGAATGGGAAGAATGCATCAGATCCAACTGCAACATTGTTGTTCTGTTTGATCCATTCTGCTTTTTCTTCTGCAGTGAATACTTCTGGTTTTACTTTAAAGATGTTCTGCCATTTTCCTTCTGCGAGAACATCCATGTATTCGCTTCCGATGTAAACATCGATTGCATTGTCACGGTCAGCACGTTTGATTCCGTCTACGAACTGAAGTCCGAGTACTTTTGGAGACTGTCTGAGCCACCAGTTGTCGGCTTTCTGACCGGCAAGGCGTGTACAATGTACGCGTGACTGCTGACCAGCACCGATACCGATTGCCTGTCCGTCTTTTACGAAACATACTGAGTTTGACTGTGTATATTTGAGAGTAATCAAAGAGATTACAAGGTTTCTTTTGTCATCTTCAGACAAGTTCTTGTTCTTTGTAACAATGTTGTTGAGAACAGAATTGTCGATTTTCAAAAAGTTGTGTCCCTGTTCAAATGTAACACCGAAAACCTGCTTTCTTTCGAGATCGGCCGGAACATAATTCGGGTCAATCTGAATTACACAGTAGTTTCCACCTTTCTTTGCTTTAAGGATCTCTAAAGCTTCAGGAGAGAAACCAGGTGCGATAACACCATCAGAAACTTCCTTCTTGATAAGAAGAGCTGTTGCTTTGTCACAAACATCACTTAACGAAATGAAGTCACCAAAAGAAGACATACGGTCAGCACCGCGCGCACGAGCATAAGCACATGCAAGTGGAGTGAGTTCCACATCATCTGTGAAATAAATCTTCTTTAAAGTATCTGACAAAGGGAGTCCAACTGCAGCGCCGGCAGGGCTTACATGTTTGAATGAAGTTGCTGCAGCAAGACCAGTAGCTTCTTTTAATTCTTTTACAAGCTGCCAGCCATTAAGAGCGTCCAAAAGGTTGATAAATCCAGGTCTTCCATTTACAACGGTAATTGGAAGATCGCCATTTTCCATAAAAACCTTTGCAGGTTTTTGGTTCGGATTGCATCCATACTTTAGTTCAAGTTCTTTCATACTTTGAATAGTAGTGAATAGTAACGAAAATTTCAATCAGATTGAAGTTTTAATTTGCTGATCGAACAAGTCTTAAACCGCCGTAATTATTAAAATTCACATACCAGATGGAATTTACAGCATTTTTTTCCGGAGTATCAGTATAATAATCAAAACCCATAGAACCGACTTCTATAAATTTTCTGTATGTTCTATCTTCACGTAAAGGCTCTTCAAAACTACAGGATTGATAACGGCCACTTTCAGGAAGATATACATAATTCCTTTCACAAAAACAGATTTTTCCAATATTTCCAGAAAGATCATATATTCCAAGTGCATTAGGCTGTAATGTTTTTACAGGAGACCGCTTGTCAAAATGAGCAACCTTCTTATAATTATTTGAACCGCTGAACCTCATACTATAATCAGTCACAGCTTCTTTTGCCGCAAATTCAAATTCATAATTGGAAGGAAATCTGAAACCGTTTTTTTCAGGATTAACATAAATATTATTTTCTGTTATTCTCAGACATTTTTCATAGCCCATGAGCTCACTCAACACATTAATAAACTCAGCCAGCTTTGCTGCTTCTTCATTTACCGGGAACTTCTCTGGATCTTTTTCATTTTCGTAAATTGAAATTTCATCTCTAATTGTCATTTTATATATTGTCTGCCACAGATTTCTTGTCACTTCAGAATCTGCCATATAAAATGTTTTTACAGGATATAATTTCTGGTTTGCTCTTTCTTCTTCCGCAGCTTTCGGATCACCATGAAGCAGATTTCCACCAGGTACTTTTTTCATCTGTATTTCTGACTGGAATAATTTTACATATTCATCTTTTATCTTTTTGACTTCTGCATCATGGTCTGCCATCAGTTTTTTCATCTCTGCAGTATCTGTTGTTCTTACAACTCTGAGTGCCGCTTTATCATACGCACCGCTTCTCCAGTTTACAGAACACTCTGCGGCATTCAATTCAAGAACTCCGCCACGGGAAACATGTCTTTTCGTAAAGCAATATTCATCACCAGTCGGCATACTGTAAACATAATCAGGAAGCTGTTCATTATAATAATCCCAGCACCACTCATTGCACATACCGCACATATTATAAATACCAAGAACATTCTTTCCTTCTTCCGGGAAAGTAATATCTTCATATTTTATAACAACTCTGCCATAACTCTGTGTTCTACTGTAAGGCAAATCTTCATTATGTGTGATAAAGGCATAATCGCTGTTCAAACTGGCATATTTTTCTTCCGTTCTATAATAATCAAAATAAGGATACATATAATCATAAAATGTATATTCTTCCCATTCACCATATGCTTCATGACTTTCGAATGAAATCTTATCAATTGAACTCCATTGTCTATCAGTTTTATTTCTACCACCGCGGGCAGCATATTCCCATTCAATTTCTGTAGGAAGTCTATATCCATTCTTTGTAAAATCGCATTTTATTTTTCCATCTGAAAATGAATAACATTTTTCATATCCATAAATATCACTCAAAAAATTACAGAATTTTACAGCATCAATCCAATTAAGTTCTGAATAAGTCTTCATCTGTGGATTAAATTTCTTCACACCATAATAACTGCCGTATTGCATCAAAGACAGTAAAGTATAATAGATACCGGTGGACATCATCACAGGTGACATTTCAAAAGAGCCAACTTTTACTTTACCGGTAAAATCAGAAGGCGTTTCATCTACAAATGGTTTACCATGCTCAAATTCACCGCCTTGTACAGGTACCAGTTTTCTTCCAATTTCGCATTCAATTCTTTCAGCGGCTTCGTGTAAAGTTTTTTCATCAGCATTTGAAGCAGCCAGTTTTGCTAACTTTTCATTTTTGTATTTTTCAAATTCTTCGTAAATTACTTTGCACGCAAGCTTTTTTGCTTCCTCGTCAGCTTTTTCCTGTTTAACACATGCATCTTCATATTCTTTTTCAGAGGCAAGAGAACGGCACAATCTTACACTAAAATCATCATAATCCTTAATTTTGTGATAACAGTCATTATAAAAATTATAGCCATCTGGTTTTATATAAGTAAGCTCGCTGGTATTTTTATACCAGCATATTTCCTCACCACGAAAGTTCATACCGCACAGACCTTTTTCATTTGTCAGACCATAATTATACAAATCTTCTTTTACATGTTCATTTTCAATGTACGCATCGTCTGCTGCATATTCCCATTCAGACTTTGTAGGAAAGCGGAATCCATTCTTTGTAAAATCACAGACATATTCTCCGTCTCTTGTTTTGTAAAAACATGGTTCATATCCCATTAATTTACTTAATTCATTACAGAAATTTATAGCTTCTTCATAACTGAATCTGCAGAAATTCGCTCTTGGATTTAAAGACCTGATGTTTTCGTAATAAGCAAATGTCCGTAAATCTTCTGTAACTTTATATTTACAAAGTAAAAATGGTTTATATTCATTATTTGAATTTTTTAATCCTTTGAGTGGAATCATTGTATAATCAAGTTTCTGTTTTAATGCTGCAACATTCTTTTCATGAATTTCTTTTTTGAATTTTTCATCACGCTTTAAGGACTCATCAGAAGTTACAGTGGAACACAATCTTATTCCAAACTCATTATGATTATCAGAATCCATAGTTTCAGAATCAAAAATTCTGCTGTTCATTTTTGAATTTTCATAATTTGAAAAATAGTATTTTCCAAACACTGCAGAACTTTCTATAATGTTTTCTTCCGGTAACGGATTCAATACAGCTGGTTCTATCAAACAGGGATTTTCTTTACAACAGATGATATGTTCTCCGACATTTCCCAGCATATCATATATTCCAAGTTCATTAGGTTTATACGTTTTTACAGGCTCTGTATAAAATTCTCTGCCAACTTCTTCCAGAATATCAGAACCAGGATACTTATAGTTTTTTGACCTGTTTCCGCCTTTATATGCATAGACAAATTCTGTGTTCAACGGAAGACGAAAACCATCACAATAGTAATTGAATTTTAATTCTTTCAAGTATTCTTTATATTCAGCAGAATTATTTTCATAGCTTAAAGTTTTCCACTTATCAGGATTGGTTTCACCAAGAATGGAATAACATGGAGTTCGTCCTTCACGAATACTGTATTTATTGCAGAATCTGACAGCATCATAAAAAGAAATGCTGTCCACAGGTTTATCAGGACTGATATCAGAAGAAGGATTGTATCCCATCACTTCTTTAAATAATTTCTGAGTAACTTCAGTTTCTGAAATATAAAAATCAGAAACATAAATCTCAGTGTCCTTATATAAAAGATTCATTTCATTATGAACTTTATTAATAAAACTTCCGCCTTCTACAAAAATAAAATTCTTATTGTTCAGCGGTTTTGATTTTTGCCTTTCTGCTTCTTTCTGCGGTTCTTCAGTAATAAATTCTAAACCGGCTGGAAGCGGGAGCTTATCGTCTTCTTCAGCTGTGTCCGGATACAAACTCGAAATTTCTGCTTTTTTATAATCGATTTTTTTATTGCAGCTGAATAAAATAAATCCGCAGAGAACTGCAAATGAGGCATTAATAGCTTTTTTCATAATTTTTCCTATTTCTGGTGCAAGTTTTTTACATAGCAGAATACTATCTGATTATCATCACGATACTCATCTGCAGGAATAAACTCAACAAACGTTTTAAAGAAATCACCTGAATACTTTCTTCTGTAGATAAAACTAACATTTTCTTTCTTAGAAGTAAAGCAGTTACGGAGGTAATCGATATTCATATTATCATTAAAAAGTTCAAGATCATCCTGATAAACATAACCGGCATCTGCAAATCCTTTTACCCATTCAGAAAATACTTCAGAAAATCCTGTTTCTTTTTTCTTTTCTTCAAGATTAATGTTTATGATTTTAAAATTATCTTTGGTAAGATTTACACGAACCATTTTTGTGCAGGCATCGCGAATAACATTAAATGAATCTTTTATCTTTCTTCTGTTAAGACCTTTGTTTTTGTAATATGCATCTTTATTTGCATACATCGTTTCATCTGCACTTCGTACGACATCTTCAATATCATCACCCTGAGTATAAACTGCATATCCAATCGAAATTGTCAAAGGCGTTACAAGATTCTTGCTTGCCTTTTCACATTCAACATTAACAAGCGCAATCTGTTCTTCTACAACCGAAATCTTAACACCTTCAAAAAGAGCAACAAATTCATCACCACCGATTCGATAAACATTCTGCGCATCTTTTAACTGTTCCATTAAAATTTCTGCTGCAGTAGTAATCAGTTTATCGCCTTCAAGATGTCCGTAATTATCATTGACGGTTTTTAATCCATTTAAATCGCAGATAACATAGATTAACGGATATTCAATTTTATCTTCTCTAATGCGGGCTTTTAATTTTTCAAAATCCTTTTCATAACAGTTTCTGTTTCGTGCATGAGTATCCATATCGATATTCGCACGATCTTCAAATTTTCCAATCGGATTTTCAATTGCAAAAAATGCTCCGATTAAAACTAAAGTTATATCTGCTCCGGTAAATAAAAATTCTGGAACAAAAATCTGAACAATAAGGAAAACAAATGATACAAGCGTCATCGGCAAAAGTGCAAATACAATATGACGCTGAATTTTTTTATGATTGAATACAAGAAGAAAAACAGACACAATAAACATTGAACATGCAGCACCATAACAGATTGTAGGACCAACTCCGGCGCTGTACATTGTTCCATTACCATGACGATACTCAATATTCGAAAGTGAAGTTATTAATATTGCAATTCCAGAAATTAGATAAGCAACAACAGTCGGAATTTCAGTTTTATTTTTTGGATAAACAATATTTACAGAATATTTAAAAAGTTCAAGACAGAATGCAAGTGCGAAAACAAAGAAAAGAATATGACAAATATCATTTATAAAAACGGGGCAATCAGGCATATTGACTGTTACTTCTGTAACAAGTCCAAAAATTACATGCAACAGGCTGAATAAAGCAAAGACGATAAAGTTGTTTTTAGATAAATAATATTTTAAACAGTAAAAGCTGTATGTTATTAAATATAAAAGAATTACTATATTAAAAATATTAATTCTTAAAAAAAGCATCTGGTTCATTAGCTGAATATTTCCTTCCAATTATATTCTATACCATAACAACCAAATTTACTAGAAAAAGTTTCCTAAGTAAAATAACATAATCACAAAAAAAGCAAGAAAAAAAGTTTTTTAAATTTAAACTTTTTTTCTTGCTTTATGTTCAATGTATGTTAATATAAAGATGTAGTCAGGAGCGAGATGAGGACGCATACCGGTTACTTGATAAGGAGGCAACAAATGTTACCAACAGAATTATCAAGCCAGGACGTGGCTAAACGCTAAACAAGACTATCAGCAGTCAAGCTGAAAAAACATTTACAATGCAGGTCACTTTGTTTGAACCTCGCATTAATCAGGCCGCCGAACAAGGCGGCTTTTTTTTATCCTTTTTTCCTTTTACAAAATCAGACAATTATTTATTTACTTCAATGTCTCCGCAAAAGAAAAGTGTATGTATTCTTACTTTTACTGATTCAGAAATTTTTGAACCTGCTTTATTTGAATTAATTTTAAACTTATTAAACTCTTTATCCTTTGGAACAGAAATTACAAGAACCTTATTCGAAACAATTTCACTGTGACTCTGATTTGAATTATAATAATCTACAGTAAGAGTTTTTGTTCCTTCGTTATAAGTGTAAGTCAATTTATTACTGTCAGTAATTTTTTTTGATGATGTTTCATAGAATGTTACATCATCACCTGAATGTTCAAGAACAATAACAGAACCATAATCCCAGTCAACAATTATGTTTTCAATTTCTGCCGCAACACTCACTGTCTTTGAAGTATATTTTTCAGAATTATAATGTCCGTCAGTCTCAACACAAACTGCACATCCTGTTAAACTAAGTAAACAAATACCTGCAATAATAAGAAATAATTTTTTCATTTTTAACCTCATATTAAGTTGTTTATAAATTTAACAGTTGAATTTAAAAAATATGTTACTTTAAAATAAAAAAACTTTCCAAAATGAATAAAATCAATTTTGGAAAGTTTTTTTGTTTGCGCCTTCGGCGCATGAGAGTCATAGCCTTTCCTAACTTATACCAATCCCTGAGCAATCATCGCTTTGGCTACTTTAATGAAACCGGCGATATTGGCGCCGGCTACGTAGTTGCCTTTCATGCCGAATTTTTCGGCTGTGTCGTAGGCGTTGTCGTGGATGTTTGTCATGATTTCTTTGAGTTTTTTGTCAACTTCGGCACCTGACCAAGAGATGTGTCCTGCGTTCTGGCTCATTTCGAGACCTGAAACTGATACACCACCTGCATTAGATGCTTTTCCAGGAGCGAAGAGAACTCCGGCTTTCTGGAATACTTCTGTTGCTTCGAGAGTTGAAGGCATGTTAGCACCTTCTGCAACAAGTTTAACTCCGTTTGCTACGAGTGCTTTTGCATCGTCTTCGTTCAATTCGTTCTGAGTTGCACATGGGAAAGCACAGTCAACTTTCTGTTCCCAAGGGCGTTTGCCTTCGAAGAATTTTGCGTTAGGGAACTGTTTTGCGTATTCAGAAATGCGTCCGCGTTTTACATAGTTGAGTTCTTTAACCCAGTCAAGTTTTTCCTGTGTAATTCCATCAGGATCATAAACATATCCAGATGAGTCAGACATTGTTACAACTTTTGCACCAAGCTGGATCAATTTTTCTACAGCATATTCTGCAACATTTCCTTTTCCAGAAACTGCACAAACTTTACCTTTGAAGCTGTCGCCTACTTTTGCGAGCATACATTCTGCAAAGTAGATGAGTCCGTAACCAGTAGCTTCTGTTCTGAAGAGTGATCCACCGAATGGAATTCCTTTACCTGTCAAAACTCCAGTAAAGTTGTTTGCGATTCTCTTGTACTGACCAAACATGTAAGCAACTTCGCGAGCACCTACACCTTTGTCTCCGGCTGGAACGTCAGTATCTGAACCGATATGGCGATACAATTCTGTCATGAATGACTGGCAGAAACGCATTACTTCGTTATCTGACTTTCCATGTGGATCAAAGTCTGAACCACCCTTACCGCCACCCATTGGAAGAGTTGTCAAAGAATTTTTCAAAGTCTGTTCGAATCCGAGGAATTTCAATCCACCGAGAGTTACTTCCGGACTGAAACGGATTCCACCTTTATAAGGACCGATTGCGCTGTTAAACTGAACGCGATATCCGCGGTTTACATGATATTTACCGGCATCGTCCATCCAAGGAACACGGAACATAATAACACGTTCTGGTTCGACAAAGCGTTCCAAAACAGCATTAGCTTCAAGTTCCGGCATCTGATCCACTACTGGTTCGAGAGTTGTGAGAACTTCCTGTACTGCCTGCAGGAATTCAGGCTCGTTCGCATTCTTCTGCTGAACGTCAGCCCATATACGTTTTACGTATTCATTTTTCATTATGTTACCTCTATCCGCCTGCAAAAATTGGAACATCGGGAATTTCTCAATGTTTCTGCAGGCGATATCGTATTTTAACAAAAAGTAAAAAAATGTAGAAGTATTTAAGTACTTTTTTTTATAATATTACTTTGCTGTAAAATATCCCGGTTTTGACGGACCGCCGTCGATGCGGGCGTAAACGGCAGTATTATAGTTTTCTGGATCTGATATTTCGGCATCAGAATATTTTGTTCCTGCGCCGCCTGTTAGATTTTTGCAAATAACAAACATAGCCGAAGTTTTACAAGAATCAGGTATAGCCAAATCAGGAGATGCGTAAATTGTTTTTAATTTCTCACAACCGGTAAAGAAATTTGTTAAATCCATTACATTAACAAAATTAAAACTGCTTATATCCACAGTTTCAAGGTTTTTACAAGTATATAACATACGTGCCATAGACTTTACTTTTTCAGTATTGAATGAACTGATGTTTATAGATTTTAAACCTTCACATTCATATATCATATCGTTCATTGTCTTTACGTTAGAAGTATTAAATTTACTTAAATCCAATGTCTCCAGTTTCTGACAGTAATTAAACATATATTGCATATCAGAAACATTTGAAGTATTAAAGCTTGAAAAATCTAAAGCAGTAAGAGAAGTACAATTACTAAACATATAAGACATATCTGTAACGTTTGAAGTATCAAAACTTGTAAGATTTACAGATGTAAGTGATTTACATATTAGAAACATTTCCTTCATATCAGTAACTTTTGATGTATTAAAACTGCTTAAATCTAATGAACTTAATTTTTCACAACAACTAAACATAAAGCTCATATCTGTAACATTAGAAGTATTAAAATTACTCAAATCTATAGATTTAAGCTTTGTACATCCACTGAACATATAGCTCATATCTGTAACATTTGAAGTATCGAAGTTTGAAATATTTAAAGTAGTAAGAGAAGAACAGCCTCCAAATAAATAGTTCATATCTATTACTTTTGCAGTATATAAGTTTTCTAAATCAATCCATTCATAATTACAAATAGTGTTATCAAAGCAGTAAAATAACTTGCGGCAGTTTTTGATATAAATTCGATCTCCGTTTCCAGAAACGTATATTCTATTTTTTCCGTTGCTTTGTTCAAAACTTACAGTAAAAGTAATGTTTTCATCACTTGTTTTATAATCATGCTTGTATGTTGAAGTTGAAGGCACTGCTTCTTTTGTAAAGTAAATCTCATTGATTTTTCCGCTGCCTAAATCAGAATAAAATGGTAAATCTTCAACTTTTGTAACTTCAAAAAATGTCAGCAATAAATCATTTGCATTTGCTGCAGTAAAAGGTTTAATGCAGGCAAATTTTTTCCAGCTTGCTGTGATTGTTATGTTTTCGGTAATTTTAGTTCCTGGTTTTACATCCCAGCCAGTAAAATAACGGTCTTCTGTTTCTGGTAAAGATGGAAGGTCTTTATCTGTTAAAATGTGACCTGGTTCAACATAGATTGCAGCAGGTGTTGTTCCAAATTCAGTTGAATATGTCACAGTAAATTTTGGAAATATTACAGGTGGATTTCCAGAATTACCCGGCTGTGTACATCCTGCAAATATTAATAATAATGACAGAATCAAAAAAGAAATTTTTTTCATAAAATACCCTCTCTCAAATAAAATAATATTTTTCGAGTATACTTTTAAAAAGTATAATGAGTCAACAAATTAAATATAGATAATGGATTTATTGGAGATTTAAAAAATAAAAAAGTGTATCTTCAGAATTTTTTACTGATACTGAAGATACACTTTTTTTAAGATAACAGGTTTATAATTTTTCTACCACTGGTAGTGCATTACTGTTTTTTCGTTTTCCCAGAATTTTAAGTTTAAACGCTTTTGTGTACAGTTGACAGAAAAACTGAGTGATGTTGTCCATACAAACGAATTATCTCTGAGCGGTTTTTCATCGCCGGCATAATATTTATTCAACAGATCAAAAATGCCTGTTTCGTTGTAATATTCAATTAAACCTTTCTGAAGATCTTCAAAATTGCAGTCGCTGTGTGCCCATACAAGATCACATCTGTCAAGATATTCTTTATATCCTTCTGCGCCGGCCGCATTCACTTCTACATCAATTCCAGCCATATATTTCTGGTAACATTTCTTGAGATTACGGACAAGTCTTGCTTCGTCAGTATTGTCGTTAACATCAACATAGCGGCCAAATTTATTTACCGGAATCAAATGAACATTGTCGCTTCTCCAGTCCAAAGACGGAATTGTATGTTCTGCATTTGCATAAAATTTAATGTTTCCGTTTTTATCTCTGCATGCATATGGAATATTTAAAATTTCGTTTCTCCACATTATTGCTTCCATCATTTTGGCCATATCTTCTTCTGTCTGAATCTGATCAATGCGTTCAAGTCCAAACTGAAGTCTTCCGTAACCAGACTGTTCTCTTGAAATTGCGTTGAATGCAGGATAAATGTAATAATTTCCCTGACCGTGCTGCTGCGGTAAAAATTTAATTTCTTCATTTGCAATTTCGATTAATCCATATTTACCTGTTGCGTCTCCAATCATAAAGCAGAGATTCCAGCCGCTTGCTTCTGTTTTATCGATAAGTGTGTAAATGTCGAGTTCTTCTTTCATGTATTTGATTGCTTCTTCGACTGTTGCACAATTTGAAGTAATTACAAACGGAAGACTGATTGTGCAGATTCGTTTTTTTGCATCTGGATTTGTTCCATAGCAGATTAAATCGCTTTCGTATGCACGCATATTGTATTCGATGTAAAGGCCTTCTGAGTTCATTGAATCTGCGGCAAGAAGCGGAAGCGCGTTAAAATATTCGTCATCAATTTTTCCTTTTGCAAGTACATTTGCATAAGTCAAATCCTGTGGTCCAAGTTCGTCATAAGTAAAATTTATTGTTTCGTATTTTCCGTATTTTACATGTGTAATGTAACATGGAAGCTGCGATACAGTAAGGTCAAGGTTTCGTCCTATTAAAATATCACCGCTGTCTGTTTTTGTTGCAAGAGCAGAACATCCGCCACCAGTCGAAGGTGTTACTTTGTCATAACGGGCATTTGCAAAAGCAAGTGCACTGTCAAAATTAAATGCTGTGTGTGGAACACAGTCAATTACATAATTTCCAAGATCAGTAAACTGCGCATACTTCTTACCTGTTATTTTCCAATCGTAAGTTGCACCTTTTACTGTCTTAGCTTTTTTTCCTTCTGCGGCAAACAAAGATGTTCCGCAGAAACAGATTGCTGCAAAAAGAACTGCTGTTTTTTTTACAATTGATTTTACGAAATTTTTTTTCATAATAAACCCCCAAAAAGATTTCGGATGAAGAAACACAAAAAAAATTATTCATGCTTCCCCACCCGATAAAATATTATAATCAACTTAAAACTATAACCCGTTTATTTAAAACAGACATCAACTTCGTAAGGACCGAAGTTTGTAATAAATGGAATTCCTACGACCGGATAATTTTTTGGCCAGGAAATAACATGGTCTTTACCGGTAATCGTTACCGGAGGCGAAACCGTAAGATTAATTCCAGGAATCGAAGAAACTGCGTGACCCGAAATAATATTTGTAAATTCACTGACAAGTTCCTGTGAAAGTTCAAGCTTTTCATCCGGATGAATATCTGTCAAACCAGACAATTCCAGAAGTTTAAAAGCAAGTGTCTTATGCAGACGGACTGCAACAACGCCGCTGTAATCGCCTGTAATTCCAAGAAGTCCTGAAACTTCCCACTGATGACCTGTAGTAATATCAACTACAAAAGGCTCATTGTTTTTAGATTCCACCTGAAACATTTCATGAAAAGTCTGAAGTGTAGCATTTAAAAAAGGATTGATAACTTTTACATCCATTCCCATAGTAGTACCTCTCTTGTTTTAAAAATTATATACCAGGTTTTAAGAAGCCGCCACAAAAAACTTATACTTTTTTCAAATTATCTTTCAAATTTTACACCAACTGTCACTTTTCGCGACGGCAGGTAATAATTGTCATAAAACGGAACACGGCAGTCTAGCAGATTATCGCCTTTAACATAAATTTTGAAATTTTCATTTATGCTGAATGTAACAGATGCACTTAACAGATGAATTGCAGGATAAAAAGAAATATTTTCGTTTGTTTGAAATCTTTTTCCTGTAAAACAATAATCTGATTTTAATATTATACGCCATACATTTACAGAAATTCCTGCATGAAACTGCCACTCTGGAACCCACATAATCTGTCTTTCAGTTCCGGCAATTTTTGCACTCGTCCATGTAGCATCAGCTGTAAGACTCAGGACATCGTTAAAAATACTGACGGTACTTCCAACTGTTACAACATTATAAAATGCATCTCCATTATTCTGTGGAATTGATTTTAAACCGCCATATCCCCAGCAAATTTTATTTCCGTAATAGGAAATTTTATACTGTGCCCAGATTGGAAAATCATTTCTTCTAAAGCCAAAAAAACCACTCCAGCCGCTTTCAGGTTTTAACCCCGGATTTCCGCAGGCATAACTTGTATCCGGCCAATAAAGATGATTAAATGTCGGAAGAATAAATTCGCGGTATGCAGCAAGTGTTATTCCCTGCCATGATAGTGTCAGACGAGGAAGAAATTCTGCACCATTTTTTTCCGACTGCCAGAAAAGTACAATAAGCTGTGGTTCGATTATAAATTTTGAATACAACTCATTTTTATCACCTGATGTTTCTGAACGGTTTTTAAAATCAATTTCAAACTTTTTACCGGCACCAATTTTTTCAATTGCACGAGAAGCTCCTGAAAGTCCCGGTTGAAATTCATATTCACATCCTGCCGTAATATCAAAAAGCCATGATATATTTTCTGTAAGTGAAATTTTACTAAACGTTGTATTATCAATATTATCTGTAAGATAATTATTAACATAGCGGACATTACTGAAATTATAATAAAGACTTGTTTCAGATTTTAGTTTACTTGTATAAGAAAGATTAATATTATTTCGCGTTGCAATATCTTCTTCAATTCCAGTATTAAGATCGCTGTTTCTGTCTGCCTTTAATTTATTATAGGCAAACATATTGCTTCCGTATAATTTTAAATTTTCAGAAAGTTTTGCATTCCATCCGAAATTAAAATTTCCCAGGTGAGATGAATTATATAATTCTGTTCCGATATCTTCAGGTCTTTCAAACTGGTTGGAAGCTGAAATTACATTTGCTCCGATGTTAAAATTGAATTTAGAAAATTCTTTTGAATAATTAACATGTGCAATAAGATTATCGCACAGACTCTTTTTATAACTTGCTGTCGAAAAATCAGCATAAATCTTTTCTCCGCCGTTACGTGTTGTAATTCTGATAACGCAACCTGCAAATTCTGTTTCACTTAATGACGGAATATCTTCGACTTCAATTGTTTCAATGGAATTTATATTTATTGAGTTCCAGTCAAATTCTCCTGTAGTTGAATTATTTGAAAGAATTCCATCAATATAAACTTTAATACAAAAGCCTGCATAACCTTTGTAAGAAAGATTTGACATGCTGCCGGTTCCACCAGAAGTCATCACAAAAAGTCCGTCAGATGTTAAAAGATCCTGAATGTTTTCTGGATTTCGTTCTTCAATCTGTGAATGAGTAATCTGACGGACAGATGCATTTACCTGATGTCCGGCTTTCTGATACTGAGGATTTTTTTTCTGTGCATTTCTGTCTTTTTCTTCAATGCGGTCAAGATTTGATTCGACGTTTTCATCTTTAATAATTTTATATGCAGTCGTCGGACCAAAAAGCGGATTTTCTATGCGTGTAGATTCTGTTTCTGAAAATAAATTCTGATAACATAAAAAAAAGATCATAACAGAAAAAAAAATCTTCAATATTCTTTTATTCATTTACTTTTCCATTTTTGTACAGACAGTAAAATAATTATTATTGCCTTTAACATTATATGATGTCTGATATTTTGCTTTTAATTCATCAAGAGATTTATATATGGAATTTGAATCTATAGGACAGCTTATTGAAAGTTTACCATCTTCTAATTTTAAAGCAACTGAATAAAAATTTTTTGCTGGAGTCCATTGAGTATCATGTCCTTCTGCAACTTCACAAAAAACAAGAGTACAACCATCTGCACTCTGTACTGTTTCTTCCGACTTAATTTCATACCAGACATTCATTCCGCTGTCTTTAATGTAAGTCTTTGAAATTTCATACTCGCTATGAAAATTGTAATCATTGTTCTCCCATGTACCGAGAAAAGCTTTTAAAAACTCATTCTGTGGTGCTGGAGGAAACTGCAGCTGTACAGATTTTGCAACTGACGGCTGTTCACAGGAAACAAGTCCTGTGATGACAGATAAAGATAATGCAATTCCAAGTATCAAACTTGAAAAACGATAATTTTTTTTCATACAACCTCCTATTGATTGTACTTTGATGTGAGATGCTCCGTCTGACTTTAACAGTAGAATAGACTGCCCTGACTTTCACAGGATTGGAGGTAAAAATATTTTTTACAGATTGAATTTATCAGATTTATTATTTGAAATCAACAACATTGAAAATCTATTTTCTGATTGAACAGATTAAAACGCGTCTGAAATATTTTAAAATTGAATAAACACAGGCGGTAACATATTTTGCAAAAGGCATCTTAAGTTCTTTATATGTCAAAGATAAACTTGTAAGTTCACCTTTTTCCATTGCTTTAAGATTTCCACTTAAACCGCTCTGCCCGAAACGTTCTTTATGCAGTACACTTTCTGACATTTTTTCATTCAAGAAAAGACATTTATATTTTTGTAAAACCTGGAAAAAGAAATACATTTCTTCTGCATATCGCATTCCATCTTTGAAGAATATTCCATCATCAATGATTTTTCTTGAAATAATTGAATTCTGCACAGTATAATAATTTTTAAATAACTCATTTTCTGTTTTTACAATGTAAAGATTCGGAAATGATGTCGGTAAAAGTTTTTTTACACGCTGTGATTCTATTTCGTGATTTGCCGTTATTAATTCTGCATTTTCATTTTTTAAAAGTGTCAGACGTTTTACCAAAGTTCCACATAACCATCTGTCATCAGAATCATTAAACGCAATCACTTCACCACGCGAATATTTCATTCCGATATTACGCGCACTGGCAACTCCGCCATTTTTAAGATGCATCACTTTAACTTCAATTTCTTTTTTTTCAGAATTGATTTTCTCTGCAAGCTGGTCACACAATATAGAAGTTTTATCAAAAGAACCGTCATCACACAAAATAATTTCAGAAACAGTATTTTCAAGAGAAAACTGTTTTACATTTTTTTCATCAGAATACAATTTTCCAATTTCTGCAGCAACAGAACCAATTGATTCATTCAAAGTCTTTTCAGAATTATACAAAGGAATTACAACTGATAAAAAAACTTTTTTCATTCAATTCTCCTAAATAAAAACTTTAAAAAATAAAAACAATCAGTTAACAGAAACTGTAAACCAGTCTTGAACTATCATATCTTTAGCACCATTTTTAGACCAGATTTCAGGACAGATGATTTTTGCATCCTGATTCTGATTTAAATATGCACCCCAGAAACTAAAACTTGAATTTGGAATTATGTTATTTGAACATTTTGTCATAAGAGCTATATCCTGCCAGCTGTCTTTATCACGATTCCAGTCAACAAAAATATTTTCTTTTCCGTGTGTATCAAGATTTGATTTACACCATTCAATATCATCAGAAAAGATTACAAACTTTTCTATCTGCGGGCAAAGTTCAATCATTTTTGAAATTGCATTTTCAAAATATTTTTTATCACATACAAAAAGTGTCGGATGATTTAAATAATCTCCGCGGCGAATATGAATTGAACATGTTTTATTTTTTGATTCTTCAAGAATTTTTTCAAGCTGTTTTGATTTTTCATTTAACGGAAGCTTAAATACAAAAAGATTTTTAATATCTTTTTCATATCCTTTCCAATACAAAGGATTTTGAAAATATCCATCCAGATATAAATCACGGATGTCAGTTAAATTATCAGGATTAAATTTTGAATCATACTCTACAATGTGAGATGCTTTTTTAAAAAATTTTTTTTGAATTCTTTCAATAAATGTATTTGCACTTGTTCCAAGTCTGTTGATTTCTTTTTTTGAAGCTTCTTTTACCTGCAGTCCAAAAACATCTGAAACAGCAAAATAACCGTGACTCATATCAACACCGGCACGAAAATGAGGTTTATCATAAAGGCTTGTATCTGCCTTTACTTCAAATCCTTTTTTTTCGAGAATATATGCAAAAGCATACTGAAATATCTGATTTCCGATTCCACCGGTGTATTTAATTATTTTCATTTTGAAGTCCCGCGTGATTTTGCATCGGCCTTTTTCTGGGCAAGAATATCTTCAAACTGACTGACAATAACTTTTTTTCCTAAAATCTTTACCATTCCGTCGTGAATTGCTTCTGGTTTTAAAAGAGTTTTCGGAGTTTTGTACAAAAGTGTATAAACTTTTTCGGCCATATCAAGTGCATTAAATCTTTCGGCAACATAGCCATTTTTTCCATCTTTGATAAACTGCTTTGCAGTTCCAACATCAAAGCTCACTGTCGGAACACCGCAGAGAAGTGCTTCTTCAAGCATCATCGGTGCAGAATCTTCTACCGAAGTGCACATAAAAACATCTGCTTTATTATAAACCTTTGCCAGATCATTTACATTCTTACAAAAACCAAACTTTTCAAATTCCACTTTTTCAAATTTATAACCATCAAAAAGAGAAGGAGCAAGACAAAGCATTTTCACTTTCTGACCATCAGGAATTTTTTTATCAAGATTTATCAGTGTCTGCAGAACATAAGTAAATCCTTTTCTCACATCATTTGCAAAATTGGCAATTGAAAAAAGATATTTTGTATTTTCTTCTTTTTTAATTTCAACGGGAGTAAAAACTTCTTCATCAACAGGATAAAAATATTTCCAGTATTTTGAAAATGGAACTGCGGAATTTTTTGCAAAATCCAGATCATAATCTGCATTGCTCATTATTTCTGCATTCATATATAAAATATTCTGAGCTTTTGCTTCAAGTTGAAAATGACTGCGGGTATTTAATTCATAAGGAAGAGCAGGACAGTTAAAACAGGTTGTAAAAAATTTTCTGCAGTCCCATGCATAATGACAGCCTCCAGTAACAGGAGCCATATCCATCATTGTAAAAATTACTCTCGCATGAGTTCTATCATAAAGACGTTTAACATCATAAGTATTTAAAAACCCGATTATCTGATGAACAAAAATAACATCAACATTTTCCAGATCAATTTTATTTTCAAGTCCAGGGAAAAAACCTTCTTTATTTTCTTCATCATAATCATTATAGCAATAAACATCATCTTTTCTAAAACGCTGCCAGTCTGTATCTTTTTGATTGCGTTTTAAAAACTTTGCAAGCTTTCTTTCAAAACGCATTTTCACCATGTACTTTTTACCCTGTCCGCCTTTATTACAAAGTTCAGTTGTATTCTGGGAATCAAGTTCTTTGTGCTGAACATAAAGATGAGATTCATGTCCCATTTCTGTCAAAAGATTATGAATTCTTGTTGCAGCGATTCCCGCACCGCCGGCATTTGTTGTAGCAAGGTGAATTATTTTCATTCTGCAATCCTTTTGTAAATCAAATTTATAAATTCAAAAAAATTATTTATTAAAAAATTCCAGAGTCTTTGCAATTACTTTTTCAAGGTCTGACTTTTCAATATTGTAGTAAAGCGGAAGGCGTACAAGTTTATCACTTTCAGAAGTTGTATATTTATCTTCTCCGTCAAAACGACCAAACTTAAGACCTGCAGGCGCACTGTGAAGTGGAACATAATGGAATACGCACAGAATGTCATTCTCTTTCATAAACTGAATATACGCTGTTCTTTCTTCAAGTGAACGGCATTTTATATAGAACATATGTGCATTATGAACGCAGTCAGAAGGAACAACCGGAAGCTCAATGATTTTTTTATCGGCAAGCGGTTTAAAAACTTCGTTATATTTATTCCATGTTGAAAGTCTGTTGTTGTTGATTTCATCAGCAGCATTAAGCTGAGCCCAGAGATAAGCTGCATTCAGATCACTCGGAAGATAGCTTGAACCCCAGTCAACCCAATTATATTTTGCAATCTGACCGCGGTAAAATTTAGAACGGTTTGTTCCTTTTTCTCGAAGGATTTCTGCTTTTTCAATTGCTGACTCATCGTTGATTACGATTGCACCGCCTTCTCCCATTGAATAATTTTTTGTCTCATGAAATGAATAACAGCCAAAGTCACCAATAGTACCGAGTGCTTTTCCTTTATAAGTTGACATTACACCCTGAGCTGCATCTTCTACAACTTTAAGATTATGTTTTTTTGCAATTTCCATAATCGCATCCATATCGCATGCAACACCGGCATAATGAACAGCAACAATTACACGGGTTTTTGGAGTAATTGCCTTTTCAATCAATTTTTCATCGATGTTCATCGTATCTTTTCTTACATCAACAAAAACAAGTTTCGCACCGACGAGCGCAAATGCTGTTGCCGTAGAAGAAAAAGTAAAACTTGGTAAAATTACTTCATCGCCAGGTTTAAGATTGCAGAGCCATGCTGCCATTTCAAGTGCAGAAGTTCCACTTGTAGTAAGCATAACTTTTTTTGCATTAAATCTTTTTTCAAGCCATTCATTGCATTTTTTTGTAAAAGGACCATCACCGCATATTTTATGATTTTCTACGGCTTCTTTCATATATGTAAATTCTGTACCAACAAATGGCGGAACATTAAAATGAATCATATTATCTCCAAACAGAAATTCGTTTCTACAAATTCCACTTATTTTTTATCTTTCCCAAGTAATCCAAGTATAACCCATTTTGCCTTTGATGCAAACATATTCAAAGGAAACGGAAGCTGTTTTGCGTCTTTTATGCGGCTTTTCATTTCGAGCATATCCATTTCAAAATTGCGGCATATTCCGTTTGAAATATCAGGATGGACAAGAGGAAATTCAAGATTACCGTAATCCAGATTTTCAAAAATGCTTTTGCCGCTTGTGTGTGTTGCATCCGCATTAAAACCGGCATTTCGAATAAGATTTACTTTTGGAATTATCGAAAAACCGTCTTCCCGCCAGACAGAAAGATTCCATGGAAAAGCCCAGCTGTTTGTACGACCATTGTAAACATAATCAAATGCGGACTTCCAGTAATAACGATGCGACGGTTTTTTATAAATACTTTCAACGAGTTTTTCTTTTCTTAATTCAGGCCAGCTCTTCATCGCAAGATCCATTTTATTCCAGGCACGACGCCATGTTGCCCAGCCCCAGATCTGAGACTGTTTTGAAAAGAAATAACTTTCATTCTGATTATTTTTATTCTGATGGAATTTTGTAATACCGCCATCTTTTTTTGAAGGATCAAAACATTTGTTGTTTCCAGAAACAAGCATTATTTTGTCTTCGTCTTTATATCTTTCAAGCATTTCATCTGCAAACTCAAAAAAACTTTCTGCCGGAATACAGTCATCTTCAAAAATCAAAGCACGCTCGACTTTACTAAAGACTTCATTCAATCCTGATGTCACGCGTTTTGCACATCCCAAGTTAACATCAGAAAAAATTTTATGTACATTACACTTCCAGTCAACTTCATCACAGATTGAACGGGCCTTTTCACATTTTTCTTTTTCACCTTCACGGTTTGCACGAGGACCGTCTGCAATAATAAACAATTCCTGAGGTTCAGCTTTTTTAATCTGTTCAAGAACTGCATGAGCATTGTCATAACGGTTAAAAATAATCATCGCAACAGGTGTTTTTGTTTTGTACATTTTAAATCCTTATCTATAACTTAAAAATAATCCGCTAACCAGCTTCTTATATTTTCTAATATTCTACAGGCGCATTTCCATGGCCTGTCATCTTTTTTATAAATGCTCTGATTTTATAAAAAGCCTTTATCAGCTTCTGAAGAACTCTGTCTGCACGGACAGTTGCTTCAATAAAAGTCTTTTTATTTTGAAGTTCAGTTTCAAGTGAACAAATCATTTTTTCACAATCAGAAAAATCAATTTTTTCAGAAGAAAGAAAATCTTTATCCATTGGAAGATGCACAAACATATTTGTCTTAAAATATTTCCAGATATGCTGAACATGATTTGTACTTGAATCATAATAGCGGCCGATAAGTCCCGAAATTCCAGCATCAAATACAAATATTTTTTTCTTCTGAATTAAATATTCAAGCGCACATGAAACAATCATTTCATCTCCATTGTGAAACAATTTTTCATGATTTGAAATATACACAGGTAAAATTTTTTTGCACGCAGAATACAATGCTTTATAAAAAGAAGCACTGCCTCCAATAAATTCTCCGCCCGCCCAGATTCCACTTGAAATAAAATTTTCATCATTAAAACTTTTTCTGACAATCAGTTCTTTATCTTTACAAACGCGTTCTGTTCCGCAACCCTGAAACTGCTGGTCTGTAATATCATAAATCACCGGAAGCCCTGAAGAAAATCTTTTTAAAATTTTTGCTTCGCTGTTAATACACAAAACATCGCTGTCAAGAAGAATGCTGTAATCTTTTTCTGAAAGTGTAGAAAAATAATTGAACACATCAAGCTTACAATGCGCAGATGCAAATGGAATTGAAGGATCAACATTTGTAGCAAATTTAATTTCAATACATTCAAGTTCTGAATCAATTTTTTTTATCAGATCAGAATTATTTGTGATTACCTTTAACTTTGTCTGTCCGTTAAGGACAAGACTTTTATTTAATGAACTGCAGCATTTAACATACTTTGCAATTTTTTCAGAATATGTTCCGCTGACACCATTTCCAAGTTTTGAACTGTCTTCATTAATAAATAAAAGTGTGTAATACGAAATCTTTGCCGGCATATTGATTCCTATTTTTTTGATTTTATTACTGTCCAGTTTTTGCTGTCAAAAATATTTTCTTTTACTCTAACCCAGTCATTGTCATTCAATGGTAAAGTTGAAATATTTTCTACCTCATCAATATTCCAGAGGCGGGAAGTAGAAATCTCTACACCATTCTCTTTTATTTTTTCTGCTTCATTTTTTGAGAAAGCTTTTCCAGTAAACGGATTAACAGGACTTTCTATTATGGAATCAAATGCAATCAAAGGAACATCGGCATTTGTCATAAACTGTGGATTAATCTTAAGAGTATCCTGTGAGTTAAAATCTTTTACCATTAAAAATGCATTGTAAAAATTTTTATGATTTTCCAATGATGAAATTCCTTCTATCAGCGGATTATCATAACCATAATCAACAGGAGGATATTCTTCATTTCCTGCACCATGATCAGAAACAATAATGATTCTCGAATTATCATAACAATTGTTCTGCTGTAAAAATTCAAACCATTCTCCAAGACGATGAATTGCTGCAGCATTGGAACCAAATGAAAAATGTATTCCCAATGGAGATGTGCCTGGAACTCCCCAGCCAGAAGAAGGTACATAAAGCGGAGCATCATATCTGTCTTTATCATGTGTAACTTCATTATCAAAAGATAAAAATATATTTGAATTATCAGAAATTACAGAAGTCATTTCGCTTAAATAATCAAGTTCCGGGTATTGAGCGTTGTATGGAAATGATTTACTTATATTTTCAGAATTCCACCATGTTCCGTCATAGTATATAAACGGTCGTAAAAAAAGCGGCATTTCCCTGAAAAGTGCAAACCAGAAAAAATCACGGTTATAAACTTTGTCCAGTAAATCATCATTTCTTAAAAACTTCGGATTGTTGTTGTTCCAGTACTGATTATATTTTCTGGCAAGATTTTTTCCTTCAATTTTATCATATGGATTTGTAATAGACATGTCAGAATACCATGACCAGTTTGCCCATGGTAAATCTGCAATCTGTGCAGAAAAATCTGCCTGCTCTGTAAATACACGCGGCATTACAAGAAGTGCTTCGTTATGAAGTTCCTTTTGATTTTTATCTTTTCTTGCAAGTCTTTCACGAGGACTGTATTCATAACCTCCAAAAAGCGGCGGCGAACCAGTCAATGTATGACCATTAAAACTCAATGTATTAGGATATAATTCAAATCCTTTAAACTGTGAATACAAAGCAGGATATTCATCAAAAATTTCTTTTGTATATGCGCTTATCGCACGGTCAAGCATAATTACAATTACATTTTTTCCATTTGATGAAAGCGTAATATCTTTTTCGATTTTCTGATTTTCTGTTAAGACATTAGAACTGCTGTTTTTATATTGTCTGTATGCTGAATTTATTTTTACAAGATTTACAATTCCAAATATCAAAACACCTGTTACTAAAACTGATGTTATTGAAGATAAAACTTTCGGATAAAATTTCATCAGAATTAAAATCAGGGAAACTGCAAAAACAATTAAAACAATATTTAAAATTATTTTTGCAGCTGAATCAAATTTTAATCCTGCATCAAAGATAAGCCATTGTGTTAAAATTCCATATGTTCCTGTAAATGCGAATGCATTTATAAGACCGCAGACTAAAAAACAGCACAATAAAACAGTTATCAAAGTCTGAACTCTGTCATGAAATAAAAAATAAATGCATACAGGCCAGAATATAAATAATCCTGCTGCCTGTAAAAGCGAATTATAAACATAAAAATCCGGATTTGAATGTCCTGCAATATCTGCAAATTCCTGAACGCTTGAAGAAATTAAAAGTCCCGGCAAAACCATGCCGGTCAGCAAAGCACATCCGATTGCAGAAAAAATAAAAACTGTAAATCTGATTTTTTTATCTTTAACAAGCGGATTCAATACAGTTTTTACAAGATAATTAAATGCTTTTACAAGATATGGAATTAAAAGAAGACATGAAATTCCGATAACCGCTGCTATACGAAGGTAAGTAATTCTTGAAGATCTGCTGAAAAAGAATATCAGATAAACATCCATCAGTAAAACGGCAGCGCACAAAATTCCATATAAAACTTTTAAAGGATTTTTTAATTTATAAAATATATTTTTTATAAGTGAAAAAACATTATTCATCGTCCAGTATAGAACGAGACCTGACGGGCTTGTATAGAGAAGAACCAGAAAAACAAGTGCCATTCCATAAATTTGAACTTTTTCTTTTACTGCAAATCCTTTTGTATAGATTGCACCTGCAATAATATTAATCAAAGTCATCGCAATCGGAAGGATATTTACACTAAAGCTTCCAATCGAAAACAGCGCATCAGGTGCACCCATATCGCGAATAAACAGGAACGACTGTCCCTTTAATGCCTGCATATTCGAAAGAAAACCGTAAGCCGCAATAAAAAACGGAATCTGAATCAAGAGACCAAAAGAAGATCTCAAAGCCATCAAAGGATGATAATGATTCTGTCTGTAATAAGTATTAAGCATCATGTATTGCTCATCACCTTTAAAAGCTTTTTTAATTCTATTTACTCTGGGATTTAATTTTGCTTCAGTATCCCGCTGAATTTGCTGCCAGCGTTCTGCAACAATATACAATGGCAAACATAATAATGTTACTGTAAGACTTACACCAATTACAGAAATTCCAGGATTCTTAAAAAATCTGTAAAAAAATACGTAAGCAGTCTCAATAATCTGTGTCAAAGGATAAATAATAACTGTAGATAAAATTTTGCCCATAATCTTAATTTTACCGTTTTTCATAGGTTTTTACTATAGATTGATTCTCAAACAGTTCTCACAGACATTTTCGTTCAATTTTCTGATAATTTTTTTTGCTTTTTAAGAAAATCGGTTTTACAATTATATCTTATGATAATTTTAAGCATCAGCTTTTAATACAGGAGTATATTTTATGAAAAAAATTTTCAAAGTGCTCGTTCCTGTGGTAGTTGCCATTTTACTGGCTCTGATTACAAAAGGAACTTTTTCTTCATTTTTTATTGGAACTTTCTGGGCACTCGTTCCAGCGATAGTTGCCATTGCACTGGCCCTGATTACAAAAGAGGTTTATTCCTCTTTATTTGTTGGAATTTTAATGGGCGGAATTTTCTTTGCCGGTTCTGCACCCGGTGGATTTACACTTGGCGGATTTGCAGATCATGTTTTTAAGGACGGATTAATTGCACAGCTTTCGGATTCATACAACGCCGGTATTTTAGTTTTCTTAGTTGTACTTGGAATTCTCGTAGCCCTTTTGAATAAAACAGGCGGTTCTGCCGCTTTTGGAAACTGGGCCAAAAAGCATATCAAATCAAAAACAGGAGCACAGATTGCAACAATCTGTCTTGGCATTTTGATTTTCATCGATGACTATTTTAACTGCCTTACTGTCGGTTCTGTAATGAAACCTGTTGCAGACAAACACAAAGTTTCAAGAGAAAAACTTGCATACTTAATCGACTCAACTGCAGCGCCAATCTGTATTATTGCACCAATCTCTTCATGGGCAGCTGCTGTTTCAGGCTTTGTTAAAGAAGGAGAAAACGGACTTTCACTTTTTGTAAAAGCAATTCCTTATAACTTCTATGCGCTTTTTACTATTGTAATGCTTTTTACGATTGTTATTCTCAAAATGGAATACGGTCCAATGAAAAAAGCAGAAAAGACTTTTGAAAATTCAAAAAAAGATGATAAATCAGAAGACTCTGAGAAAACAAATACAAAAGCCAGAGTTATCGATCTTATAATTCCAATTTTAATTTTAATTGTATTCTGCGTTATCGGAATGATTTATTCAGGCGGATTTTTCACACAGCTTATTGAAGATGAAAACGGTGCAATGATTTCTAATTCATGCTATCACAATTTCATTGAAGCATTTGCATCAAGTGATGCATCTGTCGGTCTTGTAATCGGTTCATTTGCAACTTTGATTGTATCCATTGTTTATTATCTTATAAGAGGAGTTCTTTCATTTACTGACTGTATGAACTGTATTCCTGAAGGATTTAAAGCAATGGTTCCGGCAATTTTAATTCTGTCTCTTGCATGGACACTCAAAGGAATGACAGACAGCCTTGGTGCAAAAACTTATGTTGCATCAATCGTAAGTTCAAGTGCCGCAAGTTTTACAAATCTGCTTCCTGCAATCATTTTCATCATCGCCTGTGGACTTGCATTTGCAACCGGTACTTCATGGGGAACATTCGGAATTTTAATTCCAATCTGTATAGCAGTATTCCCGGAAATCAACGATCCTCTGCACATCATCTCAATTTCTGCATGTATGGCCGGTGCTGTCTGCGGTGATCACTGTTCACCGATTTCAGATACAACAATCATGGCAAGTGCAGGAGCTCAGTGCAACCACGTAAAACATGTAAACACACAGCTCCCGTATGCAATCACAATTGCCGTAATCTCGTTTGTATCATACATCATTGCTGGAATTGTACAAAACGTATTTGTTCCATTAATCTTCGGATTAATTGCAACAATCGGAACAATGTGCACAATAAAATATTTTCAGAAAAATAATTAATAGACAGATTTCTTAAATTGATTTTATATTAGTTTTTTGTCCTTTTTTCATAGTATGTCGTATAAATTAGTGTCAGACACGAAAGATGCCTGACAAAATGTAAAAGAAAGTTTAAGGAGGCACACTATGAAAAAGGAACTTAATTTAAACGAATTAAATACAATTTCAGGCGGAAATAAGGCACTCGCGTTTAACTCGCATCCAATTCACGAAAGGACAGCTAAAAACAATTCCACAAGCTCAATTTTCATTTTAATTCTGGAAATAACCCCTGATAAATCAGTTGTCACCCCTATTCTATCACCAAGAATAAATAGCGACCTTATGCCAGATAATATACATAAACGTTTTGTACATTCAAAACCACAGATTAAACCGTGTACATTTGAAGGCAATCATGCACCATCAAGTGGTGGCGCGCTTAACTTCGATTAATGCTAAATACTGCAAATGTTAATGACGCGTGTTAACTCGTTTAACACGCGTTTTTTATCTGCTATCCATTTTGGTTCAATTAAAAGATTTTTCGGACCGTCTCCTGTCAATCTGTGAATTACTATTTCAGGTGGAATTATTTTAAGTGCTTTTACAATTAACGAAAAATATTCTTCCATCGTTAAAATGTGAAACTGCTTTTCATAAAATTCTTTTTCAAGCCTTGTTCCTTTCAAAACATTTAAAACCTGAATCTTTATTCCGTCAGTACCAGCATCTATCGCGGTTTGTACACTGTTCAACATGTCTTCTTCTGTTTCTTCCGGAAGACCAAAGATTACATGCGTCACAATATGAATGTCTTTATTAATTTTTTTCACACGGTTAACAGCGTCAAAATATTCTTCATTTTTGTAACAGCGGTTTATGTATTCTGCTGTTTTTTCATTCGATGTCTGTAAACCAAATTCAATTGAAAAATATTTTTCTTTTGAAATCGTTTTACCATTTTCAAGCTGCGGATATTGTTTTTTTGTAAGTAAATTTATTTTTTCAAGAATGCTGTCGCTTAAACAGTCAGGACGGGTTGCGATTGCAATTCCTGCAATTTCTGGATGTGACAAAGCTTCTTTATATTTTGAAATTAATTGTGATTCATCGCCGTATGTGTTTGTAAAGTTTTGAAAATAGGCGATATATTGGGTCTCCCGAATTATAAAAGTGGAATTTATATTACCGGGATTTGTTGTTTGATTTTTTGTCTCTGGTTTATTAATTTTCTTTTGAACAAGTTTTTTAGCTTCTTCAATCTGTTGTGTTATCGAAAGATTTCTTGATGCAGTAAAATCTCCGGAACCTGACGCACTGCAAAAAATACAGCCGCCGGTTCCTCGAGTGCCGTCACGATTAGGACAGGTACAACCTGCATCAAGAGTTATTTTATAAATCTTTCGACCGAATATTTTTCTGTAATATTCGTTTACAGATAAATATTTCAATAGCTTTCTGCATCAGAGATGAAACATGCAATTCCTTCAGCAGGATAGTGCTCTCTTACTTCATCTACTATTTCTTTAATCTTTTCTGCTGAAAGAGGTGCACAGTAAATTACAAGCATTTCATTAAGCTGCGGCCAGATTGCATCACCAAGCTTTGGATTGCTGTAACCGGCACCAGTTACATTATTGATTTTCGAATAATGATATGCAACTTTTTCTCTTCTGAATGCTTCAAAAAAATCTTCTTCAACTGCCTGAGAAAAAATCAATTCAACGCGTACGATTTTATCTGCTGCCATTTTATTCCTCCTCAGACTTTACAGCTTCTGATTTTATTGTTTCTGTTTTTGCTGCACGTGACTTAGATGCTGTACGGGTTCTTCTTGGCTTTACCGGTTTTTCTTCTTCTGAAGAGGCTGCGGCTTTAGAAGTTCCACCAGCAGAATTTTTTAATGTAACATCATCTTCACCCTGAATAACAGAAACAAATCCTTCTTTTTCATTATATTCTTTAATTTCAAGTCTGCTCTTCTTCTTCTGAACTCTCTTGATCTTCTTTTCAATTGCAATCTGATTATAGTTGTCATTGTAACGAAGATCTTCAAGCTTAGTAAGTTTACGGTTAATTCTTGCAATTTTTCTTCCGTAACCGGCATTAAAGATGTAATACAAAGAAGGCATTACAAACAATGTCATCAATGAACCAAATGTAAGACCACCAAGTACTGTCATAGAAATAGGCTGAATCATTTCTGTACCTTCACTTGGGAAGAATGACATAGGAATCAAAGAAATTACTGTTGTCAAAGTTGACATCAAAATTGGGCGCAAACGGCTTCTTGAAGCTTCAACACATGCTTCAAAGAGTTCATAACCACGACGACGCAAAAGGTTTGTATAGTCTACAAGTACGATACCGTTGTTTACAATCATTCCGACAAGCATTAAGAATCCGAAGATTGAAACCATTGAAATCTTCTGACCACTGAAGAGATAAATCATAACAACACCAATGAATGACAATGGAATTGTAAAGATAACAATGAACGGATCTTTGAATGATTCAAACTGGCTGGCCATGATTGCAAATACAAGTGCAGATGCCATGATGATTACAACAGCAAAGTTGATTGCAGCTTCAATAAAGTCTGCGTTATCTCCAGAGAATGAAATTGTTACGCCTTCTTCCTGCGGGAGATTCTCTTTTATCAATGCATCAACCTTTAACTGAATGTCCTGAATTGAAAGTCCTTTCTTTGGAGTCAAAGTAATCTGTGTCATACGAGTCTGTTCCTGACGAAGAATGCTAACAGGAGAAGTTGATTCTTCATAATGTCCGAATGTCGAAATAGGAATTCTCGTTCCATTTGAGTTTGTTACGAAGATACTGTCCAAATCTGTAAGTTTTGCTTTATCTTCTTCTGAAAGAGAAACAATCAAATCGATTTCATCACCTTTGTCTTCATAACGTGTTGCAGTTGTACCGTCAATATTTGCTTTAATTTCTGCACCAACTGTATAAACATTAAGAGCAAGGTTATACATCAATTCACGATCAAAAACAATTTTTACTTCCGGCAAACCGTCTTCAAGATTTGAAGAAACTTCATCAATATAGTCTGTACTTTTTTCTTTCAAAAGTTCTTCAATCTTTTTAGTCTGCGATGCAAGAAGCTGAAGGTCATCACAACGGATATCTACGATAAGACCATTTCCCATTCCGTCCTGGCGTTTACCAAACTGAATTTCTGCACCAGGGAATTTTGTAAAGTAAGGTCTCATCTTATCTTTTACAGCCTGTGCATTATCATATCCAGGCAATCTATCGTGTTCATCATAAAGTTTGATACGAACTGTTGCTGTATTTGTATCAGCGCTGGAACTTCCCCAACCGCCACCACCAACAGTAGAACTCAAATGTTTAATACCAACAACTTCCTGATTGACGATAGATTCGATTTCTTTTACTACACCTTCTGTAATATCAAGACGAGTTCCTTTAGGCATTGTAATTGAAATTGAAACGTTTGAACTTTCTGATTCCGGCATGAATACATAACCGATTTTGACTACTGTAAAAATACTTAATGCAAAAAGTGCAAAAATTCCAACAAGAAGAATTTTTTTATGACGCAATGTTTTTGCAACTGCATTCGAATATGCAGTATCAAGTCTGTCAAAGAATCTTCCTAAAGCTCTGTTGATTTTTCCGTCATTATCGCGTCTGTCACCGGCATTACTTACAATCAAATAACTTGAAGACAAAACCGGAACAAGTGTAATAGCAACAATCAACGAACATACAAGTGAGAACACAATTGTAACTGCAAGGTCATCAAGAAGCTGACCGATCATTCCCATTTTCTGTTTAAGCATGATCATCGGCAAGAAAATACAGATTGTTGTCAAAGTTGAAGAAGTAATAGCCGCAACCATTTCCTGTGAACCAAGAACGGCAGCAACTTTTGGTTTTGCATCTTTCTGGCGGTAAGAGTAAATGTTTTCAAGAACTACGATTGAGTTATCTACAAGCATACCTACACCAATCAAAAGACCGGCAAGAGAAATCATGTTGAGAGTCATTCCACGAAGCCACATCAAAACGATTGTAACAAGAAGTGAAACTGGAATTGAAATACCGATAATCAATGTACTCTTTACGGAACGCAAGAAAACAATCAAAACGAGAATAGCGAGGAATGCACCTTCAACTACCGATTTAATTACATCGTTGATTGTAGCTTCAATTGAGTCTGTTGTGTTCCAGATTTCAAGCATCGAAACATCTGTAGGTAAAATTGTCTTAATGTTTTCAAGCTGCTTTCTTACTTTTTTTGCAGCCTGAACAGAGTTTTTACCTGACTGACGCTGCAATGAAAGAGAAACACAAGGTTCACCATTCATGAAAGCAAGTGTAGACTGTTTTTTATATCCTTCATAAACATCTGCAATATCACGAAGTTTAATTGTTCTTACCTGAGGAACAGCTCCCGGTTCTGCAGAAGTTACCTTCCATGAAATTACTGTATCTTTAACATCTTCAAGGGAATGATATTTACCTGCAGACTGAATCGTGTAGTTAATATCACCAGATGTAATCGAACCACCGGCACTCTGAACGTTCTGAGCACCAATCATCTGTGCAACTGCAGTAATAGTCAAATTGTAAGCTTCAAGTCTGTCGCGTGGAATATCAACGCGGATACATTTTTCACGACCACCGGAAATATTTGCTGAAGCAATTCCATCTACCTGTTCAAGTTTTGGCTGAACAACATCTTCTGCAAGTTTACGAAGCTCTTCTGGTGTACGATTACCTTTAATTGCAATTGACATAATCGGCATCATAGAAGGGTCCATCTTAAACATTACAGGTGAATCTGAATCATCCGGCAAATATTTACGGACGATATCAATTTTATCACGACAGCTCGCGACGGATTCATCAAGATTTGTACCATAGTTCATTTCAAGATAAATCAAACTCTGTCCTGTTGAAGACTGAGAAGACATTTTTTTCAAACCTGATACACCCGAAAGTGAACTTTCCAAAAGACGTGTTACACTCTGTTCAACTTCTTCCGGACCAGCATTTTCATAAGTTGTCATGATGGCAATATATGGAAGTTCCATATCCGGAAATCTGTCGATAGGAAGGTTTAACGCTGCATAAATTCCAAGCGCAACCAACAAAATAAAAATCATTAAAACCGTTGTCGGTTTATTTACTGAACGCTCTGAAAGAGACATACTCACACTCCAAAATTAATTTTCAGAAACTGAAACAACATTTACTAAAGAACCGTCACTTAACAAAGTCTGACCTTTGATAACTACGATGTCACCATTTGTAACACCCTGTAAAATTTCCTGATAGTTATCAACACGGATTCCGACTTTTACTGGTGAAAGAACTGCTTTTGACTGTTCCCCATCCTGTTCAACGATAAATACATAATTTTCACCTTTTCTTGTAATTACAGTTCCATAAGGCAATACAGTTACGTTTTCTTTATGTTCTGTTACAAGGTGGATTTTTGCATACATACCGATTTTGATTTTTGGATCATTTTTATCAATTGAAAGTTTGATGTTCATTGTTCTTGAAGAAGTATCAAGAACCGGGCTGATTTCTGTAATATGCGCATCAAATGTTTCACCAGGATATGCGTTGAAAGAAAGTTTTGCTTTCTGATTCATACTGATTCTGGAAATAAATCTTTCTGGAACAGAAGTTTCAATTTCAAGTTTTGTGATACTTGCAACTTTTGCAACTACGCTTGACTGTGCAACACTTGTTCCGATTACAACAGGAAAATAAGTAACAGTTCCATCAACAGGAGCTCTTACAGGGCTGGCTGCAAAAACCATACCAGGACGGCTTGCATCAACTGCACAAAGAATCTGACCCTTTGTTACTTTCTGACCAACCTTTACATAAATCTGTGAAATCTTACCTGCTGTATCCGGCATTACTGCAACTGAAGAAGCGGCATCAACATCACCACCAAATTCAAGATAATCATCAAGAGTTGTAGGAGAAACTTTATATGCATTAATAGCAAAAACTGCTTCTACATCTCCTTTACCTTTGTTAGCCTCTTGTTTACTGCAACCTGTAAATGATGTAAGTACAATTGCTGTAATAACTGCTGCTAAAATAATTTTCTTCATATTATTTATCTCCTGTGTTTGAAGTCTTTTCATTTTCAATTGATGAACCGATTGTATTTTCAAGATCCATCAAGCTGATTAAGTAATTATATTTTGCATTTGCAAGACCAAGTTTTGCAGCCTTGAGCTGACTTTCTGTATCTGCCAATGAAAGATATTCTGTTGTACCGTTTCTGTATGCCTGCCATGTCAAAGAATAAGATTTTTCTGCAAGTTCAACATTTCGCTCACTTGAAGTAATTGCCTTACGGCTCTGTTCAAGACCTGAAACGGCCTGAATAACGCCAAGCTTCATCTGTTCTTCTGTATTCTGCAAAGTGTTTTCCAGTTTATCAATATTAGACTGAAGTTCTTTTGCCTGAGTTCTTGTTGAAGACCACGGAAGCATATTTGTAATGTTCCATGCTAAAGACAAAGTCAAAGCACCTCTGTCACTCCAGTTATCTTTTTTTGCCCAGTCATTTTCAAACGCATTGGAAATTGTCGGCTGACCATTCCATGAAATTGCAATTGCAGGAATATATGTTCCGAGATCAGCAGCGCTTTTGTTGATTTTCAAAATTTTAATCTGCTGTCTTAAAGATTTAAGGCTTAAATTATTAGCAATAGCTTTTTCAGTAAGATCCTGAACATCAAGTTTTTCATCAACAAAAACCGGATTAATTTCACCAACAAGTTTTACCTTTGTATCAAGAGACATACCAATCATATTAAGAAGACCTTTAACTGCAAGTTCATAAGTTGTTTCTTCCTGTTCTACCGATGGAACCTGATTCAAATACTGAACCTGTGACTGAAGGTACTGCATTTCAGGAATGTAACCGTTTTTATAATTTACAGCTGCCTGATCCATACGGTTTTTTGCGTTTATAAGGTTAGCTTTCGAAATGGAAAGTTTTTCCTGTGCAAGAAGAACCTGATAAAAAGTTTTTCTTACATTGATTGCATTATTTTTAACAGCCTGTTCCCAGGTGATTTTTCCACTCTGATATCCTTCGATATTTGCTCTCATCGACTGAATCATTGCAACGCTGAAATTGAATGAAACAGAAAGATTTCCCATTGCTGACCAGTGAATGCTTTCTGTTTCCTTAGTTTCTGTAAAAGGAATATTAAGCTTATTAAAAAGAGCACCCATGCTGTTTGCCTGCTGCAATGAAGAAGCAACATCATTTGCTCTTGCCATAGTTCCTGTCAGATTAACTGTCGGCAAAAATGTATTCCATGCAACATAGGATTTCCATTTTGCAAGTTCGAGATCAATCTGCGAATTAGACAAAGTCAAACTGTGTTCAACTGAATAATCAACAGCATCATCAACTGTAAGAATGATTTCTTCATCTGCTGCCGGATTTCCAGGTAATACGACAGCCGTCTGTTTGTTTTCTTCTGCACAAACTGCAAATCCTGTAAAAAGACAGAACGCAAATGCTGCAATCTTTTTAACAAACTGTTTTGTACTAATTTTTTTCATTATTCTCCTCTACAATTTAAACACTTTAATTTGTTACTTTCTGCACTTTTATGCAGATAAATCTATTGTTTTATGCACGCCACATTCAATCAAATTGAAAATGTCGTAAGCATAATCTTTTTGCTCACCCAAAAATTTTCTGTCTTTTATACTGACAAAAGTTGCCATCTCGCCGATTAAAGCAGAAACCCATCCGATAAAAACCTTTTCAGAAATTTCTTCATAAATTGCATCTTTAAAACAGACAGGAAGTGAAAAATCAATCTGACTTTTCTTTTTATCTGCATCATTCGAACTGTTATAACTTTCCGAAGCCCAGCAATGCATCATAACAACGAAAGGACGTTCACGAAGATAATTACTTTCTGTTTTAATAATGACATAAATCATTTCATCAAAAGTTTTCACATTCTTAAGTTTTTCAATCAGAACATTTCTTATGGAAGAAATTTCCTGATAAAGCATCTTATTTATAAATTCAGCTTTATTATTAAAATATGAATACAAACTGCTTTTGGCAAGATTAAGTTCTTCACTAAGACGCTCAATCGTTACACCGTTAATTCCGTTTTCTGCAAACACTTTTGCAAATGCCTTAAAAAATCTGGTATCTTCAACTTTTGCAATTTTACTTACATCACAAATTTTATTAAGTTCACTTAATCTTTCTTTATTAAATGGAATTTCCTCGCGCCCGATTCCATTCCAGGTAAGCCTTATTATTCTTTCAATAAATTCTTCTCTTGTTTCCTTTACATTTTCCTTTTCAATGAACATATATCTCATAAAATAAAAAATCATTGTCGCAATACAGAAATATAGTTTTACGAAACGTGTAGAAACAACTTTTGTTTTAAATTCATCAGAAAAATGAACGCCATGTTCTTCAAGACCTTCCAGAAGCCCGGAACCAATTCCACTTGATAAATTTTTAAGATTTAGAAAAAAACCAAGATATTCAGGTTTATCAAAAAAGAAAGAAATGACATTGAAATTTATTTCGCGGAACTGTTCAAAACCACAAATCTCAAGATTTTCACCGGAAAAAAAATATTTCTTTTTTGTCAAAATTGAAGCAACATCAGACATGAAAAGATTTCTCATTTCCGAAAGCAGTTCTTCCTTATTTTTAAAATGACGGAAAATGGCAGCCTTGGAAATTCCAACTTTTTCTGCCACTTCAGAAAGAGAAAACATTGAACTGCGAGGTCTAAGACAAAGCTTGAATGCTTCGTTTAGAATTTGTTCACGTGTATTACGTTTCATTGCCATTTCTTAACAATTATGTTACCGAATGTTCGGTAACATTGAATATATAAATATTTCTAAAAAATGTCAATAAAGTTGAAATATACTGCAATTTTATTCGCTCGATCGACAGATACGGAAACCAATATTGTCGAACTTGTGGTTTTCTTTGTTAGAGCTACGGCGAGACACGACACAGGTACACGCTAAGCCGTTACAACCACCGCCACGGATGCTACGGTCGCCAGAGTCTGACATACCTCCAGGGTTTTGCACATAATCACCTTCTTTATAATTATCATCCCTGCTGTAGGTTGTACCAAGAAAATAGTCATAACACAATTCAAAGATGTTTCCGCTCATGTCATATAAGTTTAATTTATTTTCTGTTTTTGTTCCTGCATCAGCCTTACTTTCATAACTTTCAAATCCATATACTGCATATTTCAATAAATTGTCATCTTCTTTAAGCCAGCCTTCTATACTATAATTTGGCTGGTTAGCTTTATCACTGTCTATTACAACTTGTGAAGAATTTACTCCTGCATATGCATAGTTCCATTCTTGTGCGTTAGGATCTCCGCCTCGAGCTGCAAATTCCCATTCTGTTTCTGTCGGTAAACGATAGCCTTTCTTTGTCCATTTTTTAGTTGTCATATCATATGCTGCATAAACTTTTTTTTGTGCATCGGCATCTGATACAATATACGGATTTTTTAATTCACTATCGCTGTAATAAACACAATCAGATTCTGTCATTGTCTTTTTTGTAAGTTCATTACAAAATGCACATGCCTGGTACCATGTAATATTTGCTTTTGGTTTTATTGAGGTTGTTGCAGTTTCTACCATTACCTGTGCCCATAACTGTTCTGTTACTTCATACTGGCTCATTACAAACGGGTCAAGTTTTACTTTGCGGTCTTTTAAGAAAACTCCTTTCCATAATGAATCTGTTGTTTTTTTAACAAAGCCGTCCCAGCTTGAATCATCTGTCATTGTTACTTTGGCTACAGTTCCTGTTGGAATCACTACAACTTCGCTTGTTTTGGCAATTTCTATTCCGTTTATTTTTAAGTTTCCGTTGTCTGCCATCCAGGTTTCTTTTACAGTTTCACCCTGTGTCTGTTTTGTATATCCTTCAAGTCCACCCTTATTAGTTACGTTATACAATGTTCCGAAAAAAGAAGTACAGTTTATACTCACACCACTGCCTGCATTTTTTGATTTATCATAAGATTTTACTGTAAATGAATATTCAGTTCCGTCTGTAAGTCCTGTAACTGTTGCTTCATTGTTTGGAGTTGTGGTTTTAAGAACTTCAACCTTTTTATCAGTTCCATAAGTAATCACAACCTTTGCAAAGTCTGTATCTGCTGGGTTTGTCCATGTAAGTTTTACAGTCTGGCTTGCAGTACAGTTTGCTGTAAGGTTTGTTACATTTGCTGGTGGGATTACATCAACTGTGTAGCCTGCTGATGTAACTTCGCTGTCTTTAAGACCGCTCTTAACCGCAACCGCTTTTATCGTCACGGCCGTAGTAATCTCAATTTCGCTTTCGTATTTAGTGCCTGCGGTCGTCGGTGAACTTCCGTCTGTCGTGTAATAAATACTTGCGCCTTCTGTCGTACTGATAATCGAAACTTTTGTTCCCTTTTCAACTTCGCCGGCGGCTATGCTGAATGTTGGTATTGCGACTTTTCCCCATTCGGTCCAGACTGCAACTAATGTAATGTCAGAAACAACTTCTTCCCCAACGGCAACGATTTTTTCGTTAAACTTCCAGCCGCCAAAATCAAAGCCTTCTGCTGACAACACAGGTAAGTCTTTGTCTGTAAGTTTATAACCTTTTTCGACTTCTTTTGTTTCCGGTGCTTTTCCATATCCTGCGGCGTTGTAAGTGATTGTATATTTTTCAGGTGCTGCCGGTAATAAAGGAACAATCGGTGGTGTAGTTCCACCATCACTTCCTGCGTAATTACATCCCGCAAGAACACACACTGCCATCACACACAAAACGCGTGCAATCCCATTCCACAACTTTTTCATATTTTCTCCAGTTAATAAATACTGAAAACTCAAACCCTTTCTCTCAACCCAAGCTCTTTCTACAGCACCTTTATCAGTTCTTCAACTTTTTCATCAGTTGTTGCCCAGCTTGTTGCAAAACGGATTGCTGTGTGAGTGTCGTCAACTTTTTCCCAGAATCCATATTGAACATGTTTTTTAAGTGATGAAAGTCTGGAATTTTCCATTACTACAAACTGCTGGTTTGTAGGAGAATCAAGCAAGAACTTATAGCCTTTTTCTTTAAGTGCTTTTTTAATTTTCATCGCCTGATCAATTGCATTCTGACTTATTTTAAAATATAAATCATCAGTAAAAAGTGTATCAAACTGAACTCCCAAAAGACGGCCTTTTGCTAAAAGAGCACCGTGTTTTTTTGTGAGGTTTACAAAATGTTCAGGTTTGTTTTTATGAGTAAAGACGATTGCTTCTCCGCAGAGTGCTCCGACTTTTGTTCCGCCGATGTAAAAGACATCACAGAGTTTTGCAATGTCAGAAAGTTTGAGATCGTTTTTCGGACTTGAAAGACCGTAGCCGAGTCTTGCGCCGTCTATAAAAAGTGGAATTTTCCGCTTTTTGCAGACACGATAGATTTCTGTTAATTCGTTCTTGGAATAGATAGTTCCGTATTCTGTTGGAAAAGAAATATACACAAGTCCCGGATAAATCATATGTTCGTGATTTCCGTCTGCATAAAAATCTGCAATAAACTTTTCAAGTTCTGCTGCATCCATTTTTCCATTATGACCTGGAACTGTCAAAACTTTGTGTCCTGTGTATTCGATTGCGCCCGCTTCATGAACGCTGACATGACCAGTGTGACAGGCCACAACGCCTTCAAAAGGTTTTAACATTGAATCAATCACAAGCTGGTTTGTCTGAGTTCCACCAACTATAAATTCAACTTCTGCATCTTTATCTTTGCATGCTGCTTTAATTTTTTCTTTTGCACTTTCGCAGTACCTGTCGACACAATATCCGCTGAGTGCTTCCATGTTAGTCTGTGCAAGGCGTTCCAGAATTAATGGATGTGCACCTTCAATATAATCTGATTCAAAATTCAACATAAAAAAATTATAACACAAAAAAACAATAATCACAGGAACGAATCAGCTTAAAAGTAAAAAAATCCGCTTTATTTTTCAAAACTTTGGACTTATAATAAATTTATTATGGTAAACATTCTGCCGATAGCCAGTGGAAAGGGCGGAGTTGGAAAAAGCGCGATTGCTGTCAATCTTTCAATTCTTCTTGCGCAAAAAGGAAAAAAAGTTGTTCTCATGGATTTTGATCTGGGCGGTGCAAATCTGCACACTCTTCTCGGATTAAAAAACAATCATGCAGGTCTTGGAAATTTCATTTACAAACAGGAATCTTCACTTGAACCTCTCATGCAGGAGACAAGTGTTCCTAATTTAAAATTCATCGCAGGCGACTGTCTCTTTCCTGGAACTCCTAACATGGGATTTTTTATCAAGAGAAAACTTATTAAAGAAATTGAAGCTCTTGATGCTGACTACGCTGTTCTCGATCTGGGCGGTGGAACTACTTACAACACCCTCGACATTTATCTTTTGACATACAATTCACTTTTAGTTACGAGTCCGGAATTAACTTCTATTCTGAATGCATACTCATTTTTAAAAGCTGCCGCATATCGTTTTCTTAACAGACAGTTTAAAGCAAAATCTGAAGAACGTGCTCTCATCGATAATTATATCAAGACAAGTGCTGCTGGAGCAGAAAGTTCTTATGTTGCGCTTGTTGAAGAAATCTGCAGTAAATTTCCAGAATCAGGTGCTAAAGCAAAAGTGGAACTTGCCAAATACAGACCTCAGGTAATTCTCAACATGGGAAAAACAACTCAGGATCTCGAAATGGCGCGGCGCCTCCGTTCACTCGTATGGAACAAACTCAACATTACTCTCGACTTTGTAGGATTTACTCCTCGTGACAGCGCAATTGAACTTGCAGTTGCAACACGAACTCCAGTTGCACTTTCAAATCCGCAAAATCCATTCATCAAGCAGCTCAATACTGCCGCAGAACGAATTCTTCAGCACACATACAACTATAACGAAAATCTTGAAGATTCTGATCCGACAGATTCAACTGACATCGAAGCATTGGGCGGTGAATTTTCAAAACTGTAATCTATTTTCAGACTGTTTTTTCTGACAGGTTTTCAATTTGAATTTTCGTTTTTGATTTTTTTTACGAGAACTTTAAAATTTGAAGGATCGAAAACAACTTTTCTCGATGGAACTCCGCCAAGGTCTTCGGCAATAATCGGAATATTTAATTTTGCAAGATAATCTTTTGCAAATCTGATGTTTTCATTTCCGACCATATCAAGTTTTGAATCCGGAAGATTAAAGACATTTGACCCTCCAAAGATTTTTGCCTGAAGATTGAATTTCTTTGCACCCTGAGATTCCATTTCTTTGATAAGTTCATCAATTGCATATTTTCCGTATTTAGTTTTTAAACCGGCGTCTGTCTGCTCAACAGATTTTTCTGAACTTTCTTTTGCAAGCATAAAATGATTTATACCGCCGATTTTATTTTCTGAATCAAATAAAACAATTGCGACACACGAACCAAGAATTGTAGAAACAAATTCCGGGCCTTTTGAGACATAAAATTCGCCGGGATAAATCGTTATAACTTCACGATTAAAGTGATTATCTAAATATTTTGTCATTCAGGACCATCACTTAAAAGAAAGTAATTTCGCCTGATTCGACACTGTTTTCTACTTCAAAGCTTCCAAGCTGACCAGCTTCTTCTTTATGAGCAGCAATTGTAAATTGTTTTACAAGATCTTTTAATCTGTCGTCCTGAAGATCCCACGAAGTAACAGAAAGCTGCTGCATAAAAAGGCTCTTCTTAGATTCAAGTCTTACACATTCTTCGCCCATCTGAGCTTTTATCTGTCTAAGACTGTTGTAAACATCATTTAATTCATTCAATCTGTTCTGAACTGAAATGCAGATCTGCTCAAAGCCTGCAGGAAATACACTGAAAGTTGAAAGAATTGACAAAAGTCCATCCTGTACCGAACGGAATTCATTAAAGAAACTGTTTTTTGCAATTCGAATCTTGTTCATTTCTTCACTGTCTTTTCTGATTGCAGTCGTAAACTGATCAAGAAGAGAACCAATCTGATTGATGAATGTAATAAGCATTTCCTGCATTTCATCAAGCGAATCATTTGCATTGTTAATCAGATTATCCATGTCTGTAACTGAATCTTTTACAGCACTGATGGCAGGATTTTTTGCAACTTCAATCTGCTGCAGAATTCTTACGTGATGAAGTCTGTCGATAATCGGTTTTAACACTTCAAAAACAACATACATCTGATGTGCTTTTTCTGTAATTGCATTACAGTTTCTTTCAAGTGTTTTCTGACTTGCCTGATAAATTCCAAACTGAGTCAGAATATCTGAAAAGTTATCATTTATTTTTGACATGTTTGCATAAATGTTATCTTTACTGACTTTCTGTCTGTCCAAAAATCTGCTTATATATTCAAGACGTTTTGGTTCTACATTTTTTAATGTATCAGAAACTTTAACCCAGTTTGTCTGGAATATTTCTGAACTCTTGTTGATATTTTTACAGATATCATCAAGAACAGAAATGGAAAGTTTCAAGAGATGAATATTGAATGTAATATTATCGAGTGTTTCTTCTGTTATTTCCTGAGTGCTGCCAATAACAGAACATTCTTTAAGACACAAAAGAATATGATTCAAAGCCTGGCGAATAATATCCTGAAGCTGCAGACCTTCCATTGCAGATTGAATCGAAGGATAAGCGGAACTTATAATCTGTTTTATGTCTGTCAAAGGATCTGATGCCATCGAAATCAAACTGTAAACACTTGACGAAGAAGTCGAACCGGAAGTTGAAAGTGATTTCTGTGAATCCATAATTCCATTAAAAATATTACGGAGCTCTTTGATTTCATGCAAAAGCTGCTGCTCTTCTTCAAGAAGCTTGTTTGCGTAAATATTCATATCAGTAGAAAGCTGTTTTAAACTTTCTGTAATACTACTGAACGCACGGCCTTTTTCACCAGACTTAATTGAAATTACCATCGCATTAAGCGCGATAAGTTCCATTTCTTCTGAGTTATCTTTAATTTTTTTTACGTCTGCATTTACATTTGAAAGGTCAACGATTTTTTCGTTAAGTGCATCAAATAAAGGTGTGTATTTTTTATCATAATACGAGAAGAATTTTTCCTCATTGGCATCTACTGTTGTGTTCTGCTCTTTTAATGAGTGGAACATTCCCAGAAGTGAATCCATGGAAGAACCTTCTTCCTTATTTAAAAGAAGCGGAAATTTTTCTGCGAGATTAATGAAAATTTCTTCCGTTTTATCGCTGTAAAACTGAATCTGTTCCTGTATATCTTTGATGTTCATATCAAACCCTCTATTGTCCTGTAAATTTAATTTTATTACAGAATTCCATAATTTTAAAGAAAATTCGTCAGTTTTTTTTATACTCAAATGAAAGCCGGTTTGACAAATTCCACCTGACTAACCGATATATTCTTTTATTGTAGATATCATTTTGTCTACTTCGATCGGTTTTGCAATATGAGTATTCATTCCGGCATCAATGCATTTCTCGATATCTTCGGTAAATGCATTTGCCGTCATCGCAATGATCGGAACATTATGAGCATCTTCTCTCTCAAGACCTCTGAGCAGATGAGTTGCCTGAAGTCCGTCCATAACAGGCATCATAACATCCATCAAAACGATATCGTAATAATGAAGTTCCTTTTCACTGAACTTATTAAGAGCTTCAAGTCCATTGCCCGCAATTTCAACTTCCATTCCTTCGTTAATAAGAAGACGCGAAGCAATTTCCTGATTGAGTTCATTATCTTCAACAAGGAGGGCTCTTTTTCCTTTGATTGAAACTTCTTCCAGTTTTGGCTTTCCGGAATTTTCTGTTTCGTTTACATTCACTGTCGTTTCAAGAGTTTCAATTTCAACTCTGATTGTAAACTCAGTACCTTCTCCAGGAGCAGAAACACAATCAATTGTTCCGCCCATAAGTCTGACAAGATTATGAACAATTGCAAGTCCAAGTCCTGTTCCGACTTTATTGACAGAGTTTGCATCCTGAGTAAATGCATCGTACATGATTTTCTGAAATTCTTTTGTCATGCCGACACCGGTATCCCTGATTATTACCTGAAGATCAACGCTGTGTTCCTTCTGCTGCATTACATCAAGTAAAAATTCAATTCGACCGCCGACAGGAGTATATTTAGAAGCATTTGATAGAAGGTTCATTACAACCTGCTGAATATGGAGACGGTCTACATTTACCATGTAACCACGATATTTGTCAGGATCACGATTGCAGTAGAATGTAATTCCATTTTTATCACACATAACATGAGCAAGTGTAATAATGTTTTCAAGCATATCTCCAAATGATGCCTTTGACTTTCTGATTTCAAGTTTGCCGCTTTCAATCTTTGACATATCAAGAATATCATTCAAAAGACCAAGCATGTACGAACTTGAAGATCTGATTTTATTGATATCTCTTTCGAGTGCAGCAGGATCATCAAGTTCCTTGCTTGCGAGTTCTGCAATACCCATGATTCCGTTCATTGGAGTACGAAGGTCATGCGACATTCGTGAAAGGAAGTCACTCTTTGCATAGTTGGCTTTTTCTGCCTGCTTGATTGCCAGTGCAAGTTTTTCGTTCTGCTGATTTTCCATCATTGTAATTGCTGTAATATCAGTGCATACAAAAATCAAAACGTTTGCATTTTTTTCAAGGTAATAAACTTTTTCCTGTTTGATTTCAATTGAACCGTCTTCTGTTCGTGTATGATAAGTAAAACTTACTTCATCTGTATCTCTTAATTTGTCCTTGATTGCGGCAACATTAAATTCTTCCTGGATTTTATCTTTATCTGAATCAGGAATTTTTTTCTTAATAAATTCAGAAATGAAATTTGAATAATCAATGGTTTCTGATTCTGGAATCCATTTAAGATGTTCTGCCTTATTGATAAACTGGACTACACCTGTCAGAGTATTAAGCCAGAAAATATATTCTACATCTTCATTCAATACAGAGTCTTTTGTAATATACGAAATTGTCTGACTTGTAATATCCTTTAAATAACAATAAGCTTCGATATCTCCACTTGTCGGATTGAATGCAAGTTCCATACAGAAGCTGAACCAGTGAAGGGCACCATTTGAATATTGATAGCAGAAGTCACATTCTTTCTGTCGAGTTCCGTTTTTAAATGAAATAATCAGTTCTTCGCGTTCAAGTGTTGTTGCAAAACCTTTGTTCTGATCACGGGTCGTAATCAGTTCACGGATGAAATTTAATTCACTTACTGCAGAAGTTCCGGAAAGGCCTTTATTAAAATCTGAAACATTAATAAATCTTTCAAGAACAATATTTTTTGTTAAATTTAATCTTGCGTATGCCGGATAATTCTGCTGAACAAAACTCTGATATTTCATAATACCTTCGTATTCGCGTTCAGCACGTTTCTGACTTGTAACATCAGTTGAAGAACAGATTGCTCTTACAACTTTTTCATTTTCAGTTTTAATTGCACGGTAAACTATGTGTTTCCATCTATCTGTAAGTACATTGTTTCTGATATCTTCGATTCCAATCGGAATATCAATTTCAATTGACTTCTTTGTTTTTCCGTCTTTAAAATCCTGAAGCATGCGATGGAACTGTTCACGATATTCTCGCTGAATGACTCCTGAATAAATCCATCCCATAGCAACATCTTCTTTTTTAATATCAAGCAAACTGTTGTCCGAAGCTGAAACATTCTCTGCATCATCCGGACTTTTAACATCATCAAGTTCAGCAGTATCATCAACCGCCTCAAGTTCTTCAAGAAGAAAATCTTTATCTTCCGGAACAGAAACACTGCGGTTTGAAAAATCACATTCCCAATAAACTGTTTCACTCTGATCCATTACAGCATGAAGCATTTTTCTGTTTTCTATAAGCTGTTCTTCAATATTTTTTCTTTTCTTGATTTCAAAAATAATAAAAGCAATGCTTACAACTAAAGCTGTGACCAGAAGAAAACTTAAAACAACAACAAGAAAGATGGAATTTGAATCTTTAAATTGTTCCTTCAAATAAAATGTATCATTAGGAAGCTGCTGTTTTTTAATTGAAAAGCGGGACATTACCTTTGAGTCAAAATAATATTTTGCAGGACAATCCGTATTGATACTTAAATATCTTGGATCAACACCTTCAAAAAGTTCCCAGATTCTTTCCACTGCAATCGAAGCCATCTCTTTATATGAACTGCAGTATCCGCCTAAAATTCCATCTTCAATACTTGAAAATGAACAGCTGAAAACTGGAACTGCTTTTTGTGTGCAGCATTCAAGAAGCCTTCCATATTTATCGTTTACAGACTGATCTGACGAATGATTTATTGAAAGATAAAATACAACACTGGATTCTTCGATTGATCCAATTGTGTCATATAAATATTTTAAGCCAGTTTTATTTACATTTATCTCTTTAAAATTAATTCCCTTAAATTTCATCGGAAGGTCACTGAAAATTTTTGTTCCCATCTGTCCCATAAATGAATCATCTGTTACAAGATAGATTGTCTGAACATGCGGAAAAAGTCTTTTGGCAAGAAGAACATTTTCATCAAAATATAAAACTTCACGAATTCCTGTTACATTTTCATAGGACATTCCTTCAATAATCAATTCTGAAGAAGAAACTCCTACAAAAACAATCGGAGTCTCATAAAATAATTCATTATTGTATTTAATACAGAAATCAAAAGCTTCATTTCCAGATGCAATAACTGCGTCAAAAGAATTTTCTTTTATATAATCAGCAGTACGATTATAAAATTTTTTATAATCATCTTTTTCTATACTTTCTTCTGTATCCATGAACTGATAATATAAATTATAACCAGCTTTACTGTCGTTTTTTAATGAATCTATCAAAACACGGTTTACATCAGACGCTGCTGAAAATGAACCTAAATATAAAACTTTTTTTATGGAATTTTTTGTTGCGGAAAATGCATTTTGAATCAAAATAATATTTAAAACTAATATTACTGTCTGTCTGATTCTGCTTCTAATAAACCTAAATACTCTTTCTCTTTTCATGTTCTTTACTTTATTTCAAAAACCTTTATTCTTCCCAAGCCATGAATTTCCAACGGCTCTCGAATTTCATAATCATATTTTGTACCAAGTAATGAATGAACTTTTTCAGAAACACAAATCTTATTTGGAGTCCCAAATTTTTCGAGGTATGAAGCTACATCGACAGCATCACCCCACAAATCATAAATAAATTTTTTCTTTCCAAAAATACCTGCAACAACACGACCATTGTTGATACCAATTCTTAACTGAATATTAACTTTATTCTTTTCGTTAAAAGATTTTAAAATTCTAAAAACATCAAGCGCAAATCTTATGATTTCTTCACAATTGTTTTCTATTTTTGAAGGTAATCCGGAAACTGCGATATAAGAATTTGACGCTGTTTTAATTTTTGAAATTTTGTAATTACATGAAACCAAATCTATTTCATTAAAAAGTGAATTGATAAGTCTTGCAATCTTCAAGTCACCAATTTCTGACGCAAGCTTTGAAAAATTCATCACACTGGCATATAAAATTGAAACATTGTCATATTCTTCAAAAACAGGTTCGCTGTTATATTCAATTTTATTTGCAATGGAAAGTGGAAGTATATTTAAAATCAAATCTCTAGAACGTTTATTTGCATTATTCAATTCTTCAATCATATTATTGTCAGGATTTTCCAGACTAAAATACATTACAAGACAAGTTACAGCAGAACCGAGACCGACAATCAAAAGTTCACGGTTATGCATCTGAATCAATGCTATTATTCCCTGAATGACACAGAATGTAATTATCGGGAAAAATCTTTTAACAGGAACTTTTCCAATGTTAGTAAACATTACGCTGAGAACAAGAATTATTGAAACTGTCGAAGCATAGTACACAACATCAGACGGGACGCCGTATGAATAAATAAATTTTCCGTTTCCGCCATATAAAAGCGGAGTATTTAAAATGACAATTGTACTGATTATAAAACCGATGATACAGGCAAAGCCTTCAATATACTTCCATGTTAAATGACGCTGTGAAATTTTTGGATAAAGTGTATTTGCAATTACATATATGTCTACTGAAATAATATATGCAACCATTACAATCAGATAAAGTTTTGAAAGAATGTTATTCAGATTTTCTATGCTGTTATCACCTGAAACATATTTTGTAATCGTAATTACACTCGCAATATCAAGTGCAAGTGTACAGAAAGTAAGAATCATTACAATACGAAAAATAAAATTTGCAGGAGAAGACCATCGCTTTTTTGAGAAAAAAACTATTAATAATGTTGAAATAAAAATAATACTGGCTATTTGAAATTCAATATTATAATTCATGTTTTGCCCCTGAATATCTTATTTTCAATTATACTCCTGTTTTTCATAAAAAGCAAAAAAGAACTAAAAACAGAATATTCAGGATTTGCATTCATTTATTCAAAAGGAACTTGTACAAAACGGCATTTTACCGGGCTAAATCATTTATCCCGGTAAATATTTTTTCTTATTCGCTTTATTGAACTGGCTTTTCCAAGTTCATATTCACGGATTACATTTTCGGGAATCAAATTCATCTCAACATAAACTTCATCATGTCTTCTTGAAACTGCAACCGGAAGTCCAAAAACGACAAGTCCCTGCTGTCCGAATTTTAATTCAATGTTTTCTTCATTTTTAATTGCCTGTTCAACTACATAAACTTTCCCGTTAAAATCCATTCCGTCTGCGCTGATTCTTTCAATGCGGATTACATTTGAATTTAACTGCGACGGGTTTACGATTACTTTATGTTCAATCCGGAGTTCAAGACTGTCACGCTGTTCTGCATCAATGGAAAGTTTATCAAGCTGTTCATATAATTCTTTTTCAATTTCCAGCGGACTTTTTGTTTCGATAATTTCTGACGGCTTTTCAAGTCCTGAACTGTCATCAATTTTTCTGCCTTTAAGATTTAATTTCATAAATTCAAGACTTTCATTTTCGACTTTTGCAGTTTTAATTTTTCCGACAAAATCCAGACCGCTCTGTTTTATGAGTTCCATTGCTTCTGCATCGTCTTTTACATCAAGAAGAAAAATTCCCGGCGCGATTACCGTATGAATATGTGGAGAAAGCACACTGTTATGTTCTGCAACAAGAGCTGCCTTTCCTTCAAGTTTTAAAATAAAGCCTTTATAAAATGAAGCCATCGAATATGATGAACTCCATTCTTCAATCTGTACTAAAAGAGTTTCTGGAATTTCATAAGAAGTTCTTTCGCGCAAAAGCGAAAAAATTTTTTCTGAAGTCAAACCATAATCAAAACCGCGCATTATACTCTGTCTTGAAATTACAAATGAACAGACAGTATCAACCCGCTTAAGTGAAATAAATTTTGTTAACTCAATAAAATCTTTTACTGCAAATCCCGGCATTAAATTTAATTCCATACCGGCTTCAATATTTATCATTCCGCGAAGATCTGAAAAATCATTTTGTACTTTTCTATCATCTGTAAAACTTAAATCCAAAGCACACTTATAAACCGGATTGCCTTCTTCGCAAATTCCACATTCATAAATCAAACCAAGAGTAAGCGCCACATCAAAAACTCTGTCGAGCCCACCGGCTGTCGTAAAATCAGCAGCATCGATATTTTTTACTCCTGCAATTCTCGCACGACTTTCAGAAATCATTTTTGCAAAACGGCCAGTACCAAAACTTCTTGTTACTTCTACATCCATCGGTCTTGCTGCAACAAGATATCCTGTTCTTAAAAATAAATCACGCGTAAATGCATTTGATTTAAGATTTGTAAAAGTATCAATAAGTGCTTCTGCCTGAACACGAAGACTGTCGCGGCTGAAATGTCCTGTACTTGAAACTGCAATATAAATTATCTGTTCGATAAAACTCTGATTAACAAACTGATTAAGTTTGTTCCAGTCAATTTCTACACCCCTTCCATTTTCTTTTAAAATCGAAAGATTTATAAATGAACTGTATAAAACAGACAATCTGTTTTTTTGCAAGCCGAAAATTAATTCTGCAGTTTCGAGTGTATGCTTTTTGAGAGTTCCATCCTGCTTTGCAATGTTCGGATTTTCAATTACGTATGAAGTAAAACATGAAATAAATTCCGGAGTGATTACGGAACTGCTGCTTTCTTTTTCTGTATAGCTGATTTCAGGAAGAATATTTTTTACACTTATCAAATCATAAAACGCTTCTTCAAAAACCGGAGCAAGTTCAATCCGCATTTCTCCAAAATCTGTTTTACTGTTAAAAATAATCAGTCGTTCTTCAAGATTGCAGAGCGTTTCATATAAAAAGGAATATGTAAAACTGTTTTCAAAAAATTTAATAAGTTTTTCTTCTGTTGCATCAGGAATAAAAACAATTGCACAGATGATTTCTATTTCTTCTTTTGTCAGAAAACTTTTTACAACAGAAAGATTTTCTTTTTTTCTGAAAAATGCAGAAAGACTTTCGATTAATTTCTGTTTGTTATACGGAGTTTTAATTTCTCCAAGATACATGCGCATTATTTCAAAAAAGCGGTTTTCTTCAAGAAGCAGAAAACTTTCCCGCCATCTGAGAACTTTTTTTGCATGTTCGCTCATAAGTGGTTCGCGCGGCGTCATACGGAACCTCCGGACTGGGAAATGATTTCTGTATCGTCCATAATTCCATCAAACGAATCTGCATCCGCATATTTTACGATACGATATGTATATCCCTGTTCCGCAAGAAATTTCTGTCTGTTTGAACCAAAATCTTCTTCGACTGTGTTTCGCGTAATCAAAGTGAAAAAGCGCGAGGTCCTTTCTTTTGGCCGTAAAATTCGACCGAGACGCTGAGCTTCTTCCTGACGGCTTCCAAAAGTTCCGCTTATCTGAATTGCCATCGAAGCATCAGGAAGGTCAACGGCAAAGTTTGCAACTTTTGAAACGACAAGAACACGGATCTTTCCATTTCTGAAATCAGAATAAATTACATCACGGTCAGCATTTTTTGTTTTTCCGGTGATGATCGGAACATTTAACAGTTTTGCAATTTCATCAAGCTGCGAAAGATACTGGCCAATAATCAGAATCTTATCGTCCTTGAATTTTTCTACAAGTTCCTGAACGATTTTTACTTTTACGCAGTTTTCGCTTGCAATACGATGTTTTTCACGCGGAAGGGCAACAGCATATTCAAGTTCATCTTTTTCTGAAAGATCAAGACGTACTTCAATACATTCTGCTTTTGCAATCCAGCCTGTGTGTTCAAGTTCTTTCCATGGAACATCGTAGCGCTTTGGTCCGACAAGTGAAAAAACATAACCCTGACATCCGTCTTCGCGCACAAGAGTCGCAGTCAATCCGACGCGGCGCACAGCCTGAAGTTCTGCAACAACACGAAAAACAGGAGCCGGCAAAAGATGAACTTCATCGTAAATTATGAGACCCCAGTTTCTCTCGCGAAAAATACTGAAATGCGGATACGGTTCTGTCTTTTCAGGACGCCAGGTTAAAATCTGATATGTCGCAACCGTAACCGGTTTTATAGTTTTTGATTCGCCTGTGTATTCAGAAATGTCATCAGGATTAATATCTGTTTTATCTTTTAATTCTTCCATCCACTGATGAACAGAAGTAATGTTTGTCGAAATGATGAGAGTGTTTGTCTTTAGCATCGACATGATTTCGATTCCAACAATTGTCTTACCGGCACCACACGGAAGAACAATTGTTCCAAATCCAGTGCCCGGACCTCTATCACCGACAATCGCTTTTGCAGCTTCTTTCTGATAATCACGAATTTCAAAATCTTTTCCAGAAAGAGATTTTTCGCGGAGATTGATTTCAAACGGTTCACCATCGCAAAGCGGAACTTCATCTTTTACAGGCCATCCGAGTTCAATCAATTTCTGTTTTACAGTACCGCGGTCTGTAAGCAAAAGTAAAAATGAATTTTCAATTTCGCATGGCAAAAGATATTTTTTTAACTGCGGATTTGTATCAAGCTGTTTGTAAACAGCAACCGAAGCTGTCTGTAAAATGAGATATTCGATTTTTATTTCAGGCTTAGCGGAATTTTTTTCATCGCCGTCTTTCATTGCCTTATTAATTTCATTCTGTTTTTCGACAATATTTTCAGGCGCCGGAAGAAGAACTATTTTTCCAAATTTTCCTGCTGTTTCTTCAATCCAGACTTCAACTGACTCAGGAACATCAAAGCGTGAAAATTCCCTCAGAACTTTTATGACATCAGAAACAGTAAAACCTGCACTCGTCGCATTCCACAATGAAAGCGGAGTGAGGCGGTAAGTATGCAAATGTTCAGGAGAGCGTTCAAGTTCTGCAAATGGAATCAGGGCATTACGGCATTCTTCTGCACGGGGTGCATGAACATCCATCAGAATGCTTCTGTCACTTTGAACGATAAGAGGATTTAAGACTCGGGACTCTGTATTTTCATTTTGCATAACATAATATTTTACAACATTGCGTCATAAAAAACTATAGAATTAAAGAGTCAAGAAAGATATTTTTAAAAAAATCAGATTTCTTTTAATTCGTTCTGTTCAAGAACCCGGATTCCATTTGATTTGAGGACAGACTGTGCTTTTTCAACATCAGTTGTACGCATGATCATATATGCACTTCCGGTCTTTTTGCCTGTAAAACCATACATGTATTCAACATTGCGGTCATTTTCGGCAAGAAGACGGAGTATTCTGTTTAAGCTTCCGACTTCATCTGGAATTTCAATGGCAAGAACTTCGTTGATTTTTACGATGTAATCTTTTTTAGTAAGTTCATCAGAAAATTCTTCCGGATTATCAACGATGATTCTTGCAATTCCAAAGTCAGAAGAATCAGCAAGCGACATTGCGCGAAGGTTAACTTTGAGGTCTGTGAAAGTCTGTGTAATTTTTACGAGAGTTCCCTGTTTGTTTTCAAGAAAAATTGAAATCTGTTTGATAGCCATTTTTTAACCTCCGCCGGTATTATATGAGTTTTCGTGTATCAATTACACGCTTTGCTTTTCCTTCTGAGCGTTCGATTGACTTTGGTGCTACTAATGTAACTTTAGCCTTGATCTGCAGAATTGTCAAAAGTGCATTTGAAAGTTTATTTTCTTCTGCCTTAACTTCGGCAATAACATCTGAGAATTTATCCGGTGTCATTTCAACTTTTACTTCGAATGTATCGTTGTTGTTTTCGCGGCCAACGATAATCTGATAATTTGAAGTGTATCCCTGCTTCAACAGAACTTCTTCTATCTGACTTGGGAAAACATTTACGCCGCGGATGATGAGCATATCGTCTGTTCTTCCCATCGGCTTTGACATACGGATAAAAGTTCTTCCGCATGAACATTTTTCTGTATTTAACACACCGATATCTTTAGTTCTGAATCTCAAAAGCGGGAATGCTTTCTTTGTAAGAGCTGTAAAAACGAGTTCACCTTTTTCTCCGTCAGGAAGTCTCTTTCCGGTTTTCGGATCGATTGTCTCAACAATAAAATGATCTTCGTTTACATGCATTCCATTCTGCTCAGAACATTCATACGCAACGCCAGGTCCCATAACTTCTGTCAGACCATAAATGTCATACGCTTTGATTCCGAGTGACTTTTCAATGCTCTTACGCATTTCTTCTGTCCATGGTTCTGCACCAAAAATTCCGGCTTTAAGTTTTATATATTCAGGACCGAGTCCCATTTCTTTTAATGTCTCACCAAGATATGCAGCATATGACGGAGTACAGCACAAAACGCTTGAACCAAAATCATGCATGACTGCAATCTGTCTCTGAGTATTTCCTGCGCTGATTGGAATTACAGTACAGCCAAGTTTTGTCGCGCCGCCGTGAATTCCAAAACCGCCTGTAAACAATCCATAACCGTACGCATTGTGCAGAAAGTCTCCTTCACTTGCACCGATTGCAACAAGCTGACGCGCACAGATATCTTCCCAGATATCAAGATCGCCTTTTGTATAACCAACGACAATCTGTTTTCCTGTAGTTCCACTTGAAGCATGAAGACGAACAACATCTTTCATCGGAACAGCAAAAAGTCCGTATGGATAAGTCTGTCTGAGGTCGTCTTTGCAAGTAAATGGAATTTTATCGAGGTCATCGATTGATTTGATGTCGTCTGGTGTAACGCCGGCTGCCTTACAACGTTCGCGGTAATATTCTACATTTTCATAAACATGACGAAACTGTTCTACAAGTCTCTTTGACTGAAGTTCGCGAAGCTGTTCACGCGGCATTGTTTCATATTCTTTCTGATAATATTTTTTACACATAGTTTTTCTGTCCTTAAAGGGAAAATCTGTAATTTTGAATGGTTACCGTGTACGGCTAAAAAAGCTCGTTGCACAAAAAAGAAATTATGCTCGCCAACTGGCGAAGCTTAAAGTAAAGAGAAAATTGAGGATGTTAAAAAAGACGAATGCCTTTGTGTTATTTAACATGATTATATTTTATTAAGTTGAATGGAAAATGTAAAGTATATTGATTCCTGAAAAAATTCAGAATAAGAAGTTCGAAATAACATTCTGACAGTCTGAATAAAAAAAGACCGTCCTGTCAAAGGGCGGCCTTTTTTCATTAAAGTTAAAAATTATTTTTTGTTAACTTTGTCTTTAAGAGCTTTTCCAGCTTTGAATTTTGGTGATTTGCTTGCTGGGATTTTAATTGTTTCGCCAGTTTTTGGATTGCGTCCTGAACGAGCTGCGCGTTTTCCAACACCAAATGTTCCAAAACCGATAAGAGATACTTCGCGTCCTTTTGAAAGTTCTGTTGAAATTGTGTCGATTACTGATTTAAGAGCTGCTTCTGAGTCTTTTTTTGTAAGTCCAGTATCTTTTGAGATTGCTTCTACCAATTCTGCTTTATTCATTTTTTCCCCCACCATAAAAATGGTTAATTAAGATATATTATCAATATTGTATATAAATAAAGGCGTTATGGCAACTAAAAAGTGAAAAAAATAACAAATGTTTTTTGACAAGAAAATATTGCAATAGTAAAATATAAATATGCGAATTTCCAAACGCTTAATTGCTTCCATAATATTCATTTTCTGTTTTATAACATTCTCTTTTTTCATGTTCAAAAATCTTAATTTTGAAGTTAAGTCAAAAACAAAAACACCTACAAAACAGCTGATCCTTGGTTTTTCACAGATAGGATCTGAAAGTGCATGGCGTACAAGAAACACTCAGTCAATTATTGAAGCGGCAAAAGAAAACAACATTCAGCTTATTGTTGATGACGCACAGCAGAAACAGGAAAATCAGTTAAAGGCAATCCGTTCGTTTATTGTTTATCAGGTTGATGTAATTGCATTTGTTCCGATTGTAGAAACTGGATGGGATAATGTTTTAAAAGAAGCGAAAGATGCAGATATTCCGGTAATAATTGTCGACAGGCAGATTAAAACCGATCCCGGACTTTACGCCGGATTTTTAGGTGAAGATTCAATTTCTGAAGGAAAAAAAGCAGCAGATTTTTTACTCTCAAAATTTAAAAATACGACACGACAGAAAATCAATATTGTGGAATTTTCCGGAACGACAAATTCTTCTGTTGCAATCGGACGGGCAAAAGGTTTTAGAAATGTAATTTCCAAAGACCCGCGCTTTAACATCATTCATTCCGAAGACGGAGATTTTCTTCGTTCCCGCGGAAAAGAAATCATGGATAAAATTATTTACAATTCAAAAGGATATCTCACTTTCAATAACGAACCGATCGATGTAATTTATTCACACAACGATTCAATGACACTTGGACTTTTAGATTCACTTAAAGCAAATAAACTTTCTTCAAAAAATATTGTAATTGTTTCTGTTGATGCGGAACAGAAATCTATTGATGAACTCGTCGCAGGAAATTTAAATTGTGTAATTGAGTGCAATCCAAATCTCGGTCCTGCACTGATGGAACTTACAAAACAGATTTGCCGCGGTGAACCGATTGCGAGAATTACTTATATGCACGAATCTTCATTTACAGAAAATGATGACTTTTCCAAATATACAGCAAGAGGTTATTGATTTTCTGATATGATTTTTTTTCCTAAGATTCAAAGTTTAACAAAAACGATCCGTCGTGCTTTTATCTATCTGATTGCGATTATGATTATTCCAACCGTCTATTCCATCATAATCACACAAGTACATACAAAACGTTACGATAAAATTATTACAAACGTAAGCAATGCAAACAGAATCAATCAGATTGCAAAGGAAGATCTCCCGAATAAATTATGGCTCATTGTCTGTGGAAAAGAAGATTACTTTTCTGTAGTTCCGTACGAAATGATTAAAAACATTTACGCAGGAATTTCTGACATGCAGAATAATACTGCAAGCGAAGAAAACAAAGCAAAACTCGATGTCGCTTACAGAACCTGTACAACGCTTCATCACAATGTAGAAATGCTCGAAAACCAGATGACAGCCGGGAGCTCCGTTTCAGAAAATGAAATACTTCTTGATGAAATCAGAATCATTTCATCACTGTTTTCTGATATAATGCAGGACTTTATTCTTTCAGAAATCGAAAGCGCAGCAACTACAAACAGATTTATTAAACAGGCCAGCATCAATCTTACAATCTTACAGTTTATAATCGTTATCTTTTCTGCAGGCCTCTGTCTTTACACATCAATCACAATGACAAACTCAATTCGAGATCCACTTTCTGACATGCAGAAATTTTCAACTGAAATCGCAAACGGAAATCTTTCTGCAAGAACTTCAATTCCGGAAATTTCAGAAATGATTCCGCTTGCACAAAACATGAACCAGATGGCTTCTCAAATTGATGTTCTTATCAAAAAAAATATTGAAGAACAGTCAAACTTTCAGAAGGCAGAAATGAAAGCACTTCAGGCACAGATCACACCGCACTTTTTATACAACACATTCGATACAATCATCTGGCTTGCAGAACAGGAAGACACAGAACGAGTCGTTAAAATTACAAAAGCATTTTCAAACTTTCTGCGTATCTCTTTAAGCAGAGGCCATGAGTTTATTACAATCGAACAGGAAATTGAACACATAAAAAATTATCTTACAATTCAAAAAATTCGTTACAACGATATTCTCAATTATGAATTTAAAATCAATGACAATCTCTTAAATTACAAGATGCTCAAACTTACACTTCAGCCGCTTGTTGAAAATGCAATTTACCATGGAATTAAAAATAAACGCGGCCGGGGACATCTTACAATTACTGCAGATTTTGAAAATGAATCTGAAGATAGAATTCGATTTACTGTAACTGATGACGGCGCCGGCTTTACAGAAGAACGCCTTCGTGAAGTAAAGGATGAACTTTTATCAAGTTCAACCGATTCAGAAAAATTAACATCCGTTTACGGACTCTACAATGTCAACAAAAAATTAAAACTTTACTATGGTGACAAAACAAACGGACTTGAGATAGAATCAGTTTATACAAAAGGAAGTTCAATCAGTTTTGTAATTCCTTGCGAGGCCGGAGTTTAATATGTACAGCGTTTTTTTAGTTGATGATGAGCCTATTGTTTTAGAAGGAATCCGCACAAAAATAGATTTTGAAGCGTCAAATTTTAAATTTGCCGGTGAAGCGACAGATGGTGAAATTGCACTTTCAATGATAAACGAAATAAAACCAGACATCCTTATTACTGACATTAAAATGCCTTTTATGGACGGTCTTGAACTTGCATCAACTGTAAAAAAGACTCAGCCATGGATAAAAATAATCATTCTTTCCGGCCATGATGAATTTGATTATGCAAAAAAAGCAATCTCTATCGGAATCGAAGATTACATCTTAAAACCATTCACTTCTGATGATATTCTCTCAAGTTTAAAAAAAGCATCTGACGAAATAGACAAAGAACGAAAACAGCTTTCTGACATAAGCCGCATGAAAGAAGAATTAAAATCCTCTGAACATCTTCTGCAAAAAGAATTTCTTAACAACTTAATTCACGGTTCACAGGAAATGTCAAACGTAATGCAGAAAAGCCAGAGTCTTGGACTTGATCTGATTTCACGCTATTACAAAATTCTCATCAGTAAAATTACAAGCAATACAAACAACATTAACAATCAGGAAACAGTCTGTTCACTTTTAAATTCCTATTCATCAACATGGGAACAGACAATCTGCTTTTTTAATCATAACAACCATTTGATCTGCATCTGCAAAGGAAATAATCAGGATGAACTTGAAGAAAACATCTACCGCATTGCAGAAACAATTGAACACATTGTCACACAGAATGAAGACTGTTCTGTTTTAACAACAATCGGAAAAACAGTTGAACATCTTTCGTCCCTTTCAGAAGCATATTCTGATGCAAAAAAAATTCTCGAACTCGGAAAAGAAAATAAAACTTCAAAAATAATTTCAAGTGATGATATTCAGGAAACAGACACAAATCTTTTACAGCTTAATGAATCCGATCCGATGGTAGAACGACTTAAATATGCCGTTAAAAATGATATTTCAATAATTATAGAAGAGTCCATGGAACTTATAAAAAAGAATCCTGGTCAATTCGGATTTGTTGCGTCATATATTTTTGCTGATCTGATTTTTGCAGTTTCAAAACTCGTAGAAAATCTCGGCGGCGATATTAAAGAAATCAAACCTGAAATTTTACAGCGAAGTTTTATCGAAACCGCCGTTCAAAATGAAGAAATGTTTCAAAAAGAAATGAAATCGATTTTAACTTTTGCACTCGATTACCGCGATTCTAAAATCACCGGTAAATACGGAGATGTAATTTTAAAAGCAAAAAAATATATCGATGAAAACTACAAAGACCAGAATACAACTCTTACGACAGTTGCCGATGTGGTATGCTTAAGTCCAAACCATTTCTCAACTATTTTCTCTCAGGAATGCAAAACAACTTTCATCGAATATCTTACAAATGTCCGTATCGAAAATGCAAAACGCCTCATAAAAGAAACAGACATGAAAGGCTACGACATTGCTTACGAATGCGGTTTTTCTGATCCGCATTACTTCAGCTATATCTTCAAAAAAAATACAGGCCTCTCACCAAGAGAATTTAAAAACAATAATTAATTTTTTTCAAACGCGCCGGCATTACAAATAATTTCATCTCTTCAATAAATCCGCGGTCTCACAAATTCCACTTAAAAAAATATGCCGTCACGAACAGCTGCAGTCATGACGGCATACTCATCCTGGAGTGATGATAATTCTTAAATAATTTTTTATTGTGCCTGAGCACCAAGCTTCTTTTTGCGTTCTGACAAAATAATGCTCTGGAGAAGAATAAAGAAACAAAGCATTAAACCTGTTGTAATTTTCTGCCACCATGGCTGTGTTAAACCAGATGCAATTACAATTGTATTGATAGTCTTAAGTGACATAACGCCAAATAAAGTTCCGATGATTGAACCGACACCACCGGTTAACAAAGTTCCACCGATGATGGAAGATGCAATCGCTTCCATTTCGGCACCATCTGCATTTGAAGCATTACCTGCTCCTGTGTGAAGAAGGTACATAAAACCTGCAATTCCGGCAAGAACACCACATATTACATAAGCATAAAATCTTGTTCTCTGTACGTTGATACCAAGCATCAATGCACTTTCGCTGTTTCCACCGATAGCATAAAAATTTCTTCCTACACGTGTCCATTTCAAAACGGCCCATAAGATTACAACAACAAGAATTGCTACAACAGCACCAATTTCAAGATAGCTGTTTATAAAAGTTCCGTTTCGAGTTGTATATCCGATTGGAAGATTTATATAAGCTTCTTTAATTTTTAAGAATGCTTCACTTGCCTGTGCAGTAACCGGATTTACACTTACGATTGTTGTCATTCCTTTTGCAAAAAACATTCCGGCAAGTGTAACAATAAACGGCTGAATTTTAAGATACGAAATACAAAATCCCTGAACAATTCCAAATGCAAGACCTATTGCAAGTGCAATTGCAAGTGCACCCAAAACACTTCCGCCTGCTTTTTCAAGATATACTGCAGTTGTCATTGTAATAAGAGCAATCTGACCACCGACAGAAATATCAATTCCGCCAGATATCATTACAATTGAAAGACCGCATGCAATGATTATCAGATAAGCATTGTTATTAAAAATATTAAAGAACTGCTGCGGATTAAGAAATCCTCCACCCCAGACAATCATCGCAAAAAGATACATAGCAATAAAAGTACAGATGGTAATTGTTAAAAGCAAAGTTGTATTTGAAATCGGCTGATCATTTTTATTAAAAATCTTTTTAATTGAATCTTTTAAGTTCATATTACTTTGCCTCCACTTTTACTGCTTTAGATTTCTTTGCCGTAATTTTTTTAACAAGTTTTGCAAAGAATTCTTTTACAACAGGAGAACCTGCAACAACGATGATAATAATTACAATTGCTTTATAAGCCTTGATGTCAGTTGAAGAAACTTTCATCGCGTACAAAGTTGTTGTAAGAGCCTGAATGATGTAAGCTCCGATAATGGAACCTGATAATTTAAATTTTCCACCACCTAAAGAGTTTCCACCGATTGCAACTGCAAGAATCGCATCCATTTCAATATCAAGCAGAATCTTTTCATGATTAATCAGACCAATGCGGCAGACATTCATCGAACCGGCAATCGCAACACATGCACCAAGAATTACAAAAACAAGCATCTTCATAAAGAGCGGATTAATTCCATTCAACTTAGAAGCCCGTTCGTTAATTCCAACTGACTGAATAAAAAGACCAAGTGTTGTAAACTTTAACAAAAGACAAATTAAAATTACAAAAGCTATTACGATTAAAATCGGACTTGGAATCGGACAACCAGGAATAAATCCACCAAGATAACCCAAAAGATTACTTTCTACATTTGGAGTCGCACCGCCATTAATCCAATAAGCAATCGGACGGCCTGCTGTATACAAAATCAACGAAGCAATCATCGGCTGTATATTGAACTTCGCTATCAAGATTCCGTTAAACAGACAGAAAATAATTGCCACGAGTGCTGCAACTAAAACACCTGATGCAATTAATGGAACTGTAATTACATTTGTTCTTAAGATTTTTACAAATACACTTCCAGCAATTGCAGCACAGGCACCGATTGAGATGTCCTGTCCTTTTGTCGCAGAAGTAACAAGTGTCATTCCAATTGCAAGAATTACAAGTTCTGATGCACCATTCAAGATACTGATTAAGTTTCCTGTTAAAACTTTATTGCCAAGATTGTTAGTTTTAATTCCAATCGAAAAGAAAGAAGGATCTCTGATTAAATTAAAAACAACAAGAATTAAAAGTGCAATTACAGGAATAATTAACTGTGAAGAAGCAAGGTTCTTTAATTTTTCAGTAATTTTTTTTGTTCCGCTCATTTTAGTTATTTCCTCCTGCAATAGTTTTCATGATGTTATCCTGACTGAGTTCATCGTCTTTTAATTCACCGACGATATTTCTGTCTTTCATGACTGTAAGTCTTGAACAGACATTAAGCATTTCCTGAATTTCAGAAGAGATGAAAGTTACTCCAACGCCTTCTTTTGAAAGTTTTAAAACCTGTTTCTGGATTTCTGTTTTTGTTCCGACATCGATACCTCGTGTCGGCTCATCAAGAATAAGGTACTGCGGATGAGTCAAAAGCCAGCGGGCAAGAATAACTTTCTGCTGGTTACCGCCAGAAAGAGATTTAATCGGTGTATCTTTTGAAGCAGTTTTAATCTGCAGAAGTTTGATATATTCATCTGCAATTTTTTCTGCCTCTGATTTTTTGTATGGATGGAAAAATCCTTTTAAAACCTGCTGTGCAAGTAAAAGATTTTCCTTTACAGAAAGATCCTGAATAATTCCATCACCCTTTCTGTCTTCCGGCAGATAACCGATTCCATTTTTCATTGCGTCTTTCGGTTTTTTGATTTTTACTTCATTGCCGTTTACTTTTACAGATCCACCTGTAACACGGTCAGCAGCAAAAATTGCACGAACGCTTTCACTTCTTCCAGAACCGAGAAGTCCGGTAAATCCGTTTACTTCGCCTTTTCGTACAGTAAAATCATAAGGTTTTACGCCTTCTGCACTTGAAAGATCTTTAGCTTCATAAATTTTTTCTGCATTTGGATTGAATTTTCCTTTTTCGCTTTTCAATTTAGAAATATCATCAAGTGCTTTACCGAGCATGGCAGAAATAAGTTCCACCTGCGGCATCTCTTTAATTGTATATTCGCCGACAAGTTCACCGTTTCTCAAAACTGTAATTTTGTCACACACTGCATAAACCTGATCAAGGAAGTGTGTAATGAAAATAATTCCAACGCCCTTATTTTTCAGATCACGCATCAAAGAAAACAAAAGTTCAACTTCTTTTTCATCAAGAGAAGAAGTCGGTTCATCAAGAATCAAAACTTTACATTTCATATCAACAGCACGTGCAATTGCAACCATCTGCTGTACGGCAAGAGAACATGTTCCGAGCTGCTGAGAAGCGCGTGCCGGAACACCAAGACGCTGTAAAATTTCATCAGCATGTGCCTGCTGTTCTTTCCAGTTTATAAATGTATAATTTCCCCGTCCAATGAACATGTTTTCTGCAACAGTCAGATTTGGACAAAGTGTAATTTCTTGATATACAGTACTGATACCCAGATTCTGAGCATCCTGTGGTGAACGAATAGAAACCTGGCCCTCTATTCCATCAATACAAATCTCACCACTGTCTTTTTCATAAACGCCAGTCAAACATTTTACAAGAGTCGATTTACCAGCTCCGTTTTCACCCATGAGCGCATGGATTTCTCCCTTACGCAAAGTAAAATCAACATTCTGAAGTGCCTTAACGCCCGGAAACTCTTTGTAAATTCCGCGCATTGTTAAAACAACATTTTTTTCCATTTTAATACCCGAATTACTTAAATCAAATCGCAGTGAAGAAAATTCCACCCGAATCTCAAAACCCAAAAAAAAGGAGCTGCCTAAAAAGACCTGTCATGCCAAAAAGCCTTTGACATTTATTCAATTTAAACAGCTCCGTTCAAAATATTACGGATTAGTCACCAAGACCATAAATCTCGATATCGCCGTCTGTAATCTTTGTAGCGTCAAAACCTTTTTCTTCAGAGATAACTTTCTTTGAAGGAACATTTCCAGATTTGATCATTCTTTCGATTACTTCAGCCTGGAATGGTGAACACTGTCCATCATAATTCCAGTTTCCTGCTTTGAGTTCGCGGAGAGCCCATTTGTTGCAGTCAAATCCCATAACGATTACATCTTTTCCAACACCGTGTGTGATACCAGCTTCATCAAGAGCAGCAACTGCACCTTTAGCCATACCGTCGTTTTCTGCATAGATTACATTGAATTTTTCACCAGAGTTGATAACAGCTTCTACGATTTTCTTAGCTTCTGCTTCGTCCCATGTAGCTGTCTGCTGAACGATTTTCTTCATTGTTCCAGCTGCAAATTCTTTGTCGAGAGCAGCAGTACGTCCGATCTGAGCATCAGATCCCATAGCACCCTGAATATGAATAACGTTGTATTCTTTCAAGTTCTGAGCTTTGAGCCAGTTAACAGCTGTTGTTCCCTGGTTGCTCATGTCAGATACTACAGCAGCTTCATAAAGATCTTCTGAAGTATTAATCATACGGTCAAAGAGGAATACTTTGATTCCGGCTTTCTTTGCATTTTTCAAAACTGCATCCCAACCGTCTGTTGCAGCAGCTGAAAGAAGGATGTAATCAACTCCTTCTGTAATAAACTGTGAAGCAGCGTTGAGCTGTTCATCATTCTTAAGGCTGTAGAATGTAGAAACTTTATATCCCTTTTCTGCAGAGAAAACAGTTTCCATGTCTTTTACGTTAGCAGCACGATAACCTGATTCTGAAGGCGGATTGTTGATAATACCAACTTTAATCTGTCCACCTTTCTTTCCACCACAACTTACAAATAAACATGCAGCAGCAACCAATGCAACCACACCAGCGATAATTTTTTTCATCTACTTTTTCCTCCTGATAGATGTTCTCAATTTTGAGTTCATAATAAAACCGTCTGAACGTTTTTTGAATGAGGATTTTTCGGTTTTTATTTTCAAATATTTCGGAATTTTTTATGTGGAATCTACCCGTCCGCAAAAAAGTTTAAATTTTTACGAATCTTTTTCAAATTTTTATGTATTTTTAATTTAATGTTCTTTTCCAATTGACAACTTTTTTTTCTCGGATACATTATACTTTGAAGGAGATTTTTTAAATGGAACTTTCAAAAACAGCAGAATTAATTAAAAACGGAGATACTTATCTTGGAATCGAATTCGGATCTACAAGAATTAAGGCAGTTCTCATTGATGATAATAACAATCCGATTGCGCAGGGCGCTTTCGACTGGGAAAACTCTTTAGTAAATGGAATCTGGACATATTCAGAATCTGAGATTTACAACGGTCTTCAGTCTTGCTACGCAGACCTTAAAAGAGATATTAAAGAAAAATATGATGTCAAACTTACAAAATTAAAATCACTCGGAATCAGTGCAATGATGCACGGATATCTTGCTTTTGACAAAAATAATAAACTTCTCGTTCCATTCAGAACATGGAGAAACACAATCACAGGTGAGGCTTCACAAAAACTTTCAGAAACATTCAACTATCCGATTCCAGAACGATGGAGCATTTCACATCTATATCAGGCAATCTTAAACAAAGAACCGCATGTCAAAGACATCGCATTCTTTACGACACTTGCCGGTTTCATTCACTTCAAACTTACCGGAAAAAAAGTTCTCGGAATCGGTGACGCATCAGGAATGTTCCCGATCGACATCAATACAAAAAATTACAACGAAAAAATGATTTCAAAGTTTGACGACCTTGTAAAATCAGAAAACTTTGGCTGGAAGCTCAAAGACATTTTACCGGAATCACTTTTGGCAGGTGCTGATGCTGGAAAACTTACAGAAGAAGGTGCAGAATTTCTTGACCGCGACGGCGAACTCGAAGCCGGAACTCCTCTTGCTCCACCGGAAGGCGACGCTGGAACTGGAATGGTTGCTACAAACTCTGTTCGTGAAAGAACAGGAAATGTATCAGCCGGAACTTCTGTATTTGCAATGGTAGTTCTTGAAAAAGATCTTTCAAAAACATACGCCGGAAAAATCGACCTTGTTACAACACCAAGCGGAAATCTTACAGCAATGGCACACGCAAACAACTGTACCGGAGAATACGATAAATGGATCAAACTCTTTGGTCAAGCAATCAGTACATGTGGTTTTGAAATCAACAAAGGCAAACTTTACGATTCACTTTTAGGAGCAGCACTTGAAGGAGACAAAGACTGCGGCGGCCTGATTCCATATAACTACATTTCAGGTGAATCAATGACAGACTTGTCAGAAGGACGCCCTCTTTTTGTAAGAACACAGGAAAATAATTTTACTCTTGCAAACTTTATGCGTGCTCAGCTTTTCACTTCACTTGGTGCACTCAGAACAGGAATGGACATTCTCTTTGAAAAAGAAAATGTAAAAATCGACAGACTCACAGGTCACGGTGGATTCTTCAAGACACAGAAAGCCGGACTTACTGCAATGGCATCTGCAATGCACACACCTGTTTCATTAATGGAAACTGCCGGAGAAGGCGGTCCGTGGGGAATGGCAATTCTTGCATCATATGTCGTAAAGAAAAATGAAATGTCACTCGAAGATTACCTTGATAAAAATGTTTTTGCATCAAGCAAATCAGTAACATTCACAGCAGACAAAGAAGATATTGAAGGCTACAACGCATTCTTTGCAAACTATACTGCCGGACTCGACATTGAAAGAACAGCAATTAAAGCAATAAAATAAAATCACATGACAGCCTGCGGGCTGTCGAGTGAAGAAGGACACTATGAGTTCAATTTATCAGACACTAAAAGAAGAAGCTTTCGAAGCTAACATGCAGATTCCGGTACGCGGACTTGCAATTTATACATGGGGAAACGTTTCAGCCTTTGACAAAGACAAAGCAGTTTTCGCAATCAAGCCGTCAGGCGTTCCATACGACAAAATGAAAGTTGATGACATCGTAATCGTCGACCTCGAATGCAACAAAGTCGAAGGCAAATTAAATCCGTCATCTGACACACCGACACACGCCATCCTGTACAAAGAATTTTCAGACATCGGTGGAATCACACACACACATTCACCACACGCAACAGCATGGGCTCAGGCGTGCAGATGCATTCCACTTCTCGGAACAACTCACGCAGACCACAGCGCAAACCAGGTTGTCTGCACTCCGATGATTACAAAACAGGCAGTCGAAACAGCCTACGAAAAAGAAACTGGAATTTTAATTGCAAATACTTTCTTACGCCCTGAAACTGTCGGAGCAAAAGGCTTTGATGGAACTGCATTAAAACCGCTCATTCCATCAGAAAATCCGATGGTTCTCGTTGCAGGACACGGACCTTTTACATGGGGACCAAACGCTGACAAATCTGTTTACAACGCTGCCGTCCTCGAAGAAGTTGCAAAAATGGCATGGATGACAATGCAGATAAACCCTGACTGGAAACCGCTTCCCGATTATGTTTTAAACAAACACTACGAAAGAAAGCACGGCCCGAATGCATACTACGGACAGAAGTAAATTACACAAAAAAAGCGATCTGCCTTCACAAGCAGATCGCTTTTAAATTCCAACTGTTAAATTGTAACCGTCAATTCTCATGTATTTTCCCAAAATAAATCTTTGAACTAAACTTCTACCCAAGGTGGAAGAAATTATGAGATCAAATTACAGTCGTGAAGAACGTCAGAAAATTGTTGAGGAATACATCCAGTCAGGAAAATCACAGACAGTATTCGCTCCCGAATACGGCATTAAACCAAATACTTTGTCTGCATGGGTGATCCGGGAAATTCTTGCAGCAATGGCTTCTTGAAAAGAAACAGAAGGAAATGATTCTTGATTCCTCAAAGACAAAGGAAGCTGTAAACTACTGCCATGGAATATTGAAATTACGCCTTATAAGATTCGTGGTGAATGGATTTAATTTGTGATATAATTAGGTAAACGTAAATTTAATTTGCGGATACTTCAATAATATCAACATCTTTAGAATTTGTAGGTAAATTCTGATTTGATGAAATAACGGCAAAAGATGATAGAAGAAGTAGGAAACGAGGAAATCAATGTTAGAAAAAAAAGCACTTATCATAATAGATATGCAGAAGGATTTTCTTTGGGATAAGAGAAAGCCTATATTTAATTATGACACAGAATCTCTTGTTGGGAATGTAAATCGAGTTATAGATTTATATAAAAATAAGGGCTATGACATTATATATATAAAACACATCCTATCTAAATTATTATGGGGAGTCGGATATTCTATAAGAGGAACTGAAGGGGCGGAGCTCTTTGAGGGAGTAAATGTTGTATCCGATTATTTTTTTGAAAAGAATAGATCGGATGCATTTACCGCGAAGACTTTCAGCGCGTTTATGAAAAAGCAGAGGTACAAGGAAGTGACTCTATGTGGTCTTGACGAATGCTGTTGTGTCGGAGAAACAGCAAAGGGTGCAATTAATGAGGGAATTAAAGTGCGTTTGCTAACGAACTGCATAGGAAGTAGATTTCCGGCTGATAAGGTTCAGAAGATTCGGAATGAGCTTAAAGCATTAGGAGTAGAATACATTTGAATATAGAATTTGAAACTTA